>JBAZAY010000019.1:0-50246 GCA_041671725.1 Gallionella sp. | reverse complement strand
ATGCGCAACTGTGAGGCATGCATCGTGCGTTTGATGCGTGGGTTTGCTTTTGCCAGTAATATCAACAGGATAAGCAGGATGAACGGGGCCGGCAGCATCAGCCACCAGTATTTGACAAAAAAACCGGATACCAGGATCAGCAGCTTTGTTTGCAACGGGAGTTCACCGCCCATGTTCGCGATGAAACCGACGATCTGTGGCACCAGATAGATCATCAGAAAGACCACGACGGAGGAAATAACCAGTGTCACGAAAGCCGGGTACAGCAATATTTGGCGGGTTTTGGTCGCGAGTTCGTCCTGCCACTTCAGGGAGTTGACGAGTTCCTGCATTACGAACGGCAATTGTCCGGTTGCCTCTCCTGCACGCACCAGATTGATCACCAGGTCATGAAAAATGCCGGGGTTGGCGGCGAGCGCTTCCGACAGGGTCGAACCTGAATCAATCTTTTCATAAAGCTGGGCGCACAGATTTTTAATCTTCGGCGTTTCATCCGTATCGCGTAAATCAGACAGGATGGATTGAATCGGCACGCCTGCCTGCAACAGCATTTCCAGTTGAAACAGGAAGTTAATCAGGTCGCGCCGCGCCATCCTATGGATGGTATGGGTCCGGTCTTTGAGCTGTTTTGCCCGAATCAGATCGAGGCCGTTCTTTTTAAGTTGCGCATCGAGATCAAATTCGTTGAGTGCGTCGGTTTCCCCCTTGGCTACTTTGCCCAGTGCATCCACGGCGCGATAGCGGTAGAGTGCCATTATTCCGACGTCCGTTCGCTGAAATCAACGACGCGGCGTACCTCATGTAAGGAAGTGAGTCCCTCGCGTATGCGCCGGACGCCATCTTCGATCAGGGGAATAAACTGGTGTGCCAGCGCGTACTGGGTGATTTCCTTCAGGTTGGCGCGGCGTGCTACCAGTTCGATCAGGCCGTAATCGAAGCGCAATATTTCCATGATGGCAAGCCGACCCTTGTAGCCCTGGTTATCGCATTCAGCACAACCGACCGGGCGAAAAAGGGTGATTTTCTCTGCCGGGCCGATACCCATTATTTTTCGCTCGGTAGCATCCGGTTTGTAGCCCGCTTTGCAGTGCGGGCAAAGGCGGCGTACCAGTCGCTGGGCGATAATGCCGATCAGGTTGGTAGCAAATACGTCGTCGACGATGCCAAGATCGTGAAGCCGGGAGATCGAACCGAGGGAAGAATTGGTGTGCAGTGTCGAGAACACCTGATGCCCGGTCATCGCGGCGCGCAGTGCCATTTCGGCGGTGTCGTGGTCGCGTATTTCTCCCACCAGGATGATGTCCGGGTCCTGACGCATCAGGGAGCGAATGCCATTGGAGAAGTCCAGTTTGACGGTTTCAGAGATGGAGGTCTGCCGGGTGAGCGCCAGCGGATACTCTACCGGATCTTCCAGCGTCATGATGTTCACGCCATCGTTATTCAGGTGGTTGAGTATCGAATACAGCGTCGTGGTTTTGCCCGATCCTGTCGGGCCTGTGACCAGTAGTATGCCCTCGGGTCGCTCCAGCATGCGTTCGAGCAGGGTAAGTTGGCTGGTGGTCATGCCAAGATTGTCCAGGCTGACGATGCCGAGTTTGCGATCGAGAATTCGCAGTACGAAATTCTCCCCGTTGATGGTCGGATGAGAAGCCGCGCGAAAGTCGATCTGGCGGCCAAACAGCGAGAGTGAAATTCGCCCGTCCTGCGGTGCGCGCGTTTCGGCGATGTTCATGCCTGACATGACTTTCAGGCGCACCAGTATGGCCATCCAGTTCGATTTCGCCAGCGAGCGAACCGGCCGCAACACCCCGTCAATACGGTAACGGATGCGTAAAAACTGTTCTTCAGGTTCGAAATGAATATCCGATGCGCTACGGCTAACCGCATCAGAGAGCAAGGCGTCGGTAAGGCGAACGATGGGATGGCTGTATGAGACCCCGGCCTGGGTGAGCGCGCTAAGGTCGAGTTCGCCGCTCTCCAGTTCAAACAGGACGCCCTCGATGGAGAGTTCATGACCATAGAATTTATCAATCGCGGCGAGCACTTCAGCGCTGGGTGCGATGCGCCAGGTGGGAATAATGCGCCGCTCTGCCATTTGGCTTGCCTGAACCAGAAAAGGTGCAATCGCATCACGTGCCAGGATGTCATCCGGGTTCGCTGCAACAATCTCCAGATCGCCGGCTGCCGGGTCAAAGCTGACCGGAAACAGGGTGTACTTGATGGCAATAGACTTGGGGATCAGCGCCAGTCCTGCCGCGTTGGCCACGATGCCGGACAGATTGATGGATTTATAGCCTGCAGCCTCGGATACGGCCTCACGCATGGTTTCTTCGCTGATGAAATGCAAATCGAGCAGCTCTTCGCCAAGCGGCTTGTTGTCATTTTTCTGGCGTTGCAAGGCGATGCGCAGCTGGTCGTCGTTGATCTGACCGTGTGAAATCAGCACCTCGCCGATGCGTTGGTGAGCGACTTGTGGATCCAGAGTATTCATCGCAAGTGTGTACGTGTTGTCCACTAAATAATTTATAACAAAACCATTCTGTCCACAAAAGCTACAAGAAAGAACAAACCTTTTTGTCCACGAAAGACACGAAATGGGGTAAGCAGGCATTTAGCCGTAAGGCGAAAGCTCGCAAAAGCACCAAAATAAAAAACAACATAACCGATCAAACTGTAGTTTATGAATTCAAAAAAGTGGCTCTGATAATGAACGCGCTGTCGTAGTTGCTTGTTGAAACTGGAATTTTGATTTGGAATATCTCACGCGGAGGCGCGGAGAGCGCGGAGAAACCAAAAATCCATAACCAGAACCAAATCCAAAACTAAATGCGTAATATATTGAAAGAGTTATTATAATATTTTGTTTTTACTCTGTTTTTCTCCGCGCTCTCCGCGTCTCCGCGTGAGTTGATTTTTTACATTCAAATTCAATATTCTAGTTCAACAACTAATTGCGACAGAACCATAATGAACCGTACCAAATATCAAGTTCTGTCTTTTTCGTGCCTTTCATGTTTTTCGTGGACGAATGCTTTTACATTCGTTAGCGGGATACTGTCCCGCTCAGCTCCTGTATTCGGCGGTCGATAGCGTTCCGGTCAAGTGTCGGATCGTTGCTCAGTTGTGCCGCCTTCTCGTAATAGGGCAGGGCGGCGGCAGGCTGGTGCAGGCGATCGAGTGCGACAGCCAGGTTGTAAGCGTAGAGCGCGTTACCAGGTTTCAGGCTGTAGGCGCGGAAAAATGACTGCTGTGCTTCTCCCCAGCGCAGCTGGCGGGCCAATACATTACCCAGCGCATAGTGCAATTCGGGTGCAGACGGCTTGATGTCCAGCAGTTCCCGAAGCTGACTTTCGGCGGCCACCGGATCTGCCGTAACCGACAGACTGACGAGACCCGCAGCGGCAGTGGCATTGCCCATGTCTTCGCGCAATACCTGCTGGTAAAGATCGGCTGCGCGTTCTGTTTGCAACTTGCGCTGGGCAATCACTGCCAGTCCCAGCAGCGCATCTTTTTCATGCGGATGTTGGGCCAGCACCTCAAGATACTGCTGTTCCGCCTGATCCAGATGCCCTTGGGACAGGGCAAGATAACCTTGCCTGAGTGGATCAACGCGGGTAGTGCTTTGAATGCCGTGTCTGGCGGGTGGATGGGCGGATTTACGTTTTGGGTGTTTTTTGGCCGTGAGCGGGTGCGTCCATGCTTTCTTGACGGAGGCATCTGTTCCGCTGGCTGTGGGTGGCAGGGCTGCCAGCGTGTTCGTTTGCGCAATACTGGATGCGGCAACCGGTTCCGACGCGGGTTTAATTACCGCTATTTCCGCAGCAGGTTGCTGAGCAGGTGTTGTAATATATTGATTTTGTTGGTAAATAAACCATGCTGCTACTCCTGTCAGCAGTGCCAGGCCGGCTGCCGCGTAAGGCAGGATGCCGGATTTCGGCCTGTTGGTAGCAGTAAGGAGCGTCTTTGCGTCTGTCTGCGATTGTCTGTCGGAACGTGACGCTGCATCGGGCACAGGTTTGGCAGCGTTACCTTGCGCGCGTTTCAATGCATCGAACAGCAGGCTCATGGTGTCACCTCTGCTTTGCGGGTAGCCTTTTGCCATTCGTCGCTGGCAGTCGGATCTTTGAACTGGCGCACCAGGTCGTACTGGCTTTCCTGATTCAGGATGACAGGGCGCAGGAAAATGACCAGTTCAGTCTTGCCATTGCTGTCGTTGCGCGCCTTGAACAGTTCGCCTATGCCGGGAATGCTGCCTATACCGGGTATCTGACTGGTATTGCCGGTACGCGTATCCTGCATCAGTCCGCCCAGCACGGCGATGTCGCCGTTGCGCACCCTGAGGATGGATTCCATCTCGCGTGTCTGGATTTGCGGTATGCGATTAATGGTGGCTATATGCGTAACGGGATCAATCAGCGCAGGATTCGGGTCGTTCGCATAGCTCAGAATGCGCGTGATTGTCGGTCTT
Source organism: Gallionella sp. (assembly GCA_041671725.1). GTDB lineage: Bacteria > Pseudomonadota > Gammaproteobacteria > Burkholderiales > Gallionellaceae > Gallionella. The sequence goes on along the minus strand of JBAZAY010000019.1, from coordinate 45,778 downwards.
AAGTTGAGCGTGACTTCGGCATCGGCGCCGATCTGCGGCGTGACATACATCATGAAACCTACCGGTACGGTGTGTACGGTGGTGGAATAGGTCGGCAGTGTGGTTGGCAGGCCTGTCGTCGGGTTGATCGTTCCTTGTGTCACCGTAACGGTGAAATAGACCGTTTCATCCACCACTTTAACCAGGCCGGTCTGGTTGTTGAGTACCGACAGTTTGGGGCTGGACAGCACGTGCAATTTGCCGAAGTTTTCGAGCAATTTGATTGAGCCGCTCAGGTTAAACATGCCGCCCCGGCCCGGGTTGGTGTAACTGATGGTACCCATCGTGGCCAGGGCTCCCGCAGGGGATACCTGAGTAAGACTCAGGCCGAGCGTGCGCAGCAGCGACCAGTCTATGCCTTGCTGATATTGGTCGGACAACGAAACTTCGACGATGGTGGCTTCGATCAGCACCTGGCGGCGCGCGTTGTTCATCACCTTGTCGATGAATTCACGCACAGCGGCATGCTGGCGCGCGTTGGCTCGCACACTGATGATGCCGGTTTCAGGGTTGGCAATCACATAGGCGGCTTCGCGATAGGTCACGCGACGAGCTTTGATGGTGTTCTGGCTTTGAATCTGGGCGGGCAGGGCGGCTACCGCGCCAGGTTTTGAGCTTAAGTTGGTCGCAACCGTGTTGGTCTGTGGCGCGACAGGCTGTTCGGTCTCGTTTACACCTTCAGGCAGCTTCTTGTCGGTTTCACGCAATAAATCCTTGATGTTCTCGGTCAATGTTTCCCAAAACTGGTTGTTGGAAATATTGTCGATGCTGGAGTTGGAGCCATTGCTACCCCCTCCGCCGCCTTGTCCTTGGCCGATGACTGCAATGCTGGTGGACATGTTGATGCTGTTTTTGGCATCGCGCGCCACGTTGGGATATTCAATCTGGTAGCTTTTGAGATAAGGGCTGTCCTGCATGATGGCGAGGTTGCTGCCATTGAGCTCATAGCGCATGTCCACCTGTCTGGCGATGGCATCCAGAATTTCCGGCAGGGTGCGGTCCAGCAGATTCATCGTCACCGTTCCTGTGATGCCGGGGTGGATCTCGATGTTGAGTTTTGCATCACGCGCCAGCGCAAACAATATTTCCTGCGCCAGCACGTTGTTGACTACGATGCTGTAGCGCTCGGCGGCACGGGTGGCTTTGGGCGGCGGTGGCAGCGGAGCCGTCTCACTGAGTGGCGGAATTGATCCGGGTGTGGTGGCTTGAGGTAATGCGATGTGTTTATCTGAGGGCGTCATCGCCTTGGGGAGGTTTGTGCATGCGCCCAGCGTGGTACACAACGCGGCTATCGTGAGCAGTAACCTGTCTTGTTTTTTATTATTAAGACCACGGTACATTGCCAGTTCCCCCCAAGTGCAACTGTTTGGTTTTTGTCAGGCTGAACTACAGTCTGTCACTTAGTCAGGGTAGGGTCAATATGTATAAATGCATATGCAATTCGGCCTAGATAATATTGGAATGCGGAACGCGGAGTGAGTAACTAATTGAACAGTCCGAACAGTCCGATGACTGCGATGCAGGTCAAGCCAAGGGTCGATAACCAGACGGCAGCGGTTTGCCAGCCCGGTTTGAACCCGGCAGAGGAGAAGTTTGCACCGGCATCTCTGATTGCCTGCCATACATGGCGTGTATTGACCTGACGATGGCCTTCGGCGAAAGCCGCCAGCAGTGATTTGTCGGCAATCAGATTGAGGCGTCGGGCTCGTCCCTTGGCATCTGCCAGCAATAGTCGCTCAGCAAATCCTGAAAACAGGCGCCCGCCGCGCCATCCTGCGACGCGCAGCCTGTGATCCAGATAGCTGCTTGCGTCATCGCGCGACAAGTTACGCAGCATGAACCGGTAAACCACCCGGTCACGTACCTGACGCAGCGAGGGTTTGGCAAGCAGGGTGTCGAGTTCAGGCTGGCCGCAAAGAATCAACTGGACCAGTTTGTGATCATCGGTCTCCAGGTTGGAGAGCCGTCTGACCTCTTCAATCGATTCGCCGGGCATGGCGTGCGCCTCGTCTATCAGTACGACCACATGACGGCCCTGCTGATGGCGTTTTATCAGTTCCTGCTGGAGTGCCTCAAGGCCCATGTCCTGACAGGAAATTCCCAGATCACGGGCGATCACGTCGATAATTTCGTCGCGTGAAAAAGCAGGGTTGGGCAGATAAACGGTATCGACATTGTCGGGTAGTTGCGTGAGCAGCATGCGGCTCATCAGGGTCTTGCCGCTGCCGACTTCGCCGATCACAAGCACGATGCCCTCATTTTGCAAGGCAGCATGCAACAATCCGGCGCTGAATATGCCCCTGTCACCCCCTTCAAAGAAAAATCCTGGGTCGGGGGTGATTGAAAAGGGTGGCGAACTTAAGCCGAAGTATTCCAGATAGAGTGAAGACATGGCGCATCGTATGCCCCATTTTTATGCAATGTCAATCTTGCTTTCGGTCTGGTGCGATGCCGGATGGGCGGCTAATGCTTGCCCGATGCGGCTATTTGCGCTTTAATACGCCTCGTTTTTAACTGCCGTAAACTCAAAATGAAATTTATTGAAGGACTGTTTGAAGGATCCCTGTGGAATAGCCGTTTTGTCATTCTGGCCGCCGTTATTGGCAGTCTGGTGGCGGGCTTTGTGATTTTTTACATGGCCACAGTGGATGTGTTTTTTCTGTTGCAGCATGCGCTGCATTATGCCGATGCCAGTCTGACAGAAGAAGCGCGCAAGGCGCTGCACGACAGCACGGTGTCACACATCGTGGAAGTGGTGGATGGCTATCTGCTGGCGACGGTGATGCTGATTTTTTCACTCGGACTGTATGAGTTGTTCATCAGCGACATCGATCAGGCGCATGGCAGCAAGGCTTCCAGCAAGATTCTGGTGATCAATAATCTGGATGATCTGAAAGGCCGCCTGGCCAAGGTGATTCTGATGATCATGATCGTCACGCTGTTCGAAGAGGCATTGCATATGAAGCTGGAAACGCCTCTCGATCTGGTCTATCTGGGTGGCAGTATTGCGCTGATCGCCCTGGCACTGTATCTCAGCCACGCGGCTGAACATGGTACCGTCCAGAGTGACGCAGCTGGCGACGAACCTGAACAGCACGGTCATTAATACCTTGTTTAATTTCATGTTGCGCGGCTGCCTGCTGTTATGTCTGCCGTTAGCCAGCCTGGCGGCGGACTTTACCCTGGAAGACCTGCAAGGAAAATCACACCATTTGTCAGATTATCGCGGTAAGTGGGTATTGGTGAATTTCTGGGCGACCTGGTGCCCGCCTTGTCTTGCCGAAATTCCCGAGTTGCGTGCGCTGCACGCATCTCGCAAAGACCTGGTGGTGATCGGTATCGCGATGGATTACAGCTCAAGCCGTGCGGTTGCCGATTTTGCCAAAAAGCATGGCATCAATTATCCCGTTGTGTTGGGTAACCGCAAGATTGCAGCGCAAATCGGTGAGCTGGACGTGCTGCCTACCAGTTACCTGTATAGTCCAGCTGGCGAACTGGTCAGTTCTCAGGCGGGCGAGGTGACGCAGGAATCCGTCGAGACCTACATCAAGAACAAACAAGGAAAATAAGGAATACACAATACAACTCGCAAGCTGCCAGTGCGTAGGGTGGGCTATGCCCACCATGTCGGGCGGGGCCCAACCTACCCCGGTGTGTCGTAGCCGTTGCTGACGGTGCGGCTTGGTAATGTCCAGTGCCCCTGCCAGGCGGCACGTACCATGTTCGGATATTCGGGGCGACCCAAACTGCCGTTGTAACGCCCCAGTGCTCGATACAGATCGCCTTTTTCTATATCCAGGTAGTGACGCAATATTGTGCAACCGTAGCGCAGGTTGATACGCAAATGAAACAGGTCTTGTTCAGTCGTGCCGATTTCACGTACCCAGAACGGCATCACCTGCATATAGCCACGCGCACCTGCTGAAGATACGGCGTACTTCTTGAATCCGCTTTCCACTTCGATCAAACCTAAAACCAGCTGCGGGTCGAGTCCTGCACGGGTGGATTCGTAATGCACGGTACTGAGAAAATCCGTGCGGAAGTTCTTGTCCGGCAGGCGTTTCTCCAGTCGACGCGACATTTCGTTCAGCCATGAATCCGCTTCATACTGTGTGGCAAAGGCCCGTTTGGGTGCGGCCTGATCCGACACGCTGCGCTGCAATACCGCACGCACACTGGCCGACAAGGGCGAGTCGATTTGCGCACCGGCCCATGCGTTAGAGGCGAACAGCGCCACTAACAGGATCGAGGACCGAGGATTCAGGATCGAGCGAAAAACGGAGCAGCGGGGTTTACTCGCTCCTCGCTCCTTGCTCTTTGATCCTCTTGCCTTGTTTTTCAATCCTCGCTCCTCAATCCTTCACTGATAAAACCACTCAATTCCTGCTAAGTGATGAATCCCTTGCAGTCATTGATCAGAAACATGAGCTTTCATTCAAAAACAAAGAGCGCACAGCGCGACCGTGTTTTGTGGGAAGACCCCTGCGGTCTTAGCTCCGTTGTTTCGAGGGAATGCCCTTGCGGCATGAATCCTGTTTTCATCATAGTTTTGATTGTACGAACTCCAGCGCGCTTTGCAAGGGGATTGATTGCGCAGCAGCATCACGACGTCCCTGATATTCAATTAAACCGTCCTTCAAGCCACGGTCACCGATGACGATGCGATGCGGGATGCCGATCAGTTCCATGTCGGCAAACATCACGCCGGGGCGCTCGTCGCGGTCATCCAGCAACACTTCAATGCCGGCGGTTTTTAATTTAGCGTACAGTTGCTCGACTGCGCCGCGCACAGCTTCGCTCTTATTTATGCCGATCGGCACGAGCGCGACCTGGAATGGGGCCATCGCTGCCGGCAAGGTAATGCCGCGTTCGTCAAAATTCTGTTCGATGGCGGCGGCGACGATGCGCGACACGCCGATGCCGTAGCAGCCCATTTCCAGAATCTGCGATTTGCCCTGTGCATCCAGGAAGGTCGCCTTCATGCTCTCGGCATATTTGGTGCGCAATTGGAAGATGTGACCGACTTCGATGCCTCTGCATATTTCCAGCGTACCGTTGCCGTCCGGCGAAATGTCGCCAGTGACCACATTGCGGATGTCGGCGACCATATCGGGTTCAGGCAAATCGCGTCCCCAGTTGACGCCGGCAGTATGGAATTTGGCGACGTTGGCACCGACCACGAAATCGCTCATGGTGGCCACCGCGCAGTCGGCAATTATGCGCACCTGAGTTCTGTCTATGCCGACGGGGCCCAAGAAGCCAGCGGGGCAATTGAAGAACGCGCGGATTTCATCTTCTCTGGCAAAACGGAAATCGGCCAGACCCGCTAGTTTTGCTGCCTTGATTTCGTTAAGGTTGTGGTCGCCGCGCAGCAGCAGAATGTGCAGTTGACCTGCCGCTATCAAGGCCAGCAGTTTTACCGTGCGTTGCAGCGGGATTCCCAGTAATTCTGCAACCTGCTCACAAGTGGTCTGTTTGGGTGTGTCCACGCGGCGCATGGTCTCGGTGGCTGCCTTGCGCGCTGTGTCCGGTGTTATGGCTGCTGCCAGTTCCACGTTGGCTGCGTAATTTGAGGTCGGGCAGTAGGCCAGCGCATCTTCGCCGGAATCGGCAAGCACGTGAAATTCATGCGAACCGCTGCCACCGATAGCGCCGGTATCTGCTGCCACGGCGCGGAACTTCAGCCCAAGACGCGTGAAAATGCGGCTGTAGGTCTCGTACATGACGGCATAGGTTTGTTCCAGGCTATTGAAGTCGGCGTGGAACGAATAAGCATCCTTCATCAAAAATTCGCGTGCGCGCATCACACCGAAGCGCGGACGTACTTCGTCGCGGAACTTGGTCTGGATCTGGTAAAAGTTGACCGGCAGCTGGCGATAGCTGCGGATTTCGCGGCGCGCGATATCGGTAATCACTTCTTCATGGGTAGGGCCGAAGCAGAATTGATTGTTGTGCCGGTCTTTTATTTTCAGCATCTGCGGACCAAACACTTCCCAGCGCCCAGTTTCATCCCAGAGTTCGGCGGGTTGCACGGCGGGCATCAACAATTCAATGGCGCCGCTGTTATTCATCTCTTCACGCACAATGGCTTCAACTTTGCGCAAGGCGCGCAGTCCCAGTGGCATCCAGGTGTACAGGCCGCTGGCAAGCTTCTTGATGTAGCCTGCACGCATCATCAGTATGTGACTGGGAAGCTCCGCTTCGGATGGGGCTTCTTTAAGGGTGGAGATGAAAAATTGTGAGACGCGCATGATGTCGTACGATAAAAGTTGGCAGGATCCGATTTTACAGCGAATGAGCAGGCTGCGCATTCCCTCCTGTCAGCTTTTCCTTCAGGCATTGTTTGAAATTGCCAAGACTATTAAGTGTATGGCGCATATTCGCTTTTCAATAAAGGTGAAATGTGAAAGAATCCGCATATTGAAATTAACCTGATAGAGTGACAAATGATAGACCGAGACGGCTACCGCCCGAATGTCGGCATCATTATCACGAATGACAAAAATCAAGTATTCTGGGGAAAACGGATACGGCAACATGCCTGGCAGTTCCCGCAAGGTGGCATACAGCATGGGGAAAATCCCGAGCAGGCAATGTATCGCGAGTTGTATGAAGAAGTCGGTCTGATGCCCGAACATGTGGAAATACTGGGGCGTACCCGTGAATGGATGCGCTACGAAGTGCCACAGAGCTGGAGTAAGCGGGAATCGCGTGGCGGTTATCGCGGGCAGAAGCAGATTTGGTTTTTGTTGCGTTTAGTTGGACGTGATTGTGATGTCTGTTTGCGTGCATGCGCGCATCCCGAGTTTGATGCATGGCGCTGGAATGATTACTGGCTGGATATTCATGCGGTAATCGAATTCAAGCGTGAAGTTTATACCAAGGCGCTGAATGAGTTAGTCCGCTATCTCCCGGAGCCCAGGAACAGGTGTCTGTGTTCGCCAAACCCGCATGATTTGGTACGTGCATAGAGGTTTTTTGTGAATTTTTAGGAGCGCAAACATGATTAAAGAATATACCGAACTGCAATCAATTCCGTTGAAAACAGGTTCGTCTTTCGTGCGTCCGGTGCAGGTTTTTCCTGAACGAGTCAAACTGAGCGATCCGGCTTTGAATGTGATGACGGACTTGAACCGCGTTTCAGTGGTCAGCGTGCGCGCCAAGACATCAATGGACAGGGCTAATGCCAAGATGATCCGTTACGGCGTGCGTATGTTGCTGGTGCTGGATGATAACGAACAGGTTGCCGGTTTGTTGACGGCATCAGATGTGTTAGGCGAAAAGCCGATGCGCTTCTTGCAGAATATGGGTGGAACCCATGCTGACATCATGGTGCGCGATATCATGAGCACGCAGCGTGAGTTGAGTGCTTTGAAAATTGAAGATGTACAACATGCCAAGGTAGGTGGCATCGTCGCCAGCCTGAAGAAATCCAACAGGCAGCACGCGCTGGTGGTGAGTGAAGGCGCCGATGGCCGGCAGACGGTGTGCGGTTTGTTTTCCATCACTCAAATTGCACGTCAATTAGGCGCTCAAGTGCAGAGCTTCGAATTGGCACGTACTTTTGCAGAAATCGAAGCCGTTATTCCACGTGCTTGATTGCATTAAAAAATCCTGAGGTAAAGTTTAATGAGTTCATTATCGCAACGTGTTGCGCTGCTTGTTTTGTTGTCGGCTGTTGCCGGATGTTCCACCATCAATGATGCCAAAGAGACGGTTGGTAGCTGGGTAGGTGGCGGCAGTGGTACGCTTGAGGCTGGCAAGACGGTTGCTCCTGTTGGCAGTACAGGTCTCAAATATGCTGCGACTTTGAGAGTTAATAATTATGTCGATCAGCGCAAGGTCACCAATCCGCGCTATCTCGGGCAGCTGACTGCACGGGTTAGCGGGCTTAGCGGGAATGAGTTGTTGATGGATGAGGATGTTGCGGTTCTTGCGACCGGTGCCATCAAGAAGCGTTTCGATTCTGAAGGTTATCAGGTAATGGAAGGCAGCAGTGCTGCTAACGCGGTGTTTGAAGTCTCGGGCGTGGTGAAGGAACTGACCCTGAACGTCAAGGAGCGCGATAGCATTGTCATTGTGATTGAAACGACGCTCAAGGATGTCTCCACCGGAAAAGTCGTGTGGTCAGGTCTCGTGACCGAGAAGAATGACCGGTTTGCGGGTGTCAGCGGTAACAGCAAAGACGACGTTATGGCCTATCTGAACAAGGAATTGCGGATTGCCAGCACCAAGGCCGTAGAGGCGATCAGTGCTTCGCTGATGGCATCGCATCCTGAATTGTTTAATCTGACGCCGGGTACCAAGCCGATTCCAGGTGTGACGGTTTATGTCGCGCCTTCCTTGCCTAAGACTGCGCCGGTTGCCCCTGCTGCGGTGTCGAATTATGGCGTACAACCCGGTGCTGAAGTTCCGGCATCGACTTACCGTCCTCATGCCAGTGAAGCGAACGGCTTGTTGTTGGTGAATACCAATCCGCCGCGCGCCAAGGTATATCTGGATGGCGTGTATTACGGAATGTCGCCGCTGCGTCTGGAAATGGAACCCGGCATCCATGCCATCAGCGTGAAGCTGGCTGGCTACAATATGGTTACCGAAAAAGTGTCGGTGCGCCGTGGCGATAACACCGAGATTGAACTGAATCTGGAGCACTAAAACGGTTTTCAGTTACCCGTTTTCGGTTTGAAGTTAATAAAAAACCCGCTTTGGCGGGTTTTTTATTGCTAACTTCAACTGATAGTTATCAATTGTCCATTGTCAATTATCCATTGGCTTTTAGTGTTTTCCGGTGCTGCCAAATCCGCCGGTGCCACGCTCGCTCAGGGGGAATTCTTCGACGATGTTAAACTTGGCCTGCATGACGGGCACGATGACCAGTTGTGCCATGCGTTCCATCGGCATCAGCGTGAAGGGAATCTGGCTGCGGTTCCATAAGGAGACGAAAATCTGACCCTGGTAGTCCGAATCAATCAGGCCGACCAGGTTGCCCAGCACAATTCCGTGCTTGTGTCCCAGACCTGAGCGGGGCAATATCATGGCGGCATAACCCGGGTTGGCCAGATGGATTGCGATGCCGCTGGGGATCAGTTCGCACTGTTTGGGTTGAATTACCAGGTTGTGTTCGATGCACGCACGCAGGTCTATGCCCGCCGAGCCTCCGGTCGCGTAAGCCGGCATGTTCTCATGCAAGCGAGGGTCCAAAATCTTGACGTCTACATTAGGCTGTTTCATATCAGTATTCCTTCATAACGTTGCGCAATATGTTGCATCAATTGTCTTGCCAGTGTGAGCTTGTCGGCGCGCGGCAGGGTATGAATGCCGTGGTCATCAAATAGCATCAGTTCGTTGTCGTCGCTGCCTATCGCCTGTTGTGCGATATTTCCCACCAGCAGCGGTAATCTTTTGTCCAGCCGTTTTTGTTCGGCATATTCGACCAGATTCTCGCTCTCGGCGGCGAAACCTACGCAATACGGCGGATTTGCAAGTGCTGCAACATAAGCCAGAATGTCCGGATTGGGTACGAGTTCCAGGGTGAGATGGGCGTCGCTTTTCTTGATTTTCTGGGCGCTCTCCTGAGCAACACGATAATCGGCCACGGCCGCAACGGCAATAAAAATATCGCAAGCTGCAACGTTACGCTTTACTGCGTCAAACATTTGCGCGGCGCTTTTCACCTCGATCCGCAGGGCTTGCAGAGGTGTTGCAAGTGCGGTCGGGCCCGATACCAGCGTCACCTCGGCACCCATTTCCTGTGCCGCTTGTGCGATGGCATAGCCCATCTTGCCGGAGCTGCGATTGGTAATGCCACGCACCGCATCAATCGCCTCGTAGGTGGGCCCTGCGGTCATCAGAATTTTTTTGCCTGCAAGCAGCTTGGGCTGGAATGCAGCGGCGATGTGTTCAGTCAGTTGTTCCGGCTCCAGCATTCTCCCCATACCTTCTTCGCCGCAGGCCTGCATGCCGCTTGCCGGTCCCAGTACCTGCACACCATCGGCAATCAGTTGCGCAATGTTGCGTTGCACGGCCGGGTTCAGCCACATCTCCCGGTTCATTGCCGGTGCGACCAGCAGCGGACAGTTGCGCGCCAGGCACAAGGTGGATAGCAAATCATCAGCCATGCCATGGGATAGCTTGGCAATAAAATCGGCGCTTGCCGGGGCGATCACAATCGCATCGGCATCGCGGCTCAGGTTGATGTGGGCCATGCTGTTCGGTATGCGCGCATCCCACTGGTCGCTGTACACTGGCTTGCCAGACAAGCCCTGCAGGGTGGTTGGCGTAATGAAATGGCATGCAGCCTCGGTCATCGCGACTTGCACGGCATAGCCTTGCTTCATTAGCAGGCGCAATAGCTCGGCTGACTTGTAAGCCGCGATTCCGCCGGTGATGCCGAGCACAATTGAACGTTCTGATTTCATCATGCTGCGCATCTTACAAGAAATGCATCTGAACCACTACTAACGGCTAATTGGTTTTGTGTCCGCATTGACCGAGCCTTTCTGCTGCAGGCAATTTGCATAACGGCCGTTAACCCGATTGGCAAACCACTCGGTGGTGAGTTTTCGTTTAATTTTCGGGCTTTTAAGGTCGATTTGCGGCATGACGACACGTGGCTGAGTTCCTGTCCTGTCGGCCAGCATAAACAGGTGGTTATACAGGGGGGATTTGCTGAAAGTCGAGAGTTTTTCAAGGCGCAAATCACGCTGTATCTCGGCCTCGCTCATTTGCAGTGTTTGGTTTATAGCACGCAGGGCATTCAGCGTAGCGCTGGCCTCCGGGGCAATGTTGCCGTTTTTGTAGCGTAGCAGATCGCCGTCCGACAAGAGTGCTCTGCCGCTCAGGCGCGACAGGGCTTGCTGGAATGCGGCGTTACGACTGCTGTAGCGGCCTGCGTTAAAGTCGGCAAAACGGTAAAGCATGTCGCTGTAAGGCGCCGGGTAGTCAAGCAGAATGGCGCTGCCAAAATAAACGCCACCGCGACGGCTGAATACCTCATTGCGCAGGTTGCCGTTGACGGTGTAAGGGTAGGGGCGCGCACGAACATGGCTCTCGGCAAAATCGACGCTGACCTGCATCGGGCCACCTGTGTGTACCGGGTTGTAGTTGGGGAACAGATCTTTGCCTGCCGGAACCCGGTCGATGAGTTCTTCGATCAGGTCGCTGAGTTCTTTTTCAGTCTTGAGCGCATTGATGCGTTGATTGAAACTGCGACCGTCGCGTGAGTTTGTGGTCAACATCCAGTCAATGACAGTTTGTGGGATGCTGTATTTTTCGCGCCGTTGTTCAATTTCACGCCGGATGATGGCGGGCAGTCCCGGGACAACCGGATCGGCCTGGAAGCTGGATTCCTGCTCGATGACGGCGATCGTGGCGCAGAAGTTAGCGGCTACGGGCTGGATTTGCAGCGCCTTGAATGCCGTTTGTAAATCAAACGCCCAACCTTCCTTGTCCTTGAGACGGCCGGGCAGGAGTTTTAAAACGAGTTCGTGAACTTGTTGCTCTGATGCTGCAAGGTTTGTGGGGGTAGCTGCGACGACAGGCGGCTTGCCGGGTGCTTTTGGCGTTGCAGGAATAATGGGCGCTGCCGGCTTTGTGCGCGGCGCTGTGATTTTGCTTGGTGGCTCTGCTGTGGGTAGCGGTGCGGTTTGCTCCGGTGTGCTGGCGCAGCCAGCTGTAAGCATAATCAGAATAAGTAGTATGAAACGGATAAAATTGAGCACGTTGCAGCAAAAGAATTTAAAAGAGCCGGCTAGCATAGGGGAGTGCGCAGCAATCTGCAACAAGCTATTTTAGTCAGGTAAAAATCCTGTCAGAATCAGCTGTGTTTTTATACAGATGTCTTTCTTGCTAATACGGGAGGTGGCGCGTGAGTATTGTCGATTGGCCCGAGGGAGAACGTCCGCGCGAGAAGCTTTTAGCGCGCGGGGCTGCGGCACTATCCGATGCCGAATTGCTGGCGATTTTTCTGCGCACCGGCATGAAGGGCAAGAGTGCAGTGGATCTGGCGCGTGAGTTACTTACAAAATATGGCAGCCTTACCCTGCTATTCGCAGCCGGTCGGGAGGATTTTTGTAAGGTAAAGGGTATGGGTGCTGCCAAGTTTGTGCAATTGCAAGCGGTGCTGGAAATGTCGCGACGCGCCTTGCAGGAGGAATTGCAGCATGGCGATACGCTCAATTCGCCGCGCGCAGTGCGTGACTACCTGCAATTGCAATTGGCTGGCAGGTCTCAGGAAGTTTTTATGGTGTTGTTTCTCGACACTCAACATCGGGTGATTGCCACGGAAGAGTTGTTTCACGGTACGCTCAGCCAGACCAGTGTTTACCCGCGCGAAGTGGTCAAACGCGCGCTGGCACACAATGCGGCTGCGGTGATATTGGCGCACAACCACCCGTCCGGCGTTACTGAGCCAAGCGGAGCGGATCAGTTGCTGACCAGTGCCCTGAAGCAGGCGCTGGCGCTGGTCGACGTAACCGTGCTGGACCACTTTGTGGTGGCCGCAGGACGGACGCTGTCATTCGCGGAGCGTGGACTGCTTTGAATTTGAAACAACGATTCAATCCGCAGATTTCCACAGATTTAAATAGGCCGGTCTTTCTTTTGCATGACACCCAACAGGTGAATTGCAAATAAATCATAACTATATGATTAATCAGTATTAATCCATTTAATCTGATGAAACTGCTAAGTATTGGACTGATGGAGCAACTAAACAGTGGACTAAGGTGTATAAGGCCGCGCCTAAGCCACTGCTAATAAGACGCAACAAAACTGCATCTAAGCCACTACTTATGCGGAAAACTGTTTTCCGGCTTATATCCGTTTAGCCAGTTCCGCTGCCTTGCCGATATAGGTGTCCGGCGAGAGTTGCAACAAACGCTGTTTTTCATCTTCAGGGATTTGTAGCGTTTCGATGAAGACTCGCAGTGAATCGCGGTTGATGCCGCTCTGACCGCGCGTCAGCTCTTTCAGCTTGTCGTAGGCGTTTTCGATGTTATAGCGGCGCATCACGGTCTGGATAGGTTCTGCCATGACTTCCCAGCTTGCATCAAGATCTGCCGCTACGCGCGGTGCATTGACCTCCAGCTTGTTCAGGCCTTTCAGGCAGGATTCGTAAGCTAACAGGGTGTAGCCCAATGCCACGCCCATGTTGCGCAACACGGTGGAATCGGTCAGATCGCGCTGCCAGCGCGAAATCGGCAACTTTTCGGACAAATGGCGCAACAGCGCATTGGCCATACCCAGATTGCCTTCCGAGTTTTCAAAGTCGATCGGGTTAACTTTGTGCGGCATGGTGGAAGAGCCAACCTCGCCCTTGATGACTTTTTGCTTGAAAAATCCCAGCGAGATATAGCCCCAGATATCGCGGTTCAGATCGATCAGGATGGTATTGACGCGCGCGAACGCATCGAATAATTCTGCCATGTAATCATGGGGTTCGATCTGGATGGTGTAGGGGTTGAAGGTGATGCCGCGCGCAGTCACAAAGTTCTGGGCGAAGGCTTCCCAGTCTACGTTTGGATAGGCGGACAGGTGTGCGTTGTAATTGCCGACCGCGCCGTTGATCTTGCCGAGGATTTCCACGGCTTCCAGACGCTGCGTGGCGCGCTGCAGGCGATACACCACATTGGCCATTTCTTTGCCCAGTGTACTCGGTGTGGCGGTTTGGCCGTGGGTACGGCACAGCATCGGCAGATCGGCAAGTTGGTGCGCCAGGTCTGTCAGTCGTGCAACAATTTGTTGCAACGCAGGCAGCATCACCGCATCGCGGCCGTTCTTCAGCATTAGCGCATGAGAGAGGTTGTTGATGTCTTCGGATGTGCAGGCGAAGTGGATGAACTCCAATACTTTAGCGGTTTCCGGGTTGCCGGAAAGTTGATCGCGTAACCAGTATTCGATGGCTTTCACATCGTGGTTGGTGGTTTTTTCTATGTTTTTGATCGCAGCGGCATCGGCTTCAGAGAAATTCGCATTGAGTGCGTCCAGTTGTGCAATGGTTGCGGCCTGGAACGGGCCGACTTCCGGAATATCAGCCTGGGCTGCCAAGGCCTTGAGCCATTCGATTTCGATCTGCACCCGGAAGCGGATCAGGCCGAATTCGCTGAAATAGCCGCGCAAAGCGTCAACTTTGCCATGATAACGTCCGTCCAGCGGGGAAAGTGCGGTGAGTTTGGTAAGTGTGGTCATGGCAGTGCCTTGAATCGTAAAACGCGCATTTTACGCGATTCAGCCCGGCTCTTGTTAATGTGATTTAACTGGCGTTATCGGGGCGGCCCCGCCAGACTTTCGGTTTTCCGCCGGCATATGGGCGTATGCAATACGCCCTGAAGATAAAAAACTAAATTCCTGCTTCGATGATCGCGCCGCCCAGGCAAATTTCACCGTCGTACATCACCACCGACTGACCCGGCGTGACGGCCCATTGCGGCTGGTCGAAAGAAATAGCGCATTGGTCGCCGGATAGTTGCGTGATCTGGCAAGGCGCATCCGCCTGACGATAACGGGTCTTGGCAGCATAGGGATGATTGATGTCGGGTGCGGTGCCGCTGATCCAGTGCGCATCAAGCGCGGAAAGCTTGGAGCTCAGTAGCGCCGGATGGTCATGGCCTTGCACCACAATCAGGCGGTTGTTTGCCATGTCTTTGCCTGCGACGAACCACGGCTCATGAAGACCCGAGTTTCCGGTTCCCGGTTGACTGTTTACGGTCTGTTGTTTGCGATTTCCTTGTTCCTTGACGCCGCCTATGCCTAAACCTTGCCGCTGGCCCAAGGTGTAGAACGACAGTCCGATATGACGACCGACCAGTCTGCCATCGGGGGTGCGCATCTCGCCGGGTTGGGTGGGCAGGTAGCCGCTTAAAAATTCGCGGAACGGACGCTCGCCGATGAAGCAGATGCCGGTGCTGTCCTTCTTGGCAAAGTTGCATAAGCCGTGCTGTTCGGCAATCACCCGTATTTCGGATTTGAGTAACTTGCCCAGCGGAAACATGGCTTTGCTCAATTGCGCCTGATTCAGGCGATGCAGAAAGTAGCTCTGATCCTTGCTGCTGTCGGTGGCTTTGAGCAACTGGAACAATCCATCCACTTCCCGCACCTGTGCATAGTGCCCGGTGGCGATGGTGTCTGCGCCAAGTTGAATGGCATGATCGAGAAATGCTTTGAACTTGATTTCGGCGTTACACAGAATGTCGGGATTAGGCGTGCGTCCGGCCTGATATTCGTGCAGGAAAGAGCTGAACACGCGATCCTTGTACTCCTTGGCGAAATTCACCGCCTCGATCGGAATGCCTATCGTGTCGGCGACCGATACGGCGTCGAGCAAATCCTGGCGTGATGAGCAATATTCGCTATTGTCGTCATCTTCCCAGTTCTTCATGAACAGACCGATCACGTCATAACCTTGCTGCTTGAGCAGCAGTGCGGTGACGGAGGAATCCACGCCGCCGGACATGCCGACGACCACACGGGGTTTGGAGATGCTTTTCACGTTTGTCCTTTCTCCCGCTTGCGGGGGAAAGTTAGATAGGGGGAGGGGTTATTCATAATGCACCAGCAGGTCGAGCGGGTAACGTTTGCACGCCAGGTGATCTTCCATGCAGCGCAAGATCAGCGGGCTGCGGTGGCGTTCCTGGCTGGTACGGATTTCATCCGGCGTCAGCCAAACCGCGCGTACGATGCCTTTGTCCAGTTTGAGTTCGGGATGGTGGCCGGTGATGACCCCGCCAAACGCAAAACGCAGATAGGTGGTGTTGGATTCTTTGGCATGCCAGTGGTAGATGCCGATCAGATATTGCGGATCGAAATCGTAGGCGGATTCTTCCAGTGTTTCGCGTATTGTTGCAGCGGGCAGGGTTTCATTCGGTTCCCAGTGTCCGGCAGGCTGATTGAGGCGCAGACCTTGCGAGGTTTCCTCTTCGACCAGCAGGAATCGCCCTTCGCGTTCGATGACGGCGGCTACAGTAACGTTTGGTTTCCAGATCATTTCAATGTGTATGGTGTTACAAGTCGGTGAATGGTATCACTTAAATAACTGCAAAAATAAAAAGGGCAGGGTAAGCCCCCGCCCTCTAGTGAAGTGATGTGCTTATTACTTGACGGTGGTTGGTGTAGCTGCTGCGTCAGGTTTGGCTGCTGCCTTCTTGTGTTTTTTCGCTGGCTTCTTTGTTGCGGCTTCCTTTTTTTCTTCAGCTTTGGTTTCTTTTTTCTCTTCGGCCTTGCTTTCAGCTTTGGCGGGTGCGGCAGTCATGGCCGATTCTTTGGCAGGAGCGGCGTCAGCAGCAACAGCGGAGAAAGAAACAGCAGCGAATACAGCAGCGATCAATACAGATAACAGTTTGCTCATTGTGAACTCCGATTTCAGTTGATTAACAATACGTTAGGCTTTTGCCGACACACCTGTGTCGAGACATACAACGTGCTGTTTATTTGATCGGTTGACAGTGCAGCTCCAGGCTATTGGTGCATTGAAGTGTTCTGGCTTCTCATGTCTATTGCCTTTATAAAAAATAAGTGATTGATTTCATAGCGTTTTTTATTGTGCTAGGCAAGAAAAAAGCCACTAAATATAGTGGCTTTTTAATTTTGGTGCCGGGGGGGGGAATCGAACCCCCACGCCCTTTCAGGCACCGGATTTTGAGTCCGGCACGTCTACCAGTTCCATCACCCCGGCTAAGAGGTGCGCATTATCCATGAAACTGTTTCCCAGATCAACTACAATCTCACCTTTGTGAAAATGGCTGGTAGTTAATGCGTACCGATGAATTTGATTTTGCCCTGCCCGATTGGTTGATTGCGCAGCATCCGCCGTCACTGCGCGGTGCCAGCCGGTTGTTGTGTGTAAAGGGCAGTGGGCTGGAAGACAGTCAGTTTTCCGATATTTTACAGAAGGTTAACCCGGGTGATGTGCTGGTGCTGAACGATACGCGCGTAATCAAGGCGCGTTTATTCGGCAGCAAACGCAGTGGCGGAAAGATTGAAGTGCTGGTGGAACGCGTATTGAACGCGCATGAAGTGCTGGCTCAGGTTCGCGCCAGCAAATCGCCTGTCGCGGGCAGTTATTTGTTGCTGGCGACGGAAGGGTCGCCGCATAGCGGCGGGGACACCCCGGGCGTACCCCATCGCTCAAAACAACAAGCGCATAGCGCGACTATGTTTTCAGGCGAAGACCCTTGCGATCTTGCGGGCACGGGCTTAAGCGTTGAGGTGTTGGGCCGCCAGGGTGAGTTCTTCCATTTGCGCTTCTGCTCTGAAGAGCCTGTGCTGGAATTGCTGGAACGTTTCGGGCGCTTACCTTTGCCGCCCTATATTACGCATGCGGCAGAAGACGAAGACGAGGCGCGTTACCAGACGGTGTTTGCACGTGAGGCGGGGGCCGTGGCGGCGCCGACCGCAGGGCTGCACTTTGATGATGCGATGCTGCAGGCGCTACGGGATAAGGGGGTGCAGATCGCTTACGTGACTCTGCATGTCGGTGCGGGCACATTTCAACCGGTGCGTGCGGAATTCCTGTCTGAACATGCCATGCATAGCGAGTGTTATGAAATCCCGCAGGCAACGGTGGATGCCATCGCGCAGGCGCATGCTTCCGGTGCTCGGGTGATCGCGGTGGGAACCACCAGTCTGCGCGCGCTGGAAAGTGCGGCGCAGCAGGGGGAATTGCATGCGGGAACTGGCGAGACACGGATTTTTATCACGCCGGGCTATCAATTTCGCGTGGTGGATGTGCTGCTGACTAATTTCCATCTGCCCAAGTCTACGCTGCTGATGCTGGTAAGCGCGTTTGGCGGTATGGCTGAGATTCGTGCAGCCTATCGTCACGCGGTCGAGCATGAATATCGCTTCTTCAGCTATGGCGATGCGATGCTGATTGAAAGAAAAAATTAACAACAAAGCATATTTTCCGCAGATTACGCAGATTCACGCCGATTATTCAAATAGTCGAGCAGTGTTTCGATGAGCATAGGGATAGGCTGGATAATTCGTTGTTTATCTGTGGAAATCTGCGTAATCTGTGGATTGAAAAAAGTATTTAAAGGTTAGGAAAAACAATGAAATTTGATTTATTTAAGACTTCCGGGTTGGCGCGGCGCGGGCAATTGACGCTGGCGCACGGCACGGTACAAACCCCCGCGTTCATGCCGGTCGGCACCTACGGCACGGTGAAGGCGATGAGTCCGCTTGAGTTGCACGAGATTGGCGCACATATCGTACTGGGTAATACCTTTCACCTCTGGTTGCGCCCTGGGCTGGAAGTCATCGAGGCGCACGGCGGCCTGCATGGCTTTATGGGCTGGGATGGTCCGATTCTCACCGATTCCGGCGGTTTTCAGGTGTTTAGTCTGGGTGCGTTGCGTAAAATTACCGAAGAAGGCGTGAAGTTCCAGTCTCCGGTAAATGGCGACAAGATGTTTTTAACACCTGAAGAGTCCATGCGTATCCAGCGTGTGCTTAATTCCGATATCGTGATGATTTTTGACGAATGCACACCCTATCCTGCAACCGAGCGCGAGGCGGCCGATTCGATGCGCTTGTCGTTGCGTTGGGCTGCGCGTTCCAAAGCTGCGCATGAGGGGAACCCGAACGCGCTGTTCGGTATTGTGCAGGGCGGTATGTATGAAGCGCTACGCGATGAATCGCTAGCCGAATTGACCAGTATTGGCTTTGACGGCTATGCCATCGGCGGGTTGTCGGTGGGTGAGCCCAAGGAAGATATGCGGCGCATTCTTGAGCACACCGCACCGAAGTTGCCGCAAAACAAGCCGCGTTACCTGATGGGTGTGGGCACGCCGGAAGATCTGGTGGCCTCGGTGGCTCAGGGTATCGATATGTTCGACTGCGTGATGCCGACCCGCAATGCGCGCAACGGTATGTTGTTTACGAAGAACGGCGACATCAAGATCAAGAATGCGCAGTATCGTCTGGATACGCGTCCGCTTGATGAGGAATGCAGTTGTTACACCTGCCAAAATTTCAGCCGCGCCTATCTGCATCACCTGTATCGCCTGAAGGAAATACTCAGTGCAAGACTCAACACGATACACAATCTGCACTACTACCAGCAGTTGATGGGCGAGATACGCGCGGCGATAGAGGCGGATGCGTTTGCAGAATTTGCCGAACGCTTCGCAGAACGCCGTGCCGGGCTGGTAAATGCGCAGACATGAAGCCGTAACAGGCTTCGTGCTAGAATGCGCGCCTTTTGATTGATTCCTGGAGCAAGAATAATGTTTATCAGCAATGCATATGCACAAGCAGCAGCCGGATCGGCACAGGGCGGTTTTATGGAATATTTGCCATTGATCGCACTGGTCGCAGTATTTTATTTCCTGGTTTTACGTCCGCAACAGACGCGTGCCAAAGAGCATAAGGCGATGGTCGAAGCCTTGCAGCGCGGTGATGAAGTGGTGACGGTGGGCGGTGAACTGGGCCGCGTAACCAAGGTTTTTGAGCAGTATGTTGGTGTGGAGCTGGCTGAAAATCTGGAAGTGACCGTGCAAAAGACCGCGATTCAGGCCGTATTGCCCAAGGGCACCATCAAAGCCATTAAGTAAGAAGCGTTTTAAAAGACTTTAATATCCACGAAAAACACTAAAATCACGAAATAAATCAAAATCTTATCGTTGTGTGTTAAATCACCTTCAGGCGATAATTTGAAATTTACAGTCGTATTAAATATTTTCGTGTTTTTTCGTGACTTTCGTGGACAACTGTTTTTTTCAAGTTAAATACGAGTTGTGTTTCGCGCATCATTTTAGAGGTCGTTATGAACCGTTATCCACTGTGGAAATATCTGCTGATTCTGGCCGTGTTGCTGGCCGGCCTGATTTATACCTTGCCGAATTTCTTTGGTGAATCGCCAGCCGTGCAAATTTTGCCGTTGCGAGCCAGCATGAAAGCGGATATCGCCTTGCTTGGACGCGTTGAGTCAGCGCTTAAGGCTGCCAACCTGAACGCTGAAATGGTCGCGTTAGATGGCACCAGCATCAAAGCTCGTTTTGCCGATACGGATTTGCAACTCAAGGCGAAGGATCTGCTTAAAGCGCAGTTGGGCGAAGACTATGTGGTGGCGCTCAATTTGCTGCCGCGTTCACCTCAGTGGTTGACCAGTTTGCATGCGTTGCCTATGTATCTGGGGCTGGACTTGCGTGGCGGTGTGCATTTTTTGTTGCAAGTGGACATGAAAGCGGCACTGGACAAGGCGCTGGACGCGGCTACAGGCGATATTCGCAGTGCATTGCGTGAAGAAAATGTCGCCTACTCCGGCGTGAGTCGTGAGGGTAATACCTTGCTGGTGAAATTCCGCGACACCGCTGCTCGAACCAAGGGCGAGACACAGCTCAAACAGCGTTTCGCAGATTATGCGCTGACCGAAAAAGAGCTGGGCGGCGAATTCATGTTGCAAGCTACCTTGAAGCCGGAAGCCGAACACCGCATTCAGGAATCGGCGGTGCAGCAAAATCTGTTGACGCTGCGCAACCGGGTCAATGAACTGGGTGTGGCAGAGCCGGTGATTCAACAGCAGGGCGTCGATCGCGTGGTGGTGCAGTTGCCAGGTGTGCAGGATACGGCGCGTGCCAAGGATATTCTGGGGCGCACCGCGACACTGGAAGTTCGCATGGTGGATGACGAGCATCAGATCGCGGCAGGCGGAGTTGCTCCGTTTGGCACCGAGATGTTCAAGGATCGTGAAGGTAATACCTTGCTGGTAAAGAAGCAGGTGATGCTGACCGGCGAACGTATCAATGACGCACAGCCCGGTTTTGATAATCGTTCCAATGAAGCTGCCGTACACATCAATCTGGACGGTGTGGGCGCGCGTAAATTCAAGGATGCGACCCGTGAGAATGTCGGTAAGCGCATGGCGATCATCCTGTTCGAAAAGGGCCGGGGCGAAATCGTTACGGCGCCAGTCATCCGCGAAGAAATAGGCGGCGGCCGGGTACAGATCAGCGGCAAGATGACGACAGAAGAGGCGCAGGATACCGCGCTGCTGTTGCGTGCAGGTGCGCTGGCAGCCCCGATGGAAATCGTTGAAGAACGCACCGTTGGCCCCAGTCTGGGAGCTGACAATATTGCGCGCGGTTTTAATTCCACCAAGATCGGTTTCAAGCTGATCGCGGTATTCATGGTGGCTTATTACCTCATGTTCGGCACGATCTCCGTGCTGGCGCTGGCGGCGAACCTGCTGTTGCTGATCGCATTGTTATCCATGCTGCAGGCAACCTTAACGCTGCCGGGTATGGCCGGTATTGCGCTGACTCTTGGTATGGCGATTGACTCTAACGTATTGATTAATGAGCGTATTCGCGAGGAGTTGCGTAACGGGGTTTCGCCGCAGGCGGCCATCAATGCCGGTTATGAAAATGCCTTCGCCACCATCGTGGATTCGAATATCACCAATCTGATCGCCGGTATCGCGCTGTTCCTGTTTGGTTCCGGTCCGATCAAGGGTTTTGCGGTGGTGTTATGTCTGGGTATTCTGACTTCCATGTTCAGTTCGGTGCTGGTGTCACGCGGCATTGTGAATCTGGTTTATGGACGCCGTGCTCGTCTGTCTAACGTCGCTATCGGTTAACAATCCTCTCGCCAAGTGCGAGGGGCAGAGGAAATAAATATGGAATTTTTCAAGATTAAACGCGATATCCCGTTCATGAGTTATGGACGTTACACCACGTCAATCTCGCTGGTGACGTTCCTGTTTGCGGTATTTTTTCTCGCCACCAGGGGCTTGAATTTCGGCGTGGACTTCACCGGCGGTACGGTAATGGAGGTGCATTACGCGCAGCCTGCCGATCTTTCCAAAGTTCGCGAACAACTGGCCACGGCCAGTCTGCCGGATGTGCTGGTGCAGAATTTCGGTTCCAGCCACGATGTGCTGATTCAGATTCCTTTGAAACAGAACGTTGCCGGTGCGAAACTCTCCGAGCAGGTGATGGCGACTTTGCATCAACAGGATGCCAGTGTGGAAATGCGCCGCGTCGAGTTTGTCGGTCCTCAGGTGGGCAAAGATCTGATTGAGAACGGCGCGATGGCATTGTTGCTGGTATCTTTGGGCATAGTCGGATATCTGTGGATACGCTTCGAATGGAAGTTCGGCCTGTCTGCAATCATCGCCAACTTGCATGACGTGGTAATCATTTTGGGCTTTTTCGCCTTCTTCCAATGGGAATTTTCCTTATCGGTACTGGCGGCGGTATTGGCGGTGCTGGGGTACTCGGTGAACGAGTCGGTGGTGGTTTTTGACCGTATCCGTGAAAATTTCCGCAAGATGCGCAAGGCTGATGTCACCGAAATCATCGACAACGCAATCACACGCACCATGTCGCGCACCATTATCACCCACGGTTGTACCCAGATGATGGTGGGCGCAATGTTGTTCCTGGGCGGTGAGACGCTGCATTATTTCGCAATGGCACTAACGATCGGGATACTGTTCAGTATCTATTCTTCAGTGCTGGTCGCCAGCCCAATCCTGATGTGGCTGGGCGTATCGCGTGAAGACTTCATCAAGCCTGAAAAGGTCGAAGCGGAAGAAGTATTGCCGTAAAAGCCGATTAACAGTTTTCGGTTTACCGTTTGCTGTTAACTGGAAACCGTAAACTGAAAACTGTTTGTTAGAATTGGAATACCCTTGGAATTGCTGACCACCTTCATTGATCTTCTTTTGCATCTGGACACCCACCTGATGACCCTGGTGCAAGACTATGGCGTGTGGGTGTACGGCATCCTGTTTTTGATCATTTTCGCCGAGACGGGTCTGGTGTTCGCGCCTTTTCTGCCCGGCGATTCATTGCTGTTCGTAGCCGGTGCCCTGTGCGGTATGGATGCCTTGCAACTTCACTGGTTGATGCCGCTGCTGATGCTGGCGGCATTCAGCGGGGATAACACCAACTACTGGGTTGGCCGGCTGATCGGCATGCGTTTGTTTGTGCGCCTTGAGGGAAGATTTCTCAAGAATGAACACCTGGAAAAGACCCACGCTTTCTATGAAAAACATGGCGGCAAGACGATTCTGTTTGCGCGCTTTATGCCCATCATCCGTACGTTTGCCCCCTTCGTTGCAGGCATCGGTTTGATGCGTTACCGCCTGTTCGTATTGTTCAGCGCGCTGGGCAGCTTTGCATGGATAGGCAGTCTGACGCTGGCAGGTTACTTTTTCGGCAATATCCCCGTGGTGAAGAACAACCTCACCCTGATTATTCTCGGTGTGATTCTGCTGTCTTTCCTTCCTGCACTGGTCGAATTTATCCGCCATCGTCAGCGGGCAGCTTAGAATTCAAAAGCGGCGCGTGGGTTATTCTTGCTCGCCAGGGATCCCCAGTTCTGACTTTCAGTAATATTTTGCAACATTTATTGTTGAACGCTTTGCTAAAAGATTAGTCATAATGCCGTTCCGGATATGCGGACTTTTTGAAGGATATTAAAAATGAAAAAAAGTTTGTTGGTATTGAGCATGCTTTCTGTATATGGCTTGGCCGATGCAGCCGATTTTGTTGATTCTGCGCGCGTGATTGCCAGTTCGCCAATTTATGAGCGCGTTAATGAGCCGCGCCGCGAGTGCTGGACGGAGACCGTGCAGAATACCCCCAAAGAGCGATCCATGACGGGTGCGCTGGTCGGTGGTGTCGCCGGTGGTCTGTTGGGTAGTCAGGTCGGTGGAGGCCGGGGTAGTACCGCTGCTGCGGGTGCGGGTGCGGTTGCCGGTGCCGTAGTGGGTGATCGTGTTTCCAATCCGGATAGCAATCGTTCAGCAACAGGCAGCATCGTGGGCGGACTTGCCGGTGCATTGCTTGGCAGTCAGGTCGGTGGTGGTTCAGGCAATAAGGCCGCGACAGCCGCAGGTGGCGTCGCAGGCGTGTTGATCGGCGACCGCGTTGCCAATCCTGATCAGCCGCGCAGCGAACAGGTGGAGCGTTGCCGTGAGGTTGATAATTCCCGCGAGGTCATAAAAGGTTACAACGTGACCTACCGTTATAACGGGCGTGATGTCAGCACGACCTTGCCATATCAGCCGGGCGATACGGTGAAAGTAGGCGTCGGCCTGATCGAAGATCAGTCTCCGGTACAGCAGAACCGATATCAGGACAGGCAGGACCGGCAATACCGGCCGGAAGACAGGCGCTACCGTCAAGGCGAGCGTTACTAAGTGAAAAAGCCCGGCATGCCGGGCTTTTTTTCATCATCGATAGCTGCCGCATGCATGGTTTTTTCAGGCAGTTCCCGCGTGCATACTGTTTTCATTAATTGTCACCGGCGAACTTGTCATTTAATTGCCGTCGGATCGCTCGCCGTATCATTTGCAGTATTTACCTCACCTCCGCCAGAAACTGTGGCTGTGTTAGTTACTGTCCCTGGGGCTGCAGAGCTGAGTACGCTCACGGTCAAGGTAATCGCAGAACTGGCTCCCGCAGCCAGGATTGTGTTTCGAGTGCATGTAGCTGAACTTCTGCTGCATGACCAGCCGTTGCCGGACAAAGAACTGGCTCGCAGCCCCACGGGTAGCGTGTCTTTCATGGTAATCCTGCCGCTTGTAGCCAAGCTGCCGATATTCTGCACCTTAATCGTGTATGTTCCTGATTTTCCTCGTATAAATGTAGATGGGGAATGAGTCATGTTGATGGTCAAATCGCTTTGGCTGCCTGGCGCAATCACAATTGAAGTTGGCACACTGCTCGAAGCTTTATGGGTAGCGCTATCGGTAACTGTCACCGTAACTGCAGAGGTTCCCGCCGTAGTCGGTATGCCGGTTATTTCACCGGTGGCGGGGTTAATGCTCAAGCCCGCAGGCAATCCGAATGCACTCCAGGAATAAGGCGGAGTGCCGCCGCTTGCGGTTAAGGTTGCGCTATACGTAACCCCAACGGTGCCCCCAGCAAGGCTGAATGGGGGGGTGATCGCCAGCTGTGGCGTTGTCGGAGGTGTTGTCGTAGCGCAATTGGTCACGGACTTGCCGGCATCGAGCCGTCCCCCGGTGCTGGTCTTGCCGGAAAGCGAGGAAATCGGTTTTGCGTTGTTGAGTATGGTTTTTGTCAGATTCGCGACACTGAGATTTCCGCATGCGGCAAGCACCAGGGCTGCGACGCCCGATACATGCGGCGCGGCCATTGACGTGCCACTCATGTAGTAATACTGGTTGCCGGGGTAGGTTGACACAATGTTGACACCCGGAGCGCCAAGCGCAACGGTATTTGCCCCATAGTTCGAAAATGATGCGAGCCCGTCTTTGTTGTTGGTGGCAGCCACCGCGACGATGTTTGCTACGTTGTAATTCGCAGGATAGAAGGCCGTTTGGTCGTTGTTGCTTCCGCTGTTACCTGCGGCCGCGACAAACAACATGTCATTGGTATTCGCGTCCTGGATCGCAGTTAAGAGTGTATTCGAGGGGCCGCCGCCGCCCCAGCTGTTCGACAGCACGCGGATGTTTGCCCCGGCCTTTCCCCCGCTCGATATGAACAATTGCTTCATCTGGACCGCGAACTCGATGGCATTGGCGGCATCCGATATGGAGCCTGCGCCTGTCGCGTCGAGGAATTTTACGCCCATGATGCTGGTGGTCCAGTTTATGCCCGTCACACCCACGTTATTGTTACCGATCGCACCGATGGTGCCCGAGGCATGCGTGCCATGCCCGTTGTCGTCCATCGGGTCGCACGGGGTCGTCGAATTCGAGATCGCGTTGAACCCATGAATGCCGGTGCCGGGATCGGTGCAAGTAATGGACGTACCACCGCCAAAGCTGACCGTAAAATTAGCCGGCGCCTTCCATATATTCTTGATGAGATCCGGGTGGTTGTAGTCGATCCCCGTATCGATGACCGCGACCACGTACTGCGGGGCGCCGGTCGTCTTCGCCCACGCCTGTGTCGCGTTGATGTCAGCAGTGGAGGTTCCGTTTATGCCCAGAATACTCTGGCCGGTGTTGTTCAATCCCCATAGCAGGTTCGGGTTGTTGAAGTAGATATCGTTCGGTCGCGCCGTCGCTGCCAAAACGGCATGCACGATGTAGTTGGGTTCGGCGTACTCGACATCAGTACGCTTCGCCAAGATTGCAAGCAGCGTGGCCGTATCGTAGCGGCGAGAGTGGACCCGGCGCGTTGCCATGCCGCCAATTCCCTCGTCGTGATCGGCATCCATCTCCAGCGCAGCCTCACCGGCCATCGTTGGATCGCGGTACTTGACCAGCACTTCACCGGGTACGATTTCATGTCCGTCATGCATGGTTGCGGATTGTTCGTCCTGATCATCAGCCGCCTGAATACCACTGGCCCCTGCCAGCAGGAAAATCGTTGCCAGCGCGGAGGCTGCAACACGAAAAGTCTTCAACATCCGATGTTGTATCATGATCCACTCCTCCTCTTGAAAGGCCGGAAGCGTCCGGTCATACGCCAGACAAAAATGCCTGGTGATATTTTCGCCTCGAGAAAGTAGCTCAAATTCGAGTGAGAAATATCCGGTGGCAGAACTAGTGACAAGCGAGCTTTGTTGCCGCCGGTAGTCTGCTCACCGGTGCGAAGCCGAGTGTTGACGCCGCTTGCGCTTGAGCTGCGGGGACTTCAAAGATACCGATGCGACCATCGGCGGCACCGCACACCGCCACATAGACTTTTCCGTCGGTTCCGCAACTGGAGGTAAGCGCCGGAATACCCGCGTCAGCAAGTTGCAGTTTCATGGTCTGCAATGACGTACCGCCGCCGGTGCATTGCACGGAACCGAGATATTTATAGAGATAGACACCGGCACTCGGCGGCTTTCTATCAATGCCTCCACAGGCGGTAAGAACAGCGAAAGCGATCAGAGAGACCAGAAATGTTTGCATGAGGCACCTCCAGGAAACCGAAAGCTAAATATCCGGTTAAACAGTTTGGCTTATTGCGATTTAGCCGATCTGTGTTTAGTGAATCAGAAAGCATTTTCACTGCGCCTGTTCTATGCAGATGCATAGAAAATGCAATAATCCGGCAAAAATAATTCCCTGTAGAGCTGCAACAAAACGCAATTTTGTCCCGCTTTTGCGGAAATATTTGTATCGACCCAATTCCGTCTGTTGCCGAAATGATGGACTACAACCTGTTTCGACACGTGAATCACACTGTCAATTTATCAGTCAGCTTGCGGGGGCTCAATAAGGCAAACAGCTGTATTTTCAGGGAGGTATGTATAAGTATGATAAAGGGTGTTTGAGGTGTACCACTGTAGGTGCCGATACAGTATTTACTCATATGCAGAGATCTTGCTGACCCAATTGTTTGCGTATGATGTAAAAAAGCCCGGCATGCCGGGCTTTTTCTCATTGCAAAGGCGCGATAGCTTTGCATAGCCATTCCACTAACCCATCAAAAGACGATGGCTAAGTGGCTGGTTAATCGCGCCTCTGCAGATTAACCAAACCTGCCGGTAATATAGTCTTCAGTTTCTTTGCGTTTCGGATTGGTAAAAACCGTGCTGGTGTCGCCAAATTCGATCAGGTCGCCCAGATACATGTAGGCGGTGTAATCGGATACGCGCGCGGCCTGTTGCATGTTGTGGGTCACGATGACGATGGTGAAGTCTTCCTTTAATTCGTCGATCAGCTTTTCAATGTGGGCCGTAGAAATCGGATCCAATGCCGAGGTTGGTTCATCCAGCAACAGCACTTCCGGTTTGACGGCGATGGCGCGCGCAATGCAAAGGCGCTGCTGTTGACCGCCTGAGAGCCCCATGCCGCTTTGCTTGAGCTTGTCCTTGACTTCACCCCACAGGGCGGCCTTCTTCAGTGCCCATTCCACGCGTTCGTCCATCTCATTCTTGGAGAGGTTCTGGTAGAGCTTGACGCCAAACGCGATGTTGTCATAAATAGACATCGGAAACGGAGTCGGCTTCTGGAACACCATGCCGACTTTTGCGCGCAATTTGTTAAGATCCTGATTTTTATCAAGAATATTGTCGCCGTCGAGCAGGATGGAGCCCGTTGCTGCCTGCTGCGGATATAACTGGTACATGCGGTTGAAGGTGCGCAGCAGTGTAGATTTGCCGCAGCCGGATGGGCCGATGAAGGCGGTAACCTTTTTGTCCGCGATGTCCAGATTGATGTCTTTGAGTGCGCGATATTTGCCGTAAAAGAAGTTGAGATCTTTGACGACGACTCTTGGTTTGACGATATTTTCAGCGTTCATTCTGAGGCCTTGTTAATGTGTTGAAGCACTTTGACGGAACAGTACACGCGCCAGGATATTAAGCGTCAGTACACTAAAGGTAATCAGCAGCGCACCGGCCCAGGCCAGATCCTGCCAGTCTGGATACGGGCTCATGGCGAACTGGAAGATGACGACCGGTAAATTCGCCATCGGCTGATTCATGTTGTCGCTCCAGAACTGATTATTGAGCGCGGTGAATAACAGCGGGGCAGTCTCGCCACTGATGCGCGCGATGGCCAGCATGATGCCGGTGATAATGCCGGCGCGGGCAGCACGCAAGGTGACAAAGTTGATGATTTTCCATTGCGGTGCACCGAGTGCTGCTGCGGCTTCGCGCAAGGTGGAAGGCACCAGACGCAGCATGTTTTCGGTGGTGCGTATCACAATCGGAATGACAATAATAGCCAGGGCAATGGTTCCTGCCCATCCTGAGAAGTGTCTGACATGGACGACATACACTTCATAGACAAACAGACCGATCACGATGGAAGGCGCGGAGAGCAAAATGTCGTTGATGAAGCGTGTGATCGGAGCCAGCCAGCCGCGATTGCCGAATTCTGCCAGATAGGTGCCGGCAAGAATGCCGATCGGTGTGCCGATCAGCGTTCCGATGACCGTCATCATCAGACTGCCGAAGATTGCATTGAACAGACCGCCCGTGCTGCCTGGCGGAGGGGTCATCTTGGTAAATACGGCTGAGGTCAGTGCGGGCAGGCCGTGATCGAGCAAGGTCCATAAAATCCAGCATAACCAGAACAGGCCGAAGGCCATTGCCAATACGGCGACGGTGAGCCCGGTTGCGTTGATGAAGCGGCGTCTTGTGTAGAGATCAATCATGATTTACGCGGCCTTTCCTTCACGTTTGCCAAGCTTGTAGAGCATGTAACGTGCAAGTGATAACACCACAAAAGTAATAAAGAATAGGATAAGTCCGAGTTCGATCAGCGAGGAGGTGTAAAGCTCGCCGAACGCTTCGGTGAATTCGTTGGCCAGTGCCGAAGAAATGCTGTTGCCCGGATTAAGCAGAGATTTGGTCAGTTCGTGGGAATTGCCGATCACGAAGGTGACGGCCATTGTCTCGCCAAGCGCGCGTCCCAGACCCAGCATGATGCCGCCGGCCACGCCGACTTTGGTGTAGGGTAGAACGATGCTCATCATGACTTCCCAGGTGGTTGAACCCAGTCCGTAAGCCGATTCCTTGAGCATAGCAGGGACTACATCAAACACGTCACGCATCACGGAGGCGATGAACGGGATTACCATGATGGCCAGAATGATGCTGGCTGTCAGAATGCCGATACCCATAGGCGGGCCGGAGAAGAATGGGCCGATGTAAGGCAGTGGGCCGATATGCTGGTTAAGCCATGGTTCGACATGATCAGCAAATATGGGGGCGAAGACAAACAGGCCCCACATGCCATAGATGATGCTGGGAATGCCCGCCAACAGTTCAATGGCAACACCCAAAGGGCGGCGTAATACGCGCGGCGAGAGTTCAGTTAGAAACAGGGCGATGCCGAAGCTCACCGGGATGGCGATGACAAGGGCAATTATGGAGGTGACGAGTGTGCCGACGATAGGAATCAGCGCACCAAATTGATCGTTGACCGGATCCCAGTCGGCACTGGTCAGAAAACCGAAACCGAATGCGTGAATTGCAGGCATGCTGCCCATAACCAGCGAACCCAAAATCGCGGCCAGCAATGCGAGTACGCCAAAGGCAGCCAGACGTGTCAGGTTGCGGAATAGCGTATCGTAGATGGCCTGTCGTTTGAGGCGTGCATTGTGTAAAGACATCTGCATAGTATGTACTTTGGGTTGATATAAATTCAGCTTTAGTATGGGCCACGGGGAGCAAGTATCTGCCCCCCGTGATTATTGCCGCGCTGTTAAAGCTACGGCTTGTTACTTACTTCCAGATTGCCTTATCTTGTGCATCCTTGATCTGTGTTTTCCAGGCAGCACGAATCAGCTTCTTCACATCATCAGGCAGTGTCACATAGTCCAGATCCGCAGCCAGTTTGTCTCCGCTGGTATAAGCCCAGTCAAAAAACTTGAGTGTGGCCAGCGCTGATTCAGGTTTGTCTTGCTTCTTGTGCATCAGGATGAAGGTAGCTCCGCTGATGGGCCATGTTCCTTTGCCGGCTTCATCAGTCAGAATTTCATAAAATCCGGGCGCCTTGTTCCATTCAGCACCTGCAGCTGCCGCCTTAAAGCTCGCTTCATCCGCTGCAACGTAGTTGCCTGCACGGTTCTTCATTTGTACCGCGTACATCTTGTTTTGCAAGGCATAAGCATATTCAACATAGCCGATCGAGCCTTTGATGCGCTGTACATATGAAGCTACACCTTCGTTGCCCTTGCCGCCGGTACCTGCTTTCCAGGAAACAGCGGTGCCTTCACCTACTGTGGACTTCCAGTCAGCACTGACTTTAGACAGATAGTTGGTGAAAATGAAGCTGGTGCCGGAACCATCGGAACGGTGCACAACGGTGATGATGTCATCTGGCAGCTTGAGGTCTTTGTTCAGAGCCACAATCGCAGGGTCATTCCACTTGGTGATCTTGCCCAGATAGATGTCAGCCAGTGTTTTGCCATCCAGCTTCATCTTGTTGTTTTCGATGCCGAGCACGTTGATGACAGGGACTACGCCGCCGATGATGGTAGGGAACTGCATCAGACCACCCTTGTCCAGTTCTTCAGGCGTCAAAGGCTTGTCAGATGCGCCGAAATCCACGGTCTTTGCGGTGATTTGCTTGATGCCGCCGCCAGAGCCGATAGACTGGTAGTTCATATTGCTGCCGGATTGTGCCTTGTAGGCTTCAGCCCATTTTGCATAAGCCGGGTACGGGAATGTGGCGCCTGCACCGGTGATGTCGGTTGCGAAGCTTGCACTGGCATATGCGAGTGTTGTTGCGGCTGCTGTGGCGATAATGAGTTGCTTGAGCTTGCGATTCATGGTTTCTCCTGTGGATTTTTCGCTTTGAAATATGGAAATAGCAATGTATTCACCGTGGATGGTGGTGCCGTTTCGAAGCGAAGCTCATATTATGTATCTTGTGTGACAGTATTATTACACTCGGGCAGGCGTTGCGCTACTGCAAGCTGGTTGTTATCTTTAAAAATGTAGCGGAAGACTTAATCGGATTTGCGGAGCCCGATTATGTTGTTTCGTAGTTTTCGTTGTTCTGCGTGGCGCAATCCGATAAAGGTGAGCCATCCTACGATGATCAAACCGATGGTGAAGGCGGCGTAGGAAACAGGCCAGGGGATGCCCTGGGTCATCATCGAATATTCAGACATTCCGCCGATTCCGGCCAGCACATTGAGTGGCATGAATACCACGCTGATGATGGTCAGACGTTTGATGTCCTTGTTCTGATTGATGTTGATTGAGCTATCCGTCGCATCCATCAGGAAGTTGATCTTGTTAAACAGGAAGGCTGTGTGGCCATCCAGTGATTCAATGTCTCGCAAAATCTCGCGTACATTCTCATGCTGCGCTTCAGACAGGAATTTGGCTCGCATCAGGAAGGATAATGCGCGCCGTGTATCCAGTACGTTGCGGCGTATGCGTCCGTTAAGGTCTTCTTCCTCGGCAATGGATGCAAGGATGACGGCGGCCTCTTCGTCGGTAATATGGGATCGGAGTACTTGCTTGCCCACTACGCCAAGTTCTGCGTAGACATCCTCCAGCGCATTGGCTGAATACTCCACGTCAGCTGCATACAGGTCAAGCAGCACATCCTTGGCTTCGGATACGTAACCTGATTGTGCGCGGGCACGTAAACGTTGTAAGCGAAACACCGGCAGTTCTTCGCTGCGCACTGAGAATAAGGTGCTTTTATGCAGAATGAATGCGACCGCCACGTTGCGCGACTCGTCTTCACGGTCGAGCAGGAAATCGGAGTGCAGATGCACCTCATCGCCTTCTTCTACATAGAAGCGTGCGCTGGTTTCAAGATCGGTCAGGTCTTTCGGGTTGGGCAGATCAACTTCAAATAATTCACGGGCCCAGGCGATCTGCTCGTCGTCCGGTGCGACCAGGTCTATCCAGATTGGTTTGGCTTGGGCGAGGTCTTCGCGGCTGTTGATTGGAATCTGGCGCAGGCGTCCCTCAAAAAGGTCAAACGCCCGAATCGTCGCACTGCGATCGTGAGGCTTGGCTTCGGCGACCAGTTCGGCCCGGACGTCATCCGAGATCACCAGTAGAATTTCTTCTTTTCGTTCTTCCGAAATCAGCTGCCAGATGATCTCCCGGTCATCGGCCTGTACGGCTTCCAGAATTTGTGCGACAGCCTGAGCATCATGCTTTTCCAGTCTGGTCTGTAATTCAACCAGATTTTGTTTGTGCGCCAGCGTTTCAATCAAACGGTGCTTTTGCAGCAGTCGGTTTACCTGCCACAGGTTCTTTTGCGTGGTGGTCTGATCTTCGTTTTTATCCATTTCCAGCATGATTCAGCCCATTCGTGAATTTGCCGCGATTCTAGCCTAATTTGGCGCGTGTATTGCTCTGGAATTATGGATTGATTTCATGCTTTACGCGTTTGTTCAGTCCTGAATCGATGCCGGGTCAGCAGGAAAATAAAATTAAGGTTGAATTTTTTTGATTCCGCCTGTAAAATCCGCGCTCTTTTGAAAATCGGTTGGAGTAGAAGCATGGCGCGAGTATGTCAAGTGACGGGCAAAGGCCCGATGAGCGGTAACAATGTTTCACATGCGAATAACAGAACCAAGCGTCGCTTCTTGCCTAATCTGCAACGTCGTCGTTTTTGGGTAGAAGCGGAAAATCGCTGGGTCAGCCTGCGCCTGACCAATGCGGGATTGCGTACCATCGACAAGAATGGTATCGAGTCCGTATTGACTGAAATGCGCGCACGCGGCGAAAAAATCTAAGGAGCTAGAAAATGCGCGAAAAAATCAAACTTGAATCCAGTGCTGGCACCGGCCATTTTTACACTACGGACAAGAATAAACGCACCACACCGGGCAAGATCGAAATGAAGAAATACGATCCAGTGGTTCGTAAGCATGTCATGTACAAAGAAACCAAGCTGAAGTAATTCAGTTTTGCTTCATCGTGCAAAGAAAACCCGCTTCGGCGGGTTTTTTATTGCCTTGAATAAAATTGCTCCGGCTTGTGGTCAGTGAAACAAATTGTTCAATTCAGATATATATTACTGAAATATTCATGCCTTACGCTGTATGGACTGAGGCGGCCAGGCGGTCGCCTCCTTAACTTATCGTTTTGGGGACGTTATGAGATTTTTTACCGACAATTTTTTTACCGAAGCGCAAAAATCCGAAATGCTCGGCAGCGCTTATGCGCTTCATGTAAAAGAGCAGCAGAAAGATAGGCAGCTGGAGCAGGAACGTCAGCTTCGCCGTCATGAGGCGGAGCTAAAAAATGTCGAATGGCAAATCAGCCAGCAGAAATTCGACAGAAACACTCGGCGTATCGGGTTCGGGGTCCTGGCGTCCATCATCCTGTTTGTAATGCTAAGCCACGGGTTTGGCACGTCGATACTGTCCGGCAGCATCTGAAAAATCTGTTTTAGTTCACTTGCACAGCAGCGCTCGTATCCGGGATTGCCCGCACTCAGTGTGGTGGTTGCCGGTATTAACGGCTTTTCTAATTCAACGCGGCATGAATTGGTGTAATCGCTTCTGCGCCAGGTGAACGGCTTATTATCCAGATTCGAAAAAATGGGCGGGTATATTAAATGATGGACTGCATTGCAACTATAGTATTCCTGATGTAGTGTGAGTCATTTGTCGAATCATGGAAAGCCAAATGCCATGCGCTTGCCAGAAAGCTACCTCGCAGAAACCCTCATTCCCGCGCTGAAAAAATTGCGGGCCGATGCGGTTTCTATGGAGCAGACCTACAGCGCAAAAGTCGAGTGCGTTGATTCCATGTATCAATCCAGCGCCAAAAACCTGCTGCATTACCTTGCGTTGCGGCAGCGCGATATTCTTAACTTGCAGCACGATTTGGCGCTGCTCGGTTTGAGCAGACTCGGACGTGCCGAGGCGCACACCTTGAGCAGCATTGATGCCGTGCTGGATGCGCTTTGTGCGTTGGCCGGTCTGCCCAGAAGCGGGCATGGACAGGCTTCTGCCATCGATATTACATCCGGAGGTGCGCATCTCAACGAGCATGCTAAAGCGCTGTTGGGTGTGGCTTCAGGCAAGCATGCTACCCGGGTCATGGTGACGATGCCCGCCGAGGCTGCCGTGAATGCAGATTTGGTGCATGATTTGTTGGCAGCGGGAATGGACATCATGCGTATTAATTGTGCTCATGACGGGCCGGATGCATGGCTTTCCATGATTCGCTATCTGCGTGATGCAGAACGGGATTTGGGTCGAACCTGCAAAATTTACGTCGATCTGGCAGGCCCAAAGCTGCGTACAGGTGACATTCGTGCGCTTGGGCGGATGGTCGAATTCAAGGTCGTACGTGATGCATGGGGACGTGTCACCACCCCGGCAAAAATATGGCTCACCCCGGCAGGACGTCGGGAAGAATCAGCAATTACGGTTGATGCCGTATTGTCGATGGATGACATTTTGCTGTCTGCGGTACGCGCCGGCGACGTCATTGAGGTGGATGACTCCCGTGGTTCGACGCGCCGTTTGCTCGTAAGGGAGCGGTTCGGCTCTTCGTGGTTGGCATATTGTCATCAGCATGCTTTTATCGTTGATGGAGCGAGTTGCAGGCTTTACCGCAACGACAGGCTGCTGGTTCAGGGCATGGTTTCTTCTTTGCCTGAGGTTTTTTCGCCCATCGTGCTCAAAATTGGCGATGAGCTTGTTCTTACGCGGGGCAATCTACCCGGTAGTCAGGCACAGTACGACGATAGCGGTAAACTGATCAGTCCGGCTCATATTTCGTGCAGTCTGGAGGCTGTATTCGATGCGGTCAGGCCAGAACATCCGGTATGGATCGATGACGGTAAAATCGGTGGTCATGTCCTGTCGAATGATGGCATGAACATCGTCGTGCGGATTACTCAGGCAGCGCCGAAAGGCAGTAAGCTTCGTGCAGCGAAGGGGATCAACTTGCCTGAGACCGATTTGTGCATCCCCGCGCTGACAGAGTCAGATGCAGAGAACCTGCGACTGCTGGCGCCACATATCGACGTGGTCGGCCTGTCCTTTGTGCGTACACCCGAGGACGTGCTGTCGCTGTACCGCCAACTGCATGACATCGGTGCTGACCACTTGGGCGTCGTACTCAAGATCGAGACGCGTCAGGCGTTTGAAAATATGCCGATGATTTTATTGACCAGTCTTTGCCGCACGCCCGTCGGTATCATGGTGGCGCGCGGCGATCTCGCCGTGGAGATTGGCTTTGAGCGTCTGGCCGAGGTGCAGGAAGAGATACTTTGGCTGTGTGAGGCGGCTCATGTCCCGGTAATCTGGGCAACTCAGGTGTTGGAGAGTATGGTCAAGCACGGCGTGCCGTCGCGCGCTGAAGTGTCCGATGCGGCTATGTCCGTTCGTGCCGAGTGCGTGATGCTCAACAAGGGGCCCTATATTGTAGAGGCGGTGCGTTTTCTGGGCGGTGTGCTTGAGCGGATGAGCGGGCATCAGGTGAAGCGCAGGCCGATCATGCGTCATTTGTCTGTTTCGCACATTCCCTGTGTGTCTGAATAGC
The DNA here is from genome assembly GCA_041671725.1 of Gallionella sp. Lineage (GTDB taxonomy): Bacteria > Pseudomonadota > Gammaproteobacteria > Burkholderiales > Gallionellaceae > Gallionella. The sequence continues at coordinate 9,904 of JBAZAY010000019.1, read as the reverse complement.
TAATGTATTGATTATTATAATAATCTAATCCTGAATTCCGGGTGTAAGCCGCAAGGTTTGCAGCGCGTCCGGAGCGTTCAGGGTTTATCCGCTTTTGACAGAAAGAGGAGTATTTTTTGATGAAAAATAGTGAACATACATCCAGTCGGTTTGATACTGAACTTGATGCGGCAAGAAACAGCGTCATGCAAATGGGGGAGTTGGTGAGGGAGCAGTTCCGGCTCGCCATAGAGAGTTTGCATAGCGGCGATACAGTACTCATGAGGCGGGTGTTGGATTTGGGTGGTCGGGTCAATAGCCTGGAAGTTGATATAGACAGAAAGTGCAACCTGATACTCGCACAGCGCCAACCCGAAGCTATTGACCTGCGGACGATACTGACGGCGTTGAAAATTACTACCGATCTGGAGCGGATAGGCGATCAGACGGAGCTGATCATAGGCAGGGCAGAAATGCTCCTTCAGCATGGCGTACTTGACTTGCCTCGTTCAGTCGATATAAGCCATTGCGCCAGCTTGGCCTTAAACATGGCGGATAACGCAATGGAAGCCTTTGCACGCTCGGACACGAGCATCGCCAGCCAGGTAATTCGGCAAAATGAGAAGGTCAACGAGGAGTACGATTTTATTACGCGTAACCTGATATGTCATATGCTGGAAGAGCCGCGATCCATTACTGCAGCGCTGGGCTTTCTTTGTGTGATCAAGGCAATTGAACGCATAGCGGATCACGCAAAGAATATATCGGAATACGTGATATTCATGGTAAAGGGGTATGACGTGCGTCACGCATCAATTGAAGAAATGGAAAAAAAAGCCCTTTAGGAAATTACCAGCATGTCCGATATTGCCGAAAGATCCCTGCACACCCGCATTGCTCGCTCGGTCGATGCCATCAGACGGTCGTTCGTCGACAATCTGTTTTATGTCACTGTCAGAACTTTTGACAATGCCACTACCCTCGACCATTACACTGCGCTGGCCTACACCATCCGCGACCGTCTGCTGGCGCGAATCGTCGCGACGGACGAACACTACAAGCGCAGGAACGTAAAGACGGTGGCCTATATGTCTGCAGAATACCTTCCCGGCCCCCATCTGGGAAACAACCTGCTTAACCTGGATCTTTGGGATCACGTCCGCCAAGCCATGACCGAACTGGGTCTGGATCTGGAGACCATCCTGCAGGCCGAGGAGGAGCCGGGGCTCGGCAACGGTGGCCTCGGTCGTCTTGTGGCCTGTTACATGGACTCGCTGGCGACTCTGGAAATCACCGCCATCGGCTATGGCATACGCTACGAATACGGAATTTTCGAGCAATCCATCAAGGACGGCTGGCAGGTGGAGGTGGCGGATGCGTGGCTACGCAACGGCAATCCCTGGGAGCTGCCGACCCAACTGAGATATCCGGTGAAGTTCGGCGGCGATATCGAACGTTACCGTGACGACGAGGGGTGCCAACGCAGTCGCTGGGTGCCGGAGTCCATCATCCATGGCGTCGCCTATGACACGCGCATTCTTGGCTACGGCGTGCTCAACGTGAACCTGCTGCGTCTGTGGAAATCGGAGGCCCGTGAGTCCTTCGACTTGCAGACTTTTAACACGGGCGACTACTATGGCGCCGTGGACAACATGATTGTGGCCCAGAACATCAGCAAAGTGCTCTATCCCAACGACGAACCGGAGGCCGGCAAGGCCCTGCGTCTGCGCCAGCAGTATTTCTTCGTCTCCTGCTCCCTGCAGGACATGATACGCATGACACTGAGTGGCAAAGGCAGTCTGGATCATTTTCCAGACAGGTTCGTGGTTCAACTCAACGACACCCACCCTGCCATTGCGATTGCCGAATTCATGCGTTTGCTGATCGACGAGCACCAGATGGACTGGGATTGGGCCTGGGCTCTCACCCAGCGAAGTTTCGCTTATACCAACCACACACTGCTGCCGGAAGCGCTGGAAACCTGGCCCCTGGAACTATTTCAGCGCAACCTGCCACGCCATATCGACATCATCTACGAGATCAACAACCGCTTTTTGGATGACGTGCGCATCCGCTTCATTGACGACAGCGCCCGCCTCGCTCGCATGTCGCTGATCGACGAAGGTGCTGGTGATGGGATTCGGCGCGTGCGCATGGCCAACCTGGCCTGCGTCGGCAGCATGGTCATCAACGGTGTAGCGGAAATGCATAGCGAACTGCTCAAACAAACGGTGCTGAAGGACTTTTATGACATGTGGCCTGAGAAGTTCCAGAACAAGACCAATGGCGTAACGCCTCGGCGCTTTATCGCTCTGGCCAATCCACCGCTGGCCGCCCTCATCGATGAGATCATTGGTGGCGACTGGCTGCGCCATCTGAAGAAACTCCGCCAGTTGGAACATTATGCTGACGAGAGCGACTTTCTCGCCCGTTGGCGCGGGATCAAGCGCCTGGCCAAGGAACGCCTGGCGAACCATATTCATCGGAACTGTGGCATCAGCCTGGACACGGACACTCTTTTCGACATCCAGGTCAAGCGCATCCACGAATACAAGCGCCAGCATCTCAATGTGCTCCACATCGTCAGCCTCTACCATAGGCTGAAGCAAAACCCGTCGCTGGACATAACGCCGCGCACCTTCATCTTCGGCGGCAAGGCGGCACCCGGTTATCACATGGCGAAGCTGATTATCAAGCTTATCAACTCGGTGGCCGACGTTATTAACCGCGATCCGCAGGTCAACAAGGTACTGAAGGTCGTATTCGTGCCCGACTTCAGCGTCAAGATCGGCCAGCTCATCTATCCTGCGGCGGATATCTCGGAGCAGATATCCACTGCCGGCAAGGAGGCTTCCGGTACCGGAAACATGAAGTTCACCATGAACGGTGCGCTGACCATCGGTACACTGGATGGCGCCAACCTGGAGATCCGCGCAGCCGTGGGCGAAGACAACTTCTTCCTGTTCGGCAAAACTGCGCCGCAGGTTGATGAGATTTTGGCTGCGGGCTATCTGCCTCGGGACATCTATCATCACAACGAAAACCTGCGCAACGTCATCGACCTGGTCAACTCGGGGCATTTCTCCCATGGCGACAGCGGCCTGTTCCGACCGCTGACCGACAATCTTCTGAATAGTGACCCTTACCTGGTGTGCGCCGATTTTCAGGACTACATCGAATGCCAGGCTAAAGTGAGCCAGGCTTATCAAAATCAGGAGCAGTGGTCGCGCATGTCCATCCTGAATGTGGCGCGTTGCGGGTATTTCTCGTCGGACCGCGCCATTCGCGAATATAACGAAAAAATATGGCACGTGCCGCCATTGTCAGTGGAAATATCCAAGGCCTGACCGGTTCAGATGCGGGCATCTGCGCTGTGTGATGCAACAGAGTTCAATATGTGGCAAATAGATCAAACGTCATTGCAATTATGCATCGCAATGCAGAATATCATCCAATGAGAGCCATGAATATGCGAAATATTGCCGTTATCGGAGCTGCCTGTGGGTATGGTGCGCAAAATCATGGCTGCCAAGATGGCCCTGATGTGCTGAAATCATTTGGTTTTCTGGATCAACTCAATAAAGCTGGAATCAAGTATCACTGGGATGGCATCCTGCATTTACCTGAAGATCATTATCGGACGCCATTGTCCTCAGTATCGATGTTTTGTGAAGGACTGGCGTTCAAGGTCGGCAATAATATCTTAAGAGGTAATTTTCCCCTTGTACTGGGCGGAGATCATTCCTGCGCAATAGGCACATGGTCCGGGGTTAAGAGCGTCATGCCAGAACATGGCAGGCTTGGGCTGCTATGGATTGATGCCCACATGGATAGCCATACTTACGCAACAACCCCTAGCAGTGCGATTCATGGAATGCCATTGGCATGCCTGCTGGGGCATGGTGAAGAATGCTTGACCCAGATTATCTCGCCACTGCCAAAATTATTTCCCGAACATGTTTGTCTTGTCGGTACACGCAGTTTTGAGGAAGGCGAGGCGAGACTGTTGCAACAATTGGGGGTGCGCATTTTCTTTATGGAGGAAATCATGCGGCGGGACATGGAGGTAGTGTGGAACGAAGCGCTGACTATCGTGCAGCAGCAAACCACAGGCTTCGGGATAAGTCTTGATCTTGATGTGCTTGATCCGTTAGAAGAGGCCGGGGTCGGCAGCCCGGAACCCGGTGGCGTTCTTAAAAGCAGACTGGTCGAAATGCTCCGCACATTAAAAGCCAATCCGAACTTCCTGGCGATGGAAATTGTTGAATACAACCCCTACCTTGACACCAATTTCATTACTGCCAATGCGGTTTGCGATCTGGTCGCTGCCATAACATAATTACGCGCCATACCTATTGTTAGTTTGGCCTTAGAAACAGCAGATTGAATTGAATGTCATGGATAAAAGAAGCTGCAATATCCAAGTGCAGATCGACTTCCTCGCTTGCAAGCCTTGCCTTTGCGCGACTGAGTGCATCAATGGCGGCTGAAATTTGTTGGCTGATAATATCTTCAATATTTGTTTGCATACTTTCTCTTTCGTGCTTTTTACACCACTGAACCGGAAAATTTTAAGGGAAATACATGACAATAATGTGAATGGTAAAATACTACCCAGATTATTGATCGGCAGGATTTCAGGCAGGACGCTATAACAAATCAAATTTCCGGCGCACCTTCTGTCCTCGGCTAGCTGCACATAATTAATCGCGCCAAGCAGACAGCGCAACAGTGCACATTACACTTGCGCGCAACTTGCAGAAAAGCTAGCCTTTGCAAGCGGAACTCTCTCAAGACAAATGTCAACAGTTAATTCCGTTTTGAAACAACCAGACGGTTGCCTAAATATCAAGGAGGAAATTAATAATGACGAATATCTCTAAGCCAGAGTACTTAGCCAAAGTTGCGCTTTTGACCGAGGAAGAAACCGAACGCTTGTTATCCAGAATGGTTGGCAAGCTACCACGCCGACTAGAAAAGGGTAAGTTAAGCCAAGCAGATGCGTTGGCTATACAGATGGAACTGGAGGATGAGCAACTCCAACAGTGGCGAAAAATGATGCAAATGCTGAAGGAAAAAGAAGACGCGAAGAAAAAGGAAGAAACCAAAAAAAAGCAAGAAGCAAGGAAAAAAGAAGAAGCCAGGAACACGCCAAATGCTAAGGTCACGGAAAATACCAAGGCCGCAGAAAAGGCTAAGAACATAGAAAAGCCTATGACCACAGAAAAGGTTAAGACACTGGCGAAGCCTAAAGCCGCAACTAAAGCCTAGCTGGGTAAATAGCGGACTATCCGTCGCCGTTATGTAAAGCTTTACATGAGGTGCGAAAGCGAAGGTTCGCATTTTCATCTTTAAAATATCAACATAATTTGAGAGGTGCTTGGGCAGGTCGTGCTATTGATTTTCCCAGTTAGCCGAAGCGACCAGTGATAGAGCCTTCGGTTTTCTTTCGTTTTTGCTTGGTGACTACCGTGCCGGTATCGTCAATTCGATTTAGTCCCCCGGATACATATAGGCGGTTTAATTGGACACGCGAGGCGCGTGCTGCGGCAAACCGGGGGCGGTTTCTTTCGCTTTGCTTTGGCATAATCCGAATTTGTTCTTGCAGAAACTACGTTTTCTGGGCAGGATAAGAACGGTAACCAGCTGTCGGGCTGTACCCGACGGTGTCGAATGAGCGATTGCAAGACTTTGACCTGCGCTCGGGCGGTTTCGTCAATGCAACAGCGCGCTCAAAGCAAAGAAGGTCATCATTCCCGCATAGAGAAGCGTGGCGAGACAACTGCGCCAGAGTTTGGCGGGTGATTTTTTTTCGTCTGTAAAATATCTGTATCCATGTAAGCCGGCCGCCTGGAGCAGATAGGACGCGTAACCGAGCAGCACGACAGCTTGCGTATGTGTTCCCAGTTCTGTAAGAACTGTCAGTAATCCCATCAAGCCAAATGCCAGGTTCGCAAAACCCACTTCAAATATCCAGTCGGGTCTTTCTGTCTCCCAGCCTAGCCTTTTGGCATCCGATTTGTGAAAAATGAAGTGGCGCAGAAATGCCAGTGTGCCCACCATACCCACCGTGGTGAGGGTGACTATTTCAAGAGAAATCTGTGGATTGCTCGAAAGATAAAAGAATCCAAAAAACAGACCGATCGCGCCGACCAGCATGCCGATATTGCTCAGGATTCCAGCCATTTCGTATTCCTTGCCTATGGTAAATTGGTCGATGTAAGCCTGAAAACCGCAGTTCAAGCCACAGAGCTCACAGAGAACACAGAGAACACAGAGAGTTGCATGGTTTTTTACTTTTTTGACTCACCAAAAAGGTGATTGAAAAACTCATTATAACTATTTGTTTTTACTCGGTGATCTCGGTGTTCTCTGTGGCTAAATGCTTTTTATAGCAAAAGGCGGTATCTTTGCTCTATCCGGCGGTTCATATATAGGTAAGTATCTAATTGCATGTTCATTTTTTATTTTACCATCCGGCCAGTTCGATCAGATACTCATAGCCGTGCGGTTCGATGCTTATGCTCCCCACGAACGGGAAATTGAGGCAGACGATCACATAGATCACGCTGCTCGTCACAATGGCGAGAAGCACCGTGATCAGGAGATGGACGCGTATGTTTTCATGCCCGAACAGGGACATAAAGCCGACGACAATAAGACCGCCCAGTATGACCACGGCCCAGATCACCCCGGGCAGGTCGGTCCGGGCTGACAGGCGTCGCTGAACGCGATACTCCATCATGCTATTGATATCTTTCAGGATGATGGTGTAGATCGATTGCTCATGCAGGTTTTGCGGGGCAATCTGACCGATCTTTTTCCATAACTCGGCAGAGGTTTTATGGGTAATCAGACTCGGCTGGTACTTCGCATCCCATTTCATGGCTTTAACATTCGGATATTCGTCATGTACCATGGACAGGGTATAGGCGCGCAGTGCCACCAGCGACTGGCCTGCAGCTTCGCGGTTCGGGTAAAGATTCAGGTCGCGGTAAAGTGAGTACGCACTTGAGGATTCATTTTCGGCTGTCTGAACGGCGTCGTTGTATTGTTCCAATATGGCGACGACGACAAAAGCGAGCATGACCCCATAAATAACGCCCAGCGTGGCAAACACGAAGCCGGAGATATCGTTGTGGGGTTTTAGCAGCGAGTGAGGGATAAAGTGTCGAACCACCAGCACGGTGGCGACGCCGAACAAGACAAAAGAACCGATTACCAGCGGCGCCGAAATCCATTCCGGCAAGATTGCCAACCATGCGGATAATGGCATATATCCTCCCTGTCATTGCGAATATTTGCCAAGGTTGCCTCATGGTTTGCTGCGAAGCAATTGGCGGTGACTTTTGCGTTGGCTCACGATCAGCCTGCCATTCTATTCCTGCATTCGTAAAACCCGGATGCTGCGCAAATATTACGCCTGTAACGGAAAAATGCCTAATGACAGGTAAACGGGATGGGGTTGTTTATGTTCTCGATTAACCTGGAAAAAGCAGTGGTCCAATAACTGCTTTTCTCAATCCCTTCGTTTTATGATTTCAGAAATGGCTCTTTCCAATATCATTCTGTCGGAAACATCTTTTTCACGAACTGTCTGCTTGGTGAGCAGAAGCCCATCCAAAGAGATGGTCGTTACGGGGATGCCATCAAAATCAATTACTTGCGCATACTTTTTTAGCGTATCAAATGTTTCGCCGCATGCGTTGAACATCACATCAACGATAATGTCGTCTGCAACGCGAATATTTTCACCCTCTTCAAACCATGCAGGGTCAATATCCTTGGCGGCTTTGTCCGGCAGGATCAGCAATGCCTGTTTAACCTTTTTCCCTGCCTCAATCGTAGGCTGAACAAGGATGTCGATGTCGGTTGTCGCTCGCTGATAACCATGAGCGTAAAGCGCATAACCGCCTATCAGCAAGTAATCAACACCGTTTGCATTGAGAGAGGCAACCAAAGACTTTAAATCATTACTTGTCGCGGGCCTTGCGTACTCAGTCCCTTCATTCATAGCGACATTCTATTGATTTCGATTTCAATCTTTGCCATGTGTATTGCCAGGCATTCATCCTGATGGCGATTAGCATCTTCATGCGTCTTAAAACGATAAACCCCTTTGGGTACGCAACCAACCTTCCCGTATGGCATTACAGATTGCATCATTTCGTTGAATGATGCCGCACGCATTAGCGCATCGCCTGACGCCATCGGTGTAAGCACAGGTTCAGATCTTTTACCTACGATGCGCATGATTCCCCCTGTTCTACCCTTGTACCCACGCCTTTGCTTCATCGTAATCGGTGAATACGCAGATTTCGGCATCGACGAACAGGCGCGAAATCCAGGCTTGCCAGGTGAGCCATTGATTGTCGGTGACGACGGCGATCTTGCTGAAATCGTGATTGTGTTCGCGACTGAAGAATTTGATTTCTTCCCATGCGACATCAACGCTGTAGTCGATCATTCCGCGCAGATCGAACAAGAGGTTAAGCGAGCCGGGCGACTTGAGTTTGTATAGCGATTGTTCCTCGAACGTCTTGAAATCGGCGATGCTGAATTCGCCCAGCACGGCGGCGTTGACGAGGTTATCGGTTTGTTCGATGGTAATCATGATGTGACCTTTTTTATTTGGATGACGAATGCTTTGGTGACAGGCTCAAGCTTAGCACACCGCTGGCGATGATGAACGCCATCCCAAGCCAACTTGTGAGTGGCAGCGTTTCATTCCACAGCAATATGCCGAACAGACTCGCGAACACTATCGTGCTGTAAGCCAGGCTGCCGACCACCAGCGTTTTGCCAACCCGGTAGGCGCGGGTCATGGCGAGTTGCGCCAGGGTTGCGGTGAGGGCAAGTCCTGCCAGAACTAAAAAACCGTGCACTGTGACGGCATGCACCGTATCGAACAGCATCCATGCGCCACTGGCAAGTGTTGCGGTCAGGCTGAAATAGAACACCGTGCGCGTATCAGGCTCGCCAAGCGTACCCAGTTGTTTGACGTTGAGATAAGCGACGCCGGCGAGGAAGCCGGAGATCAGGCCGAGCAGACCGGTTGGCAGCTGGTCGCGTGCCAGTGTCGGGTGCAGCAGCAATACAACGCCGCAAAATCCTGAACCGATTGCGATGCTCAGCGGCAGATGGAATTTATCCTTGAAAACCAGCATGGTGAGCAGGGTCAGGAACATCGGTGCGGTGTAGTTGAGGGTGATGGCGGTGGCCAGCGGCAGCACCGTGATGCAGTAGAAGAACAGCGCCAGTGCCACCGTACCCGAGATGCCGCGCATGAGATGGTTGCGCCAATGGGGCGTAGCCATGCTGATTCGCTGTGATCGCATCATCAGATACACCATCAGCAGGCCTAAAGCCGAGCGGTAGAACACCAGTTCGATGTGCGAAAATTGTACTGAGCCGAGTTTGACGAATACGCCCATGCAGGCGAACAGCAGGCTGGCCACCAGCATCCACAAAGAACCCATGCTAGTTCGTCATCCCCGTCAGGCGGGGACAACGATCAGAGGTGCGGAGCAAGGTTGCGGCGCAGATACTCGTGGAAGTGCAGCATACCGTCCTCGGTGGGTGACTGGTATGGGCCGTGTTCTTCGATGCCGCGCTGATATAACGACTTGCGGCCCTGATTCATGCGTACGCAGATGATGTCGTCTTCGATCGCGGTTTCGTTGTAGGCCTTCTGTTCGGCTTCGACGTATTCGCGTTCGAACAACACGATGTCTTCCAGATAATAGAACTCGACGATATTGGTGCAGGCTTCCGCACCGCGCGGCACCAGCGTGCTGATGACCAGCGTGCCGGGATACCACTCGACCATGATGTTCGGGTAGTAAGTCAGCCAGATCGCACCGTATTTAGGCAGCTTGCCGCCGTGATAGCGCAGCACCTGTTCCTGCCAGTCGCCATAGGCTGC
>JBAZAY010000018.1:0-55216 GCA_041671725.1 Gallionella sp. | reverse complement strand
GGTAGAGCAGGGCATGGCAAAGACAAAAACGATTTATTCCTGTACCGAGTGCGGCGGGCAGACGGCGAAGTGGCAGGGGCAGTGTCCGCATTGCATGGAGTGGAATACGCTGGTCGAATCGGTGGCTGAACCAGTGACCAAGGGCGTCAATCGTTTTTCCGCACTGGCGGCGAGCGGCCGCGTGCAGCTGTTATCAGAGGTGGCGGCCGAGGAAATGCCGCGTATACCGACCGGGATTGAGGAATTCGATCGTGTGCTGGGCGGCGGCCTGGTGTCGGGTGCTGTGGTGCTGATCGGCGGCGATCCGGGTATCGGCAAGTCAACCTTGCTGCTGCAGGTTCTGGCCCATCTGTCCAAACAACACAATACGTTATACGTCAGCGGCGAAGAGTCGGCGCAGCAGATCGCCCTGCGCGCCAAACGCCTGTCGCTGGATGCACGCAACTTGCGGCTGCTGCCGGAAATTCAACTGGAGAAAATTCAGGCGACCATCACGCACGATAGGCCGGACGTGGTGGTGATCGATTCGATCCAGACGGTGTATTCCGAACAGCTCACCTCGGCGCCGGGCTCGGTGGCGCAGGTGCGCGAGTGTGCCGCACAGCTCACGCGCATCGCCAAGAGCCAGAACATCACCATCATCCTGGTCGGCCACGTTACCAAGGAAGGTGCGCTGGCAGGCCCCCGCGTGCTGGAGCATATCGTCGATACGGTGCTGTACTTCGAGGGCGATACCCACTCAAGTTTTCGATTGATCCGCGCGTTCAAGAACCGTTTCGGTGCGGTGAACGAGCTGGGCGTGTTTGCGATGACCGAAAAAGGCTTAAGAGAGGTGAGCAATCCTTCCGCGATGTTCCTCTCGCAGCACGGTCAGCAGGTTGCGGGCTCCTGTGTGATGGTGACGCAGGAAGGCACGCGCCCACTGCTGGTGGAAATTCAGGCGCTGCTCGACGAGGCGCATTCGCCCAACGTGAAACGGCTGTCGCTGGGGCTGGAACAGAACCGGCTGGCGATGTTGCTCGCGGTGTTGCACCGTCACGCGGGCATTGCCTGTTTCGATCAGGACGTGTTTATCAATGCGGTGGGCGGGGTGAAGATCACCGAGCCGGGTGCGGATCTCGCAGTGATTTTGGCGATGGTCTCAAGTTTGCGAAACCAGCCCTTGCCTGAGAAGCTGGTGGTGTTCGGCGAGGTCGGTCTGGCGGGCGAAGTGCGCCCCGTTCAGCGCGGCCAGGAACGGCTGCGCGAGGCGGCCAAACTGGGTTTTACCTCGGCCATTATCCCGAAGGCCAATGCGCCCAAGCATCCTATTCCCGGCATGGAAATCATCGCGGTGGAGCGGGTGGAACAGGCTGTCGACCGGATGCGCTAATCCTCGCAAATATTTACCCTGCTTTAAAAATTAGAGGGAATTAAATTAGGCTATGTCATAGTTATACGTTGAAATTATTTTTTCAACAAACATAAAATTAATGTACTGACATAATACCCATAATTTCAGAACATTATGTTTTTGTTAGGTTTTTTGATCTATTTAACTTTGATCAGGTTCGCGCGGAGGCGCGGAGAGCGCGGAGAAAAACAAAATATTTAAAACAAACCCTCACTAAAAATAAAGCCGTTCGTCCCATTGAAGCTAATTTGAATTTTTATATGGTTTTGAACTTCTCCGCGTCTCCGCGTGAGCAACTGCGGTTTTTGGGTTTGTCGTTGTGCAGATCGCCTTCTCGCGTTAGAGTGCGGCATAGTCAAAAATAAGAATCAGGCAATAGGGAGAGTTGCAATGTTGGTAACCATACTGGCGGCATTGGTCGTATTTATTCTGCTCGCGTTTTTTCGCGCCACGGTCGTCAGCTGGGTATTGGCGTTTATGGTGATCGTGCCCGTCGTGGCGATTCAGGCGCGGCTGTCTGAAACGGTTTTGCAACTGGTTTATTTTCTGTTGTTTGCTGTCATTGTGGTGTTCGGTATTCCTGTATTGCGCCGCACGATAGTCAGTGGCGCGGTACTCAAGTTGTTCCGTAAAATCCTGCCGCCGATTTCTGCCACCGAGCAGGAGGCGATCGACGCCGGTACGGTGTGGTGGGACGGCGATCTGTTCAGCGGCCATCCCGACTGGGACAAGCTGCTGGCCTATCCGAAATGCGGTTTGAGTGAGGTGGAGCAGGCATTTCTGGACACGCAAGTCGAGCAGCTGTGTGCGATGCTGGATGACTGGGATATCACGCATAATCGGGCCGATTTGCCGCCGGATGTCTGGAGGTTCCTCAAGGACGAAGGGTTCTTCGGCATGATAATCCCGAAGGCATATGGGGGGCTTGAGTTTTCAGCTCAGGCGCATTCTGCCGTCATCAGTAAAATCGCCTCACGCAGCGGTACGGCGGCGGTGACGGTGATGGTGCCCAATTCACTGGGGCCTGCGGAGTTGTTGTTGCACTATGGCACCGATGAACAAAAGAAAAAGTATCTGCGTCGACTGGCACGCGGGCAGGAGGTGCCGTGTTTCGCACTGACAGGACCCTTTGCAGGCTCGGATGCCGGTGCAATCCCCGATTACGGTGTGGTGTGCAACGGTGAATTCGCCGGGCAAAAAAACGTGCTGGGTATCCGCCTTAACTGGGAAAAACGCTACATCACGCTGGCACCTGCGGCCACGCTGCTTGGGCTTGCATTCAAACTGTATGACCCCGATCAGCTGTTGGGAGGGGAGGCGAATCGCGGCATTACCCTTGCCTTGATTCCCACCAGCACTCCCGGCGTGCAAATCGGTCGCCGTCACTTTCCGCTTAATTCCGCCTTTCTGAACGGGCCGACGGAAGGGACGGACGTGTTCATTCCGCTCGATTACATCATCGGCGGCTCGGAGCGCATCGGGCAGGGCTGGCGAATGTTGATGGAATGCCTGGCGGCGGGGCGCTCGATTTCACTGCCGGCCAGCAGCGCAGGCGGCATGAAGCTGGCCGCGCGTACCAGCGGTGCTTATTGCCGGGTACGCAAACAATTTAACCTGCCCATCGGTCAGTTTGAAGGGGTTGAAGAAGCATTGGCACGCATCGGCGCGCACACCTATATGGTGGATTCGGCGCGGGCCTTCACGGCCCTTGCGGTGGATCTGGGCGAAAAGCCCTCGGTGATCTCTGCGATCATCAAATATCACGCCACCGAACGTGGTCGCATCGTCATCAACGACGCGATGGATGTGCATGGCGGCAAGGGCATCAGCATGGGGCCGGATAATTATCTGGGCCGTGCTTATCAGCAAGCGCCCATCGGCATCACGGTGGAAGGCGCCAATATTTTGACGCGCACGCTGATGATTTTCGGTCAGGGTGCGATCCGTTCCCATCCCTACGTGCTGAAAGAAGTTGCGGCGACGCGTGAGCCGGACCACGACCGTGCGCTGCATCTGTTTGACGATGCCTTGTTTGGTCATATCGGCTTCGCACTGTGCAATACCGCTCGCAGTTTTGTGTTCGGGCTGACGGGTGGACGCGGCATGCCTGTGCCGAAGGGGCGCGAGACGCATCGTTACTATCAGCAGTTGACGCGTTTTTCCACGGCATTTGCGCTGAGCGCCGATGTGGCAATGGCGGTGTTGGGCGGTTCTCTCAAACGCCGCGAAAAGCTTTCGGCCCGTCTGGGCGATGTGTTAAGTCAGCTCTATTTGTGCTCGGCAACACTCAAACGCTTCGCGGATGATGGACATCCGGCTGAGGACTTGCCGCTGGTGCACTGGGCGATACAGGATGCGCTGTACCAGATTCAACAAGCTTTGGCCGGTGTCATACAGAATTTCCCGAATCCATTGGTTCGCGGGATGTTAAGTGCGCTGATTTTTCCGCTGGGCAAGAATTTGCTGCCGCCTTCCGATAAATTGGGACATGAAGTGGCTACGCTGCTGATGCGACCTGGCGCAGCACGAGATCGTCTGACTGCTGGTATCTATCTGCCGACCGTGCATGGCAAAGATGCAACCCGACATGCACGGCCCCTCTCCTCAACCCTCTCCCGCTCTGCGGGCGAGGGGGTAAGTGAATCGCTACGCGAGTTCTACGATTACGACGAAATGGAGGCCGTCGGCGCACTGGAGGCGGCGCTCGCAAGCACTCTGGAATGTGAGCCGCTGCAAGCCAGGCTCCATGTTGCGCGCAAGGCCGGCAAGTTAACGGCGCTGGAGGAATTGCTGCGCATCGCCCAGGCGCGCGACACCGGTCTCATCACGGCAGAACAGGCCTTGCAACTGGAGCGAGACTATGCGCTGCGTCGTAAGGTCATCATGGTGGATGATTTCTCGTCGGAGCAGTTGCAGGCAGGTGTGACGGATCTGACACGGGCGTATGAAACCGTGATGGAACACGTTCGGGATAATCCAGATGACGAGCTTTGAAAAAGCTATGTTGCAGTTATCTGTTGAATCAAAAAGGAAACTTTGAATCAACTTAAAACAATGTGTCGCGCCAAGACGCCTGACCTCGAACTTGAATATTTCGCCACCTTAATCGGTTAGGCGGAATAGCGATATGTTTCGCCTCAAACGAGCGGTTTTGGATCTTAAGCGTTAAGGAGCTGTTGATGTCTATCGCCGAACAAATTTATGAAGTCGCTAAACCATTGCCTGAATCCTTAGCGCTGGAAGCGCTGCATTTCATTGAATATCTGAGCAGCAAAAGTTCAGATCGTGCAGAGATAACAGACCTGACACGCGCACAAGAAACTGTGATGAAACACGTATGGGACAATCAGGATGATGAGGCTTGGAATGATGTTAAATCGCTCTGACATCGTCCAGATTCCGTTCCCGTTTTCTGATCTTTCCCGTCAAAAACGTCGTCCGGTTTTGCTGCTTAGTGCACCGGATATTTTTGGTGATTTCCTCGCTGCGGCAATCACCTCTCAGGCGGGGCATGATGACGCTGTTTTGCTACAGGACGAAGATCTTGTTGAAGGGCGACTGCCGAAAGTAAGTTGGGTTCGTGCCACGAAATTGTTTTCGCTGAATCGTGATTCGGTCGTTGTAACTTTGGGAAATTTAAAATCGGAAGCGTTCGAGCGCATTCACGGTGAAATCTGTGTGAGGCTGGGTTGTCAGCCCTGCAAAATGGAATTCAAGTAATGAGTGACCTGCGCGACAAGGTTATTTTCATCACCGGTTCCACTCGCGGCATCGGTCGTGAAATTGCCTTGCGCTGTGCGCGTGACGGCGCAAAAGTGGTGATCACCGGGAAAACGGTGACAGCGCATGATAAGTTGCCCGGCACGATTTACACGGTCGCCGATGAGGTGGTACAGGCAGGCGGTCAGGCGTTGCCGGTCGAATTAAACGTGCGCGATGAACAGGCCATCGTGTCAGCCGTAGCACAAGCGGCGGCGCATTTTGGCGGTATCGATGCTCTGGTCAATAACGCCAGCGCGATCAGTTTGACGCCCACGCTGGACACGACAGCCAAAAAGCTGGATTTGCTGTGGGACGTGAACATGCGCGCTACCTTTTTGATGTCTCAGGCCTGTATTCCCCATCTTAAAAAGGCTGTCAATCCGCACATACTCACGCTGTCGCCGCCGCTTGCCATGGATGCCAAGTGGTTTGCGCCGCACCTGGCTTACACGATGTCCAAGTATGGCATGAGCATGTGTACACTGGGGCTGGCACAGGAGTTTGCGGAAATTTCGGTGAATTGTCTCTGGCCGCGTACCACCATCGCCACCGCTGCGATTGAATTCAACTTTCCGGCTGCGATATTAAACGCTTCGCGCAAGCCTGCCATCGTGGCGGATGCGGCATATCAGATTTTGACAAACGCCGGCGGCAGCGGGAATTTTTATATCGACGAAGATGTGCTGCGTAAGGCGGGGGTGAGCGATTTCGGGCAATATGCGGTGTCACCCGGTACACCGTTGTTCAACGACTTGTTTCTTTGATAATATTTAACTTATTGATTAATAATGTTTTTAGTGATAAATATACAATTGAGCTGCGTATTGCAGACGCGTGGAGACGAGGGCTATGGTTGCGCTGACTGACGATGTAATTTCACCTGAACAGGCAGGCACGCTGCATGGCTTGTTTCTGGAACGGGTGCGCCGAACGCCTGGCAAGATTGCTTACCGGTATTTTCAGCAAAATGCCTGGCGTGATTTGACCTGGGGAGAGATGCACAAGGAAGTGGCGCGCTGGCAGGCGGCGCTGGCAGGTTTGGGCTTGCAGCGCGGCGACCGTGTCGCCATCATGCTGCGCAACTGTCCTGTCTGGATTGCATTCGATCAGGCGGCCATGTCGCTGGGATTGGTGACCGTGCCCTTGTACACCGTGGACAGGCCGGACAATATCGCTTACATCGTGAATGATTCCGATGTGAAGGTCTTGTTGTTCGAGTCGGCCGAGCAATGGCAAGGTCTGCGTACGGTGCGCGATCAACTGGGTAGCGTGGTTCGTTTCATCAGTATCGAAAATCTGCGCAACAATGAAGAGCCGCGCCTGATGTCGATGGCGGAATTTTTGCCGCCAAATGCACCGTTGCTGCCGGCACAAGCTTGTCAGATGAACGAGCTGGCCAGCATCATCTATACCTCGGGCACGACCGGCAAGCCTAAAGGTGTGATGCTCAGTCATGCGAATATGCTCAGCAACGCGCACGCCTGTCTGGATACCTTCGTCGTGAGCGGAGATGACCTGTTTCTGTCTTTTTTGCCGTTGTCACACACCTTTGAGCGTACGTTGGGTTACTACCTGACCGTGATGACAGGTTCCACTGTCGCGTTTGCGCGTTCCATTCAGTTGTTGTCGGAAGATTTGCAGACTATCCGTCCGACCCTGCTGATCTCGGTGCCGCGCATTTACGAACGCGTGTACGGTGCGATTCGTGCCAAGCTGGAAGACGGCCTGCGGCTTAAACGCAAACTTTTTAATCTGGCGGTGGAAACAGGGTGGGCTCGTTTCGAACGCGACCAGGGGCGCGGTGCATGGCAGCCATCGTTTTTGCTCTGGCCGCTGCTGCAAAAACTGGTGGCGCAAAAAGTACTTGATAAGCTGGGGGGGCGACTGCGTGTGGCGATCAGCGGCGGGGCGGCACTCTCGCCGGAAGTCTCGCGCGTGTTCATAGGCCTCGGTTTGCCGATTGTGCAGGGCTATGGACTTACCGAGACCAGCCCGGTTATCAGCGGAAATCATCTGGATAATAATTTTCCGGACAGCGTCGGTCAGCCGATACGCGATGTACAGGTGCGTCTGGGGGCGCAGAACGAGCTACAGGTGAAAGGCCCTAACGTGATGCTGGGCTACTGGAACAACAGGGTCGCGACTGATGTAGCCATCGATTCAGAGGGTTGGCTCAATACCGGCGATGTCGCCCATATCAGCGATACGGGACACGTTTATATCACCGGGCGCATCAAGGAGATCATCGTCATGTCGAATGGCGAAAAGATTCCGCCGAACGATATGGAACTGGCGATTTTGCATGATCCTTTGTTCGATCAGGTGATGATATTCGGTGAGGCGCACCCTTATATGGTGGCGTTGGCGGTATTGAATCCGGAGGTGTGGGTGCATTTTGCCAATGAAGTCGGTATCCGTTCCGATATGCCGGAAGCCTTGACGGACAGCCGTATCGAGGCCAAGGTGCTGCGGCGCATTGCACGCAATCTGCGCGGATTTCCCGGCTACGCGAAAGTGAACCGGGTATTGCTGTTGCGTGAGCCGTGGAGCATAGACAATGGCCTGCTGACGCCGACGCTGAAACTCAAACGCGATGAAGTTGCCGGGCGATATGCTGTGCAAATCAGGCAGCTTTACGAGAGGCATTAACGTGGAGTTCGCGCAGCGATTCGTTTGCCCCCTCTACCGCTTGCGGGAGAGGGTTGGGGTGAGGGGAGCGGGCATGGCAAGTTTAATTTTTAGGGGGGGTACTCGTTATGCCCGTTATCGTGGACGAACTTACAAAACTGCCGGAGCGGCAGCCCACGTTGCGTGTGGTGGCGATGCCCACCGATTGCAGTTATACCGGCGATGTGTTTGGCGGCTGGATCATGGCGCAAGTGGATATCGCGGGCAGCATTCCTGCGGTGCATCGGGCCCGTGGTCGCGTCGCAACCGTAGCCGTTAACTCATTCTTGTTCAAGCAGCCCCTGTTCATGGGCGATGTGGTCAGTTTTTACGCGCACATTGAAAAGGTCGGTCGCACCTCCATTACGGTGGATGTCGAGGTGTATGCGCAGCGCGATCCGGCTGAGCCGGTTTGTGTGAGAGTCACCGAAGCCAAATTAACTTACGTGGCTGTCGATGAAGAGCGCCGTCCGCGCGTTTTGCCGGAAGAACTATAGATTTATTATAACTTATTGAATTTTAAGTATATTTATGTTTTTCGGCAATAACCACAGGGGAGGCGATTATGATGTTCAGTAAAACGGCAGTGGGCTGGTCTGTCGCAAGTGCATTGCTGGTGATGGCCGGAGGGGCCACCGCTTCAGGTTTCGCGTTGATAGAGCAGAGCGGCAGCGGTCTGGGCAATGCGTTTGCCGGAAGTGCGGCTAGCGCAGAGGACGCCTCGACGATTTTCTACAATCCGGCGGGCATGTCGCGTCTTTCCGGCCGTCAGATTGTCGTGCTGGGCAATGCGATTACGCCGTCGGCAAAGTTTTCGAATACCGCATCGACAATTCCTGCACCGGGTTTTGTAGCAGCGCCTGTTGGCCGGGACGCTGGCGGCACAACCATCGTGCCGGGTGCCTATTTTTCCTGGGAGCTTGATCCTAAATGGAGTGCGGGTATCGGTTTGGGCGCGCCGTTCGGACTCAAAACAGAATATGACCCGAACTGGATGGGGCGCTTTCACGCTATCCGATCGGAAATCAAGACGATCAATTTGAATCCCAGCATGGCTTACAAGCTGAATGATGGCCTGTCTTTTGGCTTCGGGGTCAATTGGCAGCGCATTGATGCGGGCCTGACCAAAGCCGTCAACTATGCGGCATTTGGTGCGCCTGCCGGCACGGAGGGCACAAATAATCTTGCGGGCAGTGACAGTGCCTGGGGCTATAACCTGGGGGCGATGTTCAATGTCAACCCGAATACGACGGTTGGTCTGGCCTATCGCTCTGCGATGAATTACAAAATTTCGGGCACGGCCACTTATTACGGGCGTACCGCAGCGCTGACGGCTGCAACGCTGGTGAGTGCGGCGGCCGCAGCACAAATTGGCGACAGCGCATTCACGGCCAATCTCAACTTGCCGGCGACCGTTTCTCTTGCGCTGAAGTATCAAGCTAACGCTCAATGGGATGTGCTGCTCGATGCAACTCAGACCCAGTGGAGTTCGATACAGTCCCTCGACCTTTATCGCAGCAGTGGAATTGCGACCGGGCTCAGTCTGGAAAGCGTGCAGTTTAAATGGCGCGATACCTGGCGCGTCGCGGTGGGTGCAAACCATCATTACAATGAGCATTGGACGGCCAGAGCAGGGGTGGCTTATGACCAGACGCCAACTTCCGACGCCTATCGAATCGCACGTCTCCCCGATAGCGACCGCACCTGGCTATCGCTGGGCGGTCAATACAAGCCGGGCAAAGGGGATGCCATTGATTTCGGTTACGCACATCTGTTTATGAATAATGCTGCGCTGAACATGAATGTGCCGGTGTTGACTGCTGCGCAGGCTGCCGGGCGGGGTGCGCTCACCGGAAACTACAGCAATCAGGTGGATATCTTCACTGTGCAGTACGCGCACAGTTTTTAAATTAGTGTGACGCACGAGACGGGAAGCCTTGCCGTCTCTGCTTCCTGCGCCTGTTATGGAGCATTGCTATGAGTAGCCATTTTCATATTCGTAAAGTGGCCGTGCTAGGTGCCGGTGTGATGGGTGCGCAGATCGCCGCGCACCTCGTTAATGCCGGCGTCGAAACGCTTTTGTTCGAACTGCCGGCGAAGGAAGGCGACCCCAACGGCAACGTCAACAAGGCGCTGGAAGGTTTGAAGAAGCTCGACCCCAGCCCGCTGGCAAGCCCGGCAAAGATTGACTTCATTCAGGCTGCCAACTACGAGCAGCATCTGGAGAAATTGCGCGAGTGCGACCTGGTGATCGAGGCCATCGCCGAGCGCATAGATTACAAATCCGAGCTGTACCGCAAGGTTGCAACGTTTGTCAGCGAACGCGCCATTTTCGCCAGCAATACCTCAGGGCTTTCAATCAATCAGTTGGCGCAGGCCTTTCCCGGGCATCTGCGCCACCGTTTCTGCGGCGTCCACTTTTTCAATCCACCGCGTTACATGCATCTGGTCGAACTGATTGCCTGCGCGGATACTGCACCGCAGTTGCTGGATCAACTGGAGAGCTTCCTCGTCTCGACGCTGGGCAAGGGCGTGGTGCGCGCCAAGGATACCCCCAACTTTATCGCCAACCGCATCGGCGTATTCTCGATGCTCGCCACCAAACATCATGCGCAAGTCTTCAATCTCGGCTTCGATACCGTGGATGCGCTGACCGGGCGTTATCTTGGACGACCCAAGAGCGCGACCTTCCGCACGCTGGATATCGTCGGCCTCGACGTGTTTGCGCATGTGGTCAATACCATGCGCGAGAACCTGACCGACGATCCCTGGCACAAACATTTCGAGTTGCCGAGCTGGTTCGGCTATCTGGTGGATCAGGGTTCACTGGGTCAGAAGAGTAAACGGGGCATTTACCAGAAGATCGGCAAAGAGATCCACGTACTCGATCTGCACACCAGGGAATATCGTCTGTCCGATGCGAAAGTGGATGACGGTGTGAAGGAGATCCTGCGCGAACGCGACTGGGCGAAGAAACTCGCCGGACTGCGCGGTCATCTGCACCCTCAGGCGCAATTCCTCTGGGCGGTATTCCGCGATGTGTTTCATTACTGCGCGCTACAGCTGGGGGAAATAGCCGACAACGCGCGCGATTTCGATTTCGCGGTGCGCTGGGGCTTCGGCTGGGACAGCGGCCCGTTTGAAATATGGCAGGCAGCAGGTTGGCAGCAGGTAGCCGGCTGGATTGCTGCCGACATTACGGCGGGCCGTGCGATGGGGAACACGCCGCTGCCCGGCTGGGTAACCGAGGCTGACCGCACCGGTGTTCACACGCAGCAGGGCTCATTTTCACCCGTCACCGGGACTTTGCAGGCACGCTCCATACTTCCCGTCTATCGCCGCCAGCTCTTTCCCGATGCGCTGACCGGTGAAACACGCCAGTACGGCGAAACGGTGTTCGAAACCATTGATGTGCGCATGTGGCACATGAATGATGGCATCGCCATTGTCAGTTTTAAAAGCAAGATGCACACGGTCAGCAGCGACGTGCTGGATGGTTTGTTGCGCGCGGTGGATGAGGCAGAGGCGCATTTTGGCGCGCTGATCCTGTGGCAGACCGAGCCGCCATTCTCGGTGGGTGCCAACCTGTTGCAACTGATGCAGGGGGTGCAGCAGGCGGATGCAGGACTGTTCGGCAAGTTCAAACAGGCGGCGAGCCGAGTCAAATATACCGTTGCGGGCGGAGGTGGACTGGCTGAGGTACTCAATGCGGCTACCGGCAACGTGCCCAGGGTGGAAGCCGTGGTCGCCAAATTTCAGCAGGTTTCGCAACGATTGAAATACGCACTGGTGCCCACTATTGCGGCGGTGGATGGTCTGGCGCTGGGCGGCGGTTGTGAGTTCTCGATTCACTGCACGCGCATCGTAGCAACGCTGGAAAGCTACATCGGTCTGGTCGAAGTCGGCGTCGGCGTTTTGCCTGCGGGTGGAGGTTGCAAGGAGATGGCGCTGCGGGCGTCCCTTGAGGCGCAACGTTTTGCCAATGATAACCGAGTCGATGTGTTTCCCTTCGTGCGTCGCTACTTTCAGAATATCGCACTGGGCGAAGTTGCCAGGAGCGCCGAACTGGCGCGTGAGATGGGCTATTTGCGAGCGTCGGATCGCATCGTGCTGAACCGCTTCGAGTTGCTGCATATCGCTAAACAGGAGGCGCAGGCGCTGACTGCCACCGCCTACCGTCCGCCGTTACAGCAGCGCCGGATCGCAGTGGCAGGCCGTACCGGCATTGCCACCCTCAAGGCCGCGATGATCAACATGAAGGAAGGCGGCTTTATCTCCGAACACGATTACGACATCGGCTGCCGCGTTGCCGAAACCATCTGCGGCGGCGATGTGGAAGCGGGCAGCCTGGTGGACGAACAATGGCTGCTCGATCTGGAACGTAAAAATTTTATGGAGCTGCTCGTGACCGAAAAGACCCAGGATCGCATCGAGCACATGCTCAAACACGGCAAACCGCTGAGAAACTAGGAAGCAGGAAGCAGGATTCAGACCGCAAGGGGCTTCCCACGAAACAACGGAGCTAAAGCTCCTGTTTCTGAGTGAAGGATTCAGGATTTGGTTTCGTAGGTTAGGTTAGCGTAACGTAACCTGACGATTGCAGTTAATTTTGTTTTCTTGGTAAAAACGATGTTGATCGGAAATGACTTTGGAAATTAACGAGTGTGATCGGCTAAGACGGCCCGATTGTGTGTGTGATCCTGACTCGCGCACTCATTTTTTTGTTAAATATGATATGAATACGGGGGAGACAAGCCCGAGAGTTATTAATAATCAATATGAAGCCATTGCATGTTTTGAATTGAATGATGCCGTTCCAAAAGATGTGGCGATTCATTTTGAAACAGCCAAAAACTTGTATTTGTATGCATGGTTCGTTTATCGCTTCTATCCAGTAGCAGAACAGCAGGCATTGGCGAGTCTTGAATTTGCACTTCGAGAGAGATTTCCGGATTTTGTTAAGGAGCAGGAGAGGAAGCGTGGATTTGGTCTTAAAAAACTGATGAGCTACGCAATTGAGAATAACCACATCAGAAATGAAGCGTTTTCTACTCGTGAGCGCTGGGCATGGAAACGTGCAGAAATGCGACACTCATTCGAAAGGATGCAGGAAATGATGGCGGCTGGAATTGAGAGTATGGAAGTAGACAGATCTGATGTGGTAGTTACACAAGATGATTTGGACTGTGACTGGCTAAAAATATTTCGAGAAACAATCCCAAAGATTAGAAATAATTATGCACATGGTAGTGCACATCTGATGCCTACGGGGCTTCATACGTTTGAAATGGTTGTTGAGTTAATTAACCAGCTTTATCCAAAAACTGTTGGCGAGGAGTAAGGGTGCTCGCCATTTGATGATAGCAACGCCCTCGCAGGGTTTTCGCTTATTTTCAATTCTTGAAATAAGAATGCCGGATATATGCTGTTTGCAAACAGCATATGCCATGATTGTCTGAACAGCTAATTCTCAATTCTTGAAATGAGAATGTTGACTTAAAATATATTATTAACATAGTATTGTAAGCATTATTCTCATTTCAAGAATTAAGAATATGTCTAAAGTCAGCAATCGCCAAATTGTCCTCAAGCCGCAAGACCTTTATGTTTTGTTGGCGTTGTTGAGTCGTGGCGACGGGAGTGTCGGTTATCCGGAGTTGGCGGAACAGACGGGGTTGGCGGTGTCGGCGGTGCATGGCGCGTTTAAGCGAGCGGCTGCGGCACAGCTTGCGAAGTTTGAGGATCGTCGTCCGGTGGTGCTCAAGATACAGTTGCGGGAATTTTTGTTTTATGGCGCCAAATATGTTTTTCCTCCTGTGTGGGGTTCGCTGACGCGCGGGGTGCCTACCGGATATGCGGCGGCACCATTGAACGGGGTGATTGCGCCTAGCAGTGACCCTGTGCCGGTATGGCCGCATCCAAAGGGGACGGTGCGCGGGCTGAGCTTATCTCCTTTGTATCCTTCGGTGCCAATGGCAGCGCTCAAGGATGAAAGGTTGTATGCCATCCTTTCGTTGTTTGATGCGTTACGCAGCGGGCAGGCGCGTGAGCGAGCCGCCGCGCAAAAATTATTGGAGGAGTTCTTTCAGTGAAGGCGCGATATCCCAATGTGGCGAAGGTGGAGCTGGTAGCAGGTGCGCTTGGAGAATTGCGGGAGCGGTTGCTGTTTGTGGGGGGATGCGCAGTGGATTTGTTGCTGACCGATACGGCAGCTGCACCTTCACGGGTGACTTACGACGTGGACTTGGTGGCACAGGTTGCCGCACTGGCTGGCTATCACCAGTTGGAAAAAGAGTTTGTCAGGCTGGGCTTCAAGCGGGATATGTCAGAGGACGCGCCTATCTGTCGTTGGCGACTCGGACATCTGGAAGTGGATTTGATGCCTTCGGATACCAGCGTTTTGGGTTTTGCTAATCTATGGTATCCGTTGGCGGTGCAAATGGTGCAATTGGTTGTGCTGCCGAGTGGAACGACGATACGTCTGATTGCTGCTCCGGTCTTTCTGGCGACGAAATTCGAGGCTTTTGCAGATCGCGGCAAAGGAGATTTATTGGGTAGCCACGATTTGGAAGACATTATCAATGTGGTGGATGGCAGGCCGGAGATTGTTGAGGAAATTTCCTTGAGCCCGATAGAATTGCAGCGTTACCTGGCGGATCGGTGCAGAGCTTTGCTTGCGATGCCAAATTTTATGGATGCCTTGCAGGGTATGGTATTTCCGGATGAATCACTCGATGAGCGCGTACAGATGCTGGCGGAGAGGCTCAAGCTAATTGCGCAGGGCGTATGAGGCTAATATTTATACCGTGTGGTGGATACAAATTAAGGTGTGTGTCATATGCAAGCAACGGTGCTTCGCAGGCGGTTTAATATCCGGGCAGGATTGAGGCCTTCATCCATACCATCATTGAAACTAACTTATTGAATAAAGCGCGAAATGAAAGTCTGTCCTCAATGCACCTCCACGCGCGTCCGCTATAGTCATGCACATACTGCGGTTGAAACTTTTTTTCGGACTGTGTTGGGTTACCGGTATTACCGTTGCCAGCAATGTCACTGGCGAGGGAGGGGGAGGCCGAACAAGAAGTCAGATAAGTTGTCTTCGAAAATAAGCCCCTGGAAAATAATGGCTATGTATGCCTTTGCTATCGTTTTGGTGCTTTTCATTGTTTTTGTTGTTATCGGCGTTGGAGATGCCACACCTCCGCCACCACTCCAATAGTTGCGCAGCATGAATGCGCAGGTTACGTGAAGGAGGTTTGAAAATGACCAAGCAAGTTCAGGAAGCTTATATCGTTGCCGCTGTGCGCACGCCGGTAGGAAAGGCGCCGCGCGGGATGTATCGCAATACGCGCCCGGACGATTTGCTGGCGCATGTATTGAAAAGCGTGCTGGCTCAGCTACCCTCGCTTGATCCTGCCAGCATAGCCGATGTGATCGCAGGTTGTGCGATGCCGGAGGCGGAGCAGGGCATGAATGTGGCGCGCATCGCACTGTTGCTGGCGGGGCTGCCGGACAGCGTGCCGGGACTGACGGTCAACCGTTTCTGTTCTTCCGGTCTGCAGGCAGTGGCGCTGGCGGCGGATCGCATTCGTCTGGGGGAGGCCGATGTGATGCTGGCGGCGGGCGTGGAGAGCATGAGCATGGTGCCGATGATGGGCAACAAGATCGCGTTCAATCCTGCCATCTTTGAAAAAAATGAGCATTACGGCATCGCTTATGGCATGGGGCTGACGGCGGAGCGGGTCGCCGAGCAGTGGCGTGTTACCCGCGAGGAGCAGGATGCATATGCCTTGCAGAGTCATCTGCGTGCGTGGGCCGGGATCAACAACGGCGAATTCGAGGATGAAATAACGCCGTATCAGATTGCCGAGCATGTGCCGGATATGAGTAGCCGCGAAGTGACGCTTAAGATGCGTATGACGATGCAGGACGAAGGGCCGCGCGCGGATACCTCGATGGAGGCGCTGGGCAGGTTGAAGACGGTATTCGCACAAAAAGGCTCGGTGACGGCAGGCAACAGCTCGCAGATGTCAGATGGCGCGGGCGCGCTGCTGCTGTGCTCGGAAATGGCGTTGAAACGCTACAATCTCACGCCCATCGGCAAGTTCCTGGGCTTTTCGGTGGCGGGTGTTGCACCCGAGATCATGGGCATAGGGCCGAAAGTGGCGATTCCGCAGGTGTTGCGTCAAGTGGGATTGACTCTTGCCGATATGGGCTGGATCGAGCTCAATGAAGCCTTCGCCGCACAAACTTTGGCGGTGATCCGCGATGTCGGCCTCGATCCGGCTATTGTCAACCCGCTTGGCGGCGCGATTGCACTGGGCCATCCTTTGGGTGCGACGGGCGCGATCCGCACCGCCACGCTGCTGCATGGCATGCGCCGCCACAAGCAAAAATACGGTATGGTGACGATGTGCATCGGCACCGGCATGGGAGCGGCAGGGATATTTGAGGCACTATAATCAGTTTACGGTTTACGGTTTTCAGAAAGTTGGATGGTCTGTCGGAGAGAGAGTTGTTATGAGAAAAATTTTACTGATCGCGTTTTTGTTTTGTCTTAGTCCGGCAGCGGATGCTGTTGAGTTGGGTGGCGTGAGGGTGAAGGACACGGTGCATCTGGGCAACAGCAATTTGGTGCTGAACGGCGCGGGGGTGCGCACCAAGTTCGTATTTGATCTGTATGTGGCAGCCCTGTATCTGAACGCGAAAAAATCCAGCGCAACGGCGGTGCTGGCCGACGCAGGTGAAAAACGCATCGCCCTGCATCTTTTGGACGACATCAGTGCAGAAAGATTACTCTATGCTTTCAATAATGCCATTGAGGACAATTACACCAGCGAGGAATTGCAGGCGCTGAGCAAGCCCATGCACGAGTTTGAGGTTATTTTTCATCAGATGGGCCCGTTAAATAAGGGGGATGTGATTCTGTTTGATTATCTGCGCGCCACAGGCACACGGATCAGTGTGAATGAGGGCCTGCGGGGTACGATCCCTGGATCTGCGTTTAATAACGCATTGCTAAAAATCTGGCTGGGCGAGCATCCTGTTCAGGAAGATTTAAAGCTGAAACTATTGGGGATAAACAGGTGATCGAAGCCCAACGGCTCAATGCGGATGCTCATGCCGGCAGGTTAAATAGCGCGGTTTTGCAGCAGGCTTTGCAGGCGCAAGGCGATGCCTGGTATGAGTTGGTGAAGGAGCGTTGCCCATACCTGTTTGCCGAGGTGCCTGTGTTTATCAGCCCTGCGCAGTTGCAGCGGATGCAAGGCGTGATCGCGGCAGTAGAGCGGGTGGTCAATAATGAAAAATGGGAAACCGAAAACAGTAAACTGAAAACAGGTCCGTTAGGCGTGTTTTACGGCTATGACTTTCATCTGAACAGCGATGGCGCGCATCTGATCGAAATCAATAGCAATGCGGGCGGTGCTTTCCTCAACGCGCTGCTGACGGGGAGTCAGCGAGAGCCGGACTTGCCGGGCGAGGCGGTGAGTGAGGCCGACCTTGAAAAGGTTTTTATCGAGATGTTCCGTCGCGAGTGGCAGCGCGATGATATACCTTTGAGTTGTATTGCCATCGTCGATGAGCTGCCGGAGCAACAATATTTATACCCGGAATTTTTGTTGGCGCAACGCCTGTTCGAACGAGCCGGAGTAAAGGTCTGCATCGCAGATCCCGCACAGCTCAAGGCACGCGACGGGGGGCTTTATGTCGGGGAGCAGAAGATCGATCTGGTCTATAACCGCCTGACGGATTTTTCCCTGCAACAGCATCCTGTCCTGTTGCATGCCTATCTGGAGAGCAGTGTGGTGTTGACACCGAATCCAGCGCACTACGCCCGCTATGCCGACAAGCGCAATCTGGCGCGACTGACCGATGCGGATGGGTTGCGCGAACTCGGTGTGGTGGATGCAGACATTGCTACCTTGCAAGCCGGCATTCCGCATACCTTTGTGGTAGAGCCGGAGATGGAAGATGTTTTGTGGGGCGATCGTAAGCAATTGTTTTTTAAGCCAAATAGTGGTTTTGCAAGCCGTGGTGCGTATCGCGGTGAGAAGCTGACAAAGCGCGTGTTCGGCGAAATCCTGCAATCGGGATATGTGGCGCAACAACTGGCAGCACCTGGGGAGCGTCGCGTGGACGATGAAGAGTCGCTTAAATATGACGTGCGTTGCTACGTATATGACGGGAAGATTCAGCTGGTGGCAGCAAGATTGTATCAGGGGCAAACTACAAACTTCCGCACCCCGGGCGGCGGTTTCGCGCAGGTCAGGGTGGTCGGGTAGAATGAACCCGAAAACATCTGTTCAATCCGCAGATTACACAGATTCACGCAGATTTTATGATCGTTACAAAATGGCTAATCCAACATCCGGGTGGTTCAGATTCTCTTAATAACTCTTTGTTTAATCTTATATAATCCGTTTAATCTGATGAGGCTGCTAAGTATTGGACTAAGACGCAACAAAACTGCATCTAAGCCGCTACTTATGCGGATAACGTTTTTTTAGAATGAACTTTCTATGATCTATTCGTTTCTTGCAATCGGTATCGGTGCGGCTTTGGGCGCCTGGTTGCGCTGGGGCTTGGGGCTGTGGCTCAATCCGGCGCTGCCCGAATTGCCGATCGGCACGCTCACCGCCAATCTGCTGGGCGGCTATTTGATCGGCTTGTCCATCGCCTTCTTCATGCAACATCCCGGCCTGTCGCCGGAATGGCGGCTGTTCATCATCACCGGCTTTCTCGGCGGACTGACGACTTTTTCCACCTTTTCGGCAGAGACCGTTACGCTGTTGTTGCGCGGGCAGTATGTGTGGGGAACGGGTATCATCGCGGCTCACCTGGGCGGTTCGCTGCTGATGACGGTGCTGGGTATTCAGACTTTCAAATATCTACAGGGGGTGCAATGATGAATCAGCTTTGCTTTTACGTCGGTGAAAAGCAACATCACGCCGGTATGCCGCTGTATGAATGGTTGCTGGAAGAGGCTCAGGGACTCGGTATCCATGGCGGCTCGGCGTTTCGCGCCATTGCCGGGTTCGGGCGGCACGGCAGGCTGCATGAGGAAACCTTCTTCGAGTTGGCGGGCGAACTGGCCGTAAAGGTCGAATTCATTCTGGATGATGCAATTACTGAGCAGATGATGGAAAGGGTACGCGCGCAAAATTTGAGCGTGTTTTATGTGCGTCACAAAGTGCAGTCTGGTGTTATCTGAATCTTCTAACAGGAGGCAGTCATGAATAAATCATCACTTTTACGTGTATTACTCGTTCCTCTGGGGGTGTTGCTGCCATCGATCGCTTTTGCACATGTCGGCATAAGTGAGACCAGCGGTTTCATGCATGGCCTCGCGCATCCATTCAGCGGCCTGGATCATGTCTGTGCGATGCTGGCGGTGGGATTGTGGGCGGTGCAGCAGGGCGGACGTTCGGTGTGGGCGGTGCCACTCACCTTCGTCGGCGTGATGGCTTTGGGTGGCGCGATGTCGGGCATCAGCCTGCCGTTCGTCGAGCAGGGCATCGCGCTGTCGGTACTGTTGCTGGGGGTGTTGATCGCGGCGTCAATTCGCCTGCCGCTGTGGTTGGGCAGTGCGCTGGTCGGGCTGTTTGCGCTATGGCATGGTCACGCGCACGGTGCCGAAATGCCTGCGCAGTCAGCAGGTTTCCTCTACGGTTTGGGTTTCATGCTGGCGACGGCATCGTTGCACGGTATCGGCATTGCATTCGGTTTTGGCATGCAACAACTGACGCGTGAGCGGGTCGTCCAGTTCGCCGGTGCCGGCATTGCGTTGTGCGGGGTGTATCTGGCAGTGGCGTAATTCCTTCTTATTCTTACGAGGCGAACATGAAGGTTTACGCACGGTCGGGCCGATGGCACTGGGCATGAGTGTCGTGCCGGCCTGGCGTTTTGTGTTGTTCAATGCGCTGGGTGCCGCCCTCTGGGCCACAGGGATAGGCGTGGCAGGCTTCCTGTTCGGGCAAACGATGGCGCTGTTTCTGGCAGACTTCAAAAAACTGGAAGAAACGCTGCTGATCGCCATCCTGTTCGCAGGTTTTGGGGTATGGGCCTGGCGCTGCTACAAATTTCGCAGTAAATTCAAATAATTAGGTTCGGTTGAGTCCTGATGGAAAACGGGAGACTAGCCCCCGGATTTTCTGCGGAAATCAGATGTGAAGTTCAGCGGAGCGCCGCATCCCGGCGCGTCCGATGAAATGGCGTGTAGGAAGCGGAATCCTCAAGGCGTTCTGCGAGCCACACCTTAATAATGGATTGCCGGGTAATGCCGAGCTTACTCGCTTCCCGATCCAATGATTCAATCATCCATGTAGGAAAATCGACATTAACGCGTTTTTGTTCCTGCAACACCCGCTTCGCTTTGGATAAGTCTAGGGAGCCGGTAATGTCAGCACCTTCATCAAATTGCTTGTCGAACGTTTTAGCTTTCATATAGCGCTACCTCCTCAGTTCGTGCTCGACGAACAGAAATAAGTCGGATATTTACACCCCTATAGGTGAGGACAGCTGACCAGTATTTTCCGTTGATAAGCCCTATTACCAGATACCTGGGTTCATCTTCTGTTTTTGCCGGTATTTCCAATAGCCTCGGGTCGTTCCATAGAATCTGCGCATCAACGAAATTGATTCCATGCTTGGAAAGATTTGCCTGACTCTTTGACTCGTCAAATTCAAAAGTAATCATGGTGTAGAAAATATACCATTATTGGGTTGATTTCAAGTGCCGGAAGTGGCGCTGCTGTCCTTCATTCTGTTTGCGGGTCTGGTTGTATAGGCCTGACACCGCTACAAATTTAGCATGAAATTCAAGTAATTAGGTTGGTTTGAGTCCTGATGGAAAACGGGGGGCTTTTCCTTCTCCCTTCTCCTGCCGTCTCTTGTACAATCAGCATCCGGACTATCCGTCAGCGCTGAATCTCATGTGGCATTTAACCCGTCTCAGAATGTACCTGTCGGCTCTGCTGCTTGTATCAATGGCAGCGAGCGGGGCAGAGTTTATGCTGAGCATCGCCGATATCGCATCGCCTGCCTTCACTGCGCGCGGAATCAGGCTGGTTTTTCCCATGGATGGCTCGGCGGATTTGCAGATTGCCAGTTTTAACGTGCAGCAGCGCGAGTTTCGCGATGTGCGCGTGCGCTGTGGCGGATTTACGCTGTCGTCTGTGCAGGTGGCCTGCCGTAAAGGTCGTCTGGACGCGATACCCGACGCTACGCTCGATTTTAGTTATGGTTTTGACACGAGGCAGTTGCAGTTTGCGCTGACTGTTCCAGGTGGCGAGTCGTGGCAGGTGGCAGGGCAGTTGACTGAGCGTGCCTGGCAAGTCAACGCGCAGCTGCATAACGCACAAGGCAAGCGGCTTGCGCCGTTGTTCCCGGCCGATGTGCCGCTGCCGACTAAAGGCACGTTGAACGGTACCGTCAGTATCAGAGGGAATGCGTCCGGCGCGGAAGTAGTCAACGTCGATATGCAGTTGGCTGACGCGGCTTTCAGCGATGCCAGCGGTTTGCATGCGGGAGAAAAACTGCGCGGCAACATCGGGTTTTCAGCAAAACGCGGTGGCACCGAATGGAACTGGCAAGGCCGGCTCGCGTGGCAATCCGGCGAACTGTTCTGGCAGCCGTTGTATCTTCGCGGCGGTTATAAACTTAGCGCATCCGGCCGCTATGACGGGAAACGCTTAACCATTGAACAGGCCGTAGCCGATTTGCCTGATGTGGGGCGAATGCAATTAACCGCCAGCTGGGATGTGCCGCAAGGCAAGCTGCTGGAAGGTTCGTTGCGTGGCGACGGGCTGGCGTTGACGAGCCTGTTCGAGGTTTACGCCAAGCCGTTTCTGGAGAAGGGGACGCTTGCCGAATCGACCTTGTACGGTCATGCCGATGTGGATGCTCAATACCGCAACGGCGGTTTGCAATCGCTGAAGTTGAATCTGCATGAGGCGGGGATTTCGGACGCGGAACGGCGTTTTGCCTTGCTCGGTGTGAACAGCGATATAGACTGGCAGGCAGATGCGCCGCGCACCGCCACCCTTGTCTTTACCGGTGGCGCACTGCTGGGCGCGCCGCTGGGTGCCGGGCAGTGGACGGTCAATATGAACGGGCTGGAATTTGATGTGCCACAAGCCGGGTTGCCGATTCTGGATGGCAGACTCGATTTGCGCGATTTTCATTTGCATAGAGAGGCGGTTCAGGCAGGCAAGCCGTGTGATGATTGTAAACAGGAGTGGCACTGGTATTTTGCAGGTTCGGTGTTGCCGATCTCAATGGAGCAATTCAGCACGGCGGCGGGTTGGCCGAAGATGCTGGGCACGTTGGCGGGGCGCATCCCCAGAGTGAGTTATGACGGCCGCGAGATCAGTGTAGATGGTGCGTTGTTGTTCAATGTGTTCGATGGTACGGTGGTGGCGACCCAGCTCAAACTGAATGACGCGTTCGGACGCGCACCCCGGTTGTCGGGTAACCTGACAATGCGAAATCTCGATCTGGATTTGCTGACGCGAACCTTCTCGTTTGGCAATATGCAAGGTCGCCTGGACGGGGATGTCAATAATCTGCAATTGCAGGACTGGCAGCCGGTGCGCTTCGAGGCGCGTTTATATAGCAGCGCAGGGAGTTACCCGAAGAAAATCAGTCAGAAGGCGGTGCAGAATATTTCGTCACTGGGCGGGGCGGGGGCGGCTGCTGCGATACAACGCAGTTACCTTGGTTTCTTCGAGAATTTTGGCTATGACCGCATCGGCTGGAGTTGCGTGTTGCGTAATGGCGTGTGTGCGATGGGCGGAATAGAGGCGGCTAATCATGGTACCTATGCGATTATCAAGGGCGGAGGCATTCCTGCGATCAGCGTGATGGGCTACAATCGCGCCGTGTCGTGGGGTGAATTGATCACGCGGTTAAAACGCGTGACACAGGATAACGTAACGCCCATCGTTGAATAGCTTAGGCATAAACCTTAAAATCTTATTCAATCCGCAGATTACGCGGATTCACGCAGATTTTAAAATGGTTACAGATAGCGAAGCTATTTCCCAAAGAGTTGGTTCAGAAAATTTTGCAAGTATTTGTTTAATCTTGTGTAATCCGTTTAATCTGCGGACAACTGTTTTTTCTGGCATAAAGGAATCATGATGAAGA
Organism: Gallionella sp.; assembly: GCA_041671725.1. GTDB lineage: Bacteria > Pseudomonadota > Gammaproteobacteria > Burkholderiales > Gallionellaceae > Gallionella. The sequence goes on along the minus strand of JBAZAY010000018.1, from coordinate 32,244 downwards.
AAGTTTGGCTGGCACTACCCCTGGCGGCATTCGCATTGACTGCCTGTGTGACGATCAACATTTACTTCCCCGCGGCGGCAGCTGAAAAGGCGGCGGACAAAATCATCGAGGAGGTCTGGCAAACACAACAGTCCGATAAACCTGCTACACCTGTCGTGAAGGAGACGAAATGAAAAACCTGCTCAAATATCTGGTTTCCTTGTTTGCCCTGGTTACTGCGCTGAACGTGTTTGCGGCGGCGGATCTCGAAGTCAACACGCCGGGCGTGAATGCCATTAAGTCCAGCATGCAGGCACGCCATGCGCAACTGGCTGGTTACTATGCCAGCGGCGCGGTCGGCTTGTCTATGGATGGCATGATTACCGTGCGTGATGCCGGCTCCGTGCCATTGGCCGCACGTCAGACAGTGAATGCGCTGGTGGCGGCTGAAAATCAGGACCGAAGCGCGCTGTATGCCGAAATCGCCAATGCCAACGGTCATCCCGAATGGCAGGCGGAAATTCGCGGCACTTTTGCGCAACGCTGGATACAACGTGCGCAGAGCGGTTGGTGGGTGCAGAGCAATAACGGCTGGACACAAAAGTAAATTTTAATTCGAACTATCCATTAACAACGTCATTCCCGCGCAGGCGGGAATGACGTTGTTTTCATTCTAATGGATAATCCTGCTTTATTTTAATTCCATGTTTGTCCTCGGCTGGCTGAAAATTTATGAATAACATTTTGTTTTTTAAGGATAATTGATTGAAGCCAACTCTGGTTTTTGACATTGAAACAGTCCCCGATATCGCCGGGCTGCGCATTCTGCATGGGCTGGATGATCTCGTCAGCGATGTGGAGGTGGCTGAAATGGCCTTCCAGCAGCGGCGTCAGCTCACCGGCAGCGATTTTATTCAGCATCATCTGCAGCGTGTGGTGGCGATTTCCTGTGTGTTGCGCGAGGGCGATAACTTCAAGGTCTGGTCGCTGGGCGAGCTGGAGGATGATGAAGGCAGCCTGATCCAGCGCTTCTTCGATGGCATCGACAAATACACGCCGCAACTGGTGTCGTGGAACGGCGGCGGCTTCGATTTGCCGGTGCTGCATTATCGCGGTCTGATCCACGGCGTACAGTGCGCGCGCTACTGGGATATGGGCGAGGATGACCGCGAATTCAAGTGGAACAACTACATCAGCCGTTATCACACGCGCCATATCGATCTGATGGATTTGCTGGCCATGTACACCGGACGCGCCAACGCGCCGCTGGATGATCTGGCCAGGTTGATGGGCTTGCCCGGCAAGCAAGGGTTGGATGGCAGCCAGGTGTGGGAGGCGTACCAGCAGGGGCGTTTGTCTGAAATCCGCAACTACTGCGAAACCGATGTGGTAAATACCTGGCTGGTGTATGCGCGCTTCCAGATGATGCGCGGCGAGTTGAGTCGTGCCGCCTATCAAAAGGAATGTGAACTTGTTCGATGCGAACTGGGCAAGCTGCATCTGCCGCACTGGCAACAATTTTTGGCGGCCTGGCCAGTCAGTAAATGCTGAAATACCACCGTTTCTGGCTGGCGGTAGGCTGGTTGCTGGTCGGACTGGTTATATACCTCTCGCTTGCCCAGGTTCCGCCTGCACCGTTTACGTTTGAACATGCAGACAAGCTCTCACATGTCTTGGCCTACGCCACGCTGTCTTTTTGGTTCTGCCATCTATACGTGGCTGCGTGGTCGCGTGCAGCGGTGATCGTAGCCCTTGTAGGGCTGGAAATTGGACTGGAATACGTGCAAGGCTGGACCGGATACCGCAGCTTCGATGTGCTGGATATGCTGGCCGGCAGTGTCGGCGTGTTGCTGGGATGGTTATTGGTGCTGACACCGTTAGGACGCTTGCTGGTCCATATTGAGCGCCGTTTGGCGCGATAAATTGTTTAGAAATTGGAAATGAAATGACTACAGATAACAGAGTAACAATCGAATCGCTGGACCAGGAAGGTCGTGGCATCGCGCATGCCGATGGCAAGGTGATTTTTATCGAGGGCGCGCTGACCGGAGAGGTCGTGAGCTACGCCTCTTATCGCAAGAAGCCGTCGTTCGAACTGGCACAAATGACCACACTGCATCGCGCCGCTTCCATTCGTGTTACGCCTAAGTGTGCGCATTTTGGCGTGTGCGGCGGTTGCTCGATGCAACACCTTGAGCCCAGGGTGCAAGTCGCGGTGAAACAGCGCATTCTGGAAGATAGTCTGGAGCGCATCGGCAAAGTTAAACCTGAAACCATTCTGCCTGCGATTTACGGGCAGAGCTGGGGTTACCGCGAACGTGCGCGTATCTCAGCTAAGTATGTGATTAAAAAAGAAAAAATGCTGGTCGGTTTTCATGAAAAACGCAGTAGTTTTGTCGCCGATATGCAGAGCTGCGAGATTCTGGCGCCAAAAATTGCCGGGCTGATCCAGCCGCTCGCCAAGCTGATAGAAGGCTTGTCGATACGCGATAAGCTGCCGCAGATTGAAGTGGCGGTCGGTGAAAATGTGTATGTGCTGGTGCTGCGTATTATGGCGCCACTATCAGGCGATGATGAAGTCGCGTTGCGCGCCTTTGCCGATCAGCATCAGATTCAGTTCTGGCTGCAATCCAAGGGGCCGGAAACCATCGTTCCTTTCTATCCGCTGGACGCGCCAGCGCTGTCTTACAGCCTGCCTGAATTTAATATCATTATGCCGTTCGCGCCGGGTGAATTTACCCAGGTGAACAGCGCACTCAATCGCGTGATGATCAGCCGCGCCATGCGTTTGTTAAATCCGCAAAAGGGTGAGCGCATCGCGGACTTCTTCTGCGGTCTGGGTAATTTCACCCTGCCGATCGCACGCAGCGGGGCACAGGTGCTTGGCATTGAAGGCAGTGATGCGCTGGTCAAACGCGCCGCGCAGAATGCCGCCTTTAACAACCTGTCAGCCAATACCGAATTCAGCGCGAGGAATCTGTTCGAGATGGATGAGGCGGCGCTCGTCAGTCTGGGGAAATTCGACAAATGGCTGATCGATCCGCCACGCGACGGTGCGATGGAACTCGTGAAATCCATTACGCCCGAAATCGCACCTGAGCTGATCGTCTATGTGAGCTGCAATCCGGCGACGCTGGCACGCGATGCCGCTGAACTGGTACAACGCGGCTATGAACTCAAGTCAGCCGGCGTGATGAACATGTTCCCGCAGACCTCACACGTGGAATCCATCGCGGTGTTTGTAAAGGCATAGCAAGCCTTCTGCTGCGTAGTCCGGGCGGACTGTATCGGCAAAGTCGCAGGCTTACGCCGATTTATCTTCAGTGAAGCTCTAAATTTACGGTTTTGTCATGCCGAACTTGGTCCGGCATGACAAACTTTTAGCGTTTTCTGTGGAGTCGTTTTAGTCACCTTGTTTGGGTGCAAAAACCGGATTTTTCTTCACCAGTTTCATGCGCTCGCCAAATTCCTGGGCGAAGTTGCGCATGGCCTTGGCGGCCTCTTTTTCACCGGTGGCGCGCTCGAGCGTGTCAGACATCGACAGCAGATTCTGGTGGAAAAACTGTTTCATTTCATCGACCATCATCTCTTTGGTCCACAAGTCGATGCGCAGCGTATTCTTTGCATCGCTATCCCAGACCGACAGCATGATCGCTTTACTGGTGCTCAGTACGTCGCCGTCTGATGCGCTCCAGTCGATTTTCTGCGGCATGTTTTTTTCATCCAGTGTGACGATGAATTTGATTTCTGATTGTTTCATAGTAATTCCGTTGATAGTTGATCCAGAAAACCGCAGTTCAAGCCACAGAGCTCACAGAGAACACAGAGAGTTACATGGGTTTTTTACTTTTTGTTGACTTACCCAAAAGGTGATTAAAAAACTTATTATAACTATTTGTTTTTACTCGGTGATCTCGGTGTTCTCTGTGGCTAAATGTTTTTTATAGGTTAATAGTTGATAGTCGTAATCCTGAATCCTGTTATTTAATTAGTTTTGAGAACGCGGCGGCCATAGCACTCATGCGAGATTCGCGTAGCGATTCGTTCGTTCCCTCGCCCTTTGGGAGAGGGTTTGGGAGAGGGAGGCGGGCGTGGCGAACTCCATTGTTTTGCCCATGCCCGTTGGGGACGGCGGGTTTAATGTTTACCGTTTTCGGTTGAATACTGCGGGCTTGCGGATTGCGCTGTTCTCGTTGCGGGGGCCTGGCATCCGCTTTCGGCGCTGCATCGGTCAGGCGCATGGTCAGTGCGATGCGTTTGCGTTTGGCATCGACCTCCAGCACTTTTACCTTGACGATTTGTCCCGCCTTGACCACGGTATGCGGGTCTTTGACAAAGGTGTTGGACAGCGCCGAGATATGGACCAGTCCGTCCTGATGCACCCCGATATCCACGAACGCGCCGAAGGCGGCAACATTGGTGACCACACCCTCTAAAATCATGTCGGGCAACAAGTCGGACAACTGTTCCACGCCTTCACGGAAGGTGGCTGTGGTGAATTCGGGGCGCGGATCACGGCCCGGTTTTTCCAGTTCTTTGAGGATGTCGGTGATGGTGGGGATGCCGAATTTTTCATCCATGTAACTGGCGGGATTGAGCGACTTGAGCAAGTTGCTGTTGCCGATCACCGTTTTGAGATCCTGCTTGATGTCATTCAGGATGCGTTTCACCAGCGGGTAGGACTCGGGATGCACGGTCGAGGCATCGAGCGGATTAGCTCCATTCATGATGCGCAGAAATCCAGCCGCCTGTTCAAAGGCTTTTTTACCCAGACGCGGCACCTCCAGCAAGGCCTGCCTCGTGGCAAACCGGCCATTGCTGTCGCGATGCGCGACGATATTCTGCGCCACCGTGCTGTTCAGCCCCGACACGCGCGCCAGCAAGGGGGCGGAGGCGGTGTTTACATCCACGCCCACTGCGTTCACGCAGTCTTCCACCACCGCATCGAGCGAACGCGCTAATTGTGTCTGGCCGACATCGTGCTGGTATTGGCCCACACCGATGGATTTCGGATCGATCTTCACCAGTTCGGCCAGCGGGTCTTGCAATCGCCGTGCGATCGATACCGCGCCGCGCAGCGAGACATCCAGGTCAGGCAGTTCTTTCGAGGCGAATTCGGAGGCCGAATAAACCGAGGCACCTGCTTCGGAGACCACCACGTTGATCAGTTTGAGTTCAGGGCGCAGTTTGATCAAATCCAGTGCCAGTTTGTCGGTCTCGCGCGAGGCTGTGCCGTTGCCGATGGCGATCACCGATACGCGATGTTTTTCGGCGAGCTTCGCTAAAGTGTGTAGCGAACCATCCCAGTCGCATCTGGGCTGATGCGGGTAGATCACGGCGGTATCAACGACTTTGCCGGTTTCATCCACCACGGCTACCTTGACGCCGGTGCGGATGCCGGGATCCAGTCCCATCGTGGCACGGGGACCTGCGGGTGCGGCCAGCAACAGGTCTTTCAGGTTGCGTGCGAACACGTTGATAGCCTCGGTTTCGGCTTTTGCGCGTAGCGCGCCCATCAACTCGGTTTCCAGATGTAGAAAGCTCTTCACGCGCCAAGTGTAGCGTACCGTCTCCGCCAGCCATGCGTCGCCTGGCCGTTGCTTTTGCGCAATGCCGAAACGGGCGGCGATGCGCGCCTCGCACGGATTGTACGGCGCATTCATCGCAGGTTTTTCAGCCTCTGTGTCCAGACGCAGTTGTACGCTCAGCAGCTCCTCGCGGCGACCACGCAAAATCGCCAGCGTGCGGTGCGAAGGAATGGTCTTGATGGATTCTGAGTAATCGAAATAGTCGCTATATTTCGCTGCAGCTTCTTTTTTGGCGTCGACGACTTTGGCTTCAACCACGCCATGTTCCAGTACATACTCGCGCAAGGATTGCAGCAAGACCGCATCTTCCGCGAAGCGTTCCATCAATATCTGCCTTGCACCATCGAGTGCTGCCTTTGTGTCGGCCACCCCCGGATTGTCGCCCTGTTCTGTGGTGAAGGCGGGCTTCAGGTATTTTGCAGCTTCCAGTTCCGGTTGCAGCGAGGGATTCGCAAGTAGTGCGTCTGCCAGTGGTTCCAAGCCCGCCTCCAGCGCGATCTGGGCGCGGGTTCGGCGTTTGATTTTGTAGGGCAGGTACAAGTCCTCCAGACGTGTCTTATCCGCAGCATGACTGATGGCATCCAGCAGAGCGGGCGTCATCTTGTTCTGGGATGTGATCGAATCGATGATGGCGGCGCGACGATCTTCCAGTTCGCGCAGATAGCTAAGTCTCTCTTCGAGCAGACGCAGTTGAGTATCGTCCAGCCCGCCGGTTGCTTCCTTGCGGTAGCGCGAGATGAATGGCACCGTCGCGCCTTCATCCAGCAAGGCAATAGCGGCAGCAATCTGTGCGGGTTTCGCGGCAATTTCATTTGCCAGACGTTGTTCGATAGATGAGAGCATGGACGTAAATTTGTGGGGGAGGGGTAAATGTTATGGGTTAAAAAGCGGTTGTCCGCAGATTACACAGATTAATCAGATAAATACAAAAAATAAAATTTGTTACGATATTTTTTCAATTCGCGCGACAAGTGGAAATGAAAAGCCGTCAGTCATGAGAGATTATTCAAAAGCATTTTAAGGTTTAAATCTGAGTGAATCTGTGTAATCTGCGGAGTAAGTGTTTTTAAAGGGTGTGTATTGAAAAAGGCGACCCGCAGGCCGCCTTTTTTGTCGAGGTAATGTCGTATTAGTCTTTTTCGCCGCTGAATGCCATCAACAGGCTCAGCAGGTTGACGAAGATGTTGTAGATGTCCAGGTAAAGCGACATCGTAGCCATCACGTAGTTGGTCTCGCCGCCGTGGATGATCTGGCTGATGTCGAACAGAATATAGGCGGAGAAGATCAGCACGGCGATCGCCGAGATGGTCAGGCTGAGCACGGGGATGGCAAAGAAGATGTTCGCCAGCGAGGCGACCACCAGCAGGATCACCCCGATGAACAGGAATTTGCCCATGAAGCTAAAGTCCTTCTTCGTCACCGTGGCGATGGTTGCCAGGCTGAAGAAAATCAGACCTGTGCCGCCCGCCGCCATGCCGACCAGTTGTGCACCATTTTTAAGGTGCAGGGCTGCTTGCAGGATAGGTCCCAGAAAGACGCCGGCGACCAAGGTGAAGCCGAGCAGAGCGACAACACCCCAAACGCTGTTGCGCAGTGCAGTGACGGCAAACAACAGACCCATCATCGCGCCGAACATCAGCAAGGACCCCATGATCGGGTGTTCATGCATGAATGAAAAATTGATGGACGTGCCGATGAACGCGCCGATGATCGTTGGAATCATGGTCAGCGCCAGCATCATATAGGTGTTGCGCAGCACCTTGTTTTGTTCGGTGGCAAGTGCGCCTGTGGTGGTCGCGAATTGGTTTTGGTATTGCATGTGTGTACTCCTGGAAGTTATACGTTATTTCAACAACGGGTGTGAGACTAGCGAAGTATCGTGAAAGTTGCAATCGTGAATCGGGTTTTGCCGGTTAATAACCACAAAGCGAGCAGCTTGTCAGACCTGCTTCTGGTCGTCATTATCTTTGCGTTGATTGTTGCGGCGATCCAGCCAGTACGCGATCAGCGGGAGCATGAATACGCCACCGGGCATCAGTATGGGAATCAGGTAAGGGCTCAAATGGCGCAGGGCGCGTAAATCGCGCAGCAGGGTGGCGCGCTCGTCCTCGGTCCACTGCCCGCCATTGCGATGTTTCATCAGCAAGGGAATCAATCCGCGTACCTGGCTTAGCTCATTGCGGATGTGCAGAGCCTGACTTTCATTTATCGAGCGTACACTTGACCAGCCACGTTGCAGCTTGGCTGCATATTTCTTGCCGACTGCAACCATGTTTATTGTCTGTTCCGCTGATTGTTTAAAAAACAGTTATAAATCAATTTTGTTGTGTTTATATGTTGCCGATCGGATGCATAGACGGTGTGATGCAAACCATACCCCGCCATGCGACTCTTTCGGCAGTCTACAGAACCCTGTCGGGTTTAACAAATAGGACGTTGTAGTGTGATGCACATGTGGTGTGTTGGAGGGGGAGGCCGGTGCTAGTTATACGCGCCGGGTGGTAGTTTGCTTGCGATAGTGCTTTCCCTGCAGGGTGAAGTTCCGTGATAATGCGAACATATCTATATCGTTAAACGGGCGGCAAATGGCTATCGCGCAGCGGGGTATTATCCAGCGGTTATTCCAGGTAAGTATGGCGCTGCTGGCGCTGGGCGCGTTATCTTCATGCAGCAAAGAGCCATCCGAGCCGCTGCGCATTGCCAGCAGCCCCTGGCCGGGTTACGAGCCGATCTATCTGGCGCGCGACATCGGCTACCTGCCAAAAGATAAGGCCAAAATTTTCGAGCTGCCTTCATCGGATATCACGCTTGAATCGTTTCGGAATCGTTCCGCCGACATGGCGACGCTGACGCTGGATGAAACCCTGGATTTGCTGTCCAGTGGCGTCAAGCTGCGCGTCCTGTTTGCCATGGATATCTCCAATGGTGCAGATGCCGTGATGGCGACACCCCAGGTTAAAACACTGGCCGATCTGAAGGGAAAACGTATCGTCATCACCAATATTCCGCTGGGCGTGTATATGCTGACGCGCACGTTGAACGCGGCCAGGCTGACAAGGGAAGACGTGCAGGTCATTCCAAGTTCTGAAAGTCGCCATCCGGAAATGTACCAACTGGGCAAGGCCGACGCCTTCATTACCTTTGATCCCTTTAAATCGCAACTTGCAGCCATGGGTGCGCATGTGATCTTCGACAGCAGTCAGATCCCCAATGAAATATTTGATTTGATGGTGGTGCACGAGGATGTGTTCCAGGCGCGCCGCCAGGCAGTGTGCGAAGTCGCGCAACAATGGTTTCATGCGCTGGAATACATGAAACAATCGCCTGAAGAGGCTCACCGTCGCATAGCCAAGCGTCTGGGCGTCAGCACACAGGAATATCAGGCGATGGTAGGCGGGATTGCGACGCCCTCCCTGCCGGAAAATCTCCGTTTGCTCGGTGGGCAAACGCCCGCCATCGTGGCTCCGGCTAACAGTCTGGTTCAGGTGATGCTCAAAGAAGGGCAGCTCAAACGCAGTGTTGATATTCATCAGGCACTGGATGCAGGCATAGTGACTTGCCTCGCCAAATGAAAAAACGTCTTTCCTTTCTCATTCCGCTGATCCTGGTGATTGTCTCGCTCACCAGTTCGTATTTGATGTATTTGCAGGAAGATCGCGCAGATAAGGCTGCGATTGAGAAGGCGGCCATCACTGAGGCGACGCTGCAGATGGGCGGGTTACAAAATGGCTTATATAACCGGCTGACGGCGGGCGATGGGCAACAGGCTTTGTTGAGTCTTTCGCTGGCCGCCACCTATCCTACGGTGCGTACCTTGATGCTGGTCGATGAACAGCACCGCGTGCTGATGGCGAATCGTTACAATTGGAAAGGGGAGCTTGCCGGCACCCTGTCCAGCTTCAGCGATGCCCAGGCGAGTCAGGTTGTCGGTAGTGGTGCCGGCAGCCTTGCCTTCAGTGCCAGCGAAAGCACGCTGCTGCAAGGCTATTTTCCGCTGATCATCGCGTACAAACAGGGCGGTCTCGAAAAGACCATGGGCTTGCTTTATGTTGAATATGACATCAGTCATGAGCTGCGGAAGGAGGAAAAGTCTACCATAGCGCAGGCGCTGATTTTTGCCGCCATTACCCTGTTTGCATCGGGCTTCATCGGCATGCTTTTGCATTTTCTGGTTACCCGGCGCGTGAATTTGCTAACGAGTGTATCCAGCCGACTTGCTGCGGGTGATTACACTGCACGTACCGCGCTCAAGGGCGATGATGAGTTGTCCGAACTGGGGCGGTCATTCGACGTGATGGCGCAGCGTATGACGGAGAACATTGCGCGGCAGGAGCAGCAGCGTGCTTTTCTGGCTGAGGCGCAAAAAATCGGGCACTTTGGCAGTTGGGAACACGATCTGCTTTCGGGCCAGTTGACCTGGTCGGATGAAATATTCCGTCTGTTTGAAATCGATCAGGCAAATTTCGTTCCCTCCTATGAGGCTTTTCTGAACATCGTTCATCCAGAAGATCGTGAGCGGGTGAGCCAGGCTTATTGCAATTCTTTGCTGGACAGGCAGCCTTATCAGATCACGCATCGCTTGTTGACGCCGGATGGGCGCGTCAAATGGGTCGAGGAGCGCTGCAGTAATGATTTTGATGCGGGCGCCCATGCAGTGCGCTCGGTCGGCACGGTGCAGGATGTGACCGAGCGGGAAGAGACCGCGTCGCAGTTGCGCATCGCTGCAGTGGCGTTCGAAACCCAGGAGGCGATCATGGTGACGGATAAGGATGCCAACATCATCAGGGTAAATCGTGCTTTTGAGGAGTCCACCGGCTATTCCGAGGCGGAGGTCGTGGGGAAAAATCCACGCATGCTCAGTTCCGGGCGGCACGATGACGCCTTTTATGCCGACATGTGGGAGCAGATCAAGGTCGACGGGATGTGGGCCGGGGAGTTGTGGGACAGGCGCAAGAGCGGCGAGGTCTATCCTAAATGGCTCACCATCACTGCGGTAAAGAGCCACGGCGAAATCAGTCATTATGTGGCGGTATTCCTCGACATCACCGAGCGCAAGCGGGCGGAAGAAGAAATCCACAACCTGGCGTATTTTGACCCGTTAACCAATTTGCCCAATCGACGCCTGTTGCTGGATCGTATGCGGATCGCACTGGCGCAGAGCGCCAGAAGTAAAAATTGTGGTGCGTTGATGTTCATCGATCTCGATTATTTCAAGGTGCTGAACGACACCAAGGGGCATGAGTACGGCGACAAGATGCTGATCGAAGTAGCGCACCGCCTTGCTGCGTGCGTCCGGGATGCCGATAGCGTCGCCCGTTTCGGCGGCGATGAATTTGTGGTGTTGCTCGAAGGCTTGAGTGTCAATCAGGAAAGCGCAGCGACACAGGCGTCAACGATTGCCGAGAAGATCCGTGAGTCATTGTCGCAGACCTATGTGATCGAGGATTATGCGCATGAAAGTTCGCCCAGCATCGGGGTGGTCTTGTTCTGTGGTCACGAGGTTGAGATCAATGAATTGTTTAAACGCGCCGATCTGGCGATGTATCAGGCCAAGGAATGCGGACGTAACATGGTGCGCTTCTTTGAGCCCAAGATGCAGGCGGTGCTGGAATCGCGTACCACAATGGAGCATGCGTTGCGGCAAGCCTTGTCGAACGGTGAACTCGAGTTGTTTTATCAGGTGCAGACCAATCAGGATCAGGTGTTGTTGGGGGCGGAGGTGTTATTGCGCTGGTTCAGTCCGGAGCTGGGTATGGTGTCCCCCGCCCAGTTCATCCCGCTGGCTGAACAGAGCAAGCTGATTCTGCCGATTGGTCGCTGGGTAATGGAGAGCGCCTGTGCGCGTCTCAAGGCATGGGAGACTCATCCGGTCCTGAGTACGATGCATCTGGCCGTCAATGTCAGTCCTGTGCAGTTTCACCAGTCGGATTTTGTGCATCAGGTGAAGGAGATTGTTGCTGCGAGTGGCGTGAATCCGAAACGGCTGGAGCTGGAATTGACCGAGAACCTGGTGCTGGATGATGTTGAAGAAGCGATCAAAAAAATGGCTGCGCTAAAGGCGATCGGCGTGCGTTTCTCGATGGATGATTTCGGCACCGGTTATTCTTCATTGCAATATATCAAGCGTTTGCCGATAGATCAGTTGAAAATTGACCAGTCCTTTGTGCGCGATATTCTGACTGATCCGGGCGATGCGATGATGGTGCAAACCATCGCGGAGATGGCGCGTAATTTTGGCTATGAGGTGATCGCAGAAGGCGTGGAAGAACAGGCGCAGCTGCAGCCGCTCATCGATCGTGGTTGCGATACTTTTCAGGGGTATTTATTCAGTCGTCCGGTATCGCTGGCGGAGTTTGAAAAGTTGATCGATAGTTGGGTGGTTGGTACAACGCAGCGAAGAGTGTAATAGCTTGTGAAGAAATTTATGCGGGTTATGAGCCTTGCCCGAAGGCGTGCAGGTCCGTATGATGGAGGTGCCGGCAGCCATAATTGGGATGCAACAGGGTAAATGATGGATAGTGTTGTTTTTTTCGGGCTCGGGATGCTTTTTTGCGTCATTATTTCGTGCCTGAAAGTCGGGGCATTTTGCGTTAATCGTGTGTGAAAACTCCTTGCATTTATTGGGGGTATCGTTGAGTATAATCAGTTCGTAGGTTGGTGTTTTAATTAATCTAAGGGGAGTGAAATGTCAAACATAAAATTGAATACGCGTTTTGGTGAGCTCGATATTGATTCGTCACAAATTATCACGTTTCCCAGGGGGCTGCCCGGATTCGAAACATCTACACGGTGGATCCTGTTTCATGAATTGGATGAAAAGGGCAACAGGACCGGTGGCGTGGTAACTCATCTGCAATCGGTTGATGATGAGCAAGTGACGTTGAATGTGACAGAGCCTGTTTTGTTTGGCTTTAATTACGATCTGGTGCTGTCGGACAGTGAATCTGCCGAACTGAAGCTGGAAGATCCGAACGATATTCTGGTGTTGACTACGTTGTCCGCTAAAAATAACGTTCCGCAAACCGGCGATAAGCTGCCATTGGAAAATATGCACGCCAATATTTCAGCGCCTATCTTGATCAACGCCAAAACGCGCATCGGGGTGCAGAAAATACTGGTGGGCAGAGAATCGAAGGTGGGTTTTCTTGCGACGCCAGTCAGGTAATCTGACGGTAGGCATGTAACTGGGATTTGAAAAAGCGGTGAGGGTTCCTCACCGCTTTTTTATTTCGATCAAGATTTGTTTTGCTTGTAATCTTGCGGTGATTTTTAAATACTCTTTATTAAACAGGCGGTTGTGTGATGTTGCGGAGCTGTGGCAGTCTAAAAGTGGTCTGCAGACCGCTCAAATTCCTGATTCTTGAGTAATGGCTCCTCCCCGCTACACGATTTCCTAAAATGATCGAAAACAAGCGAGTCAGGTTTTGTCTTCATTCAGGGAATATTTTCTTATCCTTGAAAAATGAAATTGAATAATAACGCTGAACTTAATATGTGATCCAGAACGGTTGAAGCTAACTGACATCATCTTGAAATTAAAGAAATGCAATTGAACAATTCCGCTCGCTGACTAAATTACCCAATTTAACCGGACACCGCTGATGCAGAAAATCTGCTTTTCCCGCAAAATGTTGCCCGCCTGCGCGATGCTCGGTGTGGGGCTGCTGGTAACGGTTTTTGCCAGCTTACAGGTCAAGCAGAGTATCGAACAAGATGCGGTGAGACGATTTGCCTTTGCCTGCGATCAGGTCACCCTCAAAATCCAGGATCGCCTTAGCGCCTATTCGCTCTTGCTTCGAGGCGGCACCGCTCTTTTTGCAGCGTCAAACACTGTGGATCGCCATGAGTGGAGAGCCTATGTTGAAATGTTGCAAGTAGAGAGGAGTCTTCCCGGCGTGCAGGGAATCGGGTTTGCGCAAGTTATTCCAGCTGATGAACTTGCCAGCCACATCGCCCGGGTTCGAGGCGAAGGATTCCCAGAATACACCGTACGCCCATCCGGCAGGCGCGCCAGCTACACATCCATCATCTACCTCGAACCTTTCCGTAACCGCAACCTGCGCGCCTTCGGCTTTGATATGTTCACCAATCCTGTCAGGCGAGCTGCCATGGAGCATGCGCGTGACACCGACGAGGCGGCGCTGTCCGGCAAGGTCGAGCTGCTGCAAGAGACTGGCACTGAAGTTCAGGCAGGAACCCTTATGTATGTTCCCGTCTATCGTAACGGCATGCCCAGAGGCACGCCCGGACAGAGACGGGCTGCGCTGATTGGATGGATCTATAGTCCATTCCGTATGACCGATCTCATGACGGGTATTCTTCAGGATATGGAGAGCTACAAAGGCAAAGCCGTTGCCCTGCACATCTACGACGGTCGTCAGGCAACCCCCGCCACCCTGCTGTTTGACGCTAAAACTGACCGCGCGCCCAATTTACATTCACTGTTCTATCAGCAGCGGACAATCGACTTCAACGGCCATCAGTGGTTGTTGATATTTGATCGCCCCTCAACAATATTCGGCATCAGCTACGCAGATGCATGGGCAACGCTGATAGGCGGGCTTGCGCTTAGCAGTCTTCTGTTCGGGTTGATGCTATCGATGATCAGAACGCGAGCCAATGCCGCCCGCATTGCCAACAAGCTTACCGAAGAGATTAGATGCGGCGAAAAATTGTTGAAGGAGAGCGAAAAAAAATTCCGCAGCATATTCGAGTCTGCCAGCGATTGTATTGAGCTTATCTCCATGGATGGTCACATCATTGACTTAAATCATGTCGGTTACGAGCGGCTGGGCTATACGAAAGCGGAAATGCAGGGAAAGCGCCTGGCTGAATTCGGCACGTCCGAATACGCTGCCAGATTAACGGAAAATATGGCGCTAATAAAACGGAAAAACCATGTCACGTTCGAGACCGCCTGCATACGTAAAGACGGCTCGATCATGCCCATCGAAGTCAGCGCCCGCATCATCGAACTGGATGGGCAGCCGACGTTACTCAGTATCAGTCGCGACATTACCGCGTGGAAACTGGCTGAGCAAAAACTCAATGCGTCCTACCGGCGGCTGCAACAGCTTGCCTTGCACCTGGATAACGTGAGGGAAGAGGAGCAGGGGAGGATCGCGCGCGAAATCCATGACGAGATGGGGGCAACGCTGACCGTACTTAAGATGCGGGTGCACTGGCTGGCATCCCAGCTGCCGCCTGAAATGGCGCAGTTAACGGCAGAGGCAGAACAAATTGATAAGTTGGTGAGCGATGCGATCCATACCATGCGCCATGTGGTCAGCCAATTAATACCTACTCAGTTGCACGATCTCGGATTTGCAGCTGCGGTCGAATTTTACGTACAGAATTTTCAGAAACATACGGGGATTGAATGCGGACTCGTTTTTCCTGAGGAGAAGTTGTCTCTGGATAAAAATCAGTCTTCCGCTATGTTTCGGATACTTCAGGAATCCCTGAACAATGTTGCCAAGCACGCGCAGGCCACCAAGGTCAGTATCCTGTATATAGACAGAAACTGTTCGTTAATCCTGTTGGTGAAGGACAATGGGGTGGGGTTCGACAGGAATACGCACAAGCACAACTCGTTCGGTTTGCTCGGCATCAGGGAGCGCGCCATGGTGGTAAATGGTAAGGCCAGGATCAGCAGCAAGCCTGGCAAGGGAACGCACGTGGTGGTCAGCATCCCACTGGCGGGGAAGTAATCCTGAGTCGGGAAAGCCGACCAAACAGAGATTTGCACACTGAATGGCAGCATCGGCTCAATTCGAAGTTCAGTTGGCCTCGGTCATTACCAGCATATAAACACCTTGGGTGGTAAAGAATCGCCGGCCGGCGCCGGGCGCACTTAATTTATTCGCGCTCTGTATATGTGTAGACGTCTGTGAAATTTTATAGGTAATTGAATGTATCGCAGTGATGGTTAGGTGCAGGTAGAGTAAGGCAGTGGTACACGTCAGATTTCCTTAACTTTTTGGAGGTGCAATCGTGATTTATTTGCCGCTGGTTTTCTCGCCATTTATTTTACCGGGCATCATGACAATAACTGCTGGAAAAACCCAAGCATATCCTCTGCGGTTCTATAGCTTTGTTAGCCTTGAAAATTAATATCGATGCCGTAAATAACTTTCCGGTTTGGTCAAACACATGCTCAGGTATGTCTTGAGGATCGGCGAGCAATTCCGGCTCAAAAGGATGCGTCAATTCGCCGGGGACGTTATTGGCGGCACAGTTGGCGCTCTCATGATAACTCCCATTATTTTGAGTTGCGGGGTCGTTTCCTATCAAAGTTTGGGGCCTGCTTATGTTTCTGCCGGTATTATGGCGGCCTTTGTTGCGGCAATCTTCTCGACAGTTATCGCCTGTCTATTTGGGGGCCCTCCGCTGCATGTCAGTTCGCCGAAGACCAGTCACGCGGTCATTCTTTCGAGCCTGATCGCGGTCATCGCGACTCACCATTCATTCACAGACTTTTACACTGGCGAGGCCGCACCAAAGGCTCTGATGGTCATCTGCTTTATCACCCTCTTTATTTCCGGATTAACGCAGATGTTGCTTGGCGCTCTGCGCCTGGGCGCATTCGTTAAGTTTGTCCCCTATCCAGTGCTGGCCGGGATAATTAACGGTTTTGCTCTGCAAATTATTCTGGGGCAGATGCCCAATGCATTTGGTGTCGAGAACTCGGGACAGATTTGGCAGCAATTGACTGGCCGCTTGCCGTCAAGCTGGTGGCCGCTTGGTTTCTTCGTCTTTACAGCAGCGTTAACGGCGTTCAGCGGCAGAGTCAGCAAGTCGGTGCCTCCTCCGCTGGTAGGATTGATAGGTGGAACACTCGCATATATTATTGCCGCGAATTATATCGGCATCTCGCCGTTGGGCCCTGTGATTGGAAAGCTGCCTACCGGAATTTCCTTTGTTCCTCAGATTGAAGACTTCTTCAATGTTATTCCTGGCCACAGCTTTCAACGCCATGCATTCCTGATAATTGCGACCGGTGTAACGCTGGCGTTTATCTCTTCTATCCAATCACTGCTAAGCATTTCGCATGCAGACGAGTTGTTCGGGGTGCGCCACAACAGCAACAAGGAACTTGTCGTGCAGGGGGCTGCGAACATGGCAGCCGCCGTGTTTGGGGGAGCCCCGAGCGGCGGCACCCCAAATGTTACCCGGGCTGTCCATGCCAACGGTGGACGCACCCGTTACGCAAATCTCATGATCGGTGTGTCATTGCTGGTTTTGTCCTATGAATTGACTGACGTTATTGCCCGCATTCCGCTGTCAGTCATGGCGGGAGTGGTGATTGCGACCACGGTAGCTGCAATGGATAGCTGGACGCATCAGCTCCTGCGCAAGATTGGCACCAGTAGTGCGGTATCGGGCCGTACCGATATTCTAGTTATCCTTGCTGTGGTAATTCTGGTGGCGGCATTGGTTGTCCTGCAGGGAGTTCTGGCTGCTCTTGGGGTTGGGATGGCACTTGCCTTGCTGATATTCCTTTATCGCGCAAATGCCACCGTTGTCCGCCGTGTCATGTATGCCGACCAAATCATGTCCCGGACGGATCGGCCTATGTCTGCCATCAATGCATTGCTCAAAGAGCCTCGGCGTATTGCCGTCATTGATCTGGACGGCCCGCTTTTTTTCGGGAATGTTGAAACGGTGGCCCGGAGGATTGAAGTGGAAATGCGCTCAGCCGACTGGATCATTCTGAGCTTCAAGCGTTCCACCGTAATCGACTCCAGTGGTGCCTTGACACTCAAGCGGCTGGATAAGGCCATGAACAAGGAAGGCAAGAAGCTTCTTTTGGCTTATTTGCCTGCGGGCGGTTTCAGACGTGAATTTCTGCGCAACGTCGGTGTAGGTGGAATCGAGTCGAATGGACAGATTTTTGAAGATGTGGATAGCGCCATGGCATGCGCAGAGAATGAACTGCTCAACAGACTCGGGATGTCGGATCAGATAGGCGCTGAGAAAGTGCTCACCGAATTTGAAGTTCTGGCCGACTTGACCGAAGACCAGATGGCTGACATTACCTCACGGTCGGAGAAGCGTAGCTACGCTGCCGGCGATTGCATCATCAAGGAGGGTACAGAAGACCATAGCCTCTATTTTCTTACCAGTGGCCGGGTGAGCGTATTTACCCGCGTAGAGGGGCGTTTGCTGCGTTTGGCGACTTATAGTGCGGGTGTCGATGTTATGTTCGGTGAGCTTGCTATCGTGACTGGTGCCACTCGTTCTGCAGATATTCGTGCAGATACACAGACAACTGTTCTCAAACTGACCTGTGAAGCGTTCGAGCAACTGTGCGTTGATTCTCCGATGGTTGCCACGAAACTGATGCGTAGAATGATTGTGCACACATCATCCAGATTGATCAGAATGACGCAGTTAGTGCGGGAGCTTGAGTCGTGAAATCTAAGCACACAAGCCAGTAAGCGCCTTAATCCATATTCGCGCCATGATGCATCCCTTTGTCAGTATCGCAGGTCATGCTAACGGTATCGTTATGTTCAAAATACCGTCAAAAGTGCGAGATTCAATGAGCCTGATTGCTACTCTTTGGACGTAAAAACCCCGCTAAAGCTATATGCCATGCGGGTTAGTGAGTCTTTGTGAGACTGGTTGAAACGTTGTTCTGGCGGAAGCGGTGTCAGTCGCAAAGTAGCCTGTAAGCTGTTGGTTTGCTGGATTCTTAATTTTTAATTGTCAATCCCAAGGTTTAAATCATAACGCTCCTCAGTAGTGGCATTATTGCACACGTGTATTGCAATTCGATAGGCTGCTGTGCCAAAGTAAAAAACCAAACCCATTTCTAAAAAATAGTTAATAATATCCCCTCAATAGGCAAACCCGGTGAAAACCGGGGACGTAAAGCTACAGGGGCATATGGTTAAATACCATGCCAGCCAGTTGCCAAGCCTCTAGGCTTGTCCCTTGCGCCTTTTTGCTCTGATAAGTGACATAAAAAGGGGGAAGCATGGCATTCAAAAATATCAAAATAGCTTCAGTTTCTCTTGTCCTATCGTTGACTTTGACCCCGCTTGGGGCGTCTGCCGATTCAGTATTCAAGTGCAAGGGCTCTAACGGACAGATCCACTATCAGGGCTCCGCATGTACACAGGGGGTAAACTTGGCTTCCCTTGAGGTGTCTCGCTGGGAAACCAAGGCTTTCCGCCCGGGGACAACTCCTCTTCCAACGTGGAAGCCTTCCCCGCTGGTCTTAACAAAAGGCAGTCGTGGTGTATACAGCACGGGCGGGGAGATTGAGAATACCTCTGTGATTATGATTGTGGATACTGGAGCGGCCTTTATGTCGGTGCCCGCAGGGCTGGCGGATAGACTTGAGCTTGTGCGAGGTGCCCCCATACAACTGAGCTCAGCTAATGGCCTTGTGACCGGGTATAAAACCGTTATCAAAAACATGAAGGTTGGCATGTTTACGCTGCATGATGTGGAGGCCGTAATAGGCAGTGCCACGCAACAAGACGTCCTCATGGGGCAAACAGCACTGAATATGCTGAAGGTTGAGCAGTCCAAGGGGGTGCTGACGATCTCTTCCCTGTAACCATTGAAACCTAGCTAGACTAAGTCCTACGAAGGAACTATGCCTGCAAAACACGTCGCGCATGATGCCGACGAGTTCCATCGGTTCGATCTCGGCAATCGGGCGATCACCGATAACAGGGAAGGCGTACTTTTCCATGTTGACCATCCTTTGCTTTGCGTGGCCTTCCGTCCACATCGGCGCTTTGACTTTGTGCAGCTCACGGGCAAGCGCCGAAAAGCTGTTGACGGTAGCGGTCTGCAATACCCGCTTCATTTCTTTCTTTATTGCGCTTGAGTCAGTGTCGTTTGCCAACAGCTTGCGCGCCTGTTCGCGCCGTTCCCGTGCATCAACGAGGCTTACGTCTGGATAAATGCCCAGTGTCAACGTTTTTTGCTTGTAAGCGAAGCGATAAGTCAGCCGCCAATATTTGCCGCCGTTAATTTGTACCAACAGGAATAAGCCGCCGCCATCTGAAAGCTTGTAGGGTTTGTTTTTGGGCTTCGCGTTCTTAATAGCCAGCTCTGTGAGTGCCATTTCACTATCCTTTGTTGGTATCTGACGTACCAGCAATAGCAGATACCAACAAAGATACCAACAAAAGAGTGAGCTTCAATGAGAATGCTTGCTACAGTTTGGGCGTTAAAAAACCCGCTAAAGCTATATGCAGTGCGGGTTTTAGAGTCTTGGTGAGACTGGTTGAAACGTTGTTCTGGCGGAAGCGGTGAGATTCGAACTCACGGAGGACTCTCATCCTCGCTAGTTTTCAAGACTAGTGCCTTAAACCGCTCGGCCACACTTCCATTTTCGGTTGCAACTGGCGTATGCCAATCCATCGAAGGCGCGCATTTTGACGTAAGCTGCGTGCTCTGTCCAGAAATTTTATAAAAATATTTGCTCGCGCACGCAGTCTGCCCAGTTATTCGGGGTCTCAAACAGGCGGATACGCTCCAGTCTCAGGTGATTGCCGTAGCTGTCCTGATAAGCCGGGCTCAGGATGTTGAAGGCGGCCTGTGCCAGATTTTCGGCGGTAGGTACGACATCGAAGACAACGGTCTTGTGATCCGGCAGGGTGGTGAGGAAGTCGCACACTTGTTTGTCGCCCCGATACACTAAAAACGCGTGATCCCACACATTGACCACTTTTTCCTGCGCGATGCGTTTGACATCGGAAAAGTCCATCACCATGCCCTGCTCGGATTGACCCTCGGTTTCGATGATTTCACCGGACAGGGTGATTTCCAGCGCATAGCGGTGCCCGTGCAGGTGTCTGCACTGACTATTGTGGTTGGGGATGCGATGTCCGGCATCGAATTCCAGGCGGCGGGTGATGAGCATGATGGTCGTAAACAGTTTTTAGTGGCGCGGATTATACCATCGCGGCTCAACCTTAAAATGATTTTTATCCGCAAAATACACGAAAGACACCAAATAAAACAACAGGTTACTGTTTTTTCGAAGTCGCCCATTAAGTGTCGTTCCAAGTCTTGGTATCTGTTTGAATTTTTTCGTGTTTTTTGCAAGTGATGGTCATACGGCAATATTCCTGCGAAAACCGATTCGTGGACATCTATTTTTTTGGATTCAAAGGAAATTTTGCGACAAGGTGGATGAATTCTCTTTGTGCGATCTCATCTTGAATAGCACCGTAGCGCAGCTTCAGGTAGCGTGCGGTCAGATCCTGAATGCATTCGGCCAAATCGGGGCGGGAAGCTGCAACGCGCATCGCGTAGTCATGTGGACCTTCATGCGGCGCGCGGGATAGTCCTGACCTTGCCAGCTTGCGGCAAAGTTTCACCCAGGCGGCCTGGGTCTTGTCCTGCTTGCTGGTGAACAGGTGGCGCAGCATATATAGCGCAAACAGTCCGATAATAAGCGCAAGGCCTGCCAGCATGTTGATCGCCTGAGCGCTTAGGGAATCGATGCCAAAGCGGGAAAGAAAGGCGAACTGCCGTTCGCTGTCGTAGCCTACGACCCACTGGCTCCACTGGAAGGATACCGCGTCCCAGTTCAGACGCAGGTCGCGCAACCATTGTGGCGGGTTACGCGCCATGAACGGCAACGATGTATTGTCAGTCAGGGCGGCGGACAAACCGTGCTCTACCCGTTCGGGTGCGATCGCTGCCGTCGGGTCTACACGTTGCCAGCCAAGCTCCGGCAGCCAGACCTCTGCCCAGGCGTGTGCGTCTGATTGGCGCACGATGTAGTAATTTCCAAACGCATTATATTCGCCACCCTGGTATCCGGTCACTACACGCGCCGGAATGCCTGCTGCGCGCATTAAATAAACAAAGCTTGATGCGTAATGTTCGCAAAATCCACGTCGCGTGGTGAACAGGAAATCATCTATGCTGTTAGCGCCCAGCGGCGGTGGATCCAGCGTGTAGTGGAAGTCTTGCTGATTGAAGTAGGTGAGGGCGCGGACGATTACCTGTCCCTCGTTGGCGCTGAAGGCGCGCCAGCTTGCGGCAAGCTCGCGTGCGCGCGGATTAAGTGTTTGCGGTAATTGCAGGGCGCGCTGAAGCTGTAGTGCGGATTCATGCAGGTTGGCGTGATAAATGAGTTGGGAGCGTGCTTCGTAGCGCAGTCGGGCGTTGACAGGTTGCGGTCTTAATAGCTGAAAGTCATGAGTGAGGCGGGCGGGTATCGAGATTTTATCCGGCATATCAAGCGCGAATAGCCATTTTTTGTTATGAGGTTCGAGTGTTACGCTGTAATCAATCGCCTGTCCTGTCCCGGAAAATTCGGGCGCAATGCTGCGCGAACTGCTGCCCGGAGTCCAGGTGCGACCGTCAAAGTTCCACAGTACCGGCCCCCGCCAGTACATCTGGTCGCGGCGCGGAGGAGGCGCCTGATAACTGACGCGAAACGCCACGGCATCCGACAACGCCAGACGTCCCATGCTGCCGGGCGACATCTTGTCGTCCAGTCCGCTGCTGGCAAAGGCATCCTGAGGCAAGCCCCACAGCGGTCCTTGCACGCGCGGAAACAGAATAAACAGGATGATAGTCAGCGGAATAGCCTGCAGCAGCAACGCCGTCGCGATTCGCAGGCGTGGTTTGAGTGCGATGCCCGGCGCATGCAGATGCAGCCAGCTGGTCGTGATGACGAGCAGGGTGGCTAACATGTACAGGCCGGTGGGCAGGCTCTGCGAGTAAAAAAAGTTGGTGATGATGATGAAGCAGGAAAGAAAAATCAGCACCATCGCATCGCGACGTGTCTTGAGTTCCATCAATTTTAACGTGGCAAGCAGCATCAGCAGCGTCACACCGGCCTCGCGTCCGAACAGGGTGTGAAAGTCGATCAGAATACCGGCCATGGTCGCGAGGGTGATCGTCGTCAGCAGCCATCGTTTAGGTAGCGGGTTGCAGCTGTAGGCGAGATAGCTGCGCCACACCAGCAGGGAAGCGCACATGGCACTGACCCAGAGCGGCAGATGGGTAACATGGGGGGCTGTGACCATCAGGACGCTTAACAATAAACCATAGGTGAGTATCTTGTTCATGCTTCACTCAAACCGTACAAGGCCAGGCGGCGCAGACATTCGTCTTTATGCGCTGTGCCGTTGCCAACAGGCAGTTCGCCATCCGGTAAGCTCAGGCCGTAGCGTAGTCCCTGAACTTCGGCATCCAGCACCCAGCGCGTCATTCTTGCCAGCTTGTTTTCAAGGTCGGGTTCCGGAGTGTCGGCGATGTCCAGCCAGAGCTCTTCTCCGAGTTGGGTTGCGAACTGCTTCACCTGCAAGGCATGTCCTCTTGCATAGGCTTTCCACGCGATGCGCGGTAAGGCGTCCCCGGGGGCATAATTGCGCAACCCGGCAAAATCGTCATCGCCTGCAATCGAGTGTTTACCGGTGCCGTCCGGTGTATTGCCCGGCGGCAGCGGTGCATCATGCAATGGCTTGGGATAAACCAGGCAACGCGTGTCGAAATGCAGATATGACCATGCGTGAAACAGGCCGAGTGGGAATACGGTATATAGCGTTAATTGCCCCGTTCCCAGCCAGCCGCGTTTTACCGCCGGTAGCGGGAAAACGATCACATTATCCTGTCCGGCGGCAAGATCAAAGCTGACTGAATTTCCATCCCCGTCTCGCAGTACAAGCTGGTAGCGCGGAAATTTACTGTTGAAGTGAAAAATGAAACGGGCTGACTCGCCGCTGAATACGGCATCGCTTCTGCCTGCGCGTATCTCCAGATGTGCCAGATTGCGAAAAGCATGCAGCATGGACATCACCGCCATCATCGCCAGCAAAAAAGTCAGCACATAGCCTAAGCTCAGGTTGTAATTGATGTCGCCCAGCAGCATCAGTATCAGCACCCAGACCAGTATCAGGCCCTGCCGGGCGGGCAGGATGAAAATGCGGCGCTGCGTGAGCACAACGGTGCCATGCTCGATTTTCGGGCGGAACAGCCAGTCGCTGAAGCGTTGTTTGAGTGCGGTGAGCACGGTCTTTAGGGTATTGCCACCGCTTCGATCAGTTCCTGCGCCACCTGACGCGGGTGTTCGCCGACGATTTGCAGGCGATGGCTGACTACGCCAGGCAGGATGGTCTGCACATCTTCGGGAATTACCGAGTCGCGACCATCGAGCAACGCCCAGGCACGTGCCGCAGCGAGCAATGAGAGTCCGGCACGCGGGCTCAGACCGTGCGTATAGCGTGCCGATTCGCGGGTGTGGCGCAAAATGGCCTGTACATAATCGAGTAATGCTGCCGATACGAAAACTCCTCTTGCGCGCTGTTGCAGAGCCAGCAGTTCCGCGCTTTCCATTTGCGGCGTGAGTTTTGCAATGATTTCACGACGGTCCACGCCGGATAACAGGCCGCGTTCCGCCTCCTGGTCTGGATAGCCCATCTGGATGCGCATCAGGAAGCGGTCGAGTTGCGATTCCGGCAGCGGAAAGGTGCCGACCTGATAGGACGGGTTTTGCGTGGCAATGACAAAGAACGGTGTCGGCAGCGGGCGCGTCACGCCTTCGATCGTCACCTGATGTTCTTCCATCGCTTCGAGCAACGCGCTTTGTGCCTTGGGCGTGGCGCGGTTCACTTCGTCAGCCAGAATCATCTGCGCAAAGATCGGGCCGGGGTGGAATTTGAATTGGCCGTTGATTGAGTCCGTAACCGGGCGTTCATACACCGAGACACCGAGGATGTCGGCGGGCAACAGATCGCTGGTGAACTGGATGCGCCCGAACTGCAAACCTAGCGTGTGCGCCAGTACCTGTGCCAGCGTGGTTTTGCCGACCCCCGGCAAATCCTCGATCAGCAAATGGCCGCGCGCCAGCAGGCAGACCAGTGCAAAGCGGATTTGCTGCGGCTTACCCAGGATTGCACTTTCGGCTTGCCGGATGACGTTGGCGAGGTTCGGGTTCATCTGTGTTCCTCTAATATGGCTTGTAGGGTGGGCTATGCCCACCATGTCGGGCATAGCCCGATCTGCGCTTTTTAAAACAAGATCGCCGCCACGACCTTGCGGTCTTCTTCCACCAGAATGTTATAAGTTCGGCAGGCTGCCGGGGTGTCCATGCATTCCACGCCGATGCCGGCATTGGTCAGCGCGCGATACAGGCGCGGGTGCGGAAAGTGTTGTACAGCACCTGTGCCCAGCAACAATACTTCCGGTTTAAGTGCCAGAAAATACTCGAAATGCGCTTCATTCAGTGCGTCGAAATTGGTGACATCCCAGTCAGTGCGTACTTCTGTAGCCAATACCACGATGCCGGTGTCGAAGCGTTCGCGGTTGACCGTGACGTGGTCGGCTGCATAGCCGGTGAACATTTTGGTGTCGCCAAGATTGGCTAGATGTAATTTCAAAGTGACCTCGCAAGTCAGACTATAAAGACATAGCGGAGAGTGTAGAGGCTAGTTGCGAGGCGCGTCAAACCAAAGGTGATTTAAGAATTTTTTAAAAACCTTTGTCCGCAGATTACACAGATTAACCAAGATTAAACCCGGCCTGTCCGGTTGGTATGCCAAATATTCGTCGTGTCGTGGTTACTGGATAAAAGTCATAAATCTGCGAAACGTTTTTGGCAGGGATGATGCACTGTGTGCAAGTGGGGTTTGCAGGGATGCCGCCCAGCGAGCGATAACTCGAAAATCTGCGTGAATCTGTGTAATCTGCGGATTAAACTGTCGTTCTCGGCTCATCCGATTTGCTGTGCGCGGGTAGCGCGGGTAAAATCATGTACTTTCACATGAAACAAGAAGCGTAGCGACTATGTTTCATGGGGAAGCCCCTTGCGGGCTTGCTAATATTGCCATATTTATACTATTTCAGACCAATATCGGATTTTAACATCGTGAAACCCATACTAAAATCCACCAAGCTGGCCAACGTCTGTTACGACATTCGCGGACCCGTCATGGAACGCTCCAAGCAGATGGAAGAGGAAGGTCAGCGCATCATCAAACTGAATATCGGCAATCTCGCGCCGTTCGGTTTTGAGGCGCCGGAGGAGATTCAGCAGGATGTGATTCTGAATCTGCCCAATTCGTCCGGCTATTCTGACTCCAAAGGCATGTTTGCCGCGCGCAAGGCGATCATGCATTACTGTCAGTCCAAGAATATCGCGGGCGTCGGTCTGGATGATATTTACATCGGCAACGGCGCATCCGAGCTGATTGTGATGGCAATGCAAGGGCTGCTCAATCCCGGAGATGAAGTGCTGGTGCCTGCGCCCGACTATCCATTGTGGACAGCAGCGGTGACGCTGGCCGGCGGTACGCCGCGTCATTATCTCTGCGATGAGGCGCAGGACTGGAACCCCGATCTGGCGGATATTCGAGCCAAGATTACACCGAATACCCGCGCGATTGTGGTGATTAACCCGAATAACCCGACCGGTGCGTTGTATTCAAACGAGATTCTGCAGGAGATCATTCAGGTTGCCCGCGAACATCAACTGGTCATTTTTGCCGACGAGATCTACGACAAGATGCTGTATGACGGCGCGGTGCATACTTCAATCGCATCGTTGGCGGATGACGTGCTGTTCGCAACCCTGAACGGACTGTCCAAGAACTACCGTGCCTGCGGATATCGCGCCGGATGGATGGTGCTCTCGGGCGAGAAGAAACATGCGCAGGATTATATCAACGGGCTGACGATACTGGCCTCGATGCGTCTTTGCTCGAACGTTCCCGGGCAGTTTGCGATTCAGACTGCACTGGGCGGTTATCAGAGCATCCATGATCTGGTCGCCCCCAACGGGCGCCTGTGCAAGCAGCGCGATCTGGCCTATAAACTGCTCACCGAAATTCCCGGCGTGACCTGCGTCAAGCCGAAAGCCGGTCTGTATTTGTTTCCCCGCTTTGATCCTGAGATTTATCCGATTGAGAACGATCAGCAGTTCATTCTGGAGTTGCTGGAGGCTGAAAAGGTGCTGGTGGTACAGGGAACGGGCTTTAACTGGATACGCCCCGATCACATCCGGGTGGTGTTTTTGCCGAATGCGGACGATCTGATTGATGCCATAGGACGTATCGCGCGCTTTCTGGAGCATTACCGCAAACAGCATGGAACAACGTAGGGTGCGCTGTGCGCACCATGGTGCATGGAATGCACCCTACACCACTCATGACTTACCACTTAAGACTAAATAACTGACTTTATGAAACCAATCAACGTAGGACTTCTCGGTATCGGCACTGTAGGTGGCGGCACTTTTGCGGTGTTGCAGCGTAACTGCGATGAAATCACCCGGCGTGCCGGACGTCCGATCCGCATTGTGGCTGTCGCGGACAAGAATCTGGAGCTTGCAAAACAAGTCACCGGCGGCGCATGCCGTTTGACCGACGATGCGTTTTCGGTGGTGAACGACCCGGAAGTCGATATTGTCATCGAGTTGATCGGCGGCTACGGCGTGGCGAAACAGCTGGTGATGCAGGCGATTGCCAACGGCAAGCATGTGGTCACCGCCAACAAGGCGCTGCTGGCGACAAACGGCAATGAAATCTTCAAGGCTGCCCAAGACAAGGGCGTGATGATAGGCTTTGAGGCGGCGGTGGCGGGCGGTATTCCCATTATCAAGGCGGTGCGCGAAGGCCTGACTGCGAACCGTATCGAGTGGATCGCCGGGATCATCAATGGCACCACCAATTTCATTCTGTCCGAAATGCGCGACAAGGGGCTTTCTTTTGACACCGTGTTGAAAGAAGCGCAGCGTCTGGGTTATGCTGAAGCCGATCCGACCTTCGATATCGAAGGCGTGGATGCAGCGCACAAGATCACTTTGCTGGCGTCGCTGGCGTTCGGTATTCCCTTGCAGTTCGACAAGGCTTACATTGAAGGCATCTCCAAGCTGGATGCGGTGGACATCAAATATGCCGAACAGCTGGGTTATCGCATCAAGTTGCTGGGCATCACCAAGCGCACCCCTGAAGGTGTTGAGCTGCGCGTGCATCCAACGCTGATACCCGCTAAGCGCTTGATTGCAAACGTAGAAGGTGCGATGAATGCGGTGCTGGTGCAGGCCGATGCGGTCGGCGCTACTTTGTACTACGGCAAGGGTGCGGGCGCTGAACCGACTGCCAGTGCGGTAATCGCAGATCTGGTGGATATCACACGCATGCACACGGCTGATCCTGAAAATCGCGTGCCGCACCTGGCGTTCCAGCCGGATGCGATGGTCGATCTGCCGATTCTGGCGATGGATGAAGTCACAACCAGCTACTACCTGCGTCTGCGTGTTGCGGATAAGACGGGCGTGCTGGCTGACATCACCCGTATACTTGCGGATCAGCAGATTTCGATCGATGCCGTGATCCAGAAAGAACCTGCTGAGGGCGAAACTCAGGCTGACCTGATTTTGCTCACGCATCAGACGCGCGAGAAATGCATCAATACGGCGATTGTGAAGATCGAAGCGCTAGGCGTGGTGGCAGGTCATGTCACCAAACTTCGGATGGAAGAACTGGGTAAATAAATTGACTTCCCGGGTAATTCTTGAATGCGGTACAAATAATCAGCGGGCTGCTAGATCTGACGTAATGATGAGGTGCGCACGGAAGATATTTACTATACAGGTATCCGTAAATGATTAAGAAAGTTTCCGATTGGAATCAGCTCTCTCGGCTTGTGCTGCGAGGCTATAAGTCTGTTGCCGAGTGCGATATTGAGCTCGGCAAGTTGAACGTCCTGATCGGAGCTAATGGTGCAGGAAAATCCAATTTCATCGGCTTCTTTCGCCTGATTAACCGCATTCTCGACAAACAACTCCAAGCATCTGTTGGCGATGCAGGGGGGCCTGATGCGCTGCTTTATTTTGGCCGGAAGAAAACCGAAGAGCTACATGCGGAGATGTATTTCGGGAGTAACGGCTACCGGTTTACGCTCAAGCCTACGCAAGACAATCGCATGATGTTTGCGCATGAGGCGCTCTGGTGGAATGTGCATGGGAGTTGGCTTCCCCGTTCTGGTCACTTTGAGACTTATGTGGAAGATCAGAAGGGTAAAACCCAGATTTACGAATATGTTGTTCCCGCCATGCGCCGCTGGCGGCTCTACCATTTTCACGACACCAGTCGCAGCGCCGTGGTCAAGCAGGTTCATGGTATCAACGACAACGAGTATCTGCGCGAAGATGCCCGAAATCTTGCGGCCTTTCTATATCGACTGAAAAACCATCACGAGGCCCATTACAAACGCATCGTCAAAACCGTTCAACTGGTGGCCCCGTTTTTTGGCGACTTTCATTTGCGCCCCACCGTAGATAATAAAGAAAAGATTCAGCTTGAATGGACCGAGGCTGGGCAAGACGTTCCATTTTCCGCCAGCGCCTTGTCAGATGGCTCTTTGCGTTTTATTTGCCTTGCCACCGTGTTGTTGCAGCCGGAAGAATTTATGCCAGCCACCATCCTTATCGATGAGCCGGAATTGGGACTACATCCTTTTGCGATTGCCGTTCTGGGCGGGCTGATGAAATCGGCTGCTGGCAAACACCAGCTCATCGTTTCCACACAATCTGTTGAACTGGTCAATGAGTTTGATGCTGATGACCTTGTTGTAGTGGACAAGCAAGGCGGGGCATCTACCTTCAAACGGCTGAATGGTGAGGAACTGGCCGAATGGTTGGGCGAATACAGTCTGGGTGAGTTGTGGAAGAAAAACTTGCTGGGCGGGAGACCGACGCGATGACGCGCATTTACCTGCTGGTCGAGGGGCAGACTGAGGAAGCCTTTGTGCGTGATTTGCTTATGCCGCATTACGCGCGCCTGGGCCTGTACCTCACGCCGATTATCGTCAGTACCAGCCCTGGTTACAAAGGTGGTGTGGTGCGTTATGAAAAGATCAAGCCGCAAATTTGGCGTTTATGCAGGCAAGATGAGGGGGCATATGTCACCACACTGTTTGATTTGTATGCTTTGCCACAAGACTTTCCAGGCAAAGCTGAGGCTGCATATCCTGCCAGCGGAAGCGGCCATCAGAAAGCCACATTCCTGGAGACTCGCCTAGCGCAAGATATCGGTCAAGCCAATTTCATTCCTAACCTGATGGTGCATGAGTTTGAGGCATTATTATTCGTGGATACGAGAAAGTTTGCGGAATGGGTGGACAACTGCAGAATAGTGATTTCTTTGGGCGAGCAGGCGCAGAAATATCCTACACCGGAAGATATTAACGATAGCCCGCAAACCGCACCTTCCAAGCGTATTCTGGCAGCCATGCCGAGCTATCAAAAAACTTTCCATGGCCCGCTGATCGCCTGCGAAATAGGGTTGGATGCCATGCGAGCCGTTTGTCCACATTTTCATAATTGGTTGCATAGAATCGAAGCGCTGTCGTTGTCTGTGACTGCTGTTTGATTAACAGGCCAAATGCTTCTTATTTAGTAAAGGATTTGCATGAAATACATCTCTACACGGGGCAATGCGCCCGCCAAGACGTTTACCGAAATCCTGCTGGGCGGACTGGCTCCTGACGGCGGCTTGTATCTGCCTGAAGAATATCCGAAAGTCAGTCGCGAAGAGCTGGATGCATGGCGCAATCTGTCGTATGCCGATCTGGCATACGCTGTGCTGTCGAGGTTCGCCACCGATATTCCGGCGGATGACCTGAAAGCGATCATCGCCAAGACCTACACCGCCGAGGTGTATAACAACGGCCGCGCAGATTCGGATTTTTCACAGATCACGCCGCTGCGCACGCTGGTACCGGGCGTACATATTCTGGAACTGTCCAACGGCCCGACCTTGGCGTTCAAGGATATGGCGATGCAGTTGCTGGGCAACCTGTTCGAATATGCGCTGGATAAGCAACATGCCGAGCTGAACATCCTCGGCGCGACGTCCGGGGACACCGGTTCCGCCGCTGAATATGCGATGCGCGGCAAGCGCGGCATCCGCGTGTTCATGCTCTCGCCCAACGGCAAGATGTCGGCGTTCCAGCGCGCGCAGATGTATTCGCTGCAGGACGAAAATATACATAACATTGCGATCAATGGCATGTTTGATGACGCGCAGGATATGGTGAAAGCCGTATCCAATGACCATGCCTACAAGGCTGCCCACAAGATCGGTACGGTCAATTCGATCAACTGGGGGCGGGTGTCGGCGCAGATCGTGTATTACTTCAAGGGCTACTTCGCCGCGACAAAGTCCAACGACGAACAGGTCGCGTTCTCGGTACCAAGCGGTAACTTCGGCAATATCTGCGCAGGACACATCGCGCGCATGATGGGCTTGCCGATTGGTCAGCTGATTCTGGCGACCAACGAGAACGACGTGCTGGACGAATTTTTCCGCACCGGAATGTACCGTCCGCGCGGCACGGATCACACCTATCAGACCAGCAGCCCGTCCATGGATATTTCCAAGGCGTCCAACTTCGAGCGCTTCATGTATGACCTGGTCGGGCGCGACGGGGCGAAGGTGCGCGAATTCTGGAGTAAAGTGGATGCGGGCGGCGCATTCGACATCAAGCACACGCCGTACTGGAACGAGATGCCGAAGTTTGATTTCGCCTCAGGCAAGAGTACGCACCTTGACCGGCTCAAGACGATCCGCGAGTTGTGGGAGGAATACGGTGTGATGGTCGACCCCCACACCGCCGACGGGCTGAAGGTAGGACTTGAACAACGCCGCCCCGGCCTGCCGCTGATCTGCCTGGAAACCGCGCTGCCTGCCAAGTTCGAAGAAACCATCTTCGAGGCGCTGGGTCGTCAGCCTGAACGTCCAAAAGCTCTGGCGGGCATCGAAAATCTGCCCCAGCGCGTCGAGGTGATGGATGCGGATGTGGCGACGCTGAAAGCCTTTATTGCCGCAAACATTCCAAATTAACGCTGTCCGGCGTGTAACAGAGGCATGAATAACCTCATTCTGCTCATCCTCTGTTTTATCGCCGGCATGGTGCTGCGGCGTTTCCGGCGCATGCCGGATAATGCACCGGCGACGCTGAACAGTTTCATCATTCATGTCTCGCTGCCCGCACTGACACTGATCTATATCCACCAGCTGAAACTGTCCGGTGATATCTTGCTGACCGGAATGATGGCCTGGCTGGTGTTCGGCTTATCAGCGGGTTTCTTCTATCTGGTGGGGCGATGGCTGTCCTTGCCGCGTGCCACAGTGGGCGCGCTGATACTGGTCGGCGGCCTGGGCAATACTTCGTTCTTCGGTCTGCCCATGGTCGAGGCGTTTTACGGGCCGGAAGGCTTGACCACCGCGATCATTGCCGATCAGCTGGGTTCGTTCTTCGCGTTGACCATTCTGGGTATCACGGTTGCGGGCGTTTATTCTTCGGGTCGTCCTACGGCGATGCAAATCTTCAAGCGCATCGTCCTGTTTCCACCGTTCATTTCCCTGGTTGTTGCGCTGCTGTTGATTCCCGTCGACTACGCAGGTTGGTTCACGGTGTTGTTGAAACGTCTGGGCGACACGCTGGCGCCACTGGCCTTGTTATCGGTCGGCCTGCAACTGCGCCTGGGTCATGTCGCCGAGCACAAACGCAATCTGGCCATCGGGCTGGGTTTCAAGTTGATACTGGCGCCGCTGGCAATTTTCCTGTTGTACGTGCCGCTGTTGGGCGCTCACGGTCAGGCGATACAGGTCACCTTGTTCGAGGCGGCGATGCCGCCGATGATTACAGCTGCAATTGTGGCTTCCGAGCACGATCTTGATCGCAACTG
>JBAZAY010000017.1:0-56691 GCA_041671725.1 Gallionella sp. | reverse complement strand
CCACGTTCAGCGGACCGATCACGGCGTCCAGCGTCTGATTGACGCCGGCGACAATCTTGCGGAAATCGCCCTGATGCCGGGTCGCATCGGCGCGGGTTTCGAGTTTCCCTTCTACTGCGGCCTTGGACAGCATGTTGGCATCGGCTACCAGCGCATTGACGGCATCTATGGCTGCGTTGAGGTTATTCTTGAGGGTGTTGAAATCGCCGTTGTAACTGTCGGTGATTTTCGGTGGAATATCGCCCTTGGAGATGCGGTCGACGTAGCCGGCTGCCACGTTCAGCGGACCGATCACGGCGTCCAGCGTCTGATTGACGCCGGCGACGATCTTGCGGAAATCGCCCTGATGGCGGGTCGCATCGGCGCGGGTTTCGAGTTTTCCTTCTACTGCGGCCTTGGACAGCATGTTGGCATCGGCTACCAGCGCATTGACGGCATCGATGGCTGCGTTGAGGTTGTTCTTGAGGGTATTGAAGTCACCGTTGTAGGTATCACTGATCTTCGGCGGAATATCACCTTTGGAGATGCGGTCGACATAGCCGGCGGCCACATTCAGCGGACCAATTACGGCGTCCAGCGTGGCGTTGACACCTTCAACGATCCTGCGGTAATCGCCCTGATGGCGGGTTGCATCGGCACGGGTTTCGAGCTTGCCATCCACTGCGGCTTTCGCCAGCATCCCCGCATCGCCTACCATCACCTTCAGCGCGTCCTGGACGGAGACAAATGCGCTCAGCAGCTGGCCGGTTTCGTCTTTGCTGTCGATTACGATGTTGGTTGAAAGGTCGCCCTTGGCGATTTTATCGGCTGCGTCTACTGCCTTCTGCAGCGGGCTGGTAATGCTGCGCGTCACCCAGAAAGCCAAGCCTAAGCCGATGACAATGGCACCCAGGGCGAGCGATATGATCAGTGTCGCCGTTGACGAAGCCAAGGCGCCGGCATCAGTCCCGACCTTCTTCGAGGCTTCATCCTCGTGAGCCGTCCAGTCGCCCAGCGCTTTCAAGTAGGCATCGTAAGTCGGCCTGAGCTTATCGTTGAAAATCTTCATGCTCTCATCCCAGGACTTCGCCTTGACGGCGTTCTCGAAACTGGATTGGACTTCAAGGTAACTCTTGCGCTTGTCCTCCACGTCATCGAGATACTTTTTTCCCGTTGCGCTGTAGCTCATCTTCTCCAGCTTATCGATGATCCCGGTGATCTGCTTGTCCGCTGCTTCAATCTTGCCCAGCGACTCCTTGTTCATGTCATCGCTCTTGTAAATGAGCATGTTGCGCTGCGCACGGGCTATGGCTGCTAGCTGGTCGGCGATGTCGTTCGCCTGTTTTGTCTTGGCCATCTTGTCCGAGAC
This sequence comes from Gallionella sp., assembly GCA_041671725.1. Lineage (GTDB taxonomy): Bacteria > Pseudomonadota > Gammaproteobacteria > Burkholderiales > Gallionellaceae > Gallionella. The sequence goes on along the minus strand of JBAZAY010000017.1, from coordinate 55,343 downwards.
CAGGTCTTCGATCTGCCGGTCAAGCTCGTTGACTCGCATCATGCCGACAAACGCCACGATGGAGAGGAGGATCAGTACCAACGCAAAGCCGGCTCCAAGCCGTACGCCTATTTTCAGGTTCTTGAACATTTCATTCTCCTTAAATAAAACAAATAGTTAGATTCAAACCAGTCATGCTGCCTGCGTTCGGTTTTGCTGCATGGTAGCCAGTGCCACCAGCGACTGCACATCCAGAATCAGCGCCACATCCCCTGAGCCCAGGATGGTGGAGCCGCCAATACCCTTGATATGTTTGAAGATGCTGCCCAGCGGTTTAATCACAGTCTGAAACTCGCCCATCAGCTCGTCCACCACCAGACCGATCTTCTGTCCGCCGTATTGCACCACCACGATGTTTTCGCGCTTGCCGCCCGGCTCGGCGACCTCGAACTGCTCACGCATCCGCACGAACGGCAGTACCTCGCCGCGCAGGTTGATGTACTTGCGATTGAGTGTTTCCGCTCTATCCTTTTCGGAGAGTTCGATGCATTCCACCACCGTGCCCAGCGGAATGACGTAGGAAGCTTTGCCCACGCCGACCAGGAAGCCGTCGATGATCGCCAGTGTCAGCGGCAGACGGATGCGGAAGGTTGAACCACGGCCTTCATGACTTTCTACATCGACGCTTCCCCTAAGGGCGGTGATATTGCGTTTCACCACATCCAGACCTACGCCGCGACCGGAGATGTTGGTGATCTTGTCGGCAGTGGAAAATCCAGGCTCGAAAATCAGGCTGTAAATCTCGCTGTCGGTCAACGTCTGGTTAGGGCCGATCAATTCGCGTTCGCGCGCCTTGTTGAGGATTTTTTCCCGGTTCATCCCGGCTCCATCGTCGATGATTTCGATGACAATGGAGCCGGACTCATGGTAGGCGTTCAGCCTCAACGTGCCGCGCGCCGGTTTGCCGCAAGCCGCGCGCACCTGGGGCGACTCGATGCCATGATCGAGCGCATTGCGCACAAGATGCATCAGCGGGTCGCCCAATTTTTCCACCACGGATTTATCCAGCTCGGCTTCACTGCCGCTGATGACCAATTCGATATCCTTGCCTAATTCACGGCTGGTGTCGTGCACCACGCGCTGAAAGCGGCTGAAGGTATCGCCGATTTGCACCATGCGCAGTTGTAATGCGCTATCGCGGATTTGTTCTACCAGCATCGAGATAACTGAGGTTGTTTCCACCAGCGCGGTTTCGCCGCTTTTGCGCGCCAGCATATTAGCGCCGGCGCTGGCAATGACCATTTCCCCCACCAGATCGATCAGCTGATCGAGCTTGGCAGCCTGTACGCGGATCAGCTGGGATTCGAGGGTTTTCTTCTCGGCGACACGGCCCTGTTTGACTGCGGCGGCCTCCACCACATCCGCTGTAACCGCACCTTGATTGACCAACACGTCGCCTATCTTGGGCGTAGCAGTGGCGTCTTCTTCCCGGTCGGATTGCGTATTGAGCGCCAAATCCAGTTCATGCTGGGTTAATGCACCAGACCTGATCAGGATTTCACCCAGGCGCATGGTGTCTTCGGGCAGCGCTTCAATTGAACTGATAAAATCGGCCAGCTTGCTGTGCGGCGGCCAGATTTGCACCACGCAGTCATCGCGCACAAAATCGAACACGCTTTCTATCCGTGATTTGTCCGCATCCGATTGATAGGAAATCTCGAAACCCAGATAGCAGGATTCAGCATCCATATCGACGGCATCGGGCATCGCGTCGGGCAGCGTGGTCAGGTGGATGATCTTGCCCAGTTCCATCAGGTAGCGCAGGAAAGACGCGGGATCCATGCCCTTGCGCAATACATCGGGGCCGAAACGCAGCGAGATGTGCCAGTTATCCGTTTCCATCTCGCCACCACCGCTAAATTGCACCTTACCCTCGCTCAGCGCGACATCAAGGCTCGTAGCGGCTGCTTTACCCAGATAGCGCTGCAGCTTCTCGCGCAATGACAGGCTGATTTTATTGACGTCATCATCGGGCTCGCTGTCACTTTCCACACATCCTATCAGCGTGCTCAACTGGTCGGAACAGGCGAGCAGCACTTCGATCAATTCAGGGTCGGCGGTGATCGCTCCGGCGCGCATTTCATCCAGCACATTTTCCAGCACATGCGTGAATTCGACGATGAACTTGCAATCGATGACGCCGGCACCGCCCTTGATGGTGTGGGCAGCGCGAAAAACAGCGTTGATGGTATCCGGATCGCCGCCGTCACCCTCCATCTGCAACAGATTGTCTTCCATCATCTGTAACAGTTCGCGGCTTTCGACCACATAGGCCTGTTGAATTACGTCCATGTCTCCCCCTGCGCTTCGTTCTAAACATATTCGTTCGAAACCACTCAGACACTTTACCGCAAAAACAAATATTTCTTTTAATTCATATTGTTACAAATATCAAGCCGCAGACTGACCAGATTTACTCTTGCCGACATCTGCGTGTTCACTGGCCATGATAACCATAGGATCGCCGAAATAACTCGCCATGTTGTACAGGTCGAGCAGCTCGGTCACCGCCTTGCTGTGCGCGCTCAACCGCACGGTCTTGTTTTCCTTAAGGGCGGCACGCTTGGTCAGCAACAGAATCTGGAAGCCAGCCGTATCCATCTCGCCTACTTGCGACAGATCGATGTCCAACTCATCGCAATCGGCCAGCACGTCCAGCAGCATTTGTTTCTGCGCCGCTGCGTTGTAGATGGTCATGTCTTCGCTGATTGCTGTTTTACGCTGCCTTTTCATGTGCCGCCTCCCATGTGCCTGACCACGACCATTGTCATGGTTTATTGCATGAACGATCTGTTCGCTACCGCACTTAGCCGGAATCAGAACAACTCTATTTTAGGCTGCGCGGCAGATTCGCCGCCCGCCTTGGCCGTACCACCCATTGCCGTGATATGGACGTCGCGCTGATTGTCCATGACATAGCCTTCATATATCTGGTCGATGTGTTCCTTGATCGATGCGGCATTGGAAAAGTCCTTGCTGCGCATCATCTCCACCATCTCGGCAACATGTGTGTCGAGGCGACTTAACGCGCCCTGCACCTGCTCGATTTGCTGCCGCGTGACATCCTGAAACTGGATACTCGCCAGCACGTCCATGAACATGGAAGACAGCGTGTGGCTGGTATTGCTGAGATTTACAAGCATCTCTTCATCGCGCGACATCAGCAGGTGATAGTTGCTGCCCATACTATCGAGGTGCCGAGTGAAACTCTCCAGCACTGTTTTCTGTTGCTCGATGTTGGAGTGTTCAAGCTTGTCGCGGAACTGCTCCTCGATGGTTTTTGCCACATTGCCGATACCTTCCTGAATCTTCGACACGGCATTATCGGTTTCACCGGACAGTTTGCGAACCTCGTCCGCCACCACGGCAAATCCTCTGCCCACTTCGCCGGCACGCGCAGCTTCAATGGCGGCGTTGAGTGCCAACAGATTGGTCTGCGAGGAGATGTGTTTGATCATTTCCACCAGAGCAAACAACGATTTCGCCTGTTGCACCACAACCGTGATGCTTTCCCGGTCAGCCTCAAATTCGGTGAATCGGTCCTGAATGTACTGGTTGAGGTTTTGAATCAGGTCCACGTTCGAACCGATGCTTTTCTCACCCGACTGAATCATGACTTCAGATTCTTTCGCGACAGCGGCAACGGTGGACATCAATTCGTTAATTACCCCATCGATGGCCTGCAGGCGTTCCATGATGCCGTATGCAGAACGCTCAGTCACGATGGTGACGGCATGCAGTTGTTCATTGAGCAGGCGGGTCAGGGCCGGCAGCTCGCCCAAATCATTGGCCGCACTGTTTATGATGTCTTCGCTACTGGCTATCACCTGCTCGAGCTGCTGCTCGGCAGCGCGCATTCCCAGTAGCTTGTCGTGGTAGATCGCCAGAGAAACCAAGTTGCTGATCAGGAAGCTGGCCAGCACGACGCCTGCTGTGCCTGCCGTGTCAGAAATCCTGTCCGAGAAACCCGCCGCCTCATGCAGCCAATAATGGTAGGGCACATGCAACAGGTACACGCCAACCGCGCAAGCTGCAGCGGTGAGCAGCGCAACAACCGCCTGACGCTGCTTGATTTGGCTGGTATTTAAAGGCATTTCACACCCCCTTCCGGCTGGGAAGACTACTTGACTACAAGCTTGATGGTGGCTATCAGTTGTTCCGCATTTACCGGTTTTACCAGCCAACCGGATGCCCCGGCCGCCTTGGCCTCGTCGCGTTTGGACTGCTGGGACTCGGTGGTCAAAAACAGAATCGGCATGAACCGGTGATTGGGGAGTTTGCGCACTTCCCTGATGAACTCGATACCGTTCATTCCGGGCATATTAAGATCGGTGATAAGCAAGTCAGGCTTTAACCCGCCCTTAAGCTTGGTCATCCCCTCTTCTGCGCTGGCGGCTTTCTCAGTTGCATAGCCGGCCTTGGACAGGATTGCACTCATACTGAGCAGGATAGTAGCGGAGTCATCGACGAGAAAAATCGTTTTCATGATGCTATTCCTCTTAGGGAAATCAGAATTTACATGTGCTGGTATCAGTATATAAGAAATATCACGGAATGTTTGTCTCACCGCGCAATATTTGAATAATATCGGGCGCAGCGCAACAAAAGGTATTGCGGGATGCTGAAGGGAGATGGTGCCCGGAACCGGAATCGAACCGGTACAGCCTTTTCAAGCCGACGGATTTTAAGTCCGTTGTGTCTACCAATTTCACCACCCGGGCGGATGTTTGGAGGTGCGTCCCAGAGTCGAACTGGGCTAACCGGATTTGCAATCCGGGGCATAACCGATTTGCTAACGCACCGTACTTGAGACTTGAAATAAATAAGGGAAAGCCTGATGCTCTCCCTTGAATATGGAGCGGGAAAAGAGGTTCGAACTCTCGACCTATACCTTGGCAAGGTATCGCTCTACCAGCTGAGCTATTCCCGCATTTGCTGCATAAAACAAACTACAAAACTTCTCTATAAAATCTGGAGCGGGAAAAGAGGTTCGAACTCTCGACCTATACCTTGGCAAGGTATCGCTCTACCAGCTGAGCTATTCCCGCATTTACTGCATAAAACAAACCGCAAAACTACTAAATAAAATCTGGAGCGGGAAAAGAGGTTCGAACTCTCGACCTATACCTTGGCAAGGTATCGCTCTACCAGCTGAGCTATTCCCGCTTTGCGAGGCGCGAATTATAGGGGCTGAAAAATTTATGTCAACTTTTTTCGCATAAAAATTTACAAATTAAATAAACGTGCGAAGTTTTCACTGGTTTTCTGGCCGACTTCCGCCGCACTGATTCCGCGCAACAACGCAATTTCCTCGGCAACATGCTTCACATAGGCCGGCTGATTGAGCTTGCCACGAAACGGCACAGGCGCCAGATAAGGTGAGTCGGTTTCAATCAGCATGCGATCCAGCGGCACACGCTGCGCAACATCCTTGATCTGCAGGGCGTTCTTGAACGTCACGATACCGGAAAAAGAAAGGTAAAAGCCCATATCAAGTGCGGCTTGGGCCACTTCCCAATTTTCAGTGAAGCAGTGCATCACACCACCCACCTTGCGCGCACCTTCTTCTGCCATCAGGCGCAACGTGTCTTCGGCTGCGCTACGGGTATGAATAATCAGCGGCTTGCCGCATACCAATGCAGCACGGATGTGGTTACGGAAGCGCTCGCGCTGCCATTCCAGATCGCCAGTCAGCCGGTAGTAATCCAGACCGGTTTCACCTATCGCGATAATTTTAGGGTGTTGAGCCAGATCAACCAGACGCGCAACGCTCGGTTCTTCAACCGCTTCGTAATCCGGATGCACACCGACCGAGGCGTAGATATTGGGATATTGCTCGGCAAGTTTTAACACCCCTGGAAAATCAGCCAGATTGACCGAGACGCACAGCGCACTCGATACATCGTTTTGCTGCATTTTCGCGAACACGTCGCTGATATTTTCCGACAGTTCGTGAAAGTTGATATGACAATGAGAATCGATAAAAGACATGGTTATTTGCTTGTAAGCTGACAATAGGTAAACAACAGTGATTCAAAGAACAGTTTAGGGTTGAGCGTATGTTGTGCTTCACGCTTCGCTGTTTGCAGATAGCTTTGCAGGCGAGCCAGATTCAACGGATCCAGCGCCGCAACCAATTGCCCGATGGCTGCCTGCTCGGCAGGATGGTAGCGCACCCTCCCGGCCGACTTTTGCGAGAGCAGGTCATAACACCATTGCTGCAACCACTGCACCACCAGCACCTGTTCGGTTTTCTGCAAAGCATCCGCCAATGCAAACACATCCAGCGTCGCAGGTTGCCGAACTGCGCGCAGCAACTTCTCCCGCGCATCAGCCCCGCTTTGAGCCGCACTTTGCAGCGCCTGCAACGGAGAGAACCCGGCAAACGCTAGGGCATCAGCTGGATTTTTTATCCCCTGCCCTGCCAGCCAGCGCGTCGCGCTAGCCGCTTCAGGCGCCGCAAGTGCAAAGGTCAGACAACGACTCAACAACGTGGGTAATAATGCCTGCGGCTTGTGCGTCACCAGAATGAACAACAAACCCGCCGGCGGTTCCTCAAGATTTTTCAGCAACGCATTTGCGGCGTTGCTGTTCATCGCTTCAGCCGGATGAATGATCACCACCCGCCTGCCGCCCTGATGTGCGGTCATACCCAGAAAATCAGCCAGACCACGAATCTGATCCACAGATATCTGACGACTGGGTTTCTTGCCGGACTCGCCCTCATCCGTCTCGGATTCCGGTTGCAAAGTACGAAAATCGGGGTGCGAACCCTGCTCAAACCAGTGACAGGAAGGACACTTGCCGCAGGCGAAACCATCGTCCAGCGGATGCTGGCACAACAAGGCACGTGCATAGTTGATCGCCAGATCCAGCTTGCCGATTCCCTTCATTCCCTGAAACAACAATCCTTGCGATGCGCGTTCGCGTAACGACTGCAAGCGCATCCAGTCTTCCTTCTGCCACGGATAGAGTTCGCTCATACTACAAAACCTTTTTAATCCGCAGATTACGCAGATTTCCGCAGAACTTAAAAAAAATATGATCACCGTATAACACCCGGCGAGTAAGCGAATGGCAAAACATCAGTATGTTTTTAATCATGTTGAATCCGTGTAATCTGCGGACAACTACTTTTAAGGTTCATGTTTAGATTGACTCAATGATTGCTATCAACTGCTGCTGCACCGAAGCCAGCGATTGCGACGCATCGATCACAACATAACGCTGCGGATTTTCTGCCACACGCCGGTGGTAAGCGACACGCACCCGCTCGAAGAACTCACCTTGCTCCTGCTCGAAGCGATCCAGCGATACATTGTTCGCCAGACGTTGCCGCGCCACCTCGACCGGCACATCAAAAAACAGTGTCAAATCAGGCTGTAAGTCAGGATGTACCCACTGCTCAAGTTGGCGCAATTTGTCCCAGTCCATGCCACGCCCTCCACCCTGATAGGCAAAACTGGCATCGGAAAAGCGATCTGAAATCACCCACTTGCCCGCACGCAATGCCGGCCGAATAACCTGCTCGACATGTTCGAGACGCGCCGCGAACATCAGCATCGCCTCCGTGCCTATGCCCATCGGCTGGTTCAGCAGTATTTCGCGCAACTGCTCACCCAATGGCGTGCCGCCAGGCTCACGGGTGACGATCACATCCATACCGCGCTGACGCAATGCATCGGCAAACCACGCCAGATGAGTGCTTTTACCTGCGCCATCCACGCCTTCAAAAGTGATAAATTTGCTCATAAAATTCAGTTCGGTAGGGTGCATTTTATGCACCACAATATAATGTACTTCCTTGATTTTCGATAATTTTTGTGCATGGATGCACCCTACGCCTGCTAATAGCTATTAACTGAATTTCCTCATTTCTGGTATTGATTAACTGCCCGGTTATGCGCTTCCAGATTGCTGGAAAATTTGGAACTACCGTCACCGCGCGCGACGAAGTATAAGGCATCCGTTTTAGCCGGGTGCAGTGCAGCGTTCAGCGCAGCCACCCCCGGCAAGGCAATCGGCGTAGGCGGCAACCCGGCCCGGGTATAGGTATTGTAAGGCGTGTCACTGGTCAAATCGCGTCGACGCAAATTGCCGTCAAACTTATCGCCCAGCCCATAGATCACCGTCGGGTCGGTTTGCAACATCATGTGTATACGCAAACGGTTAACAAACACCCCGGCTATCATGGGGCGGTCGGCGGGTGTACCGGTTTCCTTCTCCACGATGGAAGCAAGAATCAGCGCCTGGTAAGGCGTCGCCAGCGGCAAATCGGGGCTGCGCACCATCCAGAGCTGCTGCAAGCGCTGCTGCATCAGCTTGTAAGCGAACCTCAACAACTCGATGTCGCTGCTGCCGGCGGCAACAAAGTAGGTTTCCGGGAAAAACAGGCCTTCCGGGTGGCTTTCAAATGCGCCGATGCGGTGCAATATTTCACTGTCCGACAAATCAAGCGTGTCATGCCGGATGTTAGGGCTGGCGTTGAGCGCACTGCGTAACTGCCTGAAATTCCAGCCTTCGATAAGAGTGATCTGGCTACGGCTGACATTGCCCTGCGTGATCATATCCAGCAGTTCCATCTTGGATATCGAATGATCCAGCTGATATATTCCGGCCTTGATTTGGCCGGCACGGCCCATCAGTCGTGCAAAAATGACAAATAAGCGGGAATTTTGCAGCAATCCGGCTTGTTCGAATTGCCGCGCCACTGCGGTAAGACTGCTGCCCTGATTCAGTGAAAATTCATAAGGCAAGGTCTGCGGCGTCAACGGACTGTACACATACCATAACGCGCTGCCGCAAGCCAGCATCACAGTCAGCAACAGCACCTTCAATTTACGCATGATCAGTCAACTTCAAGCGCCGATCGAATTTGCATTGCAAAACTAAAATCCGTCCAGCGCTGCTGCTCAAGCTGAGCCACCGACCACAAGCCAAAGACGCTGTTGGTGAGAAACAGCTCGCCGGCCGCATACACTTCGTCCAGATCGACATGGCGCACCTCGACTGCCATGCCGATTTTTTCGGCACAGGCAATGACGCGATCGCGTTGCACCCCCGCCACGCCGCAGCGTGTCAACTCCGGTGTAATCAGACGACCTTCCGAAACCAGAAAAATATTGCTGCGCGTGCCTTCTATGGCATGGCCTGCAACATCCAGCAGCAAACCTTCCGCGACATCGGCACATTCTGCTGCTGCCAGTACATTTTCCAGGCGATTCAGATGTTTAATTCCCGCGAGGCGTGGCTGATGGCCCAGTCGCAATTCGCACAGACGCAGCCTCACGCCCTGCAAAACCCAACTCTCCGGATAAACGGGAAGGGGGGCAACATCCCATATATGAGTAGGTACGGCATGGGGCGCCGGCGTATAGCCGCGCGCAGAATGGCCACGCGTTACGATAATTTTAAAAGTAGCGTCAGCATGCTCGGCTAACATGAGGTCCAGCTCGGCAGACAGGCAGGCAAAATCCGGACATACTATGCCCAACGCTGCGCAATCGTTTTGGAGTTTACAATAATGCAACGGCCAGTGTTTCGGCTGACCATTGACGACGCGCAGGGTGCGAAACACCCCGTCGCCATAGAGCAGGCCGCGATCACGAATGCTGATCAGATTACCTGGTGCACCGTTGACCAGCATAGAGATTGAACCATGAAAAAGCGTTTATCCACAGATAAAACAGATTAAACAGATTAACGCTGATTAAAAATCCAATTAATCCGCAACAACAGATCAATAAGGCGCATCGCACAAAAATCCGTTAACGGATCAAATCTGTGAAATCTGCGAACTCAAACGCCGTCAGACTTTACTGAATACCAGCGTGCCGTTGGTTCCGCCGAAACCGAAGTTGTTGTTCATCGCCACGTTAATCTTCATGTCGCGTGCGGTATTGGCACAATAATCCAGATCGCACTCCGAATCTTGCTCGAAGATATTGATGGTTGGCGGCGAAATTTGATGATGGATGGCCAATATCGAGAAAATGGACTCGATCCCGCCTGCCCCGCCCAGCAAATGACCTGTCATGGACTTGGTCGAATTCACCACCAGCCGGCCGGCGTGATCGCCGAATGCCAGCTTGATCGCCTCTGTCTCATTTTTGTCGCCCAGCGGAGTCGACGTACCATGCGCGTTGACGTACTGCACATCATCCGCATTCAACCCGGCATTTTTAAGCGCATTCTGCATACTGCGCTTAGGGCCATCGCTGTTCGGTGAGGTGATATGGTAAGCATCGCCGCTCATGCCATAACCTGTGACTTCCGCATAAATCCGTGTGCCACGTGCTTTCGCGTGCTCATACTCTTCCAGCACCAACGCACCGGCACCTTCGCCGATAATGAAGCCATCCCTATCCTTGTCCCACGGACGGCATGCAGTAGCAGGATCATCGTTGCGCGTACTGAGGGCGCGCGCAGAAGAAAAACCACCCACAGCCAGAGGACTGATAGTCGCTTCCGAACCGCCTGCAATCATCACATCCGCATCGCCGTATTCGATCATGCGCGCTGACTCGCCGATGCAATGCGTACCGGTCGTACAAGCGGACACCATCGCCAGATTCGGGCCTTTCAATCCGTACATCACGGACAAATTGCCTGAAATCATATTGATGATAGTGCCGGGAATAAAGAACGGTGAAATCTTGCGCGGACCGCTAGCCAGATAATCGTTATGGGTTTCCTCGATGGTCGGCAAACCGCCGATACCCGAACCGATGTTCACACCGATGCGTTCCGCATTCTGCTCTGTCACTTCCAGACCAGAATCCTTGAACGCCTCCATCCCGGCCACCAGACCAAAATGGATAAATCGCCCCATGCGGCGTGCATCTTTGGCCGGCAGGTATTGCGTGACGTCAAAATCCCTCACCTCACCCGCGATCTGACTGGCAAACTGACTCGCATCGAAATGCGATATTTTGACGATCCCGGACTTGCCTGCGACGATATTCGACCAGGCAACAGGAATTCCGATACCGACCGGGGAAACTATCCCCAACCCGGTCACTACAACTCTACGTTTAGACAAATTAGCTCCGCCAACTTTGAAGGCAACTGAAAAAATTACTTTTGATGCGCCAAGACGTAATCAATAGCCTGCTGAACAGTAGTGATCGTTTCTGCGTCTTCATCAGGGATTTCGCATTCGAACTCTTCTTCCAGCGCCATCACCAGCTCAACGGTATCGAGGGAATCAGCACCCAGATCGTTAACGAAAGACGATTCGTTCTTTACTTCAGATTCGTTTACGCCCAGTTGTTCAGATACGATCTTTTTTACACGCAGCTCAATAGACATTTTAAGACTCCCACCCTGTTATAAATTAAAAAAGCTCGCGCATTGTACCAAAGTTGCCGGAAATTCCCAACAACATCCGCAAGACAGACAAACAATCAAACAAAATCAGTCAGTTATTCGCCACGCAAAATGGACAAGGGCGACGTTTTACTTAGCCGGCGGGTGGTAAACCAGCCCGCCAGCATTACCAGAACCACGCCCCCTGCCACACCGGCCAGCCAGACCAGACTGCTAGCCCGGTAAGGAATATCCAGCACGAACGACAGCAACCAACCCAGCAGAACTGCGCTTGCCGCCGAAAACAGCCCACATAGCGCGCCCACCACGGCAAACTCACTCAAATATAGACGTCGCAAATAAGCACTATCAGCTCCCAGCGTGCGCATGATTGCAGCTTCATGCACCCGTTCGTCCTGCGTGGACAGCAAAGCCGCATACAATACCACCAGCCCGCATAGCAGGGTAAACAGAAACACCACACCGATAGTTTGCGATACTTGCTCAATGATGCCGCGCACCTGTGCGATTACCGCACCGGTATCGATTACCAATAAATTGGGGAACGCCCGTGTCAACTCATCGCCAGCCCTCACCTTGTCGGGCGGCAGGTAAAAACTGGTCAGAAAGCTTGCAGGATAATCTTTTAGCAAACCGGGTGTGGCAATAACAAAGAAATTTACCCGCATCGAGTCCCAATGCACGCGGCGCAGGCTGGTGACTTTCGCCGTAAAGCGACTGCCGGCCACATCGTAAGTCAGTTCGTCCCCAAGATGAATGCCCAGCGTTTTGGCAATACCTTCCTCGACAGATAACTGCGCGATGTTTGCGGTTTTCGGTTTACTGTTTTCGGTTTGACTGCTTTCAATTTGCTGTTCGGCGTCGCCCCACCAGCGCCCGCTCACCAACTCGTTCCACTCCGGCAACTTGTCTGCGCAGGAAAGATTAAACTCCCGCTCCACCAGGCTTCGAGCCCTGGAATCCGGATAACTCTCGCCGTTGATTGCCTGACCGTTAATCGCAACCAGTCGCCCTTTCACCATGGGCAACAGCATGGGCTGAGGCATTTTTTGCCCTGCAAAAAAATCCAGCACAGGCTGATACTGATCCGGCTGAATGCTCACCACAAAGCGGTTCGGCGTATCGGCTGGGAATTTTCCTTGCCAGCTTTCCAGCATGTCTCCGCGCACCAGTGTCAATACCAGCAAGGCCATACCACCCAGACTGAGCGCAACCACCTGCACCGCCACGCTGCGACCGTTTCTTGTCAGGTTACTGAAGGTATGCCGCCAGCGGGAACCCAAATACATCGAATAACGCGCAAGCCCGTGCAGCAGCAACCACGCCAGCCAGCCGAAAACCAGCAATCCTGCCAGCAAGCCGCCCAACACCGCCATTCCCAGCTTCAGCGAACCCGCTTGCCACAGAAACAGACCGGAAAGCACGAGTACCGCCGCGCCGTAGATCAGCCATCCGCTAGCCGCCGGCAAACCCAGTTCGCGACGTATTACCCGAAGCGGCGAGACACGGCGCAGTTGAAGCAACGGTAAAAATGCAAAACCCATCAACAACGCATAGCCGCTGATCGCCGCGCGAAGCGCAGGCAACACGCCGGGTTGCGGCAGGCTCGCGCCCGCCATAAAACTCTCGACCAATACGACTTGCGTGACATAACCCAGCAACAGGCCTGCCAGCACGGCAAGCCCGCCCGCTAATATAAATTGATAAAGAAATAGCCGCAGCATCTGCCCCTGCCTGGCACCCAGACAGCGCATTACAGCGCAACCATCCAGGTGGCGCGCCACATAGCGACGTGCCGCCAGCGCCATGGCAGCCCCCGCCAGAATTGCGGTGGTAAGCGCAGCCAGACCGAGAAAATGTTCGGCGCGCTCCAGCGCCGTGCGAATTTCGGGACGCGCATCCGACACGTCTTCCAGTTTCTCGTTAGCCGTGAGATGCAGCGCCATGCGCCATGCCGACACTTGCGACGCAACCCCGGCTACCATCAGACGATAAGAAATGCGACTACCCTCTTGCAGCAAACCGGTTCCAGCCACATCGGCCGCGTTCATCATCACACGTGGTGCAAAACTGGCAAAACCAATGGACTGATCAATATCTTTCGCGATGCGCGCCGCAACCTTGAAGCGCCCGGCCCCAATACCAACCTCATCGCCCACGCGCAACTCAAAGCGGCGCATCAAGCGCTCATCCGCCCACACCGTACCGCGCAGGGGAATGGCCTTCGCGACATGTACGGCAGTGTCGTCAATCTCGATCTTGCCACGCAGCGGATAGCCCGCTTCCACAGACTGAATTTCCGAGAGCAACACCTGCTCGCCATGCGACACCATACTGGGAAAGGTGCGGCTTTCCACCACACGCAAGCCGCGCGCCACGGCCATCTGCCGATAACCGGCTGAAAACGGGCGCGTCGAAGTGATGCGCATATCCGCCCCCAGCAAACTGGTCGCCTGCTGACCCAGCGCCTGCCGCACCCGGTCAGCGAACAGCCCGACAGTCGCAAGACTACCCACCGCCAACACCAGCGCCAGCATCAACACGCGCCACTCCCCGGCCCGCCAGTCGCGGCGCAGAAGATTAAAGGACAGGCGGAGAAGGTTCATTTTTTATTCTTGATGAAACCCGGATTACGCTCAAATTGATCGTGGACTTTCTTTGCAGTGCATTTTCAACGCGCATTAAAGCGGACAACTCAAAGTTGCATGTGCGATAGCAAAAACTTCATTAATCATTCACTTGATTGTCACGCGCCAACCCTACTAATGCGAACCCTGTAATTCTGCATCTTACGCGAGGACAACATGAAAAAGGCCCAAACAACACTAACCGAAGCAATCGCTCATGTCGTACGCTGGACGGTCGCTGGTATTTTTTTACTCATTATTGCTACGCCTGCCGTTATTTCCATCATCAGCTCTGCCTGATAACAAAGCGAACAATTCGATCATCACCACACTACCATCCCCGCCGCGAGGCGCAAACGCCTGCTGCAGCGCTTGGACAGCAGCTCATCGTGCGTAACCAAAATCAGGGTCGTGCCTTGCACCCTATTCAATTCAAACAATAAATCAATAATCTGCGCACCGGTCGCCGCATCAAGATTTCCGGTAGGTTCATCGGCAAACAGGATTTTCGGATGTACGACAAAGGCCCGGGCAAGTGCAACGCGTTGCTGCTCGCCCCCCGAAAGATGCTTGGGCAGGTGGTGGGCTCGCCCGGAGAGGCCAACTTCGCGGAGCGCCTCGGTGGCGCGCCCTCTTACATCGGCGACGCCCTGCAACTCCAGCGGCAGCATGACATTTTCCAGCGCGGTAAGCGCGGGCAAAAGCTGAAATGACTGAAACACAAAACCCGCCAACTCTCCGCGCAAGCGGGCGCGACCGTCCTCATCCAGCGAAAACAAGTCAGTTTTATTCAATATCACGGTACCGCTGCTCGGCACATCAAGGCCTGCCAGCAGACCAAGCAAGGTGGATTTTCCGGAACCGGATGCGCCTATGATGGAGAGACTCTCGCCCGATGACATCGTGAAACTTACTTCGCGCAGGATAGTCAACGGCTGCCCGCCACTTAACACTTGCTTACCGAGGCTTACCGCCTGCACAATCGCTGTCATGAAAAAAATATCCTCACCGATGTTAACCATCTTACAAACCATACTGCTCTTTGCCGCGCTATGGCTGCCCGGAACAACTATGGCCACCCCCGTCTCGCAAGCAACAAAAAATATACTGGTATTCGGGGACAGTTTATCAGCCGGATATGGTCTTGACGTAGCAGATACCTGGCCAAACCTGCTGCAACTTGAACTTGATCGGGGCCGTTCCGGGTTCAAAATTCTGAATGCCAGCATCAGCGGCGAAACTTCACTGGGAGGACGACAGCGTTTAGCAAAACTACTGGAACAATATAAACCGTCGATCGTAATCGTTGAGCTGGGTGCGAACGATGGGCTGCGGGGCTTCAGCACGGCAGATATCGAAAGCAACCTGAACGAGATTCTGGTACAAATCAACCAGGTTCACATCAAAACCCTGCTGATCGGCATGAAACTTCCGCCCAATTACGGCGAGCCCTACATCACGCAATTTCAAAGTCTGTTTCCCAGACTGGCGACAAAACACCGCGTCATCTTGCTGCCATACCTGCTGGAAGGCGTGAGTCCGGATCAGTTCCAGGCGGACAACCTGCACCCCGCTGCGGCCTCGCAAGCCCGTATCATGAATAACGTGCTGCAAGCCATCAAGCCGCTGCTGCGCTAATTTCACAGATGTACAACTATTCAAAACCCGATAATCCGCAGATTACACAGATTAAACAAGATTAAAAACAAACGTGATGCCTGAAAACATGGCATCTGCACCAGCCTGAACTCTATGCAAACCTGTTCAATCTGCGGATTGAACTATGATTTTTGAGATGTTTAATCTGCGTCAATCTGTGTAATCTGCGGAAAAGTTTTTCTGATCTTAGTGCAGCGTAACGCCGCTCCTGGTTGAGAAGCCGATCGCGCTTGCCACGCCCGCGCCGAAACGTTTCGCCAGACGATCTGCAAAACCTTCTTTCACAGTGAAGTCGACGATTTCCTCGGCCTTGATGACGTCGCGCGCCACCGATTCGACACTGCCGTAACCATCCGCCAGCCCCATAGCTACGCCCACCTGCCCGTTCCACACCAGGCCGCTGAAGGTATCCGGGGTTTCCTTAAGACGTTTACCGCGCCCCTGCCTGACCACGTCGATGAACTGCTGGTGTATCTGGGCCAGCATCTGTTTGGCATACTCCTGCTGATCGGGTCTCATCGCAGAGAAAGGATCCATAAAACCCTTGTTCGCACCCGCCGTCACCAGACGTCGTTCCACACCCAGTTTTTCCATCGTACCGGTAAAACCAAAGCCGTCCATCAGCACGCCGATCGAGCCGATCAGGCTGGCCTTATCGACAAAAATCTTGTCGGCTGCCGCCGCCACGTAATAGCCACCGGAGGCGCAAATATCTTCGACCACTACATACAACGGGATGGCGGGGTACTTGGCGCGCAAGCGGCGAATCTCGTCGTTGATCTGGCCTGCCTGCACAGGACTGCCGCCAGGACTGTTGATGCGCAGAATGACACCCTGCGTTCCCTTGTCCTTGAACGCATCCTGCAAACCGGGAATCATATTATCGGCACTGGCCGCGCTATCGGATGAAATCACGCCCTGCATATCCACCAACGCGGTGTGTTTGCCTGTACTCAACGCCGTTTCACTCTTATCGAACCAGCCCATGAAGATAAACAGGATGACAAAAAGGTAGCCAAAGGTCAGCACCTTGAAGAAAATACCCCAGTGCCGCGCACGACGTTGCTCCTGAACGGCAGTCATCGCCAGTTTCTCCAGCACACCGCGTTCCCAATTTTGCTCTGACATTTTATTCCTTATAAATCAAGTTGTTATGCATTAGCCTTGAACCAGGCACGCAATTGTTCAAAATCCTGCATCAGGGCTATCGGGTTTAACTGCAACAATTGTTCGGCCGGATGTGCGCCGAAGGCCACCGCCACCACATCCACACCGGCGTTCTGCGCCAGCTGCACATCGTGCGTGGTGTCGCCCACCATCAAGGTGCGCTCTGCACTGACCGCCAATTCCTCCATCAGTTCAAACAGCATGGCCGGGTGCGGTTTGGAAAAAGTCTGATCTGCCGTGCGCGTGGCATGAAAGTAACGCTTCATCCCGGTGGATTCGAGCGCACGGTCCAATCCGGCGCGATTCTTGCCGGTCGCCACACCCAGGCTATAACCTGCTTCGTGCAACTCGGCTATCGTCTCGCGCGCACCTGCAAATAACGGAATCGCCTGGTCCTGCGCCAGAAAGTGATGGCGATAGCGCGCAACCAGCGGTTCATACATCTCTTCCGGTGCATCCGGCACGGCATGACGCAACGCCTGCATCAACCCCAGTCCGATCACATGGCGCGCGGTTTCATCATCGGGAACAGTCAGGTCCAGATCGCGACAGGCCGATTGAATCGAGCCTGCGATAATCGCCGTGGAATCCATCACCGTGCCATCCCAATCGAACACAATCAAATCGTAGCGTTTACTCATTGCTGTCACTATGCAAAGCGCGGATATTACCATCTTCGAGCTTCCCTCCCAAACCTGTGCCACAATACGCGCTATGCAAAAGACAAAAAAACCAAATTCAAGTAGCGTTTCAGCGAAGGACGATGCGGCGAAGCCTCGTCGTGCCGCAGCTAAACCGACACCAAAACCAAGCTCCAGAGGGGCTTCAGTGCAGGCTGATGCGGCAAAGCCGCGTCGTGCCAAAACGACGCAAAAAACAGATAGAAGCGGAGTTTCTGTGAGGAACGATGCGCAGCAGCGTTCCGAAACCAAAACCAAAATGACACCCGGCAGATCGTCAACTCAGGCCAATGCCGCGCGTCGCACCACAAAACCAAGACTCAACCTAGACTCAAAAAATACTGCAGCGCCAGCCGATACGGCTAAGCCGCGTCGGATCGGAACGAAAATGTCCCGCCTTCTCGAGTCAAACGTGGTTGCAGTGAAATCACCTGCGAAATCGCCCTCACCTGCGCAAAAAAATCCGGCAAAGCCGCTCGGGGCCGACACGCTCAAGTCCGGCAACAAACATTGGCTGCTGTATTGCCGCCCCGGTTTCGAGCAGGATTGCGCGCAGGAGGCAGTAGGACAGGCGCGGGTGCAGCGCCCGGTTTTAGCCGAACAGCCCGAGGTCACGACAGACAGCGGATTTGCCGTAATCAGCCTCAACGAACAATCGCTCAGCTATCCGAACCTGATTTTCGCGCGTCAGCTGATCCGCCTGCACCACATCATAGACGCACTGCCCGAACGCGACCGCCTGACGCCGATACTCGCCGCCATCGCCACGCTGCCCGGCAACTTCGGCGCGCTGTGGCTGGAAGTGCCCGATACCAACGACGGCAAGACGCTCACCGCCTTTACCCGCCGTTTCCAGCCTTTACTGGAAACGGCGCTGCGTGAACAAGGCCGTCTGACCGAAAACATTCAAAGCGAAAACAAACAGTTACCGCGACTTCATCTTTTTTTCCCCGACAAGTCATCCGTATTGATCGGCACCAGCGATCCGTACAACAGCGCGGCATCCATCATGGGGATCGTGCGCCAGTCTATGCCTGCCGAAGCGCCGAGCCGATCTACGCTCAAACTGGCCGAGGCAATCGAGGTTTTTCTGGATAAAAGTGAGCAGACACGCTTATTACGGACCGGCATGACGGCGGTGGATCTGGGCGCAGCACCCGGTGGCTGGACCTGGCAGATGGTCAGACGAGGCATCCGCGTGACCGCCGTGGATAACGGCCCGATGAAGGGCGTACTGGCAAAACACCCGCTGGTCGAACATCTCCAGCAGGACGGCTTCAAGTTCACTCCCCGCAAAGCCGTAGACTGGCTGATCTGCGACATGGTGGAAAAACCCGCCAAGGTCGCCGAACTGATAGGCAACTGGTTTGCGGCGGGCTGGTGTAAACATGCGATCTTCAATCTGAAACTGCCGATGAAACAGCGCGTGTCAGCTTTGGATAGCGCCCTTGGCGGCATCCGCACCCGCCTGGAGATGGAAGGCATCAGCTACAAGATGATCGCCAAACAACTCTACCACGACCGCGAAGAAATCACCGTATTTCTGAGCAAGACCAAGAGCAGGTAATTCGCGGCGCGGCAGTGCCGGGGGCAGCCCGGCAAACTGAATACCGATGGTGCATAATGATTCCATCCTTAATACAATGCGACTGTGAATTTATTTTAACGCGCCAATGAAGCCTTCTTTAGCCCTTCAGTTACACAGAACTGCCATTCGCGAGATTGTGGAGCGTCACCGCTCCCGCAATCCGCGTGTATTTGGTTCCGTTCTGCACGGTGACGATCATGAGAATAGCGATCTTGATTTATTGGTTGAAACGTTACCAGGTACAACATTATTAGACTTGGGAGCAATTCAAGTTGAACTGGAAGAGATGCTGGGCGTATCCGTCGATGTCCTGACAGCAGGCGATCTACCCGTACGGTTTCGTGACGGTGTGGTGCGCGAGGCCGTTGCGATATGAATGCGAAGCAACGGCAGCTGCGGGCCACCGACTACGTCGAACATATGCTGGACGCAATCAAGCTGGTGCGAAGTTACATTGAAGGCATGTCGAAAGAAGATTTCCTGGCAGACAAAAAAACCCAGCAAGCGGTCATACTGAACATTATCGTGATCGGCGAAGCCGCGACCCAAACCGCTGACGAATGTCCAGATTTCACAGCAACAAATCCAGATATTCCGTGGAAACAGATGCGTGGAATGCGTAATCGCATGGCGCACGGCTATTTCGAAATCAACCTCGATGTTGTTTGGGATACGGTGCAGCAGTCTTTGCCTGAGTTGCAGAAAAAATTGTTACGCATTCAACCTTAGCGCCCCCTGCCCCCACCTTAACTGCTCCAAAAAATCTGCCGCGACCGCGACGGGTCAGGCTTCCACGCTGACATGTTCGACTATATCGCCTTCGCGCAGATTGCGGCAGCGCCGGTTTACGCCCGAACGAAGTTCGACCAGCACAGGCAGATGCAGGAAGCGCTGACAGACTTTGCGCCTGTCTCCCCCACCAGCAGATCTCCGCGCAGCCTTCTCCTGATCGCTCAGCGGTTGCGGATGAGGCTCAGGCGGCTTCCCGGTCTCGTCTGCAAGAGGCTTGCGGAACTGCTGCAGACTGGCTTGCCGGGTGTCGACCGCGCCTTTCAGCTCGTAACCGTTCGCATTGCGAACATAACTCGGCAACCCGGAAACATAGGCCATCACGCTCTCCTAGAAATATCTACCCATTTAATGGAGTTATCGTCTGCCCGGCCGAAAAGTTTAGTGCGATTGTTACATTAAGTGCTGTTATTCAATATTATTCAGATGGTTATGATCGACACACAGCACGGGAAATATATAGGCCATTTGGCATATTGACTTCCCATCTCAACGCAAGGAGACTGCCGCACGGTTCTCAATCAGAATAAAAACCTGATTGGAACCCGCCACCCGTTCCAGATATGAGGAAAACTTAAAACCCACAAAATTCACAGCATGGAGAGCCATTATGAAAAACAATCCTGTAGTGTGGTTTGAAATCTATGTACAAGACATTGATCGTGCGAAGAAGTTTTATGAATCCGTCTTCCAGTTCCAGCTGGAGAAGCTGGATAGCCCGGGGATGGAAATGTGGAGCTTTCCGATGGATATGAACAGTTGTGGTGCCAGCGGAACCCTGGTCAAAATGGATGGCGTGCCCTCTGGCGGAAACAGTACGCTGATTTACTTCAGTTGTGAGGACTGTGCAATTGAGGAAAGCCGGGTCGCACAATTTGGCGGACGCATTCATCGCAATAAATGGGCCATCGGTGAGTACGGCTTTATCTCGCTGGTTTTCGACACCGAAGGAAATATGTTTGGCCTGCACTCAATGCAATAAACGTTAGCCCGCCCCGTCGTTTCAGCGGATTGCCAGCTGCGGCACTTCGGGCCGCTGCCGGCCATCCGCACCCGCCCGGAATTATGCGTAAAAAATGGCTATGTCATAGTGTGTAGGGTGCGCTTCATTCAGGAATAGGCGATTTATCGCCTTACTATTCCGTGGGAATGCCCTTGCGACATCATGCCCCCTATTCCGACATCGCATCCAGCTTCGCAACAAAGCTTTCCAGCTCCGGCGGCAGTGGCGCGCTGATATGCATAGCCTCGCCTGTGAGCGGATGCGTAAAGGCAATGCTGTGCGCGTGCAGGAACATACGCTTCAAGCCCTGCTTCATCAATTCACGATTGCGCGCAAAATCGCCGTATTTATCGTCCCCGGCGATCGGAAACCCAAGGTGCGACAGATGAACGCGAATCTGATGAGTCCGGCCGGTCTTGAGCTGCGCCTCCAACAGACTGAATGCAGGCAGGCTGGATTCAGGCCAGGTTTTCTGCAAGGAAAAAATAGTGTGAGAGGCTTGCCCGCCTTCCCTGACCATCACGCGCTTCTCACCCTGCGGGGTATCGAATTTGTGCAGCGGCAATTTGACGTGCTGTTTGACATTCAGCCACTTCCCCAGCACCAGCGTCAGATAGCGCTTGTCGCTGTTACCCTCGCGCATGATCTCGTGCATCGCGGTGAGCGCGGAACGCTTTTTCGCCAGCAGCAAAACGCCTGAAGTTTCCCGATCCAGCCGGTGCACCAGCTCCAGAAATTTGGCTTGCGGACGAGCCCGGCGCATTTGCTCGATCACCCCGAAGCTCACCCCGCTGCCGCCATGTACCGCCAGACCCGACGGTTTATTGATTACCACCAGCGCGTCATCTTCATAAATGATCGGCAATTCCAGCGTTGGTATATAGACCTGTGCAACTTCTTCCCTTTGTGCGACGCGCACGGGCGGAATGCGTAACAGATCGCCCAATTTAAGGCGATAAGTCTGGTCGACACGCTTCTTGTTCACCCGCACTTCACCGCGCAAAATGCGATAAACATGGCTCTTGGGTACGCCTTTTAAATGGCGAAACAGGAAGTTGTCGATGCGCTGCTCTTCGCCGCTTTCATCGATTGTCAGGAATGTTACAGATTCTTTGCTTAAACTATTCATTATGCTTATACTTCGCCGTTCGCGCGTTTTGGATCGGGTAAGTTTGGGATACATTCCCGCCGATAATTCCTGACTTTTTCCTACGAAAAATTTCAGTTTGTTGGCACAGGCGCCCTGCGCCCCCCACCAACCGCAACCCGGTTAATATCACTCACCGGAACCAGCAGTGATAGTAATTGATTTACGCGCTCAAAGCACCTGTGAATTCCGTGACAGGGCAGACGAGTTGCAATACCTAGCTGGTTGAGCCAGATATTTGCAGGTGCCGCCACTTTGCGCACTGCAATAGTCCAGGAATTCTCCCCGATGGTGTTGCAACGAATGCCACGTTGCCCAAAACAACAAGACCGACTACCCGAAGAGATCCGATTTGACCAACCGTTTGTGTACGCTGTCATCACGATATTCCTCTCACGCGCCTAACCACGCGTAGCTTGAGTCTTGCCCGTGTCAGAGCGCGGGAGAAAACAAATATGAAACGCATGTTATTCAATGCGACACAACCGGAAGAACTCCGTGTCGCCATTGTTGACGGTCAGAAGCTGATTGACCTTGACATTGAAATTGCCGGCAAAGAACAACGCAAGAGCAACATCTATCAGGCCATCATCACCCGCATCGAGCCCAGCCTCGAAGCCTGCTTCGTCGAATATGGCGGTAACCGTCACGGTTTCCTGCCTTTCAAAGAGGTATCCCCGCAGTATCACCAACCCGGTTGTGGCAGCCGCCCTTCGATCAAGGAAGCCTTGCGCGAAGGCCAGGAATTGCTGGTCCAGATTGAAAAAGACGAGCGCGGCAATAAGGGTGCAGCACTGACCACGTACATCAGCCTGGCGGGTCGCTACATCGTTCTGATGCCAAACAACCCGAACGGCGGCGGTGTTTCACGCCGTATCGAAGGCGATGAACGCACCGAATTGCGCGAAGTTCTCTCCCATCTGGAAGTGCCGGAAGGCATGAGCATCATCGCGCGCACAGCCGGTATCGGCCGCAACGAAGAAGAGCTGCAATGGGATCTGAATTACCTGAATCAACTCTGGACAGCGATTGCAGACGCGGCTAAAACCGAAAAAGCGCCGTCGCTGATCTACCTGGAAAGCTCTCTGGTGGTTCGCGCAATCCGCGATTATTTCAACCCGGAAATCGGCGAAATCCTGATCGACACCGATGAGGTGTACCAACAGGCTCACGCGTTCATGAGTACGGTAATGCCGGACAATGTGAATCGCATCAAGCGCTATGTGGACGACGTACCGCTGTTCTCGCGCTTCCAGATCGAACACCAGATTGAATCGGCTCACTCACGCGAAGTGCGTCTGCCATCGGGTGGCGCGATCGTCATCGATCATACCGAAGCGCTGACTGCGATCGACATCAACTCGGCACGCGCAACCAAAGGTTCGGACATCGAAGCGACCGCTTTCAATACCAACCTGGAAGCGGCTGAAGAAATTGCACGTCAGATGCGCCTGCGCGACCTGGGCGGCCTGATCGTGATCGACTTCATCGACATGGAAAACAGCAAGAACCAGCGCGACGTGGAAAACCGACTGCGCGACTCGCTACGCTTTGACCGTGCCCGTGTACAGACCGCCAAGATTTCACGCTTCGGCCTGCTGGAACTCTCACGCCAACGCCTGCAACCTAGCCTGGGCGAGAGCAACTACATCACCTGCCCGCGTTGCAGCGGTATCGGTCATATCCGTGGCACCGAGTCCTCCGCCTTGCACATCCTGCGCATCATTCAGGAAGAGGCCATGAAAGACAGCAGCGCGGCGATACACGCCCAGGTGCCTGTCGATGTTGCCACCTTCCTGCTCAATGAGAAGCGCGGCGACCTTCACCGCATCGAATCGCGCCTGAGAGTGCCAATCACCCTGATTCCTAACCCGCATCTGGAAACGCCTAACTACAGTATCAACCGCCTGCGCCAGGACGAGTTGAGCAGTGAAAATGCCCAGCCAAGTTATACTTTGGTCGAAAAGCCGGAAGAAGGCAAACCTGAACAGGAAGCACAAAAAGGCGTGCGTGCACAAGCCGCAGTCAAGGGCATTACGCCCGTCGCGCCGGCACCGATGAAGGCAGAAAAACCAGCGGCGCCAGCGCCAGGCCTGCTCAGCCAGATCGGTGGCTGGTTCAAATCGCTGGTTGCTGCAGAAAAGCCAGTCGAGGCACCCGTAGTCAGCCGTCCACCTCGTGGGCGCAACGAACGTCCAGAACGTCCCGAACGCGGCGAGCGTCCCGAGCGTAGCGAAGGTGGAAACCGCAGCGAAGGCGGCAACCGCAAACGCCGCGACCGCAACGACAGGCCGGAGCGCAACGCGGCCCAGGCTGTCGAAAAACCGGTGGAAAAAACTGCCGACAGGACTGCTCCTGCAGAAGTCAGGCAGCCACGCCCACCACGCCCGCCAAAGAAGCCGGTTGAACCACGCGTCGTTGAACCCGTCATTGAAGCACCGGTGATTGTCGCAGTCGAAGGCGAAACCGAAGCGGAGAAGACGGAAAAGAGCAACAGCCGTCGTCGTGGACGCCGTGGCGGTCGTCGTGAACGTGAAAAACGTGACGTTGTGCCAGGTGCAGAAACCGTTGATACGACAGCAAACACGTCTGAAGTGGCAACAGAACGTCCCCGTGTTGCGAAGCCGACAGAATATATTGCGATGCCGACCAACATGGCAGCAGCAGAACCTGTTGTGGCAACTGAAGTTGTGACGGCCCAAAGCATTGCTGTCACGGCACCGGTGGAAACTGCTCAAGTTAAAGCAGCTCCTATTGAAGCAGCTCCGGCTAAAGCAGCAGTTGCTGCCCCGCTTCAGAGCGAAGGTCTGGTACAAATCGAGACAGCGCAAAGTAAAATTGCCGCTGTTGTACCTGCCGAACGACCTCAGCCAGTCATTCGTCGTCGTGCACGTCAACTCGAAGTGTATGTTGAAAATGAACCACTGGTGCAGATCGAAACACAACACCCAAAAGTGTAAGCTTCACCCGCACTGAAAAAAGCCTCACAACGCAAGTTGTGAGGCTTTTTTCATTGCAGCTTGCTATATTCAACCTATAAAAAGCAGTCTCACGCGGAGAAGTTCAAAACAAAATCAAAAGCTAATTTATCTTCAATGGGATGAATGGTTTAATTTAGCGTCATGGTTTGTTTTTAGAATTTAGTTTTTCTCCGCGTTCTCCGCGTCTCCGCGTGAGTCATTTTTTGGCTCCGGCTTGTGTTCAGTCTGGTTTAACCGTGTGTCTGCCGGATGTGCTGCAACAGTCCTTGCGCCGCATCCTCCACCATATCCAGCACATGTTCAAAGCCCTGCGCTCCGCCGTAATACGGATCAGACACTTCACGCTCGCTATGATGCCTCGCATAATCGAGAAACAACCCAACCTGTTTTTTACATCCACGCGGCGCCAGGTATTGCAAAATGGCAAGGTTGGCATGATCCATCGCCAGCACATAATCAAAACGTTCGAAATCCGAACTCTCCACCTGCCGCCCACGCAAACCGCTCATGTCATAACCACGCTGCTGTGCCGCCTGCTGAGAGCGCAAATCAGGTGCATGACCGATATGGTAATCATGCGTTCCCGCCGAATCGATCAGGATGGATTCCGACAACCCGGCATTCTCGACGTAATGGCGGAACACCGCCTCTGCCGTCGGGGAACGGCAGATATTGCCCATGCAGACAAATAATACGGATACCTTGTTCTTCATTCCACTCAATCCAGGTTTTACCCAAAAAAACCGGTCGCATGCCGGTTTTTAAGGGGTGTTTAGTTGTTAATTACAGGCGACCGATCACAGGCAGATCGCCCACCAAGGGTGCTACATAATCGATCCACGCCTGCGTCACATCGTTGCCCGCTGCGTTGATGTACTCGTCTTTCATCGAGGTTGCCTCGCGTGCCACGGAAGACAACGGTGTGATGAAGCATTCGCTGGCATAGGGCTGGCTGGAAAGGCGACGAATCGACACCGAACCGGGTTGACCGGTAGTGGCAGCATGGTTCACCGCAAAATCCCCCACTTCGCGCGCTTCCCTGGCATCCACCTCAGAAATAATAGTCGGGAAAGAACGTTGCAGATAACCGAAGGTATCGGCGCGCACGCGCACTTTTTGCCCCGGGAAAGCCTCTTTCACGAGCGCTGCCAGGGTATCGCCCAAGGCACCGCTACCGGACAACTGGATATTGCCGTGCGAATCGCGTTCACCGCTGGTCGAAATCGGGTTGCCATCCTGGTCAGTGATCCCTTCAGAGACAGCGACCACGCAACGGCCGTATTTGGCGACCGCAGCGCGCACGTCCTGCTGAAAGGATTCGACATTAAACACCCGTTCCGGCAGATAGATCAAATGAGGGCCGTCGCCATCGGCCTGACGTGCCAGGGCGGATGCTGCGGTCAAAAAGCCTGCACTGCGACCCATCACTACGTTTACCTTGATGCCGGGCAATGCAGCGTTGTCGCGGTCATCACCCATAAAAGCCAATGCCACAAAACGCGCGGCAGAGGCAAAACCCGGACAATGATCGGTCACTTTCAGATCGTTATCGATGGTCTTGGGGATATGCACGGTGCAAAAATCGTAATTGGCCTCTTTAGCCATCTCGGCGATGATGTGCGCCGTCTCGGCTGAATCATTGCCGCCGACATAAAAGAAATAACGCACGTCGTGCTTTTTGAACACTTCAAACACCTTCTCGCATTCGGCACGGCCGGGTTTCAGGCGCACCGAACCTAATGCTGCTGCTGGCGTGGCAGCGACCAGTTCTAGCTGTTCGACGCTTTGCGTGGTCAGGTCGATAAAATCTTCCTTCATGATCCCGGCGATGCCGTGATGCGCACCCAGGATGCCGGTGATGCTGGCGTGCCGGCGCGCAGCCAGCACAGCGCCGACCAGCGACTGGTTGATAACTGCAGTAGGACCGCCCGATTGACCGATGACCATCTTGCCGATTAGTTGCTTTGCCATAACATCGTCTCCTTGAGTAAAGTGGTGTGATCCATTTTGGATTTTAACCGAACGGACATGGCAAAGGTGGCTACGTTTCTGTTATATAACCCCGCCATGCCCGCCCCCCTCCCGAACCTTCTCCCGAACCTTCTCCCGAACCTTCTCCCGAACCTTCTCCCGAACCTTCTCCCGAACCTTCTCCCGCAAGCCGGGGAGGGAGCGATGCCCTCTAACTCTCTCCCGCAAGCGGGAGAAAGGACAAACGTGATAAGCGGTTGCCATTCCCTGAATCGCTGCGCGAGTTTCACGTAAATTCGACGCGGCGACAGTACGCTGCATCGCTTATAATTATGCAGTTTTATAATTTCAAACCTACCCAAGGAGATGCCATGAGCCTGTTGAACGTCCGTCCCGGAAACAAATTACCCCACGAATGCAATGTGATCATTGAAATCCCGAAACACGCCGACCCTGTCAAATACGAAGTAGACAAAACTTCCGGCGTACTGGTGGTGGATCGTTTTATCGGCTCCTTGATGCGCTACCCTTGTAACTACGGTTTCATCCCGGAAACCATCGCGGACGACGGCGATCCAGTGGATGTATTGGTCATCACCCCTTTCCCAATCGTTCACGGCACCATCATCCCTTGCCGTCCTGTGGGCGTATTGCAGATGAGTGACGAAGGTGGCGACGATGCCAAAATCATCGCCGTTCCTACCGACAAACTGACCCCGCTGTACCACGAAGTCAAGACCTTTGAGGATTTGCCGAAAATCACCCTCGAACAGATCAAGCACTTCTTTGAACTGTACAAGGCGCTGGAACCCGGCAAATGGGTCAAGATCAAGGGATTTGAAGGCGTTGAAGCCGCTCATACTGAAATCACCAACGGTCTGGCAGCCTACCAAAAAACTGTCGCAGGCAAATAATGACTGCACAAATCATTGACGGCAAAGCCATCGCAGCGCAGGTGCGCGCCGAGTGGAAGGAACGCGCAGATAGCCTGATCGCACGCGGCGTCACGCCCGGCATGGCGGTTATCATCGTGGGCAACGATCCGGCCTCCAAGGTATACGTTGCCAACAAGGTCAAGGCCTGCGCAGAATTAGGCCTGTATTCGATTCACGTAGAATTGCCGGTCGACACGACTGAAGCGGCCTTGCTCGCCGAAGTCGACGCCTTGAACAACGACCCGAAGATACACGGCATTCTGGTGCAACTGCCGCTCCCTAAACATCTGGACGCGCACAAGGTCATCGAGGCGATCAGTCCTGACAAGGATGTGGATGGCTTCCATGAAAAAAATGTCGGCGCACTGGTGACGGGCGAAACGCCGTTCCCTTCCTGCACGCCCTATGGCGTGATGGTAATGCTGGAAAAAACCGGCATTGCGATTGAAGGCAAACACGCCGTGGTAGTGGGCCGCAGCAACATCGTCGGCAAACCGATGGCTTTGCTGCTGTTGCACAAGAACGCCACCGTGACGATCTGCACCTCCAAAACGGTGGATCTGGCAAAACATACCAAAGATGCCGATATTCTGGTCGCCGCAGTGGGTCGCCCTAACTTCATTACCGGCGACATGGTCAAGCCGGGTGCCGTCGTAATCGATGTCGGCATCAATCGCAACAGCGATGGCAAACTGGTCGGCGACGTGGACTTTACCAGTGTTGTGGAAGTGGCAGGCTATATTACGCCCGTTCCCGGCGGCGTAGGCCCGATGACCATCACCATGCTGGTGGCGAATACGGTAAGAGCGGCAGAACGCTTGTCGGGTTTAGGCATGTAGTTCAAATGCAGCGCTCGGCTCGCTCGAAACGCCAGCCCACCAAGCTGATTTAAATTTGCTTTTAAATCAGCTACTTAGAAACTAAAAATGACCGCTTGCGGTCATTTTTAGTTTCATCGGCAATATGACAAGATTGTGTCTGTCGCCCGGCAAGAGTAAAGTTCCGCCCCGTTCTTCCTGAGAGAAGAAAATAGGGATACAAAATGAGCGATGCGAAACAAAAACTGCCCACCCTGGTGCTGGGTGCGATCGGCGTGGTGTTTGGTGACATTGGCACCAGTCCGCTATATGCCCTGAAAGAAACCTTCGCCGGACACCACCCGCTGCCCGTCATCGAAGCAAATATCCTGGGGGTTCTGTCACTGATGTTCTGGACCATCATGCTGATGGTGTCGCTCAAGTATGTGACGATCATCATGCGCGCCGACAACCGTGGCGAAGGCGGCTCGTTGGCCTTGCTGGCACTGGTCAGTGAACTGACCGAAAAACGTCCAAAAACAAAATGGTTCATCACTGCCCTGGGCGTGTTTGCGGCCGCCCTGTTTTTTGGCGATGGCATGATCACACCGGCGATCTCGGTGCTGTCGGCTGTGGAAGGACTGGAAGTCATCTCACCGCAATTCAAAGAATTCGTGATACCCATTGTCATTCTGGTGCTGACAGGATTATTTTTTATCCAGAAACACGGCACCGGCGCAGTCGGCCTGACATTCGGCCCGATCATGATCCTCTGGTTTGTCTGCCTGGGTATATTCGGCACCCTGTCTATCGTCCAAAGCCCTCAAGTGCTGTGGGCGATCAATCCTTTCTATGCCTACCAGTTCCTGGTCGCAGATCCATGGATATCCTTTCTTGCGCTAGGCTCTGTCGTGCTGGCCATCACCGGCGGAGAAGCCTTGTATGCAGATATGGGGCACTTCGGAAAATCCCCGATTCGTCTGGGGTGGTTCTACTTTGTGCTGCCCGCACTGGTGCTGAATTATTTCGGTCAGGGCGCGCTGTTGCTGCAAAACCCGCACGCCATTGAAAACCCGTTCTACCTGTTGGCACCGGCATGGGCGCTGGTACCGATGGTACTGCTCGCCACAGCAGCCACGGTGATCGCATCCCAAGCGGTGATTTCCGGCGCATTCTCAATCGCAAACCAATCGGTGCAAATGGGCTTTTTACCGCGCATGGAAGTTCGTCAGACTTCCGACAAGGCGCAAGGGCAAATTTATGTACCGTTCACCAATTGGACACTCTACCTTGCGGTGATCTTCCTGGTGCTCACCTTTCAAAGCTCCAGTAACCTCGCTGCAGCTTATGGTATTGCGGTCACCGGCACCATGACCATCACCACCATCCTGATCGCCTTTGTAATGGTATTGTACTGGCGCTGGTCGCTAGCCATTGTCATCCCATTGATTTCTATACTATTTATTGCAGACTTTACTTTTTTTGCCGCCAATGCCATGAAGATTCCGCAAGGCGGCTGGTTCCCGCTGTGTGTAGCAGCAGTTTCATTTACCCTGCTCACCACCTGGAAGCGTGGACGCAAGCTGTTATTCGATGAAATTTCGCGTAAATCCGTGCCGCTACAGGTGGTTCTGGATGACGCAGACAGCGCCACAAGGGTGCAAGGCACAGCGATCTTTCTGACCAATATCGGCGAGGGTGCGCCTTCAGCATTGCTGCACAATCTCAAACACAATCAGGTGCTGCACGAACGCAATATCCTGCTGACTGTCATCATCGAGGACAAGCCTTATGTCACGAAAGGAAACCGGCTGCTGGTCGATGATCTTGGCAAAAACTTCTTCCGGGTGAGAATTTTCTACGGATTTATGGACAGGCCTGATCTGCCTGCTGCGCTGGAGCTGTGTGCCACCCTGGGGCTACCCTTTGACATGATGACCACGTCATTCTTTATATCGCGAGCCATGATCGTATCCGGGCCGAACCCCGGCATGGCGAAATGGCGCGAGCGGTTATTCCTGGCATTATCCAAAAACGCCATGAACGCGGCAGATTTCTTCAAAATCCCGACTAACCGCGTCATCGAAATGGGCACGCGCATAGAAATATGACCGCGAGCCGCCTATAATCGCGTAATCGTAAGTCCACCAACTAGGAGAAACATCATGGCTAAAGGTCAGCAACGCAAAAACAAAGAAGTAAAAAAACCTAAAAAAGAAGTACCTCCCGTCAAGTAACTGGCAGGTAGTGACGGCCCTCTGACAGTTTTGGCTGTCAAACGCTGCCGCTGGTGCAGTAAGTGCATCACTAAAATCTGTCATTTGCTCCAGCGGTTTTCTGGGTGCGTAGAAGCTGCTCATCAAAAGGCACTCTATGCGCCACCGGGCCCGCTGGCTATAATCGCCCCCCATTTATCCCGCGTATCCGGAGTCTTTGCTATGTCGCATAATTTGTTCAACACCCGCTCAACCTTCAATCTTGCCAACGGCACACAAGGCACGTTGTATTCCTTGCCTGCGCTTGAAGCCGCAGGACTGGGCAAGATTTCACGCTTGCCGGTATCCATCCGCATCGTGCTTGAAGCGGTGTTGCGCAATTACGACGACAAGAAAATATCGGAATCACACATCCGTGAACTGGCCAACTGGCAGCCGAACGCACCGCGCACCGAAGAAATCCCCTTCGTCGTCGCACGGATCGTATTGCAGGACTTCACCGGCGTGCCGCTGTTAGCCGATCTGGCTGCAATGCGCGATGCCGCAGCGGCCCAGGGTTGCGACCCTAAGATTATCGAACCGCTGGTGCCTGTAAATCTGGTGGTCGATCACTCGGTGCAGATAGACAGCTATAACAACCCGGATGCACTCAAGATCAACATGGAACTGGAGTTCGAACGCAACACCGAACGCTATAAGTTCATGAAGTGGGGCATGCAGGCGTTTGACACCTTCAAGGTCGTGCCACCCGGCATCGGCATCGTTCATCAGGTGAACCTTGAATATCTGGCGCGTGGCGTACAGCTTAAAGACGGTGTTTATTACCCGGATACGCTGGTCGGCACCGACAGTCACACCACCATGATCAACGGCATTGGCGTGGTCGGCTGGGGCGTGGGTGGGATTGAAGCGGAAGCCGGCATGCTGGGTCAGCCGGTGTATTTCCTCACTCCCGACGTGGTTGGCGTCAACCTTAAAGGCTGCTTGCGCGAAGGCGTAACCGCAACCGACGTGGTGCTGACCGTCACAGAATTGTTGCGCAAACACAAAGTCGTCGGCAAGTTCGTCGAGTTCTTCGGGCAAGGCACAGCCGCACTCACCCTGCCTGATCGGGCAACCATCGCCAACATGGCACCGGAATACGGCGCGACCATGGGCTTCTTCCCGGTGGACGATGTCACCGTCAGCTTCATGCGCAACACCGGACGCACAGATCAGGAACTCGACGCGTTCGAGTCCTATTTCAAGGCGCAAGGCTTGTTTGGCATACCGGCAGAAGGACAGATCGATTACAGCAACGTAGTTACACTTGATCTGTCCAGCATTGAGCCATCTCTTGCTGGTCCCAAGCGCCCGCAGGATCGCATCGCATTGTCCAATATGCGCGAAACATTCAATACCCTGTTCAGCAAACCTACGTCGGAAAATGGCTTTAACAAACCCGCCGCAGAGCTGGACAAACGCTATACAACCAGCCTGCCCGACCGCAGTGTATGCATCCCGGTTTCCGGCGGCGGCCTGCAAGACACAGGCAAAACGCAAAACAGCAGTGAAATCGAAATGCTCGACGACCACCCCAACGCCGTCGTTCGCTGCGAGCGCAACGACGAAATGTTGCCTGCGGTACAGATCGGTAACGGCGACGTACTGATCGCGGCGATCACCTCCTGCACCAACACCTCCAACCCGAGCGTGTTGCTGGCAGCCGGATTGCTGGCAAAAAAGGCGGTCGAAAAAGGTTTATCCGTCAAACCGCACATCAAGACCACACTGGCCCCCGGTTCACGTGTCGTGACGGCCTATCTGACCAATGCCGGATTACTGGAACCCTTGGCGCAACTGGGCTTTGGCCTGGCGGCCTACGGTTGCACCACCTGTATCGGCAATTCCGGCCCGCTGGAAGCAGGCATTGAAGAGACCATCGTCAAAAACGACCTGATCACAGCAGCGGTGCTATCCGGCAACCGCAATTTCGAGGCACGCATCCATGCCAATATCAAGGCCAACTTCCTGGCCTCCCCGCCACTGGTGGTCGCCTACGCCATTGCAGGCCGCATGAACATCAATCTCGATACCGAACCGCTGGGCACAGACAAAAACGGACAACCCGTATATCTGAAGGATATCTGGCCATCCAGCGCAGAAATTCAGGCCGTGAGCCATTACGCCAACGATCCGGCAGTGTATCGCGCTCTGTATTCCGACCTGACCCGCGATCTGCCGCTGTGGAATGCAATCACTGCACCTGCCGGCGAATTGTATCAATGGGATGATTCGACCTATATCGCACGTCCGCCGTTCTTTGACGGCGCTGCCCCCATCGTTGCCGACATTGTGGCTGCGCGTGCCCTTGCGATATTCGGTGATTCGGTGACCACCGATCACATCAGCCCGGCGGGCAGTTTCAGGTCAACTACACCGGCCGGCAAGTATCTGCAGGAACACGGCGTGGCCTTGCGTGATTTCAACAGCTACGGCTCACGGCGCGGCAACCACGAGGTGATGATGCGCGGCACCTTCGCCAATGTGCGCGTCAAGAATCTGATGCTGCCAGCCAATGCCGACGGCAGTCGCATCGAAGGCGGCTATACCCTGTACAAGGGCGAACAAACCGCAATCTACGATGCAGCGATGCAACATATTGCCGATGGAACATCCACGGTGATCTTCGCCGGCGAGGAATACGGCACCGGCTCTTCCCGTGACTGGGCGGCAAAAGGCACGCAGTTGCTCGGCGTGAAGGCGGTTATCGCAAAATCCTACGAGCGCATCCACCGCAGCAATCTGGTCGGCATGGGCGTTCTGCCATTGCAGTTCAAGGGCGATACCACAGCGGCCTCGTTGAATCTGAACGGCGATGAAAGCTTCGATATCACGGGCATCGCGGGCGATTTGAAACCTCAACAGGATGTCACGCTTACCATTACGCGTGTTGACGGTACAACACAACAAGTTCCACTGCTGCTGCGTATCGACACGCCTATCGAAGTTGACTATTACCGCGCAGGCGGCATCCTGCCCTATGTACTGAAGGAACTGGTCTCGAAATAACGGTAACTGGTAGCTGGTAGCTGGTAGCTGGTAGCAAAAGCTACTGGCTACTACGTAAACACTGAACGCGGAGCATAAAAGAAAACCAGCATTTCTGGTTGAATTTGCCGGAAAGTAAGTGTATAAAAGAGGTGCGGTTGTTGCACAGAGGTTTGAGAAGGTTAACTGTTAATGGGAGACGCCTATCGACACTTCAACAATTAAATATCTGTAATTACTACCTAAGTCATCACCAGATGACTGACACAATCGGCATCCCATAAGCCGACACATAACGCCGCGTTACTGCGGCGTTATTCATTTCAATCGGGGTAAAGTTTCACACGCATCCAGTACGCCAATAAATATTGTTATTAATCAGCATATTAAAGATACTGACTATCAGCCGACCTGCTGACAGCGGAATCAATCACTATCCGCCAGCAGTTCCTCGACCCGCGTCCTGCCTTGCGGCGTAGTCATCACCATCAACAAATCTTTTTCCTGCAGGATGTGGTCTGACGTGGGGTTGAACTGCCATTTGCCTTGGCGCTGAATGGCAAGCACCATACAGTCCTTGTTTTCGTTATACAGCACACTCAATGGCTTATCCGCCAGACTCTCCGGAATCAGTATTTCTTCCATGCGCAATTTGCTGTCGGATTTGAGCATATCATCCAGAAAATTCATCACGTTTGGCCTGACCATCGCAGAAACCAGACTAAGTCCGCCGCTGTAATCCGGCGAGACGATCTCATCCGCCCCCACACGCCGGGTTTTATCGGCGTTTTTCATGTCGTGGCAGCGAGCCACCACACGCAAATCTGGATTGAGTTGCTTGGCGCTCAGACTGATTACCAGATTCGCACTGTCGTCATGCGCCACGGCGAATACGCCACGGGCCTGCATAACCCCTGCAGCCAGTAAGGTATCGTTGTCGGTTGCATCGCCTTGCAGATAGAACTGCGCCGGATGCGTATCGAGATAACGCTGGATGACCTTCATATCACCCTCGATCACCACGAACGGACGACCGGTCATTTCCAGCTCATGCGCCACATTTCTGCCCACCAGACCGACGCCGCATACAATATAGTGATCTTTCAGTTGTGCAATTTTCTTCTGCATCTTCTTTCTCCGCCAGGAAACATTAAGATCGCTCTCCAGCATAAAAGCTGTGAACGTGGACAGCACATAACCCAGCACACCAATACCGGACATGCCGATAAATACCGTGAACAACCGCCCGTACTCATATTGCGAGACGTCGACAATTTCACCAAAACCGATGGTCGAAATGGTGATAAACGTCATATAGAAACAATCCACCCAGGGATGCTGGCTTCCGCCCAGGATGTGATAACCCAGCGTGCCGATAATAAACACGGCCACCAGCGCCAGCAGCGCGATCAGCAGATTGCGGATCACATTTGATTGCTGATGTTCAACCATGCTATTCGTCTTGCTGCTCTGAATTGGGAAATAACTCTTCCTTGTAGCCGAAGTTGCGCATGTCGCGTATGCGCATCGGATACAAAATGCCATCCAGGTGATCGCATTCGTGTTGCACCACGCGGGCGTGAAAACCACTGACCGTGCAGTCGATTAAGGCACCCAACTCGTCAAATCCCTGATAACGAATGGTGTCATAGCGAGGAACCAGTCCGCGCAATCCGGGCACGCTCAAACACCCTTCCCAGTCGTCGATGATCTTGTCGCCAATCGGCGTGATGACAGGATTGATGAGCACGGTTTCGGGTACTGTTTCGGCATTGGGGTAACGTGAATTTAACTGGACGCCGAAAATCACCACACGCAGTCCTACGCCAATTTGCGGTGCAGCCAGACCCGCGCCGTTCAGAGCCTGCATGGTATCCTTCATGTCCTGCAACAATTCGCTCAGCCCGGCGAAATCGCTGATGATCTCGGCCATCTGCAACAGACGCGCATCGCCCATGCGCAATACGGGCCTAATTGCCATGTTCTTCAGCACAGACGTGTTCGAGTATGGCACGCACCCGCGCCATCGCGTTCTTGGCGGCGGAATTGACGCCTTCCATATTGATGGCCACCTGGCTGTCGCCCCGCCCCGCTGCATAATTCACCACCACGGCGATGCTGGCATAATTCATGCCCAGCTCCCTTGCCAGCGCGGTTTCCGGCATACCTGTCATGCCAACCATATCCGCGCCGTCACGCTCATAGCGATTGATCTCGGCGATACTGTCCAGACGCGGCCCCTGCGTAGTCGCATAGACCCCGCCATCCAGACAAGGCTGCTGTACCTCTTTTGCGCTGTGCAAAATTCGGCTACGCAGACTCGTCGAATACGGCAGGGTAAAATCTATATTTTTATAGCTGGTAACACGGGTACTGAAAAAGGTGTAATCACGCCCCTGCGTGTAATCGATAACCTGATCGGGAACGACCAGCGTGCCCGGCGTCAAATCAGCGCGGATGCCGCCTACCGTTGCGACCGAGACGACATCGGTCACCCCTTGCTCGCGCAATGCCCACAAGTTGGCGCGGTAATTCACCAGATGCGGCGGGATGGTGTAACCATAACCGTGACGCGCCAGAAAGATCACCTCACGCTGATTGAGCATGCCAAACATAAATGCACCCGAAGGCTCGCCAAAGGGCGTGCGCATCACCTGCCGATGGGTAATCTTAAGATTCGCCAGTTGCGTCAGGCCGCGACCGCCTATGATTGCCAACATATTGTTTCTTCCTCTACTTGCGACTAACGACTAACGACTTCTGAATCCTGAATCCTCGATCCTGAATCATTCTTTTACCGCATAAATTGCCGGAAGATTGCGCCACGCGCCCTCGATGTCCATGCCGTAGCCGAACACAAAGCGATCCGGCAATTCCAACCCCACGAAGTCTGCCTGAACAGGTTTGGGCCTGCCATGCTGCTTATCGGAAAAAACCGCGATGTAACAACGTTTAGCGCCTAGCTCAAGAACCCGCTGCTGCAACGCTGCCAGTGTATGACCTTCATCCAGAATATCATCGACCAGCAATACGACGCGCCCCTTGACCGACTCATGCGGCGCCACCTTCCAGTGCATGCTCCCACCCTGTCGCGCATCGCCATATCGAGATACATGCACATAATCGAAATCGAGCGGAAAATTGAGCAAAGGTAACAGTTGGCCGGAAAACACCACTGCACCACCCATCACCGACAGTACCAGCGGGTGTTTGTCAGCCAGCGTATTATTGATTTGTAGTGCGACCTTGTGCAATGCGGCTTGTACCTGCTCAGCCGGACACAACAATTCGGACTGTTGCAAAATGTCGCGTATATGCTGAATGGTCATATCAGGAGTTCAGGCACTCTTCAAACTTTGCAAGTAAGCGGCAAATTCATCACGTATTTCCGGATGTTCAAGCCCCATTGCCACCGTTGCCTGTAAAAAACCGATTTTTGAGCCGCAATCATAACGCGTCCCCTGATAGCGGCAGGCAAGTACCCGTTCTTCCTCAATCAGAGCAGCAATGCCATCCGTCAGCTGTATTTCACCGCCGGCACCGGGGCGCAGATTGCGCAAGTGATGAAAAATGCGCGGTGTCAGAATATAGCGTCCCACCACGGCCAGGGTTGAGGGAGCCTCTTCCGGATCCGGCTTTTCGACGATGCCAGTCACCTGTTCCAACTCGGCACTCATACGAACACTGCTGACAATACCATACTGACGGGTCTGCTCACGCGGCACATTTTGCACGCCCAGCACCGAACTATGGTGACGCTCGAACACCTCAGCCATCTGCCGCGTGACGGCGACATCGCTCACCATAAAATCGTCTGCCAGGATGACCGCAAAAGGCTCATCGTTAATAACAGGTTGTGCACAAAGCACAGCGTGCCCTAACCCTAACGGCTCGGATTGACGGATAAAAATGCAATTTACCCCTTCCGGGATTACTTCTCGAGTAATGCGCAACAATTCAAGCTTGCCGCGCTTCTCAAGCTCGGCCTCCAGCTCATAAGCCGTGTCAAAATGATCCTCGATAGAACGTTTGTTGCGTCCGGTAATGAAAATCATATCCGTAATACCCGCAGCGACGGCTTCCTCCACCGCATACTGAATCAGCGGCTTGTCGACAATCGCCATCATTTCCTTCGGGCTGGCCTTGGTCGCAGGCAGGAAACGACTGCCCATACCCGCCACCGGGAATACCGCTTTGCGGATTACCTTCAATGGTCTAGTCATTATTACCCCTCGATTAATAATAAGAATTCATCTTCGTTGAGAACAGTGACGCCCAATTGCAGCGCCCGTTCCAACTTGCTGCCACTCTCCGAACCCGCCACCACGTAATCCGTTTTTTTCGAGACACTGCCACTGACCTTGGCACCCAATGCTTCCAGCGCCGCTTGAGCCTGCTGGCGTGACAACGTTGCAAGTGTACCCGTCAGCACGAACGTTTTTCCGGTAAATGGCCGGGGTGTTTCCGGTTGCGGCTCATGCTCGTCCCAGTGCACGCCAGCTGCCCGCAGTTGTTCAATGACTGACAGGTTATGTGCTTCGGCAAAAAACTCGGCCATGCTCTCGGCCACAACAGGACCGACGTCCGACACCTGCTGCAAACGTTCGCTGTCGGCGGTCATTAGATTATCCAATGATCCGAAGTGCTGAGCCAGATCCTTTGCAGTCGCCTCGCCGACGTTGCGGATCCCCAGTGCAAAGATAAAACGCGCCAGAGTTGTGTTGCGACTATTATCGATCGCATCCAGTAAATTGAGCGCTGATTTCTCGCCCATGCGCGCCAGACTGACGATCCCGGACATCCCCAGCTTATAAAGGTCGGCAGGCGTGTTGACCAGATTTGCATCCACCAGTTGCTCGACCAGTTTATCGCCCAAACCATCTATGTTCATCGCACGGCGACCGGCAAAATGCAACAAAGCCTGTTTACGCTGTGCAGGACAAAACAAGCCGCCCGTGCAACGCACAGCTGCCTCATCCGCCTCGCGTGACACATGCGATCCGCACACAGGGCACACCACAGGCATAGCAAACTCGCGCGCATCCGCTGGACGGCGTGCCAATACCACACCTGCGACTTCAGGAATCACGTCGCCTGCGCGCCGCACGATGACTGTATCGCCAATGCGCACATCCTTGCGGCGTATCTCGTCCTCGTTGTGCAGTGTGGCATTGGTCACCGTCACGCCGCCAACGAACACCGGAGCCAGGCGCGCGACAGGTGTCAACGCACCGGTGCGCCCGACCTGAACATCAATGTCCAGCAAGGTGGTCATCGCTTCTTCGGCGGGAAATTTGTGCGCAATCGCAAAACGCGGCGCGCGGGCGACAAAACCGAGCTGTTGTTGCAAAGACAAGTCATTGACCTTGTACACCACACCATCGATGGCAAAAGGCAGGGCTGCACGCTGCTCGCCTATCTCGCGGTAGAATTCCAGCAAGCCATCCACTCCTTGCACCACCCGGCGATGCCCTGCAACCGGCACGCCCCAAAGTGCCAGTTGAGCCATTTGCTGGTCGTGGCGACCCGGCAAATCAACCCCTTCGCATATCCCTAAGCCGTAGGCATAAAAACTGAGGCGGCGCGTGGCGGTGATGCGTGAATCCAGCTGACGCAAGGAACCTGCAGCCGCATTGCGCGGATTGACGAACTCTTTTTCGCCATTGGCGCGCTGCCGCGCGTTCAGCTGCTCAAAGTCCCGCTTGAACATCAGCACTTCACCGCGCACCTCGACATCGGCCGTCAAATCGCGACCGGATGCATCGCGCAGGCGCAACGGGATGGCACGCACCGTTCGCAAATTTTCCGTCACATCTTCACCGGCGCTGCCGTCACCGCGCGTCGCCCCCTGAACAAACAACCCGTTGCGATAGCTGAGATTGATCGCCAGTCCGTCGAACTTGAGTTCGACCGCATATTCCACGGTATCTATTCCCAGCGCCTCACGAATCCGCGCATCAAAGGCGCGTACCTCATCAAGGCTAAAGGCATTATTGAGCGACAACATCGGTGTGCGGTGCGACACCTCTGCAAAGGATTTCAGCGGCGTCCCACCCACCCGCTGGGTAGGCGAATCAAGCGTCAACAGCTCGGGGTGCGCCGCTTCAAGGGTTTGCAGTTCGCGGAACAACTTGTCATATTCCGCATCGGGAATAGAGGGATCATCCAGCACGTAATAGCGGTAATTATGCTGCTCTATTTCACTGCAAAGCTGCGCAATGCGTGAAGCAACACCCGCCTCCATCAGGAGAACAACCGGCGTGTCTGTGCGCTACCCGGCACGAGGTTGTTTTCGCGCATTTTGGCTTCGACTGCGGTAATCTGCGCACGGATACGTGCCAAACCGCTCTCTGTCAATTGCACACGATGATCATCCACCAGATTGACCTGCAACTCGCGTGCCAGGTCATGGGCCATTTTCACCAGAAGATCAAAACTTTCCGCAGGATTTTCTACGCGGGGAACATCCAGCATCAGTGTAATACCCGACGTGGTGAAATGTGCCAAAGTGTGATACTGAAAAGGCCTGGTATCCTTATTAATCAGTGTAATCAGGCTATTACCTGCTGCGTCTGACAAATGAAATGCACCGTCTGATTCCAGCTTCATACCCTGCAAAGCGGCGGCCTCTGCAACTTTTTCGCCGTTCAACAAGCGTTCGCCGGGCGGCAGTAGATTAACGCCCACCATCTGATCCACCTCTGCGCAGAGCGTATCCAGCGCCTGTGCATTCCGGAGTGTTTCCTGAATATCAGGCACCGTCGCGTCAGCATCGATAGTTTGTGCGATGCCCAGCACAAGATCACGCAAGTCGCCCAGCTTGGTCGCACTGACTATACCGCTTCTGTCCGCCAATTGCAGTGCGATATTGAACTGCGAGTACAGTGTCAGACTTTCGGCTATGACTCTCTCCCACTGCCCCGTGCGTGCGATCAGGCCGCACACCTGCATCGGTTTATGAAAATCAAATTTGCGTTGCCATAAACCATCCAGCACAGCCGCAGAACTCGGTTCAAGCGGATGTAGGACGATGATAAAATCGCTGCGCGCATCAAGCAAGGAACAGGGCCCCGTCAACACGGTGGTAATTTCAGGCGGCAACTCAACGGTTTCTTCCGCCGATGCAGTCGCTTCGGCCACTTCAAGCAACTCTGCAACAGCTTCATCAGGCAGCGCGTCCTGATTGATCATGACGATATCGTCCAGTGCCTCAGCGGCCTGTTCAGGCTGAGCGGCATTAACCTGATACAAGGCATCGTCGTTATTTTGCCTGAATGCTGCACCAAACTTGCGACTGTACTGGCGCTGCTTCCACCAGCCAAAGACATATACCGCGACCACCACACCCAAACCGATTGCCAACAAGGCTGCTTGTAATTCACTCATCATTTTGTATACCAATGCGCGATAAAAAACCTGCGCAGATTATCTCAAGCTCAGTGGTAAAAAGCTACGCCAACGGCAACTCAGGCGAACTGACGCCGATACCGGCGACTTCCTGCAACGCCTTGAGAAACTGAGGCTGCTCGTGTAGTTTGGCCATAGGAACGGGATGAGACAGGCCGCGCATATGAATGATGCGTGCCCGACTCGTTACCGGCATTTCCCAATGCAAACCGCGCAGCAACTCATCTGCCGATTCCGGCTTGTTGCACACCACCACCATATCGCACCCGGCATTCAGAGCGGCTGCGGCGCGCTGCACGATACCGCCCGCAACAGTTGCGCCCTCCATGCTCAGATCATCGCTGAAAATACACCCTTCAAAGCCCATCTGCCGGCGCAGTATCTCCTGCAGCCATACCGGCGAGAATCCAGCCGGACGGCTATCCACCTTTGGATAAATGACATGAGCCGGCATCACGGCCGTCAGGCCGAAATCAAACATCTGCCGGAACGGCACCAGATCGCACAGCTCGATATCCACAAACTCACGCTCATCCACCGGAATAGCCAGATGAGAATCCGCCGCAACAAATCCGTGACCTGGAAAATGCTTGCCTACCGTGTGCATTCCACCTTGTTTTAAGCCCAGCAACAAGTGGTGCGCCAACTCAGCGATCGCTTGCGGGTCACTGTGAAACGCGCGATCGCCAATCACGCTGCTTTGCCCGTAGTCCACATCCAGCACCGGCGTAAAGCTGAAGTCCACGCCACAGCCGCGCAATTCAGACGCCAGCACGAAGCCCACCTGTTGCGCCAGATGGCGCGCCCGCTGCGGGTGAGTATCCCAGATTTTTCCCAGTTCACGCATCGCCGGAATGCGGGTAAACCCTTCCCGAAAACGTTGCACCCGCCCACCCTCGTGATCGACGGCAATCAGCAACGGGGCAGGTCGCAGCGCGCGTATTGAGGCGGTCAGCTGTGCCAGTTGACCCGGCGATTCATAGTTACGGGCAAACAGGATCACCCCGCCGACCAGCGGATGCAAAAGACGCGCCTTGTCCTCTTCCGTCAGTTGCGTACCCAAAACATCCAGCATTACCGGCCCTAAACCCATGTTCATTCCTAAATATTAATTTGTTTCCAGGACCACAAACGCAACAATGGTGTTGCGTTCATCGCTGATGGACAGATGATGTCCACTGATGCCCAATTGCGCCAGATAAATGCGCAACACGCTGTCAAACTGCAATACCGGCTTCCCCAGTCCATCATGCGAAATACTGATACGTCCGAGGCTCACCGGATGGCGCAACCCGCTGCCCACCGCCTTGGCAAATGCTTCCTTGGCGGCAAAACGTTTCGCCAGAAAGCGCGCCGGATGTGCGTGACCATGAAATTCGGGCAGCTCGCCCTCGCTCAGCAAACGCTCCGCCAATCGCACCCCGAACCGTGCCCACATCGCTTCGATGCGGTCATATTCAACGATGTCCGTACCGATACCAAAAATCATGCGTCATTCCCGCCCCCAATTACCTCCTTGAGGGCAGACTGCGACGGGAACCCGATCACCAAGAGACTCTTCAT
The DNA here is from genome assembly GCA_041671725.1 of Gallionella sp. Taxonomy (GTDB): domain Bacteria; phylum Pseudomonadota; class Gammaproteobacteria; order Burkholderiales; family Gallionellaceae; genus Gallionella. The sequence continues at coordinate 12,416 of JBAZAY010000017.1, read as the reverse complement.
TTTCCGTACCGCAGCATCAAGACCGATGAACAAAGATTCTGCGATGATCGCATGACCGATGTTCAGCTCTACTATATTGGGGATCGCGACGATGTCCTGCACATTATGGTAATGCAAACCGTGTCCGGCATTTACCTGCAGTCCTAGCGCATGTGCATGCGCTGCTGCGACACGAATGCGCGCCAGCTCATGCTGATGGGCAGGCACACTATCCGCATCGGCATATTTTCCGGTATGCAGTTCGATGACGGGTGCGCCGGCGCGCATCGCGGCGTCGATCTGTTTTTCATCCGGATCGATGAACAATGACACGCGTATACCCGCTTCAGCGCAACGTTCGCAGGCGGATTTAACCACATCGAAATAGCGCATCACGTCCAGACCGCCTTCGGTCGTCAGTTCTTCACGACGTTCAGGTACCAGACACAAGTCATGCGGCTTGACGCGCAAGGCGTTGCTGATCATTTCATCGGTAACGGCACATTCCAGATTCATGCGCGTTTGCAGCATGCCGCGCAGCACGTCCACATCAGCATCCTGGATATGGCGGCGATCTTCGCGCAGATGCAGCGTAATCGCATCTGCACCGGCTTCCTCGCAGATCAGTGCTGCACGCACCAGGTTGGGGTAGCGCGCACCGCGCGCCTGGCGCAAAGTGGCGACGTGGTCAATATTCAATCCTAATTTGATCATAATTTTTGCAGATCCTTAATCAATTCGCGCGTGTGCAAAACTTTCCCGCCGAGGTGGTGATTCAGCAGCATACGCATCAGTTGCTTGCTCTGTTGTGCGGCAACCGGGTCACTATAGTCATCGGCCGCCATCGCCAGCAAGGTGCTGCCAAAAACCTTCAAACCTTTGTGTAGTTCGCCGTTATCGTGCAGACCATTGTCTAAAAGCGCGCCCTGCTCAACCATATAACGATAACCGGCATTGCTCTGAACAGGCTTGCCACTGGCAGCTTCCCGCTCCAGCTCCAGCGCGTAACCCAACTCCTGCAACAAGTGCTTCTCAAAACAGCGCAAGGTGGCTGCGTGATCCGCCTCATGCGCCAGACGATACAAAGTTGCGCGGTAATAATCAAACAATTGCTCATGCGCATCATCGCGCGCCAACAAGTTGATCAGCAACTCATTGAGATAAAAACCGCACATCAACGCCGTACCCTGCAAATAGGGCTGCCCGCCCTGCCACTCCGCACTGTGCAGGGTGCGCACCTCGCCTTTGCCAAACCAGGACAGACGCAACGGCTGAAAATTCATCAACACGCCGCGCAATGCCGACCTGGGCCGCCTGGCACCCCGCGCCACGATGGCTAACCTGCCATGTTCACGGCTATACACATCGAGCAGCAGACTCGTTTCACGAAACGGACGACTATGCAAAACAAATGCCAGTTCATCCTGACGCCTGTTTTGCCGACTGGCTGAAGTCATGTTTACGGTTTACCGCTTGCGGTTTGCTGTTTTCCGTTAACTGAAAACTTCAAACTGTAAACGTTGTTTTTATTCATATCCCAGCGTTTGCAACATACGCGAGTCATCCGCCCAGCCGCTGCGAACTTTGATGAACACCTCGAGAAACACCTTGCCGTCGAACAGCTTTTCCATATCCAGGCGCGCTTGCGTGGCGATTTCCTTGATTTTTTCGCCTTTTTTACCGAGCAGCATAGCCTTGTGCGCTTCCTTATCCACCAGAATCGCGGCACTGATGCGACGCAACTTCTTGTCCATTTCGAATTTTTCGATCACCACGCTCACTGAGTAAGGCAGTTCTTCGCCGGTGAAGCGGAAGACTTTTTCACGCAAAATTTCCGACGCCAAAAAACGCTCGCTGCGGTCGGTAATGTCATCTGCGTCATAAATCAGCCCGCCCTCCGGCAAGAAACTACGCAAGGTATCGCGTAATTCTTCGATTTTCTTGCCAAACTTGGCGCTCACCGGGACGATGTCGGCAAATTTGAAGTCTTTCGTAACGCGCTCGGTAAAGTCAAACAGCTGCCCCTTATCCGCGACTTCGTCGATCTTGTTGATAACCAGCAGAACCGGACGATTATCGGGCAACAGCTTGAGTACTTCCTTATCGCGCTCGTCATAGCGCAGGGCCTCGAGCACATACATCACCACCTGAACATCGCGCAGGCTGCTGGTAACCACACGATTCATGCCGCGATTTAGGGCATTGAGATGCTTCATCTGAAAGCCTGGCGTATCCACAAACACAAATTGCGAATGATCGTCGGTATAAATCCCGTTAATTCGATGACGCGTGGTTTGCGCCTTGCGCGAGGTGATACTTATTTTTTGCCCGATCAGGTGATTGAGCAATGTGGACTTGCCCACATTGGGGCGTCCGACGATGGCGATATAGCCGCTGCGAAAAGCGTCATCATGACCCTCTTCAGTTGTAATTTCTTCAGTCATTTGTTTTTCCAATTATTTGATAAGCAGCCAGCGCTGCTTGTTGTTCGGCATTACGGCGGCTGGTGCCCGCGCCGCGTGTGGTTATTTTGAGTGAGGGTATCACGCACTCCACCTGAAACAATTGCTCATGCGCCACACCCAGTGTGTCGATTACGCTGTAACTGGGCAAAGCCAGACGACGGCCTTGTAAATATTCCTGAAGCAGCGTCTTGGCATCCTTGCCCAAGGTCTTCATGTCCACTTTTGCAAGGTAGGGCACAAACAGATTCAGCACTGCCTGTTCGGCAGCAACAAACCCGCCATCCAGAAATATTGCGCCGAACAAAGCCTCCACGGCATCCGCCAGTATGGAAGGACGTCGAAAGCCGCCGCTCTTGAGTTCACCTTCGCCCAGTTTCAGCTGGGATCCCAGATTGAGTTGTTGCGCAAACAACACCAGTGTGGATTCCTTGACCAGGTTTGACCTTAATCGTGACAAATCCCCTTCGCTCAGATCGGGAAACTCGCTATATAAATACTTGGCGATCACGCAGCCTAAGATACTATCGCCTAAAAATTCCAGCCGTTCGTAGTGATCCGGCGCGTAACTGCGATGCGTGAGCGCGCGTTGCAACAGTTGAGGCTGCTTGAATACATGCCCCAACTGCCTGCACAGCTCAGTGCTATTCTTACTTGTTCGCACTATTAAAATCGAGGTACAGGCTGATGTTGCCCACCAATGGGACTTTGACAGCATAACTGGCGCTCAAAACTAGTTTTCCCGAGCTGTTATCTATCACGATATCTTCTGCACTGATGACGGTGATGTTATTGATTGAGGCTCGCTTGCTAAAGGACGCGCGGATCTCACGCGAACTCGCCTTTTGCATCTCAGGATCATTGGCAATCGTTACAAATATTTTATTGATTTCGCCATTTTGCATATAGACCGGGATCAGTTTCAGCCCGACCAGGCTGACCAGCACCAGGATACCCGCTCCCAGCAAAAATCCTGTAAAACTCAAACCGCGCTGACGCCCAGGCTTATTCATATTGCTCCCCCTCCTCATATTGACAGACCGATACGCTTCAAATCAGAAAAATTCATCCATACCAAAAATGCGCGGCCGACGATCTGGTTATCAGGTACAAACCCCCAATAGCGGCTATCGCGGCTGTTATCGCGATTGTCTCCCATCATGAAATAATTCCCGGCAGGAACCTTGCAACGGACCAACTCTTCGGTATAGGTACAATTTTCATACCCCTTGAACTCGGCTACTGAATTCAAATGCACATTGGGCATGCCAGGATTAATCAGTAGCGCATGTTGGCGGGAAGCCAGCGTCTCGATGCGTCGTTCAGTATGTACAAAGTTCAGGCCGCTTTCGACATAATTATAATCGCCGTCAGGCAGTTGAATCTGCTCTACACCATTGATGGTCAGATGTTTATCCCGATATTCGACCGTATCGCCAGGTACGCCAACTACGCGCTTGATGTAGTCGATTGACGGATTTTCCGGGTAATGAAACACCATCACATCACCGCGCTGAGGGTCATTAATCTGGACAATTTTCTGGTTGATGATAGGCAGACGGATGCCATAGGTGAATTTATTCACCAGGATGAAGTCTCCCACCTGCAAGGTAGGAATCATCGAACCGGAAGGAATCTTGAAAGGCTCAGCCAGAAAAGAGCGGATGCAGAACACAATCAGAATAACCGGGAAGAAGCTCTTGGCGTACTCCACCCACCAAGGCTCGGCGATACCACTGCCGCGTTTCGCAGCCAGAGCATAGCGATCCAGCAACCAAATGCTGCCGGTTACCAGCAGCAAAACAAACATAATTAAAGCAAAATCCATCGTTATTCCTTAAATACTACAACAAGCACCATCCGCAGATTACACGGATTTACTCAGATTTAATTCAAAACAAAAAACCATAAAAACCTGAACTATTGATTTTTATAATTAGCTTTTAAACCTTGTAATCTGCGTAATCTGATAAAACTACTAAGCACTGACTAAGCAATCAAAAAACAATTGCAAAGTCATTGCTTATGCGGATCAAGGTTTTTCCAAGTTAATCGTCCACACGCAAAATCGCCAGGAAGGCTTCCTGTGGAATTTCCACATTGCCTACCTGTTTCATACGCTTCTTACCGGCCTTTTGTTTTTCCAGCAGCTTTTTCTTACGCGAGATATCACCGCCGTAACATTTGGCCAGCACATTCTTACGCATCGCCTTGACGTTTTCACGCGCGATGATGTTTGAACCGATGGTCGCCTGAATCGCCACGTCGTACATCTGGCGCGGGATCAGCTCGCGCATCTTGGCCGCTACCTCTCGCCCGCGATACTGACTGTTGGCACGATGCACGATAATCGCCAGCGCATCCACCTTTTCGCCGTTGATCAGCATATCCACCTTAACCACATCCGCCGGACGATATTCCTTGAACTCATAGTCCATTGAGGCATAGCCACGCGATACCGATTTCAATCTGTCGAAGAAATCCATCACGATTTCCGCCATCGGCATTTCGTAGATCAGCTTCACCTGTTTGCCGTGATAGCTGATATTGATCTGCTGTCCGCGTTTCTGGGTACACAAGGTGATCACCGAGCCTACATATTCGTTCGGCATGTACAGGTTCACCGTGACGACAGGTTCCCTGATCTGCTCGATCCTGGATGGATCGGGCATCTTGGACGGATTATCTACAGTGACCACGGTACCATCGCGCAGCACTACCTCGTAAATAACGGTCGGCGCGGTGGTGATCAAGTCCATATCGAACTCGCGTTCCAGCCTTTCCTGCACGATTTCCATATGCAACAGTCCCAGGAAACCGCAACGGAAGCCGAAGCCTAGCGCCTGAGACACTTCCGGTTCGTACTGCAACGCGGCGTCATTTAATTTAAGTTTTTCCAGTGAGTCGCGCAGCGCCTCGTATTGATTCGATTCCACCGGAAACAACCCGGAGAACACCTGAGACTGAACTTCCTTGAAACCCGGCAAGGCTTCTTTGGCAGGTTTAGCCTGGTGGGTGATCGTGTCACCCACTCGTGCCGATTTGAGTTCCTTGATACCGGCGATAACAAAGCCTACCTGCCCCGCACTCAAAGACTCGCGCGGCTGAGATTTAGGCGTGAACACACCGATATGTTCGGTCAGATGATGCGCGCCGGTCGCCATGAACAGGATTTTCTCCTTAGGCCTCAACGTGCCGTTCATCACTCGCACCAGCATCACCACGCCGACGTAATTATCAAACCAGGAATCCACGATCAGCGCCTGCAATGGCGCGTCTACATCCCCTTTGGGGGGCGGCACCTTAACGATCAAGGATTCGAGCACATCTTCAACGCCAACGCCTGTCTTGGCAGAGCAACGCACTGCATCGTGCGCCTCAATGCCGATGACTTCTTCGATTTCTTCGATGGCGTTATCCGGGTCAGCGGAAGGCAGGTCGATCTTGTTCAGCACCGGCACCACTTCCACACCCAGATCCAGCGCGGTATAGCAATTGGCGACAGTCTGCGCCTCCACCCCTTGCGACGCGTCCACCACCAGCAGCGCGCCTTCACAGGCAGACAGCGAACGCGATACTTCGTAGGAAAAATCCACGTGTCCAGGTGTATCGATCAGGTTCAGGTTGTAGACCTGCCCGTCGCGCGCCTTGTAGCTGAGTGCGGCCGTCTGCGCCTTGATGGTTATTCCGCGCTCACGTTCAATATCCATTGAATCAAGTACTTGCGCATCCATCTCGCGATCGGACAAGCCGCCACACAAATGAATAATACGGTCGGCCAGCGTCGACTTGCCGTGATCGATGTGGGCGATGATAGAAAAATTACGGATTAGCTGCATGGAATTCCAAATAGAAACCGCCACCCCCCGACTGCCTGAGCAAATCGATGAGCACGTACGGTATTATCGCAAAGGCCGAATTCTAGCCGATTTAGACGTTATACGCAGGACTGTGATAAGTGAGCCTCAAAAATTCGCTGTTTTGAGGCTCACCGCGTGCAAATTACTTTTCGTCGAGCTTGATCGCAACATAGGTAGCGCTATCGCCCCGGCGCACCAGCAATGCGACATTGCGCCCCTTGGGGACTTGCCTGATGATCTCGATCAACTGATTCAGCGACTGCAACGGGATGTTACCGATGGCCAACAGCACATCGCCACGCTGCAAGCCTGCGGCGCGCGCAGCCTCACCTTTAACCTCTTCCACCAGCAAACCGCTATTGCTTTGCAACTCCAGCAATTGCTCTCGGCTCAACTCTCTCAACGCAATGCCAAGCCGCTGGACCATTTTAGCAGCCTCATTAGCCAGCCCCTTGACGGTCTGCGCCAGCTTGCCATCTTCCGGCATCCTGGCAACCACCACCGTCACTTGTTTAGCCGCGCCCTTGCGCCACAATTCAACCATCACCTTACTGCCCGGCGTGTATGCAGCCACGATGCGTGGCAGATCGGCAGAACTCTTCACTACCTTGCCATCGAACTTGAGTATCACATCGCTGGCTTCGATGCCGGCCTTATCGGCAGGCCCGCCCTTCTCGACGCTGCTGATCAGTGCACCGCTGGGTTGACTCAAACCGAACGATTCGGCAAGTTCGCGCGTCATTTCCTGTATCGTCACGCCGATACGCCCGCGTGTCACGGTACCGCTGGTGCGCAATTGATCTGCCACCTGCGTCGCAACATCGATTGGAATGGCGAAGGACAGCCCCATCGAACCGCCGGAGCGCGTATAGATTTGCGAATTAATACCGACCACCTCACCGCTCATATTGAACAGCGGCCCACCGGAATTGCCGGGATTAATTGCAACATCCGTCTGAATAAAAGGCACAAAATTATCCTGCGGCAAGGATCGCCCCTTGGCACTGACAATACCGGCGGTGACACTACTGTCAAAACCAAACGGCGAACCGATGGCAATAACCCATTCACCTACTTTAAGCTTACCCGGATCACCAACCACCACTTTCGGCAAGCTGTCGGCCTCGATTTTGAGCAACGCAACGTCAGTTCGCTTGTCGGCGCCGATCACTTTTGCAGAAAATTCACGCTTATCCGTCAGGCGCACGGTAATTTTCTCAGCATGATCTACCACATGCGCGTTGGTCATAATGTAACCATCGGCGCTGATAATAAAACCGGAACCCAGCGATTGCGACTCCTGCTCGCGCGGCACAGGCGGTGCGAAGCGCTTGAAGAATTCGAAGAACGGATCGCCTTCGGGAAAATTTGGTGGAGAAATACGTTGCGTGGTGCTGATATTGACTACAGCCGCAGCCTGTTTCTCAACCAGTTCGGTGAAATCAGGCAAGCCCGCAGCATAAGCAGGTAAGAGAGGAAAAAAACAAACGACAAGTATGACCAGATTAATAAACTTTTTTAGCATGCGATCCTCTTCATAGTAAAAAAATCAAAAAAATTGGCTGCTATTCGCGAAACTGCCTTGCAATATAAGGCTGTTGACGCACCGCGCGCATCGATAACCATTTGGCAACAGCAAAACCGACCACCAACCCTGTCAAAGCGCCAGCCGCAGCATAGCCATCGCGCTGAACACCATCAACCCAACCACCCGCCAATGACGCACCCGCAAACATCAGCGCCAATGGCAACAGATAAACCAGACTGATGCCGCGCAACACCGCCCCTTCGGCGACCGAGACAATCACTTCGTCGCCAACACCGGCATTGATCCTGTTTTCCACCTTGAACTGGCGCGGCTTGCTGCAAAACAACTGGGTCAGTTTGCCTGATCCGCAACCCTTGCCTTCACACGCAGAACAGCCATTAGCCCCACTGGACTGAACCAGCGTGAACTTATTATCCTTCTGCACTACAATCGCACGCGTCTCGAGCATCATAACTTACCATTAAAACGAATAGAATCAAGAACTTGCATAACCGTTTTCGGCGGAACCTCACCGACCACGTTATACAGATGCTTATCAACCACCTTGTGATACAGGTTCACGGCTCCCCGACTGGTCAGCCCTTCGTTATCGTCCTCATCCGAATCGGCAGGTTCGATAAAAACAGAGATCGCACTCAAGCCATCCGAAAAAACAAGTTGCGTCACAGACGCATGTTTACCATGCATGGGACGTAAAATTTCCATCGTTTTCTTGAAGCCAGTCGGCATGGCATCAACCACCCAACCACTATTAACGGTCGCTGCAGCCTTGTTCAAAACGGGTTTGCTATTACCTGGCGTGCTGGACGTGACCCAGGAACGATCCACTTCAACACCTATTTTCAACTCGGTAAACGCATACTGCTCAACAACCTGATTCTTTTCGTTCAGTACAGCAGATTTCAGCAACAATCCCGAATCCGTGTGCACCCAGATCTTGTGCGTATAGCGCAAATTATCCCGTGGCTGGTACAGGATGACCTGGGTGTTATAACCCGCTACCCGATCTGTGCCGGCCTCTTTAACCTGATAATTTTCACTCAGCGTAGACAACTGATCGGGCAGCAGCAACGGGAAGCGACCGGGGCCTTGCTGACTGTCCACCAGCACTAATTTATGATTTCTGTAGCACCACACTTGCCCGTGATGGCGAATGATTTCACGCTTGGGACCATCCAGGCTCTCCAGCTTTTCGTATTCGCTGTCGGTTTCAACGACGTGTGATATTTTTGAAGTCTCGACATGGTTGCCATACTGGTAAACAAACACACCGCTGTAATCTGTCTGATGCCCGGCAAACGCGGCAGTTTTTAACCAGTCCAGCCTGGATGCATTTTCAGCCGCGCAGATATTCACTGCAAACATCAAACCGAACAATCCCGACCAAACCCTCATTGCGACTTTTCCTCAGGACTGAAGGTCACCGTGCGAATATAAGATGCCCCGCCATTCATATCGTTACTGGGAGAAAATTCCTGATGCGCCATCAGGTAGTCATTGGATTTTGGCTGGATTTGCATATTGACCGGACGAATATTGGACTGTTGCATTGCCATCTGCGGTCCGGCTTCCGGACTGATCTGCAATGACATCCATGAAACCACGCCGACAGCCAGCAGCGAGGCGGCCGCAGACAACGCGAACACGCGCGCTTTTTGTTTCAATGCACGACTGCGAGGTGCAAGCACCGTCGGTTCGTTCTGCAAGCGCTCACGCACTATGGCGCTGATGTCGCGATTAACATATTCAGGCTGACGCAGCACATCACCGATCATGTGATAAGTTGCCCAATCTCGATGCGCACCCGGATCACGTTTAATCTGAGCGAACACAATCTCTGCTTCGTCTTCAAACAATTCGCCATCCATCAGAGCTGAAATTTCATGTTTCATCATTACCACCTATTATCTTGACTGGTTTCCAACAACGGGCGCAACTTCTCCGCTACTGCTTCGCGCGCCCTGAAAATTCTTGATCGCACGGTGCCGACAGGGCAATTCATCACGCTGGCAATTTCTTCGTAACTCAGCCCCTCGATTTCACGCAGGGTCAATGCGCTGCGTAAGTCTTCCGGTAACTGCTGCAGTGCTGCTTGCACGACACTGACAACCTGTTTGCTCATGAGTTCATTTTCAGGCGTACTAATTTCATGCAAAAGTCCGGCATCTTCAAAAGATTCCGATTCCTCTGCATCAAAAGGGGTACTGGAGGGGGGGCGCCGCTTGTTCGCCAGCAGATAATTTTTTGCGGTATTGATACCGATACGATACAGCCAGGTGTAAAAAGCACTGTCGCCACGAAATCCAGGCAAGGCCCTATAGGCCTTGATAAAGGCCTCCTGCGTCACATCCTCCGCTTCGCCTGTATCGCGCACAAAACGGGAAATGAGCCTTCCCAGTTTGCGCTGATATTTAGCAACCAGCAGATCGAAGGCGTGCTTATCCCCGCGCTGTACGCGTTCCACCAACTGCTGATCAACTTCCCGATCGCCCATCCCTGATAATTCCACGTGATCGCATAAAATGCGCTGTTAAGCGAAGTATAACCGCTAGCCATCCGATTCGTCAGCCCGCCTGTTTGTTTGTCCGGATGCGCAAAATATCGCCAACCCAATAAATCGCATTCATTATCTGTGACAGTTTGCTATAGTTCGGTCATTGAAACAGCCATGGCAAGCAGCTATCCTTTAATAAACGTGCCATGTTCTGTTCCCTCACCTCGACTCCTCGCGACGCTCTCCTCCCCCGCAAGTAGGAGAGGAGACGAACGAATCACTGCGTGAGCTTCATTTTAATGAACATACCGGGAATCTAATTGCTGCAATTTGACACACTGATTATCGGCAGCGGCCTTGCCGGCCTGACTCTGGCACTCAAACTGAGTGAACATCAAAAAGTTGGCCTGATAACCAAGAAGGCCCTGCTGGACGGCGCAAGCAGTTGGGCGCAAGGAGGCATTGCCGCCGTTTTGTCTGACGAGGATACGCCTGATGCCCACACTCAGGATACGCTGCTTGCCGGGGCGGGCCTGTGCGATGAAACCGCCACCCGCTATGTCGTCGAACATGGCAAACAAGCCATAGAATGGCTGATAGCACAGGGCGTACCGTTTACGCGCGACAGCGCAAGCGGCACAGGTTATCACCTGACGCGCGAAGGCGGGCACGACCGTCGTCGCATCATTCATGCAGCCGACACCACAGGCCATGCCGTCCAGGAAACCTTGTCAAGGAAAGTGCTTACTCATCCCAATATCACCGTACTGGAAGGCTATATGTCGGTAGATCTGATCACCGGCAAGAAGCTTGGGTTTTCCGATAATCGCTGTTACGGTGCCTACGCGCTCAACACGGCAACGGACGAAGTTGTCACCATCGCAGCACAACACACTATTTTAGCTACCGGTGGCAGCGGCAAAGTGTATCTGTACACCACCAACCCGGACACATCGACAGGCGACGGAATCGCAATGGCCTGGCGTGCCGGATGTCGTATTGCCAACATGGAATTCATCCAGTTTCATCCCACCTGCCTGTATCACCCACACGCAAAGTCGTTTCTGATCAGCGAAGCTGTACGCGGCGAAGGGGGTATTCTGAAATTGCCTGACGGAACACGCTTCATGCTCCGCCACGATCCGCGCGCCGAACTGGCACCTCGCGACATCGTGGCGCGGGCCATAGACTATGAAATGAAAAAAGGCGGACTGGATTGCGTCTATCTGGACATATCGCATCAGTCGGTAGAATTTCTGCAGGAACATTTCCCGAACATTTTTGCCCGCTGTCTTAAGCTTGGCATCAACATCAGCAAAGAACCGATACCTGTGGTTCCTGCGGCACACTACACCTGCGGCGGCGTGGTTGCCGATTTGCACGCGCGCACCGATGTCAAAAATCTCTACGCCGTGGGAGAGACCGCTTACAGCGGCCTGCACGGCGCCAACCGACTGGCCAGCAACTCCTTGCTTGAGTGCCTGGTATTTGCAGATGCCGCAGCGCAGGATATTCTAAGCACGCCACCAGAAAAGCTTCCCACACTGCCCGCATGGGACGACAGCCAGGTAACCGATGCCGACGAACATGTCGTCATCGCACATAACTGGGCGGAACTGCGTCATTTCATGTGGGACTACGTGGGTATCGTACGCACCAACAAGCGCTTGCAACGTGCCCAGCACCGCGTCCAGTTGCTGCAAAACGAGATCGACGAATACTATGCTCACTTTCATATCAGCTCGGACTTGCTCGAACTGCGCAATCTGGTCACCAATGCCGATCTGATCGTGCAAAGCGCATTGTCACGCCACGAGAGTCGAGGCCTGCATTACAGCCGCGATTATCCGGATATGCTGGATAATCCGCAGCCCACCATCCTGACACCGGCTAATTACTAAAAACAGTTATCCGCAGATTACACAGATTTACGCTGATTAAAGCAAACGTTGAACTAAACCGCTAACGCGGTGGCTGGGGTGCCCTGTCGCCGCATTCTGCTTTGAACCAGACTTGCATTTGAGGTTGTTGAGGTAAAACCTTGTCGGTGGGGAATTTCCCCTTCTTTCAAG
>JBAZAY010000016.1:0-57802 GCA_041671725.1 Gallionella sp. | reverse complement strand
CGGCGGCTAATAGGATGAGATGCGTTCATGAAAGTGTCCACCAAAATTAGGTGGACACTATGCTCTTAGCTTTCGCTTACCCGATCAATATGGAACCGTAGGACGCATACTTTGTGGATGGATAGAGAAGGGAGGCTTTATGGAACAGTTGCCGTTTTTCAGCCGCCAAATCTCGTTGAGTCTAGCGTGTTGCATTCACTGGAAAATGATTCACACAAAGCAAAACATAAATTAAACCGCAACAGCGAACTTGCCTCATCGTCGAGTCACGCTGCCGCTGACCTGAGTGGCAGATGGGAAGGGACATTTTTCTACCCAGAAGGAGTGGAAGCCCAGCTCACGATGAGCCTTACTTCTGCGTCAGGTAAATTGTCTGGCAGCATGTTCGAGACAGATCCCAAGACGAATCAGCCTGTTAATTCGACCCTGTCGGGTTCAATCGGCCACAATCATAAAATCAGCTTTACGCAGCATTTTGCCCCGCCATACCCAATGGCAAAGTGCCATGCCAGCTACGATGCCATAGCGAAAACTATGTCAGGAAAATGCGCCGCTGGTGAACAGTCTGCAAATTTCACCGCGCAGTTGATGTAATCAGCCGAAGAACTTTTGGCTGCACATCCTAAAGACGGTTGCCAAGTGGTTGGTTCTATCGAAGGGCCAATCTACGATGTCGCTTTCAATTTATAAGCCATTGATTCAGCAGCAGCCGTGCCTGGTCGGTGACCTCCGTTGCGGTCATGCCGGTTGTAATGTTCAGCTTCGCCAGTTCGTCGCCCGCCGCGCCATGCAGGTGTACCGCAAGCAACAGCGCATCGTCCACACTTAAACCTTGAGCGATCAGGGCGGCGATCATGCCGGACAGTGCATCGCCCATGCCGGGGCCGCTCATGCCGGGATTTCCGGTTTGGTTCACGAACAGTCCGCGACTGGTGGCGCATAAGCTGTGCGCGCCTTTCAGTACGACTGAACATGCAAACCGCTCTGCCAGTTGTTGTACCGACGCGATCCGGTTATTTTGAATTTCTGCTGTGCTGCAACCAAGGAGTCGTGCGGCTTCGCCGGGATGGGGCGTCAGTACGGTTGGATTTTTGCGCGCGATCAGCAGTTCGTATAAATCGGGGTGCATCGCGATCAGGTTCAGCGCATCGGCATCCAGCACCAGTGTTGCCGTGCCTTGCAGCGCAAGGTGAAGCATTTGTTTTGCTGTCGTGTCATGGCCCATGCCGCAACCGACTACAAGCACGTCAGAATTGAAGATGTTTCTTACGTTTGTTTCCCCCCTCTCTGGGGGAGGGTTAGGATGGGGGTTGGGGCAAAACTGGTCCGACGCACTATGAATCATCAGCTCCGGCTGGACAAAATCCACGACAGGCGCGTTGTCTGCCAGCAGGACTACATGCACGCAACCTGCACCCAGTTTCAGCGCTGCGCGTCCCGCCAACAGGGCTGCACCCGTCATGCCGGATGCGCCGCCGATCACGGTCACCGTGCCGAACAGGCCTTTGTGGCTGTCCTTGGGGCGTTCCGGCAGCAGTTTTGCGACCTGGCTTTGTTTAATGACTTGTGGGTTCATCTCGGTTTTGATGCGTGGGCGGTGAAGGGCAGCGCATAGTATAATCGCGTCCCGAATTTTATTCTCACCGCCACCGTCATGTTTAAAGTCTCTGTCGGCAGTTCTGCCTTATCCGCCTTCCGTTTGGAAAAATTGCGCGTCTCCCTTAGTGCCATCGCGCCCAATGTCGTCATCGCCGATGCCCGCCATTGTTACTTCAGCGCGTTACAAAGCGCGAAGCTGGATCAGGCGCAAGCCAGCCTGCTGGACAAAGTGCTGGGTCTCGGTAAAACGACCGCAGAGCCGGCAGGCGAACTGACTCGCGTGCTGGTCGTGCCGCGTCTGGGTACGATTTCGCCCTGGTCCACCAAGGCCACCGATATCGCTCAGCATTGCGGTCTGACTGGCGTGCAACGCATTGAACGCGGTGTGCAGTATTACCTGTCTACCAATAAAGGTGCTCAGCTGAGCGAGGCTGAACGAGCAGCGGTGCTGCCGTTGCTGCACGACCGCATGACCGAGTCGGTGCTGGACGGTATTGACGATGCGGCGACAAAAATCTTCCGGCATGGCGCGCCACAACCGCTGGAAACAGTGGATATATTGCAAGGCGGCTGCGAGGCACTTGCCAGTGCCAATCGCGAGATGGGGCTGGCGTTGTCGCAGGATGAAATCGAATATCTGGTGGAGAACTTCAAGAAGCTGCAGCGCAATCCGACCGATGTCGAATTGATGATGTTCGCACAGGCCAATTCCGAACATTGCCGCCACAAGATTTTCAATGCCGACTGGGTAATCGACGGCGTGGTGCAGGATATGTCGCTGTTCGGCATGATCCGCAACACCCATAAGCTCAGTCCGCAAGGCACGGTGGTGGCGTATTCCGACAATTCTTCGGTGATCGAGGGCGCTTGTATCGAGCGTTTTTATCCGCGCAGCGGTGGCGTCTATGAATTTTCCGAGGAGCTGACGCACACGCTGATGAAGGTCGAGACGCATAATCATCCGACCGCGATTGCGCCCTTTGCCGGTGCTGCAACGGGTTCAGGCGGCGAGATCCGCGACGAGGGTGCGACCGGCATCGGTTCACGCCCCAAGGCAGGTCTGACCGGATTCTCGGTGTCCAATCTGAATATCCCCGGGTTCGAGCAGCCTTGGGAGACAGCTTACGGCAAACCATCGCGTATCGTCACGGCGTTGCAGATCATGCTGGACGGGCCTTTAGGCGGTGCGGCATTTAACAACGAGTTCGGTCGCCCCAATCTGACCGGCTATTTCCGTACCTTCGAAGAAAATGTCGCAGGCGAAGTGCGCGGTTATCACAAGCCCATCATGCTGGCGGGCGGCCTGGGCAGCATTTCTGCGATACATACGCACAAGCACGATCTGCCAATTGGCGCGCTGGTAGTGCATCTGGGCGGACCCGGTATGCTGATCGGTCTGGGCGGCGGCGCTGCATCCAGCATGGATACCGGCAGCAATGCCGAAAACCTGGACTTCGATTCGGTGCAGCGCGGCAATCCCGAGATGCAACGCCGTGCGCAGGAAGTGATCGACCGTTGCTGGCAGCTCGGCGAGAATAATCCGATTTTATCTATTCACGACGTCGGTGCGGGCGGTATGTCCAATGCGTTGCCTGAACTGGTGCATGGCGGCGGACGCGGTGCGGCATTCGAGTTGCGTAAGATTCCGCTGGATGAGACCGGCATGTCGCCCAGACAAATCTGGTGTAACGAATCGCAGGAGCGCTATGTGCTGGCGATTGCACCGGAACGTCTGGAAGAATTCCGCGCCTTCTGCGAGCGCGAGCGCTGCCCGTTTGCGGTGGTGGGCGTTGCGGTCGAAGACGATCAGATCATCGTGCATGACACCGAGTTCGACAACGATCCGGTGAACATGCCTCTGTCGGTATTGCTGGGCAAGCCGCCCAAGATGACGCGTAATGTCGTGCGCGAAACGCCAAAACTTTCGGCTTTCGACACCATTTCGTTGGATTTGCGCGAGTCTATTGAGCGCGTATTGCGTCTGCCCGCCGTGGCAAACAAGACTTTCCTGATCAGCATCGGCGACCGCACCGTGGGCGGGATGACCGCGCGCGATCAGATGGTCGGCCCCTGGCAAGTGCCGGTAGCGGACGTGGCCGTCACGCTGATGGGGTTCAATACTCATCTGGGCGAGGCGTATGCGCTCGGTGAACGCACGCCGCTGGCGCTGGTGAATGCCGCCGCTTCCGGTCGCATGGCGGTGGGCGAAGCGCTCACCAACATCGCTGCTGCACGCATCGCTAAAATTGGCGACATCAAGTTGTCGGCGAACTGGATGGCGGCAGCCGGACATCACGGTGAAGACGCCGCGCTGTTCGATACCGTGCATGCGGTGGGCATGGAACTGTGTCCGGCGCTGGGTATCGGCATTCCGGTCGGCAAGGATTCGATGTCGATGAAGTCTACCTGGACGGATGGCGAGGAAAATAAATCAGTTACGTCCCCGTTGTCGCTGATCGTGACCGCCTTTGCACCCTGTGCGGATGCGCGCAATACGCTCACGCCACAGCTGAAAGCCGATCTCGACACCACCCTGCTGTTGATCGATCTGGGGTGCGGCAAGAATCGCATGGGTGGCTCGGCGCTGGCGCAGGTTTACAAACAGGTAGGCGATGTCGCACCCGATGTGGATTCTGCAGCAGAGCTTAAATCATTTTTTGAGTTGATTCAGGCACTTAACGCGGAAGGTAGACTGCTTGCCTATCACGATCGATCGGATGGCGGCGCATTTGTCAGTTTGTGCGAAATGGCCTTTGCTTCGCATATCGGGCTGGATATAAGGCTCGATGAGCTGCATGGCGATGCCTTGAGCGTGCTGTTCAACGAAGAGTTGGGCGCAGTGGTGCAGGTGAAGAACGCTGACGTGGCGCAGGTGCAGCAACGGGCGCGGGATGCGGGGCTGAAGAGCGTGCTGAAGATCGCTACGCCGAATCAGACCGGACTGATCGAAATTTCGCGTTATAGCGAAAAGCTGTTTTCTGATACCGGCGTCAAGTTGCAACGCATCTGGTCTGAAATGACTTACCAGATGCAGAAGCTGCGCGACAATCCGGATTGCGCACAGTCCGAGTTCGACCGTTTGCTGGATGTGGCTGATCCGGGTCTGCATGCGAAGCTGACTTATGATATCAACGAAGCGCCGGCCATTTTGAAGAGCCGTCCGAAGATCGCCATCCTGCGCGAGCAGGGCGTGAACGGTCAGGTGGAAATGGCGGCGGCGTTCGACCGCGCCGGCTTTGCGGCGGTGGACGTGCACATGAGCGATATCATCAGCGGGCGTGTAAAGCTGAGCGATTTCAAGGGTGTGGCGGCGTGCGGCGGATTCTCTTACGGCGACGTGCTGGGTGCGGGCGAGGGCTGGGCGAAATCCATCCTGCTCAATTCACGTGCGCGCGGTGAATTTGAAGCCTTCTTCAATCGTGACGACACGCTGGCATTAGGCGTGTGCAACGGTTGCCAGATGATGAGCAATCTGCACGAAATTATCCCGGGTGCACAGAACTGGGCGCACTTCTCGCGCAACCAGTCCGAGCAGTTCGAGGCGCGCTTCGTGATGGTGGAAGTGCAGCCGTCGCCGTCGATCTTCTTCAACGGCATGGCCGGCAGCCGTATGCCGATTGTGGTCGCACACGGCGAAGGATATGCCGATTTCGGCAGCGCGGCGAAACTCAAAGCTGCGCAGGAACTGGTCACGTTGCGCTATGTGGATAATCAAGGTCGCGCGACACAAACCTATCCGCTCAACCCGAACGGCTCGCCGCAGGGTATCACCGGTTTGACTACACCGGACGGGCGCTTCAGCATCATGATGCCCCATCCGGAACGCGTGTTCCGCGCCGTGCAACACTCATGGTATCCGTCCGACTGGCAGGAAAACGGCGCCTGGCTGAAGATGTTCCAGAACGCCAGGAAGTGGGTGGGGTAATCGTTACTTTGCTGTAAAAGAAAAGGCGACCGGAAGGTCGCCTTTTTTGTGGGTTGCGTAGTGTGGTGGTTATTGTATTGTTCGGGTCTGATCGATAATCTCATTGAAAGGCGTTAACATATTTGTTATTATCGGCATGTGACTTACACCATTATCTATTACAGCGTAGCACTGCAAGCGGAGATCATGTCTCTGCCTGATACGTTGCAGGCGCGCTACATTGGATTGACCGCGAGGATGATGGTTAATGGCGCAAATCTCGGCAATCCTCATACGGAAGCGTTCGGGGACGGATTGTTTGAGTTGCGATTAAAGGGGGCAGAAGGCATTGCCCGCGTATTCTATTGCACACTCATCGGACGCCAGATTGTCATGCTGCATTGCTTCGTCAAGAAGTCGCAGAAAACGCCGGTCAATGAGCGCAGGATTGCCGAAAAACGAATGAAGGAGGTAAAGCAATGAAGACCGAAATCCTGACTCATGAACAGATGGTCGCCAGGATGCTGAAGAATCCTGCCGTGCGTGCTGAACATGATCGTCTGAATCGTGAAGAATTCGCGATACTGGACGAAATACTTGCCGCTCGTCGTGAAGCCGGGCTGTCACAAGCGCAGGTGGCTGAACGCATGGGAACAAAAGCTCCCGCCATCGCGCGACTGGAAAGTTCCCTGGCTTCCGGTAAGCATTCGCCAAGCCTGAGCACTTTGCGCAAATATGCCGCTGCATTGGGTAAACGCGTCGAGGTGCATCTGGTTTAAGCCGGATGCGGTATCACTGAATCCGGGATGCATGACATAACCGGGTCGGGATATTGAAACTATCGTCAAACCCGTGCCTCGTTCACGCACAGCAGGCCATGGTGAAGTTCGACTGAAGTTCGCAGTAACCCCTGTGCACTCGCTGCCGCTACACCCGCCGTCCCCGCCGTCTTTGTAGGTAGTTTAAGCTATGGTACAAAAGTAAGCGGGGGCAGGGTATCTGACAAAGTCAAAGTTTCAGAACGCCTTGTGCTAAATCAGCAACGCTATCCAGATTGTCAATATGCAAACTATGGAAGCCCTGCAGCGTCTCCGGTAGCTCACTCCCTGAGCCAACCAAAACTGGCACGATGTGTTTGCCATGCCGCTTGGCGGTTTCAATCTCCTGATTCATCCACATGCTGGGGCGGCCTGAAACCAGGAATACGGCAAGGTTCGATTGTTCGATTAAATTATCTATTTGGACTTGGAAAGGAACATCGCTCGGCATATTGTCTGCACTGAGGATGTTTACATTCAATTTTTCAAGTGACATACGCAACTTGTGAACCGCTTCAGTATCCGCCACACCACCGGAAACAAAAACAGTAGATGAAGGAATATGTTCTGCTACCGCTTTAATGACCCTATGGACGGACTTCCCTATACCTTTGATGGCTGGTCTGGCTTCTTGAAGTGCAACGGTTGATGGGGGACGCTTAACTGGTTCTAAGATCAATTTCAGGTCATGACTAAGCTGAAAACTCTCGCCATTTTTTTGTGTGATGTCGATGTAAATAGTGAATTCTCCCCATCCACCTGATTTCAGACGAAACCCATCTTCCCGAGTGTTGATTTTTTGCACTGGATTTGGATAGGTCGGATGTAGCGTATAGGTCACGTAATCAATCTTATCCAGCTCAGCAGCCGGGCCGGCAAGCCATACTGACCAATCCCACCGGCGGTCGCCGACGTAAGAACTCTCTTGTTTGATTTGTATGCTCATACTCCGGCTCCTTTCGCTTTTAATTGCACCAGCATCCATTGAGATGTCGCGAGTGACTGCCAGGTGCAGCCAGCCTCTTCTGCCTCAAGTTGAACCAGATGCTCATCTTGCACACCCTCCAGATACACGAAGGTGCCACCTTGTTCGGGTACAGCAGTGACTTTCTGCCAATCTGTGTAATCTCCTTGTTTCCAGAAGCGTCGGCGACAAATTACATTGTGATTATCAAGCTTTTTGGCAATGGTTTCCGGGGCAATTTGCACCTTAACCGTTCGTCCCTTATCTTGTTTCCAGCCGTTTATGGTTTCAGACAAACGAATGAAAGCTTCCAACGGGTTGTCACGATTCAGGGGGATGCATTCGTGGGGCTGGAACATTCCCCCGACATTGACGCCTTCTTCCACTACAGCAATGGCGCGTTTACCATTGGCACGCGCCCACGCCAATTCTTCCGTTACCCACTGGTGTGTGGTCCATCCGCCATCCACTAGCTGATCGCGCGGAGTCAGCAGAGCGATCAGAGCATCACTTTCCTTAATGCGTTTCTGAACTTCTAAGGTCAATTGTTCTCCACCAAGTCTTTCTCCGGTAATGGGCTTGACGAATTGGCTGGCGAGAAGCCGCTCGACGTATCTCGCCAAGGGTTTGTCATCATCCCGATACGAAAATGCCATAAAGATATTCATCTTACTCAGCCCCCTTAATCTACACGTAGATAATTTTGTGACGCGATGTAATGTGGCAGGTATTTATGCCTTCCCCACCAATGCCTTTTCGATCATTTCTGCCCAGTCTTGTTTTTCTCCCCGCCGCGTCCGTGCCTCGCAGATCAAGTGCAGGTTGCGCGCCGTTGTCTCAGGTTCCCATTGCTCGCGCACATGAGCACGCGCATCAGCAAGGGCTGATTTGGCTATGAATTTCGTGCATAGTACAACTGCCAGATTGCATTGATGACTGGTTGCTTATTCCAGCCAACACCACTATCAGCGTTGTTTAAGACAACACCGGCTTTACGTTCCTGTCCCCATGGATTTACGGCAAGGATGGGTTTGTTGTATAGCTTTGCTCCGTCGATCTCTTTCTGAATCCAGTTGCTATGTGTGGCGTACATTCCGCTTGGAATAACTACAACATGCGAGCGGGAAATTTGATTGTTGATTGCATCCTGAAGCGCACTGGTATTGGAAACGTTAAGTATTGGATTGTTTTTGGGAACAGAATAGTCTCGAAAATCCAGCGATGCTTGCCCTACCGACCAAGGTTCACCAAAAATCCAGTTGGCAAGGGTGTCATAGTGATGCGAATGCGCCCAGGCATGGCTAATGAAGATGTGAATTTGTCGTTTGCTCACTTTATTTTTCCTCGTGACAGATATAGGTTCATTGAGATTTCGTTGTACTGTAGCAGGAATGAAGTTGATGGTTAACGACTTCTAAATTTCGAGTCCATCAGAATATCTTCCGAGTATCTATCCAGGTGACCCTGCCAGTCCGACGCTGCACTTCGTGGTACATGTGCGCCGTCCCGCCAGGCCCATCATCGGCATCGCCATTCCACAAACAAACAAAATGTACTTTGCTTACCCCGCAAGCGAGGGCTGTGTAGAGCAGCCAGAGATTGCAACGCTCATAGGAATAGCCTTCATTGGTATTCTGTGGTGCTGCACCCAGCTCTTCCGAAGCATGGAGAGGCGAAACCGCGAGTTTAGCCTTGGCATCCAGATAACGTTTGCGCCAATCCTCGCCACCGCGAATCACGGATTGTCGGATGAATTCCGGTTCGAGAAATGGTTGCAGCCAATGCACTTTCACGCCACGTTGCTGGCAAGCCTCGGTAAACAAGAGATCGCCGCCACATGCTCCTTGCGTAAGGGCGATGTCTTCAGAATTTGCCCCAAGTTGATCCAATGCCTCGGCAATCTTCTGCGCCGCTATGGCTTCCTTGTCAGCAGGGAAGCGTGGGGCAGGGCGTCCCGGCGCATCGATCATATGGCCGCTGAACAGAATTACTTGACGCGGTTGCCAGTGATCTTCCGGTTTGGAGAGTTTATTCAGGGCTCGATCAAAAGTGTCAATTCCAACCTTGACGGTTTCCGGTCGAAAGTCGAGGTCACTCAATAATTGCAGTTGTGCGCGACAGGAATTAAGCGCAAACCAGTCCTTTTCATTTCGGGCAATCGCTTCTTTGTAGGCATCCTTAACGGTGTCTGGCGTGCCGACCAGCACTTCAAGATCACCAAAAGTTGCCTTGGACCAGAAAAGTTGGTTCGAATCCGTTTCGCATTCTGTCGCAAAACGTACTGCACCCGCCATGGTAGGCATATCCCGATCAAAGCGTTTATCGCCGGTAAGGTAGCGGTGCAGGTGTATCAGAGTCAGGGTATTGATGCCGGAATAATAGTGACCGGGGTTATGTCGGTAACCCTTGGCGTAACTATCTATGGCGGCACGAAGAAGCGCATCTTCATACGTAGCTTCATCGCGCAATTCATCTTTTGTTTTTCCGGGTTGGTGCCAGGCTGTGATCCAGGCATCCTTGTCCACACGACCAAGCAGAGCCCAAATCTCCGGGTCATTCGGATACTCTTCAAGCACATGCCGATAATGTGCGCGTGCGCGATCCAACGAATGTCCGGATGTCCGTGCCAAGGCCAGACGTTGCAGGCATACACCCTTGCCACGTAATCCATTAAGATTTAGCGGTTCAATCTCCAAACCACGATCCAACTGTTCAAGAGCGAAATCGAAATGCTCATTTTTGCGTAATGCCTCTCCTGCCTTAATCCAGGCTTCAGCGCGAAAAGCTGCAATAGGAGCTTCATCTGCGAGTAATAAAATATCGCCGATATGTCCTGTTCTGCGGGCCAACTCTACGCGTCTCTCCCAGGTTTCGTGCTGCTCCCAGAACTCTCGCACATCGCCGATACGCAATGACTTCCAATCGGGTTCCTGTAAATTTGGCAGAAGTTGATAGACAGGACTAACCTTGCGGCCTTGCCATGACTTCATCGTTTCCTTCGCCATATTGGCGAGGCTCCGTCTATCGTTTTCAAGTGTTGTGGCATCGGGTACGCCATCCTTGATGCTATATCGCAGTTTGCGATCAGTATAGATATCAAAGGCGGTAGTCACCCGCCCGCCACAGATCAACAGTACACCACGAGCGCGTAGCGCATGACGCACACCGAGCTCGTACCAGACGTTAGGGTTATCAATGGTGAGATCAACCACGACAAGATCGGCAACCAGCAATTCCTGAAACATATCGGTTCGAATATCACCGGCACGTTCTTCCTCGTCTGCACGAAATGACTCAATACCTGCCAATTCAAGCGCGGGCTTTATCAGGTCAGTGTAGATGCGGTTAAAGTTGATCTCGACACCATTGGCATCAGGCTTGATGCCGAATGGCATTGCGACAAAGGCATGTAGCTTCATAAACTATTTGCCTGGCACAGAGGTAAAAAAGAGTAGCTCACTGTCATGATATCCCCCTGAATAACAAACCGGTTGCGTAACACTGACCTTTGATTCGCCTATCCCACGTTGATTGATTCGCCGACCTTCGGCAATCGACCTATAAAAACGCCAACATCGCAAAATTCATTTATGTCTGTACCAGTTGAACGGAGCAGTAGCCCTGCCGCGCCATTCGTCCAATTCATATCAGGGGAGATGGCAACAAAAAATTTATCAGAATGCGCGAATGATGATTGCGGAAAAAAGAAACCACTCTCCAGTTCCACGTAGCCACTGCTCCCAGAAAACCCTTTTTGTTTTAGACGTTCAAAAATAGCGCTTGCAATATCTGTTGGCGACAGGTTGGCGCTGTCGCCTCGTAAATACGCCCTTGTGGATTTTAATC
This sequence comes from Gallionella sp., assembly GCA_041671725.1. GTDB lineage: Bacteria > Pseudomonadota > Gammaproteobacteria > Burkholderiales > Gallionellaceae > Gallionella. Next base: position 46,671 of record JBAZAY010000016.1, on the reverse strand, counting down.
CGTCCGGGTTTATGGTCCCGGGTTCAAAGCGGCAGATATTGTCTAATTGTAGATGCGTCGGCTTGCGGGTTCCAGCCTGACCGTTACCGCCGACAAGCACCCCAGAAAGAACAGGCTGGACTGTTCCTGTCATTGGTCGCCAGCGCTTACCCGGTTCGTCGCTGCGTGGCGCGATGCAGTAAATAAACGAATAGTCGTCCTTCGCTTCGCAGACCTGCATAAAATATTCGGAAGGATGAAGAGAAGCCGTGCTGGAACTATTCGAGGGCGAATCTGTAATGGCACCGATCATGGCATAGATGCGATCTTCTTCCCGTTCCGCACATCGCTGATGCATTGCCGACATCACCTGGTATGCGCAACGACCGGTGTACTCTACGATTCGGTGCTCGGCCATCATCACTTGTAGCTCGTCCAGTCTGGGGAATCGAACCTCTAACCCAGTTCGCTCGAATCCTTGCGCATCCGCATAATCAGTGGTGTCCGTCAGGATCGCATTGAGAAAATCCAGCGCGAGGTACAAGACCTTGCAATCACCCCGCGCGACAAAAAAAGTTCTTTTGCTGTTGGCCATCTCTTGATATGTCCATGCGCGGGTGATCCAGTCGTCATTTTCCAGAGCAAAAAAATCCTCCGGGTTCATGTGCCCAGTTTGTTGAATTTGTTGGAGCAGTTTGGCGCAGGGTTCCGACAACACCGCAAACACTTGCGCGGCCGAACTGTAAATTGCCCCCATGCTCTGCAAACAAGCCGAGCGTTCCAGCTCATGTGTCGGGGAACATAAAGCGTCGATCCAGATTGCTTGTGCCGCCTTGATCGCAGCGTCCGCTGCCGCCGCTTCTTTCTCCTCGTTGCGGGGTGAACACATCAACGCATAGCTCCAGTGTTCGGGCAACTGAGCGGCTTTAATCGTTGCTTCGAGGGATGGGATGGTTCTGTAGGACATCAATTCCCCGTCATCAAACATATTCTCGACTTTTCCAGAGCCCCATGAGTATGAAATGCATGAGTATGCCGGAGCGTTAGCTATAGGCATCCACTCGGTGAGCACCCAGCGGCTACCGCAAAGCTCGACTGAAGGCGTGTCCGGTTGGGTGAGGTCAGTTGCAGGTACGAGCAGCCTGAAGATGTTTTCTGTGGAAGGCAAAATATTCTTCATTTGTAATTACTCACTTTGCGCTATAGCGGCTTCAACCCAGTCTTCCATGTTGTCCGCTATATCTCTGTATGCGTCGTCAGCGGAGGGGATATAACACTTCGGCACAATAACCTTCTCTCCCCGTTTGAAATTGAATTGGTCGAAAGGATTTTCCCCTCTTTTCCCCTTGCCGTTATTAGGGCATTTCACGTTGTTGATATGGATACCCAGCAATCCCTTTCCATCTTTCCATGCTTTTTCGATTTCATACTTTACCCATGGGCGCTTAGCCGTTTCTTCGCCGATGAGTACGACCACGCACGAGCGCCCTTTCATGTTGTCATCAATCCATTTTTCGATACCGGCACTACCCTTCTTTTTAACCTCTTCCCATTGATTTGGTGAAGTTGGCTCATTGCCCTCTAGCGCGCCGATATTTCTGATCTGCTGAACCCGCATCACGTCATTATTGAAATGAAAGCTGTAAAAAATTTTACGTTTCGCCATTTTTATCTCCAGTAAGTTAACGGTAAATCTTTATTGTTGTTGATCTGTGCGAACCTCTATCAAGGCTTAGGCTTCATGTCATCGCTGTCCGTTGTGTGGTCTTCTATCGTGTAATCGTTCTTCGTAATATCCAGATGCGTATGGAACAGGTTTACAAAGTCGATATTGTGTTGTGCTTCATCGCTATAGCCGAGCTGTTTTGCAATCAGGAGCGCAGCCCCGCCCGGTGCTGCGACTGGTAGAACGGTGGCGTTGGGATGGAATTTGCGAAACAGTTCATATTCGGCCTCCACGCCCTCCATGCCTCCAATGAATACACCTGCATCCAGATCATCGCGGGACAGCATGGCCTTGCGCATCAGTAATAGGCTTGCATCCTGATCTTCCGGAATGCTATCTGTATAAATCACGTTGCCAAAGCGTTTATTTTCGTCAGGGAAAAGCCCATCGAAATATCGGCTCTGATACAGAGTTACTTTTTTCGAATATTCGACACCCAAGCCTTCGCAGATGCTCCAGATCATTGGTGTAATGGACGGATGACCACCCCAGACAATTTTGTGATGACGAATCACAGCTAAGACCAGCTCCCTTACCGCGCACTGAATCAAGTACGGATTAGCTGTCATGTAATAGTCGCCTCGCCCTTTGCTGAGGGGCACACTTGCAGACAGGAAGATTGATCTCATGACCTTTCCCTCCAAGCAGCAAATTCCCAGGCGGCTTCACTGAGTTTCACGCATCGCACAGGGCGAATGTGGCTACCGAGCCATTCTAGGTGTGTAATCCAGGGGCGGTGAATGCCGATGTGGTCATAAATTACTTCGACAGTTTGGTCAGGCGAGTTTGTCGAAGCTTCATGTAAAGTCGTCGACGTAGGAATGCCAACGGTTGGGTAAACTACAACTTCACTTCCGTTCGCCAGTCGAATTTGCACGGCTTTGTGGGCACCAATGCCGATTATTTCTCCATGAATCTGTTCAATATCATTGCGCAACTTACTTACCATAGAGACGTTGCGAGTCGCATGGCTCTCAACACGAAGGGACTCAAGCGTAGAACAAATGGAGTCAATCACTTCATCCACCAGTTTTCCTGTGTCGGGATCAATCTGCTCGGGTGTCAATTCGATATGTTTTGCGGTTTCCGTTGTTCTAGATGCTTTAATTCCTGGCCAGCCGATACGCAAAACAGAAACGCCTTTGGCTAAAGCACGACCGAATTCAGCGCTTGTCCATCGACTCCCAAAATATTCCTTGGTGTCGAGCATCACCAGTACATCTGAATCGCACAGGTTATGCCAAAGCATTGCCTGAAACTCTTCTGCCACCCCAATTTTGTGTGTGTCCAAAAAAACATCGAACAATTTTGCGGATAAGGCTTCAAAGAGTTGCAGTGCTACTTGTGTCGCCTCATCTCTGCGATAACTGAGAAAGACGCGTCGCTGTTTGGGTAATAACCCTACGCATTCGAGCATAGCTGTTGCAACCCGTTGTACTCCTCCTCGGCTTAAATCCAGACAGTTGAGTGACTGCAGAGGCTCAGGGATTTCTTGTGGCACCCTGGAGAGTTTTGATACAACAGGAATTACCGGCACCGCTCGTCGTATTAACTCTGCCACATTTGCAGTCGGCGCAGCCACACCGCCAAAGAACACAGCAATGGAAGCGGTGAGTTGGTCGGGAATAAATTTGGCAGGGCGATCCAACCATGCTACTTCATGCCCTAGTCGCAACCCGAATGGTTCGATTGATTTTTCAATGAGCAGCCGAAGCTCTTCGACTTGCGCAACAGTTGGCGCACCGAGAACAGCGAATTCATACAAAATTGACAATATGTTACTCCTTACTGGTTGTCGCCTGAATTAAACGGGTCAGCATCGCAATTGTTTTCGTTTCTTTCCAAAACTTTACGTTTGTCCGGCGGCACAAGATTTCACCGCCATTTCTTTGCGTTTCTTAACGCTGGCTTTAACCCGTTCCTGATTGATGATGTTGGTGGTGGTGACCGTTTCTTCTTGTTGCGTATTCATGATGTAGACGAAAATGTGGTGAACACATCAGCTCACTCTTTCCACATTCAGCCACACTCCACCACAATTGTTCCAGTACATGCACCACAAATCGTTGGCAAAGCAATACAGCCGACCTGCGCGGTCAGGGGTAAATTCACGGCTCGCACCAATGCGAAAATAAGTAGAGCTGTCGTTATCAATTGCGCCGATTAACTCGAACCAGTGTGCTTCTGGCACCCGGCGTTTCTTTTCCATCGTCACCATCCACGGCAAGCAACTCGTGTAGCCACCAGCGCCACATTTTGTAAATAAGTCCTTCCACTTGCCTTCAGCTTTGAGGGAATAAATCTCGCCCTCAGCGAAATCGATATCCGTGTTTACCCATTTTTCATTGGCGGGGATACGTACACGGTGGGATTCGCCTGGTAAGAGTTTCATAATTGCCCTTCATCAGTTGAGTCTGTCGCGAATCTTGCGTAGGGGCTCGGACATATTTGATTCCGCCGCCTGGGCTACGGTCATCAGATAATCCAGGTGTTCCTTGACCGAGAGAAACTCGCGCGGCGAACCATCACGCTGTTTTGCGTCCATATAGCCTTTTACGATTTCATCCGCACGTGATGGCAAGGATTCGTCGGCAAGCCCTTCTAATAGTTGGCATTCAACGGGTGCTATGGCGCTCCAGAAGCATGGTGTCTGTGCATCTCCTTGCTCTCCGGCATCTCGCGCTAATATCAAACTGGCGTTAAGTTTGCCAATGTCCAACGTTACGTCATTTTGCAACATGGCCTGCAGAATTTTCGTGGCGGACGAATTTAGCAAAGGGTAGGGATCATTTTTTTGGTTTCTTTTCTTAAATAATTGATTGGCTTTCTCATAGCAGTGATCAATTTCATTCAGGGCGTATACCAGTTCGGCTTTTATGTTGTCTTCACCAGCTATGATTTTTTTGGCCAGTATAAGTGCGTGGCGCTTTATCACACTACCTTTTACAGCCCAGCGCTCTGAGGTAACGCCCATACTGAGCACTTTGGTGATCTCTTTTTCGGCCAGAGTTAGTTGTTGCATCGCGGTATCAACTTTAGCCTGGTCAAAGGCTTGCACAGCCCAGCGTGCGCGGAAGTTGCAAAGTTGTTCGATGGATTTGAGCGTGGTTTCCCCGTCTTTCGACGCCATCGACTTTTCGAGAAGCTCCACAGCTTTGTCGTATTGCCCCAGTTCTCCCCATGCCTGGCCTAACGCTGAGAGTACTTTACCCATGTCCAGCCATTTCAGTGGAATCGCATCATGAATTGCCTGAACGCGCTTTTGCAGTGATCCAATCCTGGATTCTTGCGCAGTGTAGGCTTCCTCTATCGTGTTATTCAGTTCAATTACTGCTTCGCCGGGCATGACAAAGGAGTAATTTTGCGCGGGTTTAGAAGTATTGCCGCCCTCGCCAAGTACAAAGGAAGGATCGCCGTAACACTGGTATGCGCCCCATGTATTGTCATTTGGATTGTTATCGAAAACGGCTTTACGCGCCGAGCGCACCGCGTGACCAAAGTTTTTGCCGGAGAGCATTGCATCGTAGAAGGTATTCGCAAAAATTCTTGCGCCTTCATCATTCACCGCCCAGCCTGCGGCGACCACTGCGCGCACGCCCATGCCGATCAGTTCTGCACCAAGGTTGGCGGCAAGGCCGGGCAGGTTTTGTGTTTTGATGTCATCAACCTTTCCAAGATTGCAGCAGTTGATAAAGGCCAACTCGGGCACCATGACCATTTGGCGGATTTCAGCCGGTGTGATGAACAAATCATCGCCGATCACCATCCCGCTTACCAGTTTCGCCTTCTTGTTGAGGCAGGAATCGTTGGATTCGCGTACTTCATAGTCGTAAACACCGTGGCCGGAAAGATGCAGGATACGGTAATCCTGCGCATACAGTGCTGTCAGGATTTCTTTGGCACTGGTTTTGATGACAGGAACCGGGCTATAGGCGTAAGTTGTCAGTTTTGCTACGACCTCTGCGGCTTCTTTTGCCGCGCCGGGCAGGTCGGGGAAGCAGCGCATACCAATTTTCGGGTTGCCGATTACCAGAACGTTTTTTCCCGAAGAGTGAATTACTTTTTCGCGAAAAGACTTGAGTTGCAGTTGTCTCAGCATGCCGGCCCGCACAGACATGGGGAGGGCGTAGTTGTTATCTTTGTCATCTCTTGATCGCGCGGCCATCAGCTCCCACGGATAACGAGCGGCAGCCTTGTTCAGCACCAACAGCAGATTGCGCTGGTCTGGCGCGTATTGCTTGAGGTTGTTGGGCGTCAGCATGTGGAATAGTGTCGAGGCGGCGGAATTGGTGGGCGTGTTGTCCGCCAATGCGTCCTCAATGAACTGGTCCACCAGTTTTCGTTGGCAGGGTTGAAGGTAGGTTTCTGCCCGTGCACGGTCGGTTAGCAGCTTGAATGTCAATTGACCTTGCTTGTCTTCTTTGATTGCCAATCTTTGCCACCAGTCAGAAACATCCCTGCTGGAAGCGCGACGCATTCCGCCACGTTGGCGATAAACTTGTGGTTTACCGTCGAAATTAAAGCGTCGTGTCAGGTCGGTATCTTTGCTCGCATCCTCCAGCGCATGGGCTGCATGAATGGCAATGTCTTCGTACAGTTCGATCAGCTCTACTTCTTCCAGTATTAAGCTATTAGCCAGGTCGTGCTTCTCCAGGTTTTGCAGTCCTTTATCTATGCCGCGCAAAATAGCGGCTATCGAAGTTGCCACCGACAAGCCAGCGTCATTGGTGCCGACCAGCAGTACGCTGACACCTGTATGCGGTGCGCAGGTATTCCCCCGGTTATCCACTTGGCTGGTCGCGTATGTCCGAATGCCACGCGACACTGTGGATTCCAGTGCGCCGGGAGTTAGTGCGCCTACTTCGCCCAAGCCGACAACTATTGCACCTTTGGGTTTACGTTCAGCATTAGAAAAAAACTGCGCTGTGTTGATCTCGCCCGGATGCAGTCCCAGCCGCAGGGATGCGAGCAGTCGTCCATCCAGATGCCTGTCCAGCGCAGCTTCCGCGCTGACCAGCGTGTCGCCAGAATAGTGCCCAACCAGAATGGGATAGCTGGCAAACTCAAGGCTGCCGTGGACGACCTTTACCTTGATTTTACTAATGGTATTTGTGGTTAATTTATCCGGGCTTCCGCAAAGTGCGGCTGCCTCAAGTTCTTCCTGATTAGGGTGCAGTATGGATCGTTCTTTTGGCATCTCGAATTTATCATCCATCCCTCTGTTGCCCGGCGCGATGTTGGGCAATCTGTCGGTGTTGCCATAGAGCAAGATGTCGAGCACGGCAGGTAGGCACATAACCGATTTGCACAAATCGCCATGAAGTGCATTTGCGTACCACGTGCGTACACCTTTCGGAATGCCCGTTTCCCAAGGTACGCGCCCATCTCCTCTGGGGGTGGCATCAAATACCAGACGATTGCCTTCGAGACGCATACCAATTGGTGTTGCTTTTGCTTGCCCAGCGATGTAATAAAATTTTTCGGGGGTAATCTGTTCAGCATTGGCTTTCAAGTTGTCCCAGACTGTCCTGGCGTTATTGAGAATTTCGTTGGTCGGGGGTGAGTATTGAATCCCTCCAATCGGGGCAACTGGCCAGACAGATGAATTTAGCAATTCGTAAGGCAGCATTTCTGCCACACCGGGATATTCGCGCACGATGTCCAGTAGCTCTTCCATGTCATGCTTGCGATCGATCATGGCTAACCCGCGCATGACGCTGTCCCGCCCAGTTAACACCATGCCAATCGCATGAGACCCGCCATTGGGCGTGCCCAGCATGACAACACGTGATTCTTTGTGTTTGCTCATGCGTTGCCAAACATCTTGATGATTGGCTATCATGGCGCGCATCACGATACCTCCCATGGAATGCGCTACGATGCTTACCGGAAAATTTTTCGATTCCAGTATATCCAGTTTTCGGGTGATGGCCTCTGCCAGTTTTTTTGCGGCATCGGTTACGGATAATCGCCAGTCGTACGGGAAAGTTTCCACGTTGAATCGGCTGGAAAGCATTTCGTACATCGGGTTATAGGATGATTGTATTACCTGTTCGGCTTTGATGTTGAACGCACCCAGCTTGAGTTTTTCCATTCCTCCCGGCATCAGGTCAACTATGTCCAGCCAGATGCGGTCATTGTCGAGGGCGAGGTGGCTTCCCATAATGCCGGGCAACAGGTAGACGGTGGCACGTGGTGTTTTTTCTTGATGACCTCTGGTTGGATTGGGTTTTACTTCACTCCGTATGTCATAAGAAGTAAAACCATCTTCTACCGTTGCTCCCATTGCGAGTGCCGCTTCCAGTTTTCTTACGCTGGGCTGGTTGGTGAAGTACTTGAAATGCGAGATTTCTGATCCCCGATAAAATACATAGGCCGCGCCATCCGTGCGCGCCGCGCCGCTGAACATGGAATCGGTATTCACGACCAGATCGTTATCGCTCTGATACAAGGGATCAGCCAGTAATGCAAGGAAAGTGCTGGCTAAAGTGCCTCCTTCAATATCGCCGGAAATAACCCGTAAACGTCCGTTTACACGGGCTGTCGGATTATTGAGCACGTTTACCAGAGGGGAGTCTGGAATCATTGCCTCGATGCCGGGTAGTACACTCGGGTCTGTGCGTTGTCCAGCAATACCTGCAGCCAGTTCGGCGAAACCATCCAACACAACGTCAGCAATGTTGGGAATTAAATGCAGCAGGGCGCGCAACACAGAAAAATAAATATCCAGCCGATCCGATGCCAGGGTGGTGCCGCGTGCCGGGCAGGCTGTTCGCACGAAACACTCCACATGGATTTTTTTATCCCGGAGCAGGCTGTTAAGTTGTTCCAGATTGCCACGTAAGTGTTTGGGGTCTTTCTTGCGGAAATACTCCAACTCATCTGTGGAGAATGGGGGCTGCTCGTCTGAAGCACTACCCCTGCATAACAATTCGCCTACCATGCCGCCACGCGAGTGGGAAATTACATGCAGGGTAATGCCATCAGGCAAAGAGTTCACCAAAGTAATGACGTTCTGCACCGGGTTTTCGGTCAGCGAGCGGTGTTCCAGTGCCAGTACCGTGTCATATTTCTTCAGTAGATTTATCCAGCTATCGCGCCGATTCCAATTGCTGTCTGCATCGTTCCATAGTTCACCGAAGCTGCCCTGAGTGGACGAACCCGTGCCATGCAGTAATAGCAACGCTGGTTTGTTTGTCGGAATATCCGATGCCGAGATTACTCGCGTTAATTCGAAATTCTCAGTTTTGCTGCAACGATACAACTGTGTGCCGAGCCCGTCTTTCAGTGCGTGATTCTCGATTCCTAATGCGATTTTTCTTGCACCTAACTGGGGGATATCTACACCGAAAAAACGTAGTGCTTTGATTATGATTCCGCCTAATCCGCGCTGACCGCTTTTCTGCGGCAGGTTCATTGGGATATCGAATACGTCGTCCGCAGCACCGCGCTCGGTGCCGAGTTCGGCGAATACCTCATCGCGCAAGGATTCCGCCGTAGTCCAGAAACGCAAGCCGTTTTCCAGTTCAACTTCCACTACATCATTTAACTGAGCTGTTTCAACCGGTCGTTCTCCTGTTTCCCCACGTGTTGTTCCCAGAATATAGGTGCGCACGTTACTGACAGTTATCTGCTCCTGCCGCCAGTCCAGCCCTTTACCATCCTCTATTTTCTTCCCGGGGATACGCAGTTTGATAGTGGTTTCAGTATTCATGGTGTCCTTGCCCTAATAGTTTGTTATTTAGCAGGTTTTACTGCCTGGCATGCAGATGAGTAAATAATAGGCGACAAGCCACGGTTTATGGTTCTGGATGTCAGGATATCTGAGACGCGTGCTGGTATTTGATTATCCTTGCTACTTACTTGAACGAATATCCAAGCGTTATGGCCGTCCAAGGTAATGCATTGTACTTATAGGGGGTTGAGGTACTGCCAGTCCAATCTTTCCCGACTGCCAGCATGAATTTAATCTGCTGGTTAATGTCGTAGCCCACTCCCAATGCTGCGGATAGTGCAAACGCTGTACTGGATGCCCCACCAGTCGTAGATACTGTCGAAACAATAGCAGGCCCGAACGAGCCAAATAAAGTAAATTTCTTAACTAACCCTAAATCACCGAAAATTGTGCCATCAAATTCCTTTCCGATATAAGGTGCCACCGTCAGGCTGGTAGTAGAAAAACTGTGCGTTCGTGGATAGTACTTGAATGGCGCTGTAAACATACCCGACACCATGCTTTCCCTGATGAGTCCAAAGCCATTGTCTATCTCGGTAGCTGGTACTGTGTACACATGACCTATGCATACAGTTTCTTTTGTATTGATACACTCGGCTTTTTCTATGGGATTTTTATTGCATTCTTCTTTTTGACGATCATTTGTGTAACGACCTAGTAGTGGTTTTTTTCTCTCCACAGGAACAACTGTGTATTGCTCTTTACCCTGATCACCTGTCTTAGACAAAACATCCAGCACAGTACATGGAGGAGCAATCAAAGGTGCTTTTGGATCTGCACCCCCTACTTTAATAAAAGTTGGGGATGCACCTTCGACATATTCAACAACTTTTACCTTGAAGAGGTTATTGCCAGACTGCAATGATATTGCGGCTTTGGTATCTGCCGCTGCTTTGGTATCTGCCTCTGCTTTGGTCTCCGAAGCTGGTTTTGCATCCGCCGATACTTTGGTATCAGTCGCTGGTTTGACCTCAGCCGCTACTGTAGCTACGCCCGTATTTGCGCCACCCGCAGAAGGCTGGCCCGTAACCTTACCGCAAAGTTCCATTATTTGCGTTGGAGAAAATTTATTATCTATAAGTTGTTTTACCAACGCTTCCGAGCAATCCGCATTCGCTAAAGAAGAAAAACTGATAAGCGCAAGGAAAATACCTGTCGACTTACGTCGATAGCTCAAAAAATTAAAACCAAAAGTAACAGGTAACGGTTCACGGTTGGCTCTGAAAGTCAGAAAAACTGAGAGATTTGCAGGCATTTTCTTTCTCCTTAATAAACATGTTGTTACGCATATTTCCCCGCAAATCGTATGGTGGCCGGATCAGGCAAAGCAACAAATGTGCCGTTGCAAAACATGCACCCACTGCATACTCTTGTGAAAAATGTATCTGCGTTATCTGCTTCTTGTACTCGATCAGGGCAGCAGAAGTCAGGATTATTGATTACCACTGCTTCCCGCTGCAAATCCCGCTCAATTGCCACTTTTTGGCTCGGGTTCGGGTGTATATCCAGCCTTGTGTTCTTCCGTGGTTGCCGCTGTGGCATCTGCGACGGCAGGATTGGACTTGTTCACTTGCGTTTCAGGTATCTTGAAGCCGACGTAGGTGCCACCAGCGATTCCCATCAGCGCCAGCAACGTGCCGTCGAACTCGGGCATGGTCAGGGTGGTGACAACGTGAATGACGAACATGACACCAAGGATCGCGGTCATCGCCAGCATCTGGAAGCGATGCAGGGTAATTCCATATGCATCCGTCAACAGGTCTTCGAAAAACTTTCCGCTGCTGACAGGTAATTGTTTTTGCATGCCTGCATTCAGTCCGACAGACGTCAGGCCTGTAACCCCCGAGATTCCCATTAGCAATAAGGCCTGGCTGCCCAGCGCAGGAATCTCTCGTGTCATCGCCCACAGAAAGATATATGCGCTCATGACAATCCCGAACCACCAGGCCATCTGCACACGCCCCAGGCTATAGGTGCGTTGTTTCAGGGTGTAACCTTGATTGCCGTCGTCTCGCAACATACCCGAGTTGTATCCCAAATACACCAGTGTGATCCATAGTGCCGCACCCAGTCCTGCACCTAGCAGGCCAAAGCCAAGATTGGCGATCAGTAAACTCAGCTTTCCGCTGCTTAAAGTTTGAGCGTCTGGCGATTCGTCAGGCTGGGATACCGTATAGCGCAATTCCCGCTGGAAATTCGATTTGACCGTATCCCATGGGCTGCCAAGGATGACCTGCCAAGCCGTGTTTGTCGAAGGCGATGGCGTTATGTCACCTTTTTTAATCGCAAAAGCCAGTTCTTTGGTGGCAGGATCGCATCCCAGAGGATGCAGACCGGTTTCCATGCCGTTGATTAGCAGGCTGATTTGATCGTAGGGTTTTATTGTGCTGCAATTTTTGTCATCGTTTATCCTAATGCTGAACGGGATTCCGACAGCAGCTTTCAGACTTGCAGTCTCAGACTGAACGTCTGTCGAAATTCCGGCGAAGATCAAGCCCGCAGACAATATAACTGCTCCAACGATTTTCATGATAAATCCCCAGATGTTGTTTTTGCCAGAAACAGTGAGCGTTCGGCTGCGCGACGCTTGACCAGACCTGGAAGCACCTTGCCGTCAGCACGTACCCAGCGCAGGAACTGGTCCGCTGCGCCAGTACGGTCATTGGCGTTAAGTTTTTTGAGTAGTGTGGAACTGCGCAGGTTGCCGCACCCTAAGTTGAATGCAAAGCTGGTGAGTGCGCCGAATTCGTTGTCATTGACTTGCACCGCCAGCATCGTCTGGACGTCACGCCCGGTATCAATCAGATCGGCATGCAGCAGCGCTTCGGCTTGGGCAAGGGTAATGCCTTCCGGGTAGAGGGCGCGCATTTGCGCGCGGTCAGCCTCACCCTTGAGGAATCGCCCATCGTAGCGTAAGGCATGACCCCAGCCTATGGTCCAGATGTTGACAGGATCGAGATAAGGGTCAATGTTCACGGTTGCAGGGTTCCCATCGGGAATTCCCTCGTAGGACTTGACCAGATCAATTGCTGCCTGACAAATGTCTCTTTGTGCCATGTTGGCTCCCGATGAGGATGATTGCTAACACTGCTACGAGCTGAAATATTTAGAGGTAAGTTTCAGCAGAACGAGAAGAATTGAAGATGGGCCTGCCGGAACGGTGTGGCTAACCTGACTTCAACGTTATCTTGTCGTTCCGCGCATCCCCGGAAAATATTTTTAAAAGACGGGAGAATCAGTTTTCTTTATAACAAAAAAACGGGGATTTCGTACCTGTCTGTTCTGTTAGTTATGTTTTGAGAAATAATGTGGTTGTGGTTGAAAGGCGGACCACGGTTTATTTCAACCCACACTGGCTTGCACCGTAGTCGCAATCAGGGTGTCGGTCAATATGCCAAACAGCCTATGTAATTTGGCCTAGGCGAGCCGATTCAGCTCTTGTTAAGCGTGCCCAGGGATAAGTCTTATATGCGGGGAAAGTTAAAGGCGACCCTCAGGTCGCCTTTTTTAGTCGCGGTTTTGTAACCGATCTTTAATTGACGCGGGGTAATCTGTTCAGCACGGCCTGTGCATTTTCTGTGGTCGCCTGCGCAAGTTCTTCAAGCGAGATGCCGCGCAGGTCTGCCATGGTTTGAGCGATGCGATGCAGGTACTCCGGCTTGTTCGGCAGTCCGCGCGCTACAAATTCAGGTGGCATGTCCGGTGCATCGGTTTCCATCACAAGGCATGACAGCGGCAGGGTTTTGGCTAATTCATGCAGGCGCGTGGCGCGCGGATAGGTCATTGCGCCGCCGAAGCCAAGTTTGAAACCAAGTTTGATGAACTCGTCCGCCTGTGAGCGGCTGCCGCTGAAGGCATGGGCTATGCCGCCGCACACCTTGATCTGGCGCAGGTGCTTGAGGATGGTGTCCTGCGATCGGCGGGTATGCAGCAGCACCGGCAGGTCGAATTCGCGCGCCAGCTTGAGTTGTTCGACGAAAAAATACTCCTGTCGAGCCTGGTCGTAATGTTCGATGAAAAAATCCAGACCGATTTCACCGATCGCGACAGGCTGATGTTCGCGTAAATAGTCGCGCAATATCAGCAAGTCATCTGGCGTTGCATCGTCCACAAACATCGGGTGAATGCCGTAAGCGGGAAAACAATTTGAGTACTGATCGCACAAGCGCTGTACGTCGGCGAAATTGGCGCGCGCAACCGTTGGCACCACGATGCGACCGATACCGGCGGCTTGAGCGGCTTGCAGTAATTCGGCTTGCTGACCGCCGAATTCGGCAGCGTCCAGATGGCAGTGAGTGTCGATGAGATTCATTTTATCCCCTCCCTTTTTTTTCATAAAAGTTACGAAAAATTCAGAAACACATTTATCCGCAGATTAAAAAGATTACGCGAGATTAACAGTTGGTATGCGGGTTTGGCACGCAGCTCGGAGTTCAGCGGAGTGATGCCTGCGGCGGTCATCAGAATGGCTTTCAAGGGAACGCTCACTTTTCAATTGGAACAGGCGGCTATGTTAAACTGCACACCTTATTTGCGCATCTTTTCGACGGGATTGGTTATGTCAGGAAACACCTTCGGTACCCTTTTTACAGTGACTTCGTTCGGCGAATCGCACGGTGCGGCCATCGGCTGCGTGGTGGACGGCTGCCCTCCCGGATTGGCTTTATGCGAAGCCGACATCCAGCATGATCTGGACAGGCGTAAACCCGGCACCTCGCGCCATGTCACGCAACGACGCGAATCGGATACCGTGGAAATTCTCTCGGGTGTGTTTGAGGGCAAGACGACCGGCACGCCGATCGCACTCTTGATCCGCAACGAGGATCAGCGCAGTAAGGATTACGGTAATATCAGTGAGACGTTCCGTCCCGGACACGCGGATTACACCTACACGCAAAAATACGGATTTCGCGACCATCGCGGCGGCGGACGTTCTTCGGCGCGCGAGACGGCGGTGCGCGTGGCGGCCGGGGCGATTGCCAAGAAGTGGTTGGCAGAGCGCTACGGGGTGGTAATACGCGGCTTTATTTCGCAACTGGGCGAAATCGATATGCCGTTCAAGAGCTGGGATGGCGTGAATGACAACCCATTTTTCGCAGCGGACCCAAGTGTGGTCGCCCCTCTGGAAGATTATATGGACAGCTTGCGTAAATCCGGCGATTCCATTGGCGCGAAGCTGACTGTAGTCGCAGAAAATGTGCCGGTAGGTTGGGGCGAACCGGTGTATGACAGGCTGGATGCTGAAATTGCTTACGCCTTGATGGGCATTAACGCCGCAAAGGGTGTTGAAATCGGCGATGGTTTCGGCTGTGTGGCGCAGAAAGGCAGCGAACACGGCGACGAGATGACTCCGGCTGGATTTTTGTCCAATCACGCAGGCGGTATTCTCGGCGGCATCTCTACCGGTCAGGATATCGTGGTTCACCTGGCGATCAAGCCTACCTCCAGCATCCGTATCCCGCGCCGTTCCATCAACCTGCAAGGTGAGCCGGTGATGGTGGAAACACATGGTCGACACGATCCCTGTGTCGGTATCCGCGCCACGCCAATCGCCGAAGCGATGCTGGCGCTGGTACTGATCGATCATGCCTTGCGCCACCGTGCACAGAACGCGGATGTGGTGTGCGCAACGCCGAAGATAGCAGGGAATGTTTGATAACCGTGAACTGTAAACCGGAAACATTGATGTCATGATTGAAACCGCTACACTCATTACGTTGTGCATGCTGTTCCTGATTTTTTTCCGGCCCGGCAAAACGCCGCCGCTGGAAAATCCGCTGGTCATTGAGCGACCGGGGCAATATCACCTGACCCTTGCGCCACAGCTGAACCTGGCGCAGACGTTTATCGAAGCACTCGCCAATCAAATTGCCTCATCCGATGAGGCTGCGCAAAGCAGTGCCACACAGTTTTTTGAGGTGCGTGACAATCAGGTTGCAGCGCATGGCTTTGATTTGTACCTGCTCGCGATTACAAGACGAAAAGGGATGTTGTTGTTTCAGGCAGCGCGCCCTCTGTCTAAAGATAAAAACTGTTATTTATCAACTATCAGCGAATTCGCCCATGCCGTGCTGGCGCGCTTTCCTGATGGCGAGGAACATGCATCGGGCGAAAAAATTGCTAATGCGGCACTGCAGGTGGCAGCGCGGCGCGGTATTCAGATCAAAACACTGAGCGCCTGAGCAATGGATAGCGGAACTGCTGCGGACGGTGAATGGATGCCTGTCCCGGCTTGGGGACTAGCGGGGTTCGTGGCAGCTGCGATGCTGGTTTTATGGCGGTCACATACCGGAGAGCATTGGGTGTTTCTGCTGGACAGTGCCAATCTGGCATTTCACGAGGCCGGACATCCTCTGTTCAGCTTGTTAAGCGACAGGCTTACCGTGTATGGGGGGACGCTGGGGCAGCTGATGTTTCCGTTAACCGCCGGTTTTTCGTTTTATCGTCAGCGTGCCGCATTGTCTTTTGCATTTGCCGTGTTGTGGCTGGGCGAGAATCTGTTCAATATCGCCGTGTATATGGCGGATGCACGTGCCCAGATTTTGCCGCTAGTAGGTAACGGTGAGCACGACTGGACGGAGATTTTTAGCCGTTGGGGCGTGCTGCATTGGGACAGTACAATCGCAGGTTTTACGAGGCTGATGGGATGGCTGCTGATAATCGGGGCAGGGGTGTGGCTCTGGTATCGAAAAATCTCAGATGAAGTGTAGGCCCTTATCCCTTATCCCTTATCCCTTGTGACCGGCTACTTTCTGATTTCCTTGTACAGCCGGTACTGTTCGTTTTTGTCGGTCTTGCGGCTGCCTTCCCATATTTTCTCGTAGCGCGATTCATCCATCAGCGGTCTGGATATTTTTTCACCCTGAATCAAACGTAACTCGCAGAAACGTGCCGGATCACGGCGGGTGATGATATTGCCGAAATAGTGCAGCATGGCGCGTTGACTCTCGCCCAGGGCCGTGTTGCGCGCGATGCAGTTGTACTCGGTGGGTAGGGCCTGTTGCAGCGAGGCGACCATGGTGCGGTAGCTCTTGCCGCTGTCCAGCCAAGGGAGCCACAGTGTCATCGCCAGCACCCAGATCAGTGTGATGCCTGACGCCCAGTTGACCACCGCGCGGCGCATCGACCGACCTACGCGCCATACCAGTAGCAGCCACAGCAGGGTGGCAGTCACGGCGATGCCGAATGGTATGGTATGAAAATCCGGTTCGAAACCGGGTTGGTAGTCTTTCAGCCAGAGTGTGATCTTGGCGTGGTTGTCCAGCAACAGGCCTGCCCATCCCCACCACATCAGGATGGCAATCAGCGCGAAGGTCATCAGGCCGAACCAGTCCAGTGCGTTGGCAGCTCCTCGTTTTAGCATGGAGAGTGAGGCGGTGGCCAGCAGTACGATGGGCAGCAGCATGGGCAGGGCGAACACTTCCTTGATGTTGGGCACCAGGCTCAGTACGACGAACATCACGAGGAAACTTACCAGTGGCAACTGCAGATCGTCGCGTTGCATCAGACGTTTGCGCTCACGCCAAACCGCCCAAGCCGCCAGCGGCAAGGCAGGCCAGGCCAGCCATGGCAGGTTTTTCAGGTAATATAAGGCGTCTTTGCTGGGCCCTGTATGAACAAAATTAATCCAGTTGCCGATATTGTGCTGCCACGCCCACTCGGTGAATAGTTTTGGCGCATGCTGATAGAGCAGAAATGGCCAGACGACGAGCCAGGGCAAGGTACAAAGGATGGCCAGACCGAGGCTGGCCGCGTAATTGCGGTTACGCCAGTTCTGGAATAAAGCAGGCAACAGCGCTGCAATCAGCAAGAACAACGCGGGTGCGATAAACCCTTTGGACATGAATCCGATGCCGACTCCGGTGCCCATCCAGATGCCGGCGCGCATTGCGCGCTCCTGGCTGTGAGCAAAGCCGTAGAGCATCATTGCGCAACCGGCGAGCAGCGCCAGATCGGTGATCAGCTGGTGAGCCCGCACTAACATGCCGAGGCAGCCTATCAGGATGATAGCGGCGGCCCAGCCACGATTTTCGCCATACAATTTGCGTCCTGTCAGGCCCAGAAACAACAGCATCAACACGTTATAAAAACCGCTGGCAAGACGTGCGCCATCGTGCAGTGGCAGCAGTGGTGCAAATAGCTTGGCAGAAATCGCTGCCGTCCAGTAGAACAGTGGCGGATTGGCCATGAACGGCTCACCTGCGAGGCTGGGGACTAGCCAGTTGCCGCCTTGCAGTATGGAATAAATGATGCCGAAACTGTATGCATCATCCGGTTTCCACGGATCATGCCCGATCAGCCCTGTGCCCAGCCAGGCAAGGCAGAGCAGGCCCAGCATAAAGGCCTTGGCTGGCGTGATGGGGTTCGGGTCGGTAGGTTTGATGAAATACATTAGGGTTAAGTTTATGGTTTGAGGTTTGCTGTTTTCGGTTAACGGAGAACTGTAAACCGAAAACAGGTTTTAAACTGGTTTTATCGGACTAGCTTGATAAGCTGTCCGGCCTGTGGTTCCCCGCTGGGAAAACTGGCGTTAATCAGACGCAGGTAGCTCTCTGCTGATTCGCCGAGCGGCGAGTCTTGTGCGAGGCCGGCAAAGGTGTCGCCTGGTCGCGCGGTGATGACATGCAGGGTGAGCGGTTTGAGCAGTTGGCGCTCATTGGCAGTGACAGCATGGAAGCTGCGCACTGTCCTGATGATTTCATCGCGATGGGCTGCCAGCTTGTCATTGCTTTTGCCTTTTGCCAGCAGAATGAAAGCCTGTTTGTTATGAAAAACAACCCCGCCTGCTGTGTCAGGCAGTTCGAACAGTGCTGCGGGTAATCCATTAACGTTGATTGTTGTAATCTGCGCACCATAGCTCGTCAGGCGGCGAGCGTACTCGCCCGGTGTGCCGTCAGGTGATTCGTCCAGTTTCATTTGCATCTGCACTTCGCCCTGCGGGCTGACGGCGACCAGCGCGGTTGGCAGATTGTGTACTTGCCAGGTTTTTGGAAATTGTACGGCGATGCCGAGATCACCATGGTAGAAGGCGTTGTATCGTACGATGCCCTGATCGCTGTTGTCGTTGAATACCAACCCCTCGGTGGCGGCGAGGAATTCACGGCGTCCTGTAAAATGCGCATGGGGGGAAACGTTTTTTTCCGCCTCACCCACCGCCTGCTTAAGGCGCGTGTCATTGTCCGGGTGGCTGGCAAACACGCCATGATAGCGGCGTGGTTCGCGGCCTTCCTGCTTGGCAAGTTGGGTGTCCTGCAACTCCTGATTTTTCAGTACGCCGATCACGGTGATGATGGCTTGCGGGTCATATGCCGTGCGTGTCAGATACTCGGCGCCGAGTCTGTCTGCTTCTAATTCGTGTTCGCGTCCATAACCGGACAGCAATGCACCACCGACGAGGTTGGCCAGATTGCTGCCACCTGCCGTATTGATTTGCGGCACAAAGATGGACGCGATGGTCATGCCGATGTTCGCGGCTTGCGCGGCACTTTGCTGGCGCACCCCGTGGCGCGCCGTTACGTGGCCGATTTCATGTCCTAGTACGGCCGCCAGTTCGGCTTCCGAATTCAGGTAAGCAAGGATGCCGCGTGTGATGTAGACGTAGCCGCCGGGCAGAGCGAAGGCGTTGATGTCCGGCGTATCCAGCACGGTGAAGTGATATTGCAGGTTGGAGCGATGACTTTGTTTGGCAATGCGCTGTCCGACGCCGTTCACATAGTCTTGCAGGGCTTTTGACCCGTAAACCTTGTATTGTTTTTTGACCTGCTCGTCGTTTTGACGGCCGATGGAGATTTCCTGGCTTTCCGACATCATCACGAAATCATTCGACCCGGTGACCGGGTTTTGTGCGCACCCTGCGAGCAGTGAAAGAATCAGGCTAATGATCAGAAAACGCATGGATATTCCTTGTGAATTATGAAAGTGCTTTCGCCGAAAACAACAAAGGGCAGCAAATGCTGCCCTTCGATGGGTTGGCGTGCGAAGAGTTCCCTCGCGCCGGTGCTTTTTTAAGCAGCGGCCTTTGTGCCGTACTTTTGACGGAATTTGTCAATACGGCCAGCGGTATCCACAATCTTCTGTGTGCCGGTGTAGAACGGGTGGCATTCAGAGCAAACTTCAACGTTCAGCGTGGTTTTAGCCATCGATGAATGAGTCTTGAAACAATTGCCGCAACTGCAGGTTACGGTAATTTCATGGTAATCAGGATGGGTATTTGCTTTCATTTTTATTCCTTGCGGGTGATTGGATGCGGCGGGTGTGCGCATACTGGTTATAGGCTAGGCCGAGCATTATCCATAGAAAGATGAGGTTGCGCAAATATTTATGCGTGGCCGCTGTCCTGTAGCAATGAAAAACGGGCTTACGATACACCTAAAAATCTTAGTTCAAGCCACCGAGTTCACAGAGCGTTCGGAAATTGTTTCATCTTTCGTGGATACACTTAAAAGGTGAATAGACATTTCGATACAACTGGTAGTTTTACTCTGTGACCTCTGTGTTCTCTGGTGAAACAGCTCAATTCTTGCTAAGAGCTTTGCGCTTGCAATCACTGATGTGGCTAAGCGTTTTCTAGGCGGTATGGTAATTTCTGGTGGATAAGGATTTGAGCTGAGCAGGGTTGCTCAAGGTCTCAGCAAAATCAAGCCGGAAGACGCGGTCGTCGCAACGCACGCTCAGCCCGTCACAGTCCAGTGACACCACCTGCGCACCGTGTCCTTCTATACCATGGTATTTCTGTAGCAGGCGGTGGACGGTGTTCTGCTGATGAGTGTTGATTTCATGAAGACTAGCTTCTTCATGTTGTGCAAAGAGTGCGGCTTGCGCAATGCTATAGGCTTCCATACTGACCCAGTGGATTCGGCCCACGCCGCCAATGTAGCGGATGGCCACGGGCTGGATGCGGTAGAAGAAAAAATCGAGCATCATCAGGTCGGCGGCTTCGGGGAAGTGGCGCAGGTAACGCGCGCATGGGCTTTTCTGGTCGTTAAGGCGTTGAGCATTGCCTGCGACCGTCACCCGTCCTTGCATCTGAATGTTCGGGTCGCCTTGATTGTGTGTAATCAGACTGACGCGGGAGTCATGCTCGATGTTTCTGGTGTGCTCGGCCAGCGCGCTGATATAGATCAGCAGGCTACCATCGTGATCCACCAGATAGGGTGTGATGGAGCCAAACGGGTAGCCTTCAAGCTTCTGCGATAGCGTACTTAACGCGCCATAGCGATGGCTGCGCAACAATCGGCGTGCTTCGGTGGCGTTGCTCATGATGCCAGTTTTAATGCGGTGAGTGCCAGTCGACGACCAAGCGCCATGCATAGTTTTTTCTCGGTGTCAGAAATGGCCTGATCGCTGGTCAATCCGGCAACATGACTTGCGCCGTAGGGTGTGCCGCCGCTCAGGGTGCTGGCCAGCTCGGGTTCGGAGTAAGGAATGCCAGTGATGAGCATGCCATGATGTAATAGCGGCAGCATCATCGACAGCAGCGTGCTTTCCTGCCCGCCGTGCATGCTGCTGCTGGAGGTGAAAAGCGCTGCGGGCTTGCCAACTAATGCATGCTTCATCCAAAGTTCACCTGTGCCATCCCAGAAGTACTTCATTGCGGCTGACATGTTGCCAAAACGCGTCGGACTGCCCAGCGCCAGGCCCATGCATTCTTCCAGATCTCGTGGCTGGGCGTAGGGCGCGCCGGAATCAGGAATAGCAGGCTCTGTTGCCTCACATGCGCTGGAAATTTTCGGGACGGTACGCACGCGGGCTCGTATCCCGGGAATGGTCTCGATGCCGCGTGCAATGAGTTGCGCCATCTGTCGTGTTGCGCCGTGCTGGCTATAATACAGCACCAGAATTTCTTTGTCGGTTATCATGCGCGCATTATAAAGACTAGACACCAGCATGCAAGGTCAGGACTTACAGAACTTTATTCGCTTTGTAGCGATGCGTTTTATGCAGGATCGGTGTGTGCAGATCGCATCCAGCCTGACTTTACTACATTGCTGTCACTGGTGCCGCTGATTACCATCGCGCTGACACTCTTTTCTGCATTTCCGGTATTTGGTGATTTTTCCGCACAGATTAAAACCTATCTGCTGGGTAATCTGATGCCGGAAACGGCAGGGAAAGTGATTACCCAATATATGGAGCAATTTGCCGAGAGCGCCGGGCGCCTGAGTGCGGTTGGTGTGGCGTTTCTTGCTGTGACGGCGATGCTGATGATGCTGACGATAGATCATGCCTTCAATACCATCTGGCGAGTAACCCGGCCGCGTGCCATGTTCAAGCGTCTGGTTATTTACTGGGCGGTGCTCACGCTGGCGCCTGTCTTGGTGGGCGCGAGTCTGTCGTTGACTTCCTGGCTAGTCGGCTTGTCGATGGGCTATGCAAAACATATTCCCATCTTCGGTGTCGGGATGCTGAAGGCCTTGCCGGTGTTGCTTACCACACTGGCGTTCGCGATGCTGTTCCGGCTCGTGCCGAATCGCTATGTGCCGCACACCCACGCACTGATCGGCGGCATCGTGGCAGCGGCGCTATTTGAAACGATGAACCGGGTATTCGGTTATTACATCAGCCACTTTCCGACTTATAAGTTAGTCTACGGCGCATTCGCCAGCGTGCCGATTTTCCTGATGTGGGTTTATTTCTCCTGGCTGACGATACTGTTGGGCGCGGTGGTCGCGGCCTCTCTTCCTCATTGGCGTACGCCGCAAGCCCAGCATTTGTCGGGTGTGGTCGAAATGCTGGATGCGCTGCGGGTGTTGCAAATCATGTCGGTTGGTATGCAGCGGGGGGCAGTCATGACGATCCCTGCGTTGTCGAAAAAACTGCATTTGGGTTATTACACGCTGGAGCGGATTATGGAGCAGCTGGCCAGCGCTGATCTGGTGCGCAAGGCGGAGGGGCAGGGCTGGCTGATGATGCGCGATGTCGGTCATATCCGCGCAACGGAGTTGCTGCATTTGTTTGTTTTGGATAAAAGTACGATTCTGGCCGAGCAGGAGGATGACCCGCTGAAACAATGGCTTGCAACATGTGCAGCACAGCTTGAATTAAATACGGATGTGACGCTGCAGGAACTTTTCGATAGTCACCTTGTCGCATGCCCAGCTGAAGGTAAGGGTTGAGCATTGCCTCTGCTATCGTTTAGAATGTACAACTTGTTTTTTGGATTCTATTTTGTCACCGTCTGCCCTAGTCGAAATTCGCGATCTTAATTTTACCTATGATAAACGCCCTGTTCTGCAGGGTATCAATATGACGTTTCCGAAAGGAAAGTTAGTTGCCATCATGGGATTGAGCGGTTGCGGCAAGACAACGCTGTTGCGTCATATCGGCGGCGCGCTAAAGCCTACCAAAGGTTACGTCAAGATGGACGGGCAGGTGATGCATGAACTGGATCAGGATGGCCTGTATGCGATGCGTCGCAAGATGGGTATGTTGTTTCAGTTTGGCGCGCTATTTACCGACATGTCGGTGTATGACAACGTGGCCTTTCAAATGCGAGAGCACACCGATTTGCCCGAGGACATCATTCACAATCTGGTCATCATGAAGCTGCACGCGGTGGGATTGCGCGGTGCGCAAAATATGATGCCGTCCGAGTTGTCCGGTGGAATGGCGCGGCGCGTGGCGCTGGCCCGCACGGTGGCGCTCGACCCGATGCTGATCATGTATGACGAACCGTTTGCCGGGCTTGATCCGATTTCAATGACAGTCATCGGTGATCTGATTCGCCGTCTGAACGATGCGTTAGGCGCTACCTCGATTATCGTCACGCATGACATACAAGAGTCGCTGAAGATCGTGGATTACGTCTATTTCATGGCGGGCGGCGTGATTGTTGCAGAAGGTACGCCTGATGAATTGCGTGCCTGCGACACAGATTTTGTTCGCCAGTTTGTACATGGCGAAATGGATGGCCCGGTGCCTTTTCATTACCCCGGCGTCGATTATCGCCAAGCTTTAAATTTACGGGCCTGACATTATGGCAGTAGTTAGTACGATAAGAGCAATCGGACATCGCATCGTTGACGCAGTTTGGCGTATCGGTGTGGCGGCGCGTTTCTTTTTCCTCACCTTGTTGTATTCCGGGAATAGCTTCCGACGTTTTCATCTGATTATTAAAGAGTTATTTTCCACTGGCGTGATGTCGCTGATCATCATCATTGTGGCTGGACTGTTCGTCGGTATGGTGCTGGGATTGCAAGGCTATGAGACGCTCAAGCGTTATGGTTCCGAATCTGCGTTGGGCGTGATGGTGGCGCTGGGACTGGTGCGAGAACTGGGGCCGGTAATGGCTGCATTGTTATTTGCCAGTCGCGCCGGTTCGGCGATGACGGCGGAAATCGGTCTGATGAAAGCAACCGAGCAGATTTCGGCGATGGAGATGATGGCAGTGAATCCGATCGCACGCATCGTGGCGCCGCGTTTCTGGGCCGGTGTGATTTCCATGCCATTGCTGGCCGCATTATTCAGCGCGGTGGGGATATTCGGCGGTTATCTGGTTGGTGTGGTGCAGATCGGTGTGGATGAAGGATCTTTCTGGTCGCAAATGCAGGCGGCGGTCGATTTTCGCGAAGATATCATGAATGGAATTATCAAGAGTCTGGTATTCGGCACGGTGGTCACCGTGATTGCGCTGTTCGAGGGTTTTGATGCGCCGCCCACAGCCGAAGGGGTGTCGGGGGCGACCACGCGGACGGTCGTCACTTCATCGCTGGCGATTTTGATGTTGGACTTTGTGTTGACTGCAATCATGTTTAGAGGGGCTTGAGAGATGGAACGGACGACGTTGGATTTATGGGTAGGCATGTTTGTGGTAGCGGGTATCGCTGCGTTGGTGATGCTGGCAATGAAGGTCGGGAATCTCGGTACATACAATGTCTCCGAAGCCTATCAGGTGCATGCCTATTTTTCTAATATTGGCGGATTGAAGCCCAAGGCGTCGATCAGAAGCGCGGGTGTGCTGGTTGGTCGTGTGACTTCAATTTCGCTCGATACAGAGCGTTACGAGGCTAACGTGGTGATGAGCCTGGACAAACGTTATCAGTTCCCCAAGGATACCTTTGCCAATGTGCTCACTTCAGGCTTGCTGGGTGAGCAGTACATCGGCCTGGTACCGGGAGGTGAGACTGAGATGCTGAAAAATGGTGAGCAGATAAAGCAAACGCAATCTGCGATGGTGCTGGAAGATTTGATCGGCAAGTTCATGTATAGCAAGGCTGCAGAAGCGACTAAATAGGAGTTGAAATGAAGAAATTTGTACTGGGAATGGTTTTGGGTTTGTCATATGTAGCGGGCGCGGCGCATGCTGAAATGCTTGCTCCTGATGCGCTGATCAAGGCGACTGCGGAAGAAGTGATTGCCATCGTCAAGCAGGATTCTGGCAGCAAGGCGGACAATCATAAAAAAATTCTGGCGCTGGTCGATGCCAAGGTATTGCCTAATTTTGACTTTACCCACATGACCCAATTGGCTGTGGGCAAGTATTGGAAGCAAGCAACTCCCGAGCAACAAAAGGCTCTGGTGGCCGAGTTCCGTAATATGCTGGTGCGAACCTATACCAATGCATTTACCTTGTACCGCGATCAGAAGGTGGAGGTAAAGCCATTGAAGATGGTCGCTGTTGATAAGGAGGTTATCGTCAATACCCGCATTATCAAGTCGGGTGGTCAGCCAACCACTGTTGATTACAAGATGGAAAAAATGGCTGATGGATGGAAGGTATACGACGTAGTCATTGAAGCGGTGAGTATGGTCACCAATTACCGTGGTCAATTTTCGACAACCATTCAGCAGTCGGGCATCGATGCACTGATCAAGGAGCTGTCCGGCATGAATGCCGGTGCTGCTACAGTACATAAGGCAGACGCGAAGTGATTACAAAGACAGGCGACAGCTTGATTTTGAGCGGCCGTTTGACGATGTCTACCGTTCCGGCCTTGTATCAGACTGGTTTGCAACATCTTGCGTCAGAGGACTTGCTGGTGGATCTCTCAAAGGTCGAAGCGGTTGATTCTGCAGCTGTCAGCATGTTGCTGGGCTGGTCAAGAGTCGCTCAGAGTAAAAATCGCAGCTTACGTGTAACGGGTCTGCCTGATGCTCTGCTGAGTCTGGCGGATCTGTATGGCGTGGCCGAGATGTTGCCGCAATAATTCAAATAAAACAAGCATTTATAAATCAGCCTAGGATAGCAATGGTCACCCCGGAAAGTATTCAACATGGCATCGAGCAGGGCATGAAGACGACGCATTTAAGCGTTTCCGGAGATGGTCAGCATTTCGAGGCTATCGTGGTCAGTGAGGAATTTGCCGGCAAGAGCCGTATTCAACGCCATCAACTTGTCTATCAGTCTTTGGGCGACCGTATGCGTGGCGAAATTCACGCACTATCCATGAAAACCTATACACCAGAAGAATGGGGGAGCAGCCATTAGTCGTTAGTCGTTAGTCGTTAGTTGAGAAGTTAACTTGCGACTTGCGACTACCTACTAGCGACTAAATTTATGCAAAAACTAGCAATTCAAGGCGGTTATCGTCTCAACGGTGAAGTGCGGATTTCCGGTGCAAAAAACGCGGCGCTGCCTATCATGTGCGCCAGTTTATTGACGGCGGATGAGTTGCATCTCAGTAACTTGCCGGATATGCACGACGTGAAAACCATGGTCAGGTTGTTGCAGCAAATGGGCGTTCGGGTTGATACAGAATTGCAAGCGGCAACATTTATTGCGGCTCAGGTTGATAAACTGGAAGCGCCTTATGACATGGTGAAAACCATGCGTGCCGCGATTCTGGTGCTGGGGCCTTTGCTGACCCGTTTTGGTGAAGCGCGCGTGTCCTTACCTGGCGGTTGCGCCATCGGTTCCCGACCTGTGGACTTGCACATCAAGGGTTTACAGGCGATGGGCGCGGAAATTCATATCGAGCATGGCTATATACATGCGGTCGCCAAACGCCTGCATGGTGCGCACATTTGTTTCGATTTAATCAGCGTTACCGGCACCGAAAACCTGATGATGGCGGCAGTGCTGGCCGATGGCATTACGGTTCTGGAAAATGCGGCGCGTGAGCCGGAAGTTGTGGATCTGGCGAACTGCCTGATTGCGATGGGGGCAAAGATCGAAGGTGCCGGCAGCGACAAGATTACTATCGCAGGTGTCGATCGGTTGCATGGTGCAAGCTATGCCGTGATGCCGGATCGTATCGAGAGCGGGACATTTCTGGTTGCGGCTGCGGCAACGGGAGGGCAGATTACGCTAACCGGTGCGCGTGCGGACACGCTTGATAGCGTTCTGGATAAATTGCGCGAAACAGGAGCGAAAATCGATGTGGCGGGTGATCGCATCGCTTTATCCATGTCAGGCCGCCCTAAGGCTGTCAACGTGCGGACCGCGCCTTATCCGGCTTTCCCGACCGATATGCAGGCGCAATTCATGGCGTTGAATTCCATTGCTGAAGGCAGCTCAATTGTGATTGAAACGATTTTTGAAAATCGCTTCATGCATGTGCAGGAGTTGCAACGGCTGGGTGCGCAAATTGAAATCGAGGGCAATACCGCTGTGATTCAGGGTTGCAAGCAGCTGGAAGGTGCGACCGTCATGGCTACAGACCTGCGCGCATCGGCTTCGCTGGTGATTGCGGGTATGGTGGCTCAGGGAGAAACCATCGTGGATCGCATTTATCATCTGGATCGCGGTTATGAACATATTGAAGCCAAGCTGTCCGCGCTAGGCGCGAAGATACGCCGTCAGAGCTAGGAGATTACGATGATTACGATTGCGCTATCCAAAGGCCGCATTTTTGAAGAAACCCTGCCTTTACTGGCCGCCGCAGGTATTGTGGCGTTGGACGATCCGGAAACGTCACGCAAGTTGATACTGGATACCAATCGCGCAGATGTGCGGTTGATTATTGTGCGCGCCTCCGACGTTCCCACCTACGTGCAATACGGTGCAGCTGACATCGGTGTGGCGGGCAAGGATGTGTTGAATGAGCACGGCGGGGAAGGTCTGTATCAGCCGCTGGATTTGAATATCGCACGTTGCCGGATGATGGTGGCGGTGCACAATGATTTTGATTATGAGTCTGCGGTTAAACAGGGCGCAAGATTGCGCGTGGCCACCAAATACGTTAAGGCGGCGCGCGATCATTTTGCGGCCAAGGGCGTGCATATCGACCTGATCAAGTTGTATGGTTCGATGGAATTGGCGCCGCTGGTCGGTTTGTCTGACGTGATTGTCGATCTGGTGAGCAGCGGCGGCACGCTCAAGGCCAACAATCTCAAGGCGGTCGAGCATATCAGCGATGTATCATCGCGCCTTGTCGTGAATCAGGCTGCGCTCAAATTAAAGCGCAGCCTGATTCAACCTATGCTGGATGCATTCTCGCAAGCTATTGAAAAATAAGGGTTTTTATAAAATGAAAATCAGACAATTATCAAGCAAAGACGAAAATTTCAGCGCAGAGCTGGATGCCTTGTTGGCTTATGAAGCCACGGCGGATGAAAAGCTGGAAGAAACGGTAGCCGCGATCCTGAATGACGTTCGACTGCGCGGTGATGCAGCGGTACTGGAATATACGGGCAGGTTTGACCGTTTGGCATTGGCGAGTGCGCCTGAGATGGAGTTGCCGCGTGCAGAATTGCGCGCCGCATTTGAAGGTTTGCCGGCGGATCAGCGCGCGGCACTGGAAGCGGCAGCACAGCGCGTCACAGACTATCACCAGAAGCAGCTGCAGGCATCGTGGAGCTATACCGATGCAGATGGTACTTTACTGGGGCAGCAGGTAACACCGCTGGATCGGGTTGGACTGTATGTGCCGGGCGGCAAAGCGGCCTATCCGTCGTCAGTGCTGATGAATGCGCTGCCCGCCAAGGTGGCGGGTGTTGCCGAGCTGATCATGGTGGTTCCGACACCTGATGGCGTCAAGAATCAGCTGGTGCTGGCAGCGGCATACCTGTCCGGTGTGGATCGTGTGTTTACCATTGGTGGTGCACAGGCCGTTGCTGCTCTGGCATACGGTACGGCAACCATTCCGAAGGTTGACAAGATAGTCGGTCCGGGAAATGCCTATGTGGCAGCTGCGAAGCGCCGTGTTTTTGGTATCTGCGGTATCGACATGATTGCAGGTCCGTCGGAAATTCTGGTGATTTGCGATGGTTTGACCAATCCGGACTGGATTGCGATGGATCTGTTTTCACAGGCCGAGCATGATGAGTTGGCGCAGGCAATTTTGCTCTCGCCCGATGCCGGCTTTATTCAGGCGGTAGCGGAAAGTGCTGATCGCTTGCTGGCTCAAATGCCGCGTCGCGAAATCATCAAAACAGCGCTGGAAAATCGCGGTGCATTGATTCACGTGGCTAGCCTCGAAGAAGCCTGCGCAATCAGTAATCGCATCGCGCCTGAGCATCTGGAGATGTCGGTTGCCGATCCGCAAGCCTGGTTGCCCAGGTTGAAACACGCCGGCGCCATCTTTATGGGTCGTCATACCTCCGAGGCGCTGGGGGATTACTGTGCCGGGCCGAATCATGTGCTGCCTACTTCTGGAACCGCTCGTTTTTCATCGCCATTGGGTGTGTACGATTTTCAGAAGCGCAGCAGTTTGATTATGGTATCGGAGCAAGGCGCGCAGACCTTGGGAAAGATCGCGGCAACGCTGGCTTTTGGCGAAGGTTTGCAAGCGCATGCACAATCCGCACTGTATAGAAGCAAAATAAATTAAAAAACAGTTGACACTGTGGTCGGAAACGATCACAATGCTGCTCCAGTTTTGGAGGGGTGGCCGAGTGGTTAAAGGCAGCAGACTGTAAATCTGCCCTCTCAGAGTACGAAGGTTCGAATCCTTCCCCCTCCACCAGAATTAAGTTTAAATCCGGCTTGTGCGGCGGATTTGACAATGTTGTTTGATAGGAAATCTTGCGGGTGTAGCTCAATGGTAGAGCAGAAGTTTTCCAAACTTACGACGAGGGTTCGATTCCCTTCACCCGCTCCAGTTTCAATTCCGCCCATGTGGCTCAGTGGTAGAGCACTCCCTTGGTAAGGGAGAGGTCGCGAGTCCGATTCTCGCCATGGGCACCAAATTTAGTAATTATTGTTAACGTTTGACATTGATAAGGAAAAGTCATGGCAAAGAGCAAATTTGAACGTACCAAGCCGCACGTCAACGTCGGTACGATTGGCCACGTCGATCACGGTAAGACTACGCTGACTGCGGCAATCACTATGGTGTTGTCCAAGAAGTTTGGTGGTGAAGCCAAGGCTTACGACCAGATCGATGCAGCGCCGGAAGAAAAGGCGCGCGGTATTACCATTAACACCGCACACGTTGAATACGAGACAGCTACCCGTCACTATGCTCACGTTGACTGCCCGGGCCACGCCGACTATGTAAAGAACATGATTACCGGTGCTGCGCAGATGGACGGCGCGATCCTGGTTTGCTCTGCAGCTGACGGCCCTATGCCTCAGACTCGCGAGCACATCTTGTTGGCTCGCCAGGTTGGCGTTCCATACATCGTCGTGTTCCTGAACAAGTGCGACATGGTTGACGACGAAGAGTTGCTTGAGCTCGTTGAAATGGAAGTTCGCGAATTGCTGTCCAAGTACGATTTTCCTGGCGATGATGTGCCTATCATCAAGGGATCTGCGATGTTGGCTGTTAAGGGCGATCAATCTGAAATCGGCGAACCAGCGATTTTCCGTCTGGCTGATGCATTGGATAGCTACATTCCAACACCAGAGCGCGCAATCGACGGCACGTTCCTGATGCCAGTTGAAGACGTGTTCTCGATCTCTGGTCGCGGTACAGTTGTTACCGGTCGTATCGAGCGCGGTATCGTTAAGGTTGGTGAAGAAATCGAAATCGTTGGTATCAAGCCAACTTTGAAGACAACCTGCACCGGCGTGGAAATGTTCCGTAAGCTGCTTGACCAAGGTCAGGCTGGCGACAACGTGGGTGTGTTGTTGCGCGGTACCAAGCGTGAAGAAGTTGAGCGTGGTCAAGTGTTGTGCAAGCCTGGTTCAATCAAGCCGCACACCAAGTTCACTGCTGAAATCTACGTATTGGGCAAAGATGAAGGTGGTCGTCATACGCCATTCTTCCAGGGGTACCGTCCTCAGTTCTACTTCCGTACTACAGACGTGACCGGCGCAGTTGAATTGCCAGCTGGTACAGAAATGGTTATGCCAGGCGATAACGTCAGCATCACTGTTGCACTGATCAACCCGATCGCTATGGAAGAAGGTCTGCGCTTCGCGATTCGCGAAGGTGGTCGTACCGTTGGTGCGGGTGTGGTTGCAAAAATTATCGAGTAATAGCGGGACTCAGGGTTGAGGATTCTGGATTGAGTGGGTTTTGTACCTCGATCTCATTCCTCGATCCTCGTTCCTAAATTTTTAGGCCAGTAGCTCAATTGGTAGAGTATCGGTCTCCAAAACCGAGGGTTGGGGGTTCGAGACCCTCCTGGCCTGCCAAATAGTAAGTAATAGTTAATCGGAACAATTGCGCATGTCGGACAAAATCAAGTTGCTAATAGCGTCCCTGTTGGTTGTGGCAGGTATTGCCGGCTACTACTACTTGCATGACAGTGCTGCCGTGTTGAAGTTGCTTTCAGTGCTGGTTGGTGTTTTATTGGCTGCAGGTGTGGCATCTACCAGCGAATCTGGTCGTCGATTTGTTGCATTCGGCAAAGATTCAATTGCTGAGGCAAAGCGTGTGGTATGGCCTACCCGTAAGGAAACGATACAGACCACCGGTGTGGTAATCTTGTTCGCGATAACAATGGCATTGTTTCTTTGGTTAGTTGATGCCAGTTTGATGACGATTGTAAATAAGCTGATGGGGCGGGTTGAATAATGGCGATGAGTTGGTATGTTGTTCACACGTACTCTCAGTTTGAGAAAAGTGTTTCTCGCGCATTAGCAGAGCGTATTCAGCGCGAGGCAATGCAGGATAAGTTCGGTCAAATTCTGGTTCCGGTCGAAGAGGTTGTCGAGCTGAAGTCAGGGCAAAAAGTTACTTCTGAGCGTAAGTTCTTCCCAGGTTATGTGTTGGTTGAAATGGAAATGACGGATGAGTCATGGCATTTGGTGAAGAATACGCCAAAAGTGACTGGTTTCCTGGGCGGATCTGCGATGCGTCCGACTCCTATCAGCGAAAAGGAAGTTCAGACCATTATGCAACAAATGCAGGCTGGTGTTGAAAAGCCCAGGCCTAAGGTGTTGTTTGAAGTGGGCGAGGCAGTTCGCGTCAAGGAAGGTCCATTTACTGACTTTACCGGTGTGGTAGAAGAAGTAAATTATGACAAGAATAAAATACGGGTTGCAGTGACGATTTTCGGTCGTGCGACACCCGTAGAGTTGGATTTTGGCCAAGTAGAAAAAGGCTGAAGCGAGGGAAATATGCATGGGAGACAGTGCTTGCAATGAATGCAGGCGCGGTTTCCCGTTCGCTGTTTCCGTTTACTGGGGAGAAACTAAGGTTTCGAATACCCGTTTGATAGGAGAGTAAGATGGCAAAGAAAGTCATAGGCTACATCAAGCTGCAAGTGCCAGCTGGTAAAGCAAATCCAAGTCCACCGATTGGTCCAGCATTGGGTCAACGTGGTTTGAATATCATGGAATTTTGTAAGGCGTTTAACGCTGCAACTCAAGGCGTTGAGCCAGGTTTGCCAATCCCAGTCGTAATTACTGCGTTTGCGGACAAGAGCTTCACCTTCATCATGAAGACCCCGCCTGCAACCATTCTGATCAAGAAGGCTGCCGGGATTCAAAAGGGTAGTGCGACTCCGCACACCGCTAAGGTTGGTCATTTGACCCGTAAGCAAGCAGAAGAAATTGCAACAACCAAGATGCCTGATCTGACTGCTGCTGATATGGATGCAGCTGTTCGCACCATCGCTGGTAGTGCGCGCAGTATCGGCATCACCGTGGAGGGCGAATAATGTCTAAGCGTTATAAAGCAATTGCAGCCAAAATCGATCGCAACAAGATGTACGCTTTGACCGATGCGCTGTCGCTGGTCAAGGAAAACGCAGTTGCAAAGTTTGATGAATCTATCGACGTTGCAGTAAAT
This sequence comes from Gallionella sp., assembly GCA_041671725.1. Taxonomy (GTDB): domain Bacteria; phylum Pseudomonadota; class Gammaproteobacteria; order Burkholderiales; family Gallionellaceae; genus Gallionella. Next base: position 14,171 of record JBAZAY010000016.1, on the reverse strand, counting down.
CTGGGTATCGATGCACGTAAATCTGACCAGCTGGTTCGTGGTTCAGTGGTGTTGCCACGCGGCACGGGTAAAACAGTACGCGTAGCTGTATTCGCGCAGGGAGCCAAGGCTGAAGAAGCTCGCGCTGCCGGTGCTGACATCGTTGGTTTTGAAGATCTGGCTGAATCTATCAAGGGCGGCAATCTTGATTTTGACGTTGTGATCGCAAGTCCTGACGCAATGCGCCTGGTCGGTCAGTTGGGTCAGGTTCTTGGTCCTCGCGGTCTGATGCCTAACCCTAAGGTTGGTACAGTTTCAGCTGACGTGGCGGGTGCTGTTCGCAATGCCAAGGCAGGTCAGGTTCAATACCGCAACGACAAGAACGGTATCATTCAATGCACAATCGGTCGCGCATCGTTCGCGCCTGAAGCATTGCGTGAAAACCTGCTTGCGTTGATCGATGCATTGGCAAAAGCAAAGCCCGCATCGTCAAAAGGTGTCTTCATGAAGAAGGTATCTTTGTCCAGCACCATGGGTGTTGGTGTACGTGTCGATCAGACTACGTTCAACGCTTAAAGCTTCAAATCAGGCGGCAAGGTGTCTGCCTTGTCGCCGATAATCTTTGTAGTGCTGGCGGTTGTCAGCATCAAAGACCGTAGGAGCTGTAGAAATCAGGATACGGGATGCAGGATGCCGGATTCAGATAAGACGCAGCGTAATTGAAGGTGAGGTTGATGTTTTTGGGGTCGCTGAATCCTGAATTCTGAATCCTGGATCCTGAATCCCACGCAGATGGTGTGCCCGCGAGCAGGATGTTCTCCTGACTCAAGGTCGCTGTTGTAAATGATGGAATGCATGGAAATGCATTCTGGATAATGGAGGAAGACTTGAGTCTCAATCTGCAAGAAAAACAAACCGTGGTAGCGGAAGTTAGTGCACAAGTGGCGCAATCGCAAACCATCGTTTTGGCAGAGTACCGTGGCATCAAAGTGGCCGACATCACGAAATTGCGTGCAACTGCACGTCAATCCGGGGTGTATCTGCATGTGTTGAAGAACACATTGGCGCGTCGCGCGGTACAAGGCACTTCATTTGAATCGTTAGCTGACAGTATGGTTGGCCCTCTTGTGTATAGCATGAGTGCTGATCCTGTCGCTGCGGCTAAAGTGATGTGCGATTTCGCCAAGACGAATACTAGCCTGGTGGTTAAAGCGGGTGCGATGAGTGGTTCGCTGTTGTCAGCGGAACAAGTCGCTGTACTGGCTGCAATCCCAAGTCGCGATGAGTTGATTTCACGCTTGATGGCAACAATGAATGCGACAACTGCGAAGTTCGTCCGCACTCTGGCTGCGATCCGTGATGCCAATGCACCTGCTGCTGAAGCAACGACTGAAGCAGCTGCTGAAGCTGCTGCTGTTTAATTTTTGAATTTACTGAACAAGGAGAACAATATGGCTATAACCAATGCTGAATTGATGGATGCAGTTGCTGGCATGACTGTGCTGGAACTGTCTGATCTGATCAAACAAATGGAAGAGAAGTTTGGCGTATCTGCTGCAGCTGTTGCTGTTGCCGGTCCTGCTGCAGCTGCTGGTCCTGCTGCTGCTGAGCAAAGCGAATTTGACGTATTCTTGACTGGTGTTGGCGACAACAAAGTTAGCGTAATTAAGGCTGTTCGCGCTATTACCGGTCTGGGTCTGAAAGAAGCCAAGGATCTGGTTGATGCAGCACCTAAGGTTGTTAAAGAAGGCGTTTCAAAAGCTGATGCTGACGCAGTTGCTAAGCAACTGATCGAAGCTGGCGCTACCGCTGAAGTCAAGTAACAAATCGTGTTGTCAAAAGGCTGACGGCTTCCCGTCAGCCTTTTGGCGCTTTAAGAAGCTAATGGACGGGATGTCTGGTTTCAGGCTTTCCGCCCCCTGTCTTTTTGCCTAGTCGTGGAGAATATATGAGCTACTCTTTTACCGAAAAAAAACGTATTCGTAAAAGTTTTGGCAAGCGAATCGGTGCTTTGCCGGTTCCTTTCCTTTTATCCACCCAATTGGAAGCCTTCGCGGCTTTTCTGCAGGCTGATACCCCGCTGGAAAAACGCAAGAATGAAGGCTTGCAAGCTGCTTTCAACGGGATTTTTCCGATTGAAAGTCATTCCAAGAATGCGAGACTTGACTTTGTCAGTTACATGCTGGGGATGCCCGCATTTGACGTGAAAGAATGTCAGCAGCGCGGATTGACTTACGCCTCGCCACTGCGCGCACGCGTCCGTCTGACCATCATGGATAAGGAAGCCTCCAAGCCGACAGTCAAGGAAGTCAAGGAGCAGGAAGTCTACATGGGCGAAATGCCTTTGATGACCAATACCGGTTCTTTTGTCATTAACGGCACCGAGCGCGTTATCGTTTCCCAGTTGCATCGCTCGCCTGGTGTGTTCTTTGAGCATGACCGGGGTAAGACGCATTCATCCGGTAAATTGCTGTTTTCAGCACGTATCATTCCTTACCGTGGTTCATGGCTGGATTTTGAATTCGATGCCAAGGACTATGTGTATTTCCGTATTGACCGTCGTCGCAAGATGCCAGTCACGATCTTGTTGCGCTCATTGGGTTATAACAATGAAGAAATGCTCAAGATGTTCTATGAGTTTGATACCTTCCATTTCAGCAAAAAGGGTGGAATTCAGTTTGAAGTGATGGCGGAGCGCCTGCGTGGCGAACTGGCTCGCTTTGATATTCTGGATAAAACCGGCAAGGTCATCGTTGCTCAAGATAAGCGCATTACGGTTCGTCACATTCGCCAAATGCAGGAAGCAGGCATTGATAAGCTGGCTGTGAGCGACGAATTCCTGATGGGTCGTGTAATCGCCAACAATATCGTGGATAAGGAAAGTGGTGAAATCGTTGCAAATGCCAATGATTTAATCACTGAAGAATTGTTACGTAAGTTGCAGGATGCAAATATCAGCAAGTTGCACACCCTGTACACTAATGATCTCGATCATGGCGCGTATGTTTCTCAAACCCTGCGCACCGATGAGACGACTGACAAATGGACAGCACGCGTAGCGATCTATCGTATGATGCGTCCCGGTGAGCCACCAACTGAAGAATCTGTAGAAGGATTGTTCAATGGCTTGTTCTTCAGCGAAGAACGTTACGATTTGTCAGTTGTAGGCCGTATGAAGTTTAACCGCCGTGTCGGTCGTGAAGAATTGACGGGTTCGCCTATCCTTTCCAATGAAGACATCGTTGCAGTCGTTAAAATCCTTGTTGAGTTGCGCAATGGTCGCGGTGAAATCGATGATATCGATCATTTGGGTAATCGCCGTGTACGCGCTGTGGGTGAATTGGCCGAAAACCAGTTCCGCGTTGGTTTGGCTCGCGTTGAACGTGCTGTCAAGGAACGCTTGGGTCAAGCTGAAGCGGATAACCTGATGCCGCATGATTTGATCAATGCAAAGCCTATTTCTGCTGCGATCAAGGAGTTCTTCGGCTCCAGTCAGTTGTCTCAGTTTATGGATCAAACCAATCCGTTGTCGGAAGTGACGCACAAGCGTCGTATTTCTGCCCTAGGACCTGGCGGTTTGACACGTGAGCGCGCAGGCTTCGAAGTTCGCGACGTACATCCGACTCATTATGGTCGTGTGTGCCCAATCGAGACACCGGAAGGTCCGAACATTGGTCTGATCAACTCGCTGGCGCTGTATGCACGCACCAACGAATACGGCTTTATTGAAACACCGTATCGTAAGGTGACTAATGGTAAGGTTTCCAATGATGTTGACTATCTGTCTGCGATCGAAGAAAGCACCTATACAATCGCTCAGGCCAATGCCGAGCTGGATAAAAAGGGGCACTTCGCTGATGACATCGTGTCTGCACGTCGCCATAACGAATTTGTGCTGGCAGCGCCTGAAACGATCAATTACATGGACGTATCACCTTCGCAGGTGGTGTCTGTCGCGGCCTGCTTGATTCCGTTCCTGGAACACGATGACGCGAACCGAGCCTTGATGGGTGCCAACATGTCACGTCAGGCTGTACCTTGTTTGCGTGCCGAAAAGCCGCTGGTTGGTACCGGTATTGAACGCACGGTTGCGCTTGACTCAGGCACGGCTGTTCAGGCTATCCGTGGTGGTCGTATCGACTATGTGGATGCTGCTCGTATCGTTGTGCGTGTTAACGATGAAGAAACCACTGCCGGTGAAGTGGGTGTCGATATCTACAACCTGATCAAGTACACCCGTTCCAATCAGAACACCAACATCAATCAGCGTCCGCTGGTTAAAGTGGGCGACGTGATTGCTCGCGGCGACGTGGTTGCCGACGGTGCATCTACTGACATGGGTGAGTTGGCGCTGGGTCAAAACGTGCTGGTCGCGTTTATGCCCTGGAACGGTTACAACTACGAAGATTCGATTCTGATCTCTGAGCGTATCATTGCTCAGGATCGTTTCACTTCGATTCATATCGAAGAGTTGACCGTGGTTGCCCGTGATACCAAGTTGGGAACAGAAGAAATTACCCGGGACATCCCTAATTTGTCCGAGGTGCAGTTAGGTCGTCTGGATGATTGCGGTATCGTGCACATCGGTGCTGAAGTTGCGGTCGGTGACGTTCTGGTCGGTAAGGTAACGCCTAAGGGTGAAACACAACTGACACCAGAAGAAAAATTGCTGCGCGCAATTTTTGGTGAAAAGGCATCCGATGTTAAAGACACCAGTTTGCGCGTATCCGCAGGTAGTTCCGGTACGGTTATCGACGTTCAGGTGTTCACCCGCGAAGGTTTGCAGCGCGATCGTCGTGCTCAGCAAATCGTTGATGATGAGTTGAATCGCTACAAGAAAGATCTTGCGGATCAGATGCGTATCGTTGAAAGCGATGCCTTTACCCGTCTCGAAAAATTGTTGCTGGACAAGGTTGCTAACGGTGGCCCTAAGAAGCTTGCCAAGGGCGCGTTGTTGACTCGTGATTACCTGGCTGGTGTCGAGCACCATCAGTGGTTTGACATTCGTGTAGCTGACGATGAAGTCGCTGCACAAATGGAACAGGTCAAGGATGGTTTGGCACAGAAACGTATCGAATTTGATGCTGCGTTCGAGCTGAAGAAGAGGAAGATGACCCAGGGCGATGAGCTGCAAGCCGGTGTGCAGAAAATGGTCAAGGTCTACGTCGCGGTCAAGCGTCGTCTGCAACCAGGCGACAAGATGGCGGGTCGTCACGGTAACAAGGGTGTGATCTCGCGCATCGTGCCTGTGGAAGACATGCCTTACATGGCGGATGGTACGCCGGTGGATGTTGTGTTGAACCCGCTGGGTGTTCCTTCACGGATGAATATTGGTCAGATTCTGGAGACACATCTGGGTTGGGCCGCGAATGGTTTGGGCAAGAAGATATCTCAGATGCTTGAGACTAATGCCAAGATCACGGAGTTGCGTGGATTCCTCGACAAGATTTACAACCATGATAATGGTCAACCTGTTGATTTTAAATCATTTAATGATGATGAGATCATCGAGTTGTGTCGCAACCTGCGTAAGGGTGTCCCATTTGCTACGCCGGTATTTGACGGAGCAAGTGAAGAAGAAATCAAGTACATGCTGTCATTGGCTGACTTGCCGCTTTCCGGACAAACCACCTTGCATGACGGACGTACCGGAGAGGCATTTGATCGTCCGGTCACCGTAGGTTACAAGCACGTGTTGAAACTGCATCACCTGGTTGATGACAAGATGCATGCTCGCTCTACCGGACCGTACAGTCTGGTAACGCAGCAGCCGTTGGGTGGTAAGGCGCAATTCGGTGGTCAGCGTTTCGGTGAAATGGAAGTGTGGGCTTTGGAAGCGTATGGCGCGGCGTATACCTTGCAGGAAATGCTGACCGTCAAATCAGATGACGTGGCAGGACGCACCAAGGTTTACGAAAATATCGTCAAGGGCGATCACAAGATCGATGCAGGTATGCCGGAATCCTTCAACGTGGTTATCAAGGAAATTCGATCCTTGGCCATTGATATGGATTTGGAGCGTAACTAAGAAGCAGGATTGATGAGCGGGGTTTGAGCTAGGCCCGTTCTTCAATCCTCGATCCTCGATCCTAGATCCTAAAGGAGTAACACATGAAGTCATTGTTAGATTTGTTCAAGCAGGTCACACAAAAAGAAGAGTTTGATGCGATCAAGATCGGCCTTGCATCGCCTGAGAAAATTCGTTCCTGGTCCTATGGTGAGGTCAAAAAACCTGAAACCATTAACTATCGTACCTTCAAACCTGAGCGCGATGGCTTGTTCTGCGCCAAGATTTTCGGACCGGTAAAGGACTACGAATGCTTGTGTGGCAAGTACAAGCGTCTGAAGCATCGCGGTGTGATCTGCGAAAAATGCGGCGTCGAAGTGACCTTGTCCAAGGTGCGTCGCGAACGCATGGGCCACATCGAACTGGCAAGTCCGGTTGCGCACATCTGGTTCCTGAAGTCGTTGCCTTCCCGTCTGGGTATGGTGCTGGATATGACGCTGCGCGACATCGAGCGTGTGTTGTATTTCGAAGCCTATGTTGTGACCGAGCCTGGCATGACCCCGCTCAATCGCGGTCAATTGCTCTCGGATGACGACTATCTGGCCAAGACTGAAGAGTATGGTGACGAATTTACCGCTCTGATGGGTGCAGAAGGTGTGCGCTCTTTGTTGAGTGGATTGGATGTGACGAGTGAAATCGAAACGCTGCGTGCCGATTTGCAGGCGACCGGTTCAGAAACCAAGATCAAGAAATACGCCAAGCGTCTGAAAGTGCTGGAAGCCTTTAGTGCTTCCGGTATCAAGCCGCAATGGATGGTGCTGGAAGTGTTGCCGGTATTGCCACCGGAACTGCGCCCATTGGTGCCACTGGATGGCGGTCGTTTCGCGACTTCCGATCTGAATGATTTGTACCGTCGTGTGATCAACCGTAACAATCGTCTGCGTCGCCTGCTCGAATTGAAGGCGCCGGATATCATCGTGCGTAACGAAAAGCGCATGTTGCAGGAAGCAGTCGATTCGTTGCTGGACAACGGCCGTCGCGGCAAGGCGATGACCGGCGCTAACAAGCGTCAGTTGAAGTCGCTGGCCGATATGATCAAGGGTAAGAGCGGTCGCTTCCGTCAGAACTTGTTGGGTAAACGCGTCGATTACTCCGGTCGTTCCGTCATTGTTGTGGGCCCGCAACTCAAATTGCATCAATGCGGTTTACCGAAGAAAATGGCGCTTGAATTGTTCAAGCCGTTCATTTTCAGCCGTCTGGAAGCAATGGGTTTAGCCACTACGATCAAGGCCAGCAAGCGCATGGTTGAGGCTGAAGAGCCGGTTGTATGGGATATCCTCGAAGAAGTTATTCGCGAACATCCGGTAATGTTGAACCGCGCGCCTACCCTGCACCGTCTGGGTATTCAAGCGTTCGAACCGATTCTGATCGAAGGTAAGGCAATTCAGTTGCATCCGCTGGTATGTACCGCTTTCAACGCCGACTTTGACGGCGATCAGATGGCTGTACACGTACCGTTGTCGCTGGAAGCGCAGATGGAATGCCGCACCTTGTTGTTGGCGTCAAATAACGTGCTCTCGCCTGCGAACGGTGAGCCTATTATCGTTCCTTCGCAGGATATCGTTCTCGGTCTGTATTACATGACGCGTGAAAATATCGGCGTCAAGGGCGAAGGCTCGATGTTTGCCAACATCGCCGAGGTTTCGCGTGCTTACGAGTCCCGTGAGGTTGACTTGCAAGCCAAGGTGATCGTGCGTCTGAAGGAATTCCATAAGGATGAAGCTGGCGAATTTGTTGAAAAACTGGTTCGTCATGAAACAACCGTTGGCCGTGCGTTGCTTTCCGAAGTGTTGCCAGCTGGTCTGCCGTTTGATCTGATCAATAAGGCTTTGAAAAAGAAGGAAATTTCAAGGCTGATTAACGCGAGTTTCCGCCAATGCGGACTGCGCGATACAGTCATCATGGCTGACAAGTTGATGTACACCGGCTTTACTTTTGCGACCCGTGCCGGTATTTCAATTTGTATCGATGACATGTTGATGCCGCCTGAAAAGAGCGATCTGATTGCCGATGCAGAAAAAGAAGTGCTGGAAATCCATACACAGTACACCTCGGGTCTTGTTACCGATGGCGAACGTTACAACAAGGTGGTGGATATCTGGGGCCGCACTGCGGACGTCGTTGCCAAGGCGATGATGGATCAGCTGAGCACCGAGCCTGTGCTCGATCGCATTACCGGCGAAGTCAGAATGAACAACGGTAAGCCCGTGATGCAGGAATCGCTTAATTCGATTTACATGATGGCCGACTCCGGCGCGCGTGGTTCTGCTGCACAGATTCGTCAGTTGTCTGGTATGCGTGGTTTGATGGCTAAACCGGATGGTTCGATTATCGAAACACCGATCACGGCGAACTTCCGTGAAGGCTTGAGCATGTTGCAGTACTTTATTTCTACCCACGGTGCCCGTAAGGGTCTGGCAGATACCGCGTTGAAGACAGCTAACTCCGGTTACCTGACTCGCCGCCTGGTTGACGTGACGCAGGATCTGGTTGTCGTGGAAGAAGATTGCGGTGCTACGAGTGGCGCCATGATGAAGGCGATCGTTGAGGGTGGTGAAGTCATCGAAGCCCTGCGTGAACGTATCCTGGGTCGTGTGCTGAGCCGTGATGTGGTCAATCCTGAGTCTGGCGAAACGCTGTATGAAACAGGCTTCCTGCTCGATGAAACCGCTGTTGAGCTTATCGAAGCGCTGGGCGTGGATGAGGTTGAAGTTCGTGCGCCATTGAAATGCGAAACGCGCTTTGGTCTTTGCGCCAAGTGTTACGGTCGCGATCTGGGCCGTGGTTCCATGGTCAACGTGGGCGAGGCGGTTGGTGTGATTGCTGCGCAATCCATCGGTGAGCCAGGTACCCAGCTGACTATGCGTACCTTCCACGTCGGCGGTGCGGCATCACGAAATGTGGTTGCCAGTCAGGTTGAAGGTAAGTCTAACGGTGTGTTGAAATACAGTTCTAACATGCGCCTGGTCAATACGCTACGCGGTGAAGCAATTGTCGTTGCGCGTAGTGCAGAAATCATCATCGCTGATGATTATGGCCGTGAGCGTGAACGTCATAAGATTCCTTACGGTGCGACGCTGGTCATCAAGGAAGGTATGGCTGTCCGTGCCGGCGAAGTGTTGGCTACCTGGGATCCGCATACCCGTCCGATTATCACGGAATATGCAGGTAAGGTCAGCTTCCAGAATGTGGAAGAAGGTGTTACCGTTGCCAAGCAGATCGATGAAGTGACCGGCCTGTCAACGATGGTAGTAATCGATCCTAAGCAGCGTACAGCAGCGCAAAACAAGTCGGCCGTAATGGTTCGCCCTATGGTGCGTTTGTTCGACGAGAATGGCGAAGATGTTAAATTGACCGGCACAGAAACCGCTGTCAGCGTGACCTTCCAGACCGGTTGTATCATTACCGTCGAAGATGGTCAGCAGGTCGGTGTGGGTGATGTGTTGGCGCGTATTCCTCAGGAATCCTCCAAGACCCGCGATATTACCGGTGGTCTGCCGCGCGTTGCCGAATTGTTTGAAGCGCGTATTCCTAAGGATGCCGGTATGCTGGCTGAATGTACCGGTACGGTATCGTTCGGTAAGGAAACCAAGGGTAAACAGCGTCTGGTGATTACCGATGTTGAGGGTCTTGCGAGCGAATTCCTGATTCCTAAGGAAAAGCATGTGCTGGTGCATGACGGTCAGATGGTTACCCGTGGCGAGATGATCGTCGACGGTCCTGCTGATCCGCATGATATCTTGCGCTTGCTGGGTGTGGCTGAGCTTGCGCGTTACATCACCGATGAGGTTCAGGAAGTTTACCGTCTGCAGGGCGTTAAGATCAACGACAAGCACATTGAGGTGATCGTACGTCAGATGCTGCGTCGTGTTCAGGTCAGAGAAACAGGTGACACACGTTTCATCGTTGGTGAGCAGGTTGAACGTGCTGACTTGTTGGAAGAAAACGAAAAGATGATTGCGGCGGGCAAGACTCCGGCAACTTTCGAATTCATGCTGCTGGGTATTACCAAGGCCTCCTTGTCTACTGATTCGTTCATCTCTGCAGCCTCCTTCCAGGAGACCACGCGCGTGTTGACCGAAGCGGCGATCATGGGTAAACGCGATGAATTGCGTGGCTTGAAGGAAAACGTCATTGTCGGTCGTCTGATTCCAGCTGGTACCGGAATGGCCTATCACAATGTACGACGCAAGCAGCGTCTGGGCATCGATATTGCTCAAGGTCGCGATTTACAAGCATCAGATTCAGCCTTATCTGGAGAGTCGCTTGACAGTGTGGTAGTTTCTGAATAGAATCTGCAACCTTTTTAACGTCGCGGTAGGTGAATTCATTCTTGCTGCGACGATATGCTTTTGTTTTTTAAACATTAACGGAATTTCAGAAATCACTTTAGGATGTGTAGATAATGCCAACCATTAATCAGTTGATCCGCAAGCCGCGTGTCGCAATCGTAGAAAAGAGCAAAGTGCCAGCGCTTGGCAATTCACCACAAAAGCGTGGTGTGTGTACGCGCGTGTACACCACAACACCTAAGAAGCCTAACTCTGCGTTGCGTAAAGTGGCCAAGGTTCGTTTGACCAATGGTTTCGAGGTAATTAGCTATATCGGCGGTGAAGGCCATAACCTGCAGGAACACTCGGTCGTGCTGTTGCGCGGCGGTCGTGTAAAGGATTTGCCAGGTGTGCGTTACCACATGGTTCGCGGTAGTTTGGATACGGCTGGCGTGAAAGATCGTAAGCAATCTCGTTCCAAGTACGGTACCAAGCGTCCCAAGAAATAATTCTTGTGACTGTAATTTTTAATATTCGAGGTTGATATGCCAAGACGCAGAGAAGTACCCAAACGTGAAGTGTTGCCTGATCCAAAGTTCGGCAATCAGGATTTGTCCAAGTTCGTAAATGTTTTGATGACGGCTGGTAAGAAGTCGGTTGCTGAACGTATTTTGTACGGCGCGCTGGAGCAGATTGGCAAGAAGACTGGTAAAGATGCGATTGAAATTTTCAATCTTGCTTTGACCAATGCCAAGCCGCAAGTCGAAGTTAAGAGCCGTCGTGTTGGTGGTGCAAACTACCAGGTGCCGGTTGAAGTGCGTCCATCCCGTCGTATGGCATTGTCCATGCGCTGGTTGCGCGAAGCGGCTCGTAAACGTGGCGAAAAGTCCATGGGTATGCGTCTGGCTGGTGAGTTGATTGATGCGTCTGAAGGTCGCGGTGGTGCGGTTAAGAAGCGTGAAGAAGTTCACCGTATGGCTGAAGCTAACAAGGCGTTCTCGCATTTCCGTTTCTAATTTTGTTGCACAACTAATAGTTAGGTATTCATCGTGGCTCGTAAAACACCTATTAACCGTTACCGCAATATCGGTATCAGCGCGCATATCGATGCGGGCAAAACTACGACAACCGAACGTATTCTGTTCTACACCGGCGTAAGTCATAAGATCGGTGAAGTGCATGATGGCGCTGCCACCATGGACTGGATGGAGCAGGAACAGGAGCGTGGTATCACGATCACTTCTGCTGCGACAACATGCTTCTGGAAAGGCATGGAAAAGCAGTACGAAGAGCATCGTTTCAATATCATCGATACTCCGGGTCACGTTGACTTTACGATCGAAGTTGAGCGTTCTATGCGTGTGCTGGACGGCGCCTGTATGGTGTATTGCGCGGTTGGTGGTGTGCAGCCTCAGTCTGAGACTGTTTGGCGTCAGGCTAACAAGTATCACGTTCCTCGTCTTGCTTTCGTCAACAAGATGGATCGTCAGGGTGCGAACTTCTTCAAGGTTGTTGAGCAGATGGCTACCCGTCTGCGCGCAAATCCCGTGCCTATCGTTATTCCTATCGGTGCTGAGGAAAAATTCGAGGGCGTGGTTGATCTGATCAAGATGCGGGCTATCTACTGGGATGAAGCTTCTCAGGGTATGAAGTTTGACTATCGTGAAATCCCGGCTGATTTGCTTGAGATCGCAGCCGAATGGCGCGCAAAGATGGTTGAGACTGCTGCCGAAGCTTCTGAAGATCTGATGAATAACTATCTTGAAAACGGCGAGCTGACCGAAGAAGAGATTATTTTGGGTCTGCGCACTCGTACCATCGCCTGCGAAATTCAGCCGATGCTGTGTGGTTCTGCATTCAAGAATAAGGGTGTTCAGCGTATGCTGGATGCGGTTATTATGTTTATGCCGTCGCCTGTAGATATTCCTGATGTCAAGGGTGAAACAGAAGAGGGCGAAGCGATTACCCGCAAGGCTGATGACGGCGAGAGTTTCTCGGCGTTGGCATTCAAGCTGATGACAGATCCGTTCGTAGGTCAGTTGACTTTTGTGCGTGTGTATTCCGGTGTGCTGAAGAAGGGCGATACGGTTTACAACTCAGTACGTGGCAAGAAAGAGCGTATCGGTCGTATCGTGCAGATGCATGCGAATGAGCGTATTGAAGTCGATGAGATTCTGGCGGGTGATATTGCTGCCTGTATCGGTTTGAAGGAAGTGACAACTGGCGAGTCGCTGTGCGATATCAACAACACGATCATTCTTGAGCGCATGGTGTTCCCTGAGCCTGTGATTCACGTTGCGGTTGAGCCAAAAACCAAGGCCGATCAGGAAAAGATGGGGCTGGCGCTGGGTCGTCTGGCGGCTGAAGATCCTTCTTTCCGCGTACGTACCGACGAAGAGTCCGGCCAGACCATCATGTCTGGTATGGGTGAATTGCACCTCGAGATTCTGGTTGATCGTATGAAGCGCGAATTCGGCGTCGAAGCAAACGTTGGTGCTCCTCAAGTTGCGTACCGCGAAGCGATTCGTAAGTCTGTTGAAGTTGAAGGTAAGTACGCTAAGCAAACCGGCGGTCGCGGTCAGTACGGTCACGTATGGATCAAGATGGAGCCGAACGAGCAAGGCAAGGGCTTCGAGTTTATCGATGCGATCAAGGGCGGTACTGTTCCTCGTGAATATATTCCTGCGGTTGAAAAGGGTTTGCGTGAATCATTGCCAAATGGTGTGATGGCTGGCTTCCCGGTTGTAGATGTGAAAGTTACCTTGTTTGACGGTTCGTACCATGATGTCGACTCTAACGAAAATGCCTTTAAAATGGCGGCTTCGATGGCGTTTAAGGATGGTATGCGCAAGGCAAGTCCAGTTTTGCTTGAGCCGATGATGTCGGTTGAAGTTGAAACACCCGAAGATTATACCGGCACGGTGATGGGCGATTTGTCCTCCCGTCGCGGTATGGTACAAGGTATGGATGACATGGTTGGTGGCGGCAAGTCTGTGAAGGCTGAGGTGCCGTTATCAGAAATGTTCGGTTATTCCACCGCGTTGCGTTCAGCAACTCAGGGTCGTGCAACTTACACGATGGAATTCAAGCACTATACCGAAGCGCCTAAGAATGTCGCTGAAGCGATCATGAACAAGAAGTAATAAGCAGTTGCTAGACACTAGTCGCTAGTTGGCCTCGGGCTAACTGGCGATTAGACGTTAGTAAAACAGATAACTATTAGATAAAGGCGAAAATAATGGCAAAGAGCAAATTTGAACGTACAAAACCACACGTCAACGTCGGCACGATTGGCCACGTCGATCACGGTAAGACTACGCTGACTGCGGCAATCACTATGGTGTTGTCCAAGAAGTTTGGTGGTGAAGCTAAGGCTTACGACCAGATCGATGCAGCGCCGGAAGAAAAGGCACGCGGTATTACCATTAACACCGCACACGTTGAATACGAGACAGCTACCCGTCACTATGCTCACGTTGACTGCCCAGGTCACGCCGACTATGTAAAGAACATGATTACCGGTGCTGCGCAGATGGATGGCGCGATCCTGGTTTGCTCTGCAGCTGACGGCCCTATGCCTCAGACTCGCGAGCACATCTTGTTGGCTCGCCAGGTTGGCGTTCCATACATCGTCGTGTTCCTGAACAAATGCGACATGGTTGACGACGAAGAGTTGCTTGAGCTCGTTGAAATGGAAGTTCGCGAATTGCTGTCCAAGTACGATTTCCCTGGCGATGATGTGCCTATCATCAAGGGATCTGCGATGTTGGCTGTTAAGGGCGATCAATCTGAAATCGGCGAACCAGCGATTTTCCGTCTGGCTGATGCATTGGATAGCTACATTCCAACACCAG
>JBAZAY010000015.1:0-59745 GCA_041671725.1 Gallionella sp. | reverse complement strand
GATTATTAAGCAATTTCCGTTTCCAGATATACTTCGTTTCAACCAGCGTTCCGGCGAAGAGGGGCGCATTATAGAGATCTAAACCCCTGCGTCAACACATTTCGGAAATATTGCTGTAATAATTCACAGTCAGACTGTTAGTCTCAGTTTTTAACTACAATAGAGCCTACTCTGAAAGGCTCAAATGTCGTTGATTACACTTGGAATTGAATCATCCTGCGATGAAACAGGCATCGCGCTCTATCAAATGGGTCGAGGATTGCTCTCTCATGCGCTGTATAGCCAGATTGCCATGCACAGCGAATATGGCGGCGTCGTACCGGAACTCGCGTCCCGCGATCACGTTCAGCGCATCACACCTCTGATACGCGAGGTATTGCAGAAGGCAGATATCTCACTGGGACAGATCGATGCGATTGCCTATACTCAGGGGCCAGGCCTGGGCGGCGCACTGCTGGTCGGCGCCAGTGTCGCCAACTCATTAGCGTACGCGCTCGACATCCCCACTATAGGTATCCATCATCTGGAAGGCCACCTGCTCTCTCCGCTGCTGTCCGACCCCGCACCCGAATTCCCGTTCGTAGCCCTCCTTGTATCGGGCGGGCACACGCAGCTGATGCGCGTGGATGGTGTAGGTCAATATCAGCTGCTAGGTGAAACACTCGATGATGCTGCGGGGGAAGCCTTCGACAAGAGCGCGAAACTGCTGGGATTAGGCTACCCGGGTGGTCCGGCCCTGGCCAAACTGGCAGCATCGGGCCGCCCCGGACTCTACAAATTGCCTCGCCCGATGTTACACAGCGGCAATCTTGATTTCAGTTTCAGCGGGTTAAAGACGGCGGTACTGACCCTGGTCAGACAATCCGATGACAATGCACAGACACGCGCCGACATTGCATATGCGACGCAGGAAGCCATCGTCGACGTGCTGGCGCACAAGGCGCGCGCGGCTTTGGCGCAGACCGGACTGACGCAGTTAGTGGTGGCCGGGGGAGTCGGTGCGAATCAATTACTGCGCAGCCGATTGAGCGATGACATCGGGCGTCGAGGTGGCCGCGTGTTTTATCCGGATCTGGAGTTCTGCACCGACAACGGCGCGATGATCGCCTTTGCCGGAGCATTACGCCTAGCCCAGCAACAAGGCGTAAAGGACTACCGCTTCAACGTCAAACCGCGCTGGAACCTGGAAGGAATGGTTCTATAAAAAGCATTTAGCCACAGAGAACACCGAGATCACAGAGTAAATCAACTTGTTATAATAAGTTTTTTAATCACCGTTTGGGGGTTTTTGATCACCGTTTGGGTGAGTCAACAAAAAGCGAAAAAACCATGTACCTCTCTGTGTCCTCTGTGAGCTCTGTGGCTTGAACTGCGGTTTTCAGGTTCAAAGCTAAATACGGCAGTTGAACCCGCAGATTACGCAGCTTTCTTGCCGATCTTGGTTTCCTTGCCTGTCATCAAATTTTGTATGTTGCTCTTGTGCCGCCAGATCAGCAGCATGGACATGATGGCGCATGCCAGAACCAACTCGGGGCGCAGGTGAAACAGCATTGCGTAGATCGGTGCCGCGATCGCCGCCATCAAAGCCGCAAGTGACGACAAGCGGAACACCAGCGCGATTACCAGCCAGGTCGCCAGGGCCGCAAGACCCAGCCATACGTTCAGCGCCAGCAATACACCCAATGCAGTCGCAACACCCTTGCCGCCCTTGAAGCGGAAGAAAATCGGAAACACGTGGCCGATAAATACCGCCAGAAACACCAGCGCAACCAGCAATACGCCTTGCGCATCATGGGGCGCGAAATGTATCGCCAACGCCACCGCCAGCCAACCCTTGGCCGCATCACCGAGCAGTGTCAACGCGGCCGCCGCCTTCTTGCCGCTACGCAACACATTGGTCGCACCCGGATTGCCTGAGCCGTAGGTGCGCGGATCGGCGATGCCGAAAGCCCAGCTGGTGACAACGGCGAAAGAAATCGAGCCCAACAGATAGGCGGCAACAACAAAAATTAGGGTCAACATCGGGAATACCTTAGAATTCAACAGGTGCGAATTCTACGCGAATCGCCACTTAACCACCAAAAAACGAAAAAACATGGACATCATCTTTATACGCGAACTCAAAGTCACCACGCTGATCGGCATCTACGAACGTGAAAAGCACGTTCCACAAACGTTGCAGCTCGACCTTGAGATCGCGCTACCCAACAGCCGCGCATGCTATAGCGATGACATCAATGACGCGCTGGACTATGCCAAGGTTGCGCAACACATCCAGAATGTCTTGAGCGAAGGACATTTTTCGTTAGTGGAAACGCTGGCTGAACACATCGCGCAAATCATCCTCAAGGACTTCGACGCCCCCTGGGTCAAGGTCAGCGTCGCCAAACTGCAGGCAATCCGCAACTGCAAGATGGTAGGGATAAGCATCGAGCGCGGGCAGGTGAAGTAGCCGGGGTTCCGTCATTCCCGCGCAAGCGGGAATCCAGTCAAAATCAAAACCGCCGGGGATTACCCGGCAGCAAGTTACCTTCTTTTGCTTCGCCGAAAGAAGGTAACCGAAGAACAGGCGACCCCGGTTTGCTGCCCCTGCGGGATTCCCTGCGTTGCTCGACTGGTCAGGCGACTGCGGAACTCGCGCTACGCGCTCAGACAGTCCTCGCCGACACCCCCTGACCAGCCTCCGCTACTCGGCGGCTAGATGCAGTTACGATTGCCGTAGTCTCAACTTGCCAACTTCATGACCGACCCACCGAGGTTTCTTAAGAAGGATTGAGGCGTTATTAATTGTTATTTTTTTCTTCAGCTCTTGCGTAATTTCGAACACCACTTGCAATGCCACTCTATAAATATCAATTATTTGATCAATCGAAATAATTTTTTCACCATACCTGTACTGAATAGCTGCTTTCCAGTGTGGCAAGGACGGCAGTAGTGACGGTGTCAAGATAAGCCCAAATTTCTTTGCTTCTTCATACAAACTATCTAAGCAGTGGCCGGTCTTTTTTGCGTTGTTCTGATAGATGAAAATTTTAAAAGCCTTCTCTACGCATAAATGAAGCTCCCAACACCCGACAGTAGCAGACGCGGGCTTCAAAGTCATAATGTCAGAGATTGCTTTTTCAAAGTGCAACCACACACTCGCGACCATTGCAGTTGCGTCTTCACAAAGACCGGATGCAGATTGCAAATTGAGTTGTATGCTGCGACTCCAATGCACGATTTCTTTGATGCTGTCTAAAAATAATTCCCGCTCATCCGGCTGCAAACTATTCAAATTTGGTGCCGATTGAAACAACCCTAGAACATCTTCATCGTCTTGTAACTTATCAGGGAATGTAAGCCACGCAGTTTCGCCCTCGACCTCTACGCGAGAAGTAGTTACTGGCATTGCAATTCTGGTTGGTGTTCGATGAAAAACGACGATACCGCTCAGTTTATCTTTTAGTGCATGACAAGACATAGAGCCATATCTATCTGCATACCATTCATTAACTGCGTTGATAATGACGCAAAACCAATCTTCTTCTAAATAGTTTTCTTTAGCTCCGTTACTTATAGCGGCGATACCGTCTCGTACAAGCCACATGGCTGATTTAAGCGGTCTTTCGTGAATCGGAATCTTGTCGTAAGACATGCGCTCATCAAATAATTCTAACCAGTGTCGAGCAGCATCTATGAATTCACAATTTCTCACTGGCATACCCTAATAATTAAGAAGTTGAGGCCTGATCTCAAAATTGCATAATGGGATAATCATAACGCAGCCGCTCAAGGGTTGCACTGAATCCGGATGGGATGGGCACTTTGTGCTCGCCCTAATTTTTGGTTTTTGATTTTTCGCTTTACCTCCCCTGTGCGCCGCCTCGATAAGTCGCAAACAAGCGGAGGGGTTAGGCGAGCACTGTTTAAGCTCCGCAGTAGTGCGCGGTGTGTGCACACTACCAGGGCGAGTTGCACAGCCCCGCTTGTTTGTGGACTATCGAGGGTATGCCACCAGCTTGTAGACAAGCTGGTGGCACGGCAAACCGGGGTCGCCTTTCGCTCAAAACAAGGAGCGCAAAGCGCGACTATAGTTTTTAGGCGAAGACCCTTGCGGTCTTGCTGCCGGTCTGCCACCGACGATTTTTTGACTGGATTCCCGCCTTCGCGGGAATGACGGCTTAGTGCGCCTGATCCCAGTTTTTGCCTGATCCCAGTTCGACCAGCAGCGGCACGTTAAGGTCGGCGACGTTGCACATCAGGCCGGGAAGCGCTTCCTTGATCAGGTGCAATTCATCATCGGGCACTTCCAGCACCAGTTCGTCGTGTACCTGCATAATCAGACGACTGCGTAATTTCTCGGTCTCAAGCCATTGCTGCACTTTGATCATCGCCAGCTTGATCAGGTCCGCAGCCGTTCCCTGCATCGGCGCGTTGATCGCGGCGCGTTCCGCACCCTGACGTTTCATGGCATTGCTGCTGTTGATCTCCGGCAGCCATAGTCTGCGGCCAAACACCGTTTCAACATAGCCTTGTTCTTTTGCAAGCATGCGCGTGCCGTCCATGTAGCTTTTGACACCCGGATAGCGCGCAAAGTAACGATCGATATAGGCTTGCGCAGCACCCCGCTCAATGCCGAGTTGTTTGGCCAACCCGAATGCGGACATGCCATAGATCAGACCGAAGTTGATCACCTTCGCATAACGGCGTTGCTCAGACGCCACATCAACTGGCTGCGTCATGAAAATTTCGGTGGCCGTGGCCCGATGGACATCTTCATTGTTGGCAAACGCCTGCAACAAGCCCGCATCGCCTGACAGGTGCGCCATGATGCGCAATTCGATCTGCGAATAATCCGCCGCGACGATGCAACTGCCGTTTGGCGCAATAAAGGCTTCCCGGATGCGCCGACCCTCCGGGCTGCGAATCGGGATGTTTTGCAGATTCGGATCGCTGGACGCCAGACGTCCGGTTACCGCCACAGCCTGCGAATAACTGGTATGCACCCGGCCGGTGCGGCGATTGACCATTTTCGGCAGCTTGTCGGTATAGGTGGATTTGAGTTTCGCCATGCCGCGATATTCCAGCAGTATTTTCGGCAGCGGGTAGTCGAGCGCCAGCTCCTGCAACACCTCTTCGTCGGTGGAAGGCGCACCGCTCGGCGTTTTCTTCTTCACCGGCAGCTTTAATTTGTCGAACAATATTTCCTGAATCTGCTTGGGCGAGTTCAGGTTAAAAGGCTGATCGGCGGCCAAGTGCGCACGCGCTTCCAGCTCGATGAGTTTTACACCCAGCTCATGACTTTGAATATGCAGCAGATTGCTGTCGAGCAACACGCCGTTGCGCTCCATGGTGTAGAGCACATGCATCGCCGGCAGTTCGATGTCCCGATATACATGCCGCAAACCGCGCTGCGACTCGATTTGCGGCGCAAGCGCCCGGTGCAACTGCAAGGTAATATCGGCATCTTCGGCAGAATAATGCGTGGCGATCTCCAGGTCGACCTGATCGAAACAAATCTGCTTCGCCCCCTTGCCTGCCACATCAATATAACTGATGGTTTTCACATTCAGATGGCGCAGCGCCAGATTATCCATGTCGTGCGACTTGTGACTTTCCAGCACGTAAGATTCTAAAAGTGTGTCGTCGTGAATGCCTGACAAGTTGATGCCGTGATTGGCAAAGATGTGTTTGTCGTACTTGAGGTTCTGCCCCACCTTCTTGTGCTGATCACTTTCCAGCCAGGATTTGAGTTTCGCAAGCGTAGAATCCAGCTTCAACTGATCCGGCGCACCCGGATAAACATGCGCCAGCGGCAGATATGCGGCCTCGTGAGGCGTGACAGCGAACGAGATGCCGACCAGTTGCGCTTCCATCACATCCAGCCCGGTCGTCTCGGTATCCACACAGACCAGATCTGAATGATTTAATTTTTCAATTAAATCAGATAGTTGCAAATCAGTTAATATCGTCTGGTAATGTGCGCTATCGGTGCGAACGGCTTCATCCGATACATCCCCCCTCCCTTGCAGGGAGGGGGTTGGGGGGAGGGTAGAAACTGTCAATTCTTTACCCCCTCCCTCACCCTCCCCCTGAGAAGGGGAGGGTGTTTTTTGCATAGAATTCAGCTCGCGCAACCAGGTTTTAAACTCCAGCATCTGGTACAGGCGAGCCAGCTGTTGCTTGTCCTGCGGCAGCGCAATCAATTCGTCATAGGCCAACGGCAATTCCACGTCGCATTTCACCGTGATCAAACGCCGCGCCTGCGGCAGCCAATCCAGGGCATTGCGCAGATTGACGCCCACTACGCCGCTTATCGTATCGGCGTTGCGCATCAGATTTTCCAGCGTGCCATGCTGGTTTAACCATTTCACCGCAGTCTTGGGGCCGACTTTTTCCACGCCCGGCACGTTATCCACCACGTCGCCTGTCAGCGTCAGGTAATCAATAATCAAAGAAGGCGGCACGCCGAACTTGGTTGTCACGCCGGCAATATCCAGCGTTTCATTGTTCATGGTGTTGATCAGCGTCACATGCTCGTTCACCAGCTGCGCCAAGTCCTTGTCGCCGGTCGCGATGATGCAGCGCACGCCATTTTCAGACGCTTGCCGCGCCAGCGTGCCGATCACGTCATCCGCTTCCACTCCCTCGATCATGGCGATTTGCCAGCCTGAGGCTGCAATAGCCTGATGCAACGGCTCGATTTGCTGCGCAAGATCGGCGGGCATGGACGGACGATTAGCCTTATATTGCGGATACAGGTCGTCGCGGAAGGTTTTACCTTTTGCGTCAAATACGCACAGGCTATAATCCGACGGGTAATCCTGGCGCAGGCGGCGCAACATATTGAGCACACCATAAATCGCGGCAGTCGGAAAACCTTCGCGATTGCGCATGTCCGGCATGGCATGGAAGGCGCGATACAGGAAGGACGATCCGTCCACCAGAAGCAATGTTTTATTGTTCATTTTGATTTATTGATTATTTTTAAGGTACTGACATGAGCGATACGCCTAAACTGCCATCATCCGATATTCCCGCAGCCTGGGATGCCAAAGAGGCATGGCGTGTATTCGGCATTATGTCAGAATTTGTTTCCGCAACCGACCGCTTAGCCCAAATCCATCCTGCCGTCAGCATCTTCGGCAGCGCGCGGACCAAGCCGCATCAGCCTTATTACAAACTGGCCGAAGAAATCGCACGATTGCTGTCAGACGCAGGTTTTTCAGTCATTTCCGGCGGCGGCCCCGGCATCATGGAAGCGGCCAACAAGGGGGCGTTCTACGGAAAATCACCCAGCGTCGGCCTGAACATTCAGTTGCCGCACGAACAGTCCAACAACCCTTACCAGAACATCAGCCAGACTTTCCAGCATTTTTTCGCGCGCAAGGTGATGTTCGTCAAATTCGCCAATGCCTACGTGGTGATGCCTGGCGGCTTTGGCACACTGGATGAATTAATGGAAGCCCTGACACTGGTACAAACCGGCAAGACGCGCCGCATTCCGATTATTCTGGTGGGCACGAAATTCTGGGGCGGCATGATCGAATGGTTCAAAACCGCGCTGATGGAAGAAAAAGTCATTCATCCGGATGACATGGAATTGATCCAGATCATTGATGAACCGCAAGAAGTCGTCAACGCCATTTTCAAACACTACGAAACATCGGGCTTCGAACCTACCGAGGCGGAACGCGAACGTCAGCTCTACTTATAGCAAACAGGGGCGTGTCTGCCGCGCCCCTGCTCCCGCCACTCGCTACCAGCTACTAGCTATTCACTTTTTCCCCGCCCAGCGCGTCTGTCAGGTCGGTCAGCATTTTGGCCAGTTCGCCTGTCATCAGGGTAAAGTCGAGGTCAAACATCTCATCAGCCGTGTCGGCCAGCGTGGTTGACTCTTCCTTGATGATATCCAGAAATTCGAGGCGTTTGATTTGCAACTGTTCGGTCAGCACGAAGGAAATCCGGTCGTTCCAGGTCATTCCCAGTCGGGTGGCGCGTTTACCTGACGCGATGTGGGCCAGGATTTCCTCGCCTTCCAGCGCATGATTGGCATAGCGAACCGTTGCACGACTCTCACCGGTGGCGCGCAGTTCCAGTTCGCGGTCGATGGTAAAACCTGCCGGCGCACTCTCACCGGCTAACCAGTCGGTCATCGCGGCAACGGGGGAAAGTTCGGTATGCAGCGGTTTGACCGGCAGTTCGTCCAGCGTCTTGTTCAGGAATTCCAATAGTTCTTCGGCCTTGACGACAGAGGCTGCGTCGATGATCAGAAAACCATTGACCAGATCCAGCCATGCATAAGTTGTGCGCTGAATCGCAAAGGCTCTGGGTAGCAGCTCTTCGGTGATCGCTTCCTTGAGATCTTTCAGCTCTTTGCGTCCGACTTTGTAACCCTGTTGCGCCTCGATATCGGCAACACGCTCTTTGGCAAAGCGGTTAATGATGGTAGCCGGCAATAATTTCTGCTCAACACCCAGCGCAAACAAGATTTGCCCATTGGCGACATGCACCAGGCGGTCATCGCCCCGGCAGGAAACCCATCCCCTGCTCTGCTTGTCCAGCCCACTGCACGGCTGTAGTGGCTTGAGTGCCAGTTTTTCCTGTAGCGCAGCGGCCGTAATGGCGCAGTCGGCGGGAAGACGGTAAATGAAGATATTTTTAAACCACATGGCAGAGCTCCCGGAAAACGGGCAATTATACAGAACGCTCAAACGATTCTGGAATACTTGGCTTGATACGTTACATGAGTTTGCTAAATAGCACCGCTTCACCGCTGTGGTCTCGCGTCGTTATGGTATGCTTATCAACAGTTTAGTTAGTCGCTCCCTCTCGATGTTCTTGATAAATTCCCTTTTGTTGTTTCTGTCTCTGATCAGCACCACCGCAAGTGCTGGTCAGGATGATGATTTTCTGGCCGCGCGCGATGCGTTTCGCTCAGGCGATGCGCCCAGGCTGGCAATTCTAGCCCAGCGTCTGCAACACTCTCCGCTGGAAGTCTACACGGCCTATTACCAGTTGCGGATGAAACTGGAAACCACGGATATCGCTGACATCCGTGAGTATTTGGCGCGCCCTGAGGACACGCCGATGATAGATAAGATGCGTGCAGAATGGCTCAAGACGCTGGCCAAAAAACAGCAATGGGAGTTATTCGACAGCGAGTATCCGCGTCTGATTAATGAAGATGGCGAGCTTGCCTGTTACGCATTGCAATCGAGAATGAGAAGCCAGGCACAGGCGGCATTACGTGAAGCGCGCAGGCTGTGGTTCAGCGCAAAGGATCAGCCTGAGAGCTGCGCTGTGTTGTTTGAATCAGCCATTGCCGCTGGCGTGATTACCCAGCAGGATATCTGGCAACGGCTGCACCAGGCCCTGGAGCTTGGCAATGTATCGATTGCCAAGTCGCTTGCCGAACGGCTGACCGGCAACCGCGCGATATCACCTTCCGCATTGGATCGTGCGATGGAAAATCCCGGCCGATATCTGGAAAAACAGTTGCCCGATAGTCACAGCGAAGGTCAGCGTGCCGTTGCGTTGTTTGCCCTGCAGCGCCTGGCCAAACAATCCCCGGATTTGGCGGCGCAACGCTGGGATAAGCTGGAAGAGCATTTTCCCGAAAGCGAACAGCATTATTTCCTCGGTTGGCTGGCGTATGAAGCGGCACGCAAGCAGGATGTGCGCGCACTGAAATGGTTTAAGCAAGCGGGCAATAGCCCGCTCACCGAGCAGCAGTCTGCCTGGCGATTACGTGCGGCACTGCGCGTACAGGATTGGCCGGATGTGTTGTCTGCCATCAATATAATGAGCGAAACCCAGCGCAGCGAGGCCGCATGGCGATACTGGAAGGCACGTGCGCTGCAAGCTACCGGCAGACGTGCAGAAGCTTTAAAAATATTCCTGCCCTTGAGCGCAGAACATACTTTTTATGGACAACTGGCCGGCGAAGAGTTGACCGATACGCCCATACTCAGCGCCCAGCAATTGAGTTATCAACCCGGCAAGCAGGATATAGCGGCCATTGAACAATTGCCCGGTGTGCGCCGCACGATTGCGCTGTACAGAATGGATCTTCGCACCGATGCACTACGCGAGTGGGCCTGGGTGATGCGCAATTTCAACGATCATGAACTGATTGCCGCCGCAGAAATCGCAAGACAAAATGAAATGTATGACAGGGCGATCAGCACGGCTGATAAAACCGTACTGGTACATGATTTCAGCCTGCGCTATCTGGCACCCTACCGCTCTGCCATGCGCGAACATATACGGGAAAACAACCTTGAAGAAGCCTGGGTCTATGGCTTGATGCGTCAGGAAAGTCGTTTCATCACCTCCGCGAAATCCGGGGTGGGCGCGTCAGGGCTGATGCAAATCATGCCAACCACCGCGCGCTGGATCGCCAAGAAACTGGGCCTGAAGGATTACCGTGAATCCTTGCTCCACCAACTGGACACCAATCTGACCCTCGGCACCTATTACATGAAAAACATGTTGTCTTCATTGGACGACAGTCCGGTGCTGGCATCGGCAGCTTATAACGCAGGCCCGGGACGTGCGCGGCGCTGGCGCGCTGATGTGCCTCTGGAAGGCGCGATTTATACCGAGACGATTCCTTTCGACGAAACTCGCGACTATGTGAAGAAGGTGATGAGCAACACGGTGTATTACGCCCGGCAATTCGGTTCTCCTCCACGCTCACTGAAACAGCGCATAGGCACCATTGCCGGCAAACCGGCAGACAGCTCAGCTTCGTTGATAGATGACAAATCTCCGGGTGGAACACAGTGAGCAGTACCGTTAAAACCTACTGCGTAGGCGGTGCTGTACGGGACAGATTGCTGGGTTTGCCGGTAAAAGATCATGACTGGGTCGTAGTCGGCAGCACACCGGAAGCCATGGTGGCACAGGGATTTCAGCCGGTAGGGAAAGACTTTCCAGTCTTCTTGCACCCGGTAACCCATGAGGAATACGCACTTGCGCGCACCGAACGCAAGACAGCGCGCGGCTATAAGGGTTTTGCAGTATATGCGGCTCCCGATGTCACACTGGAACAGGACTTGCTGCGACGTGATTTCACCGTCAATGCCATCGCTGAAGATTCAGAAGGAAATCTGATTGATCCGCATGGCGGCATCAATGATTTGCGCGCCGGGATACTGCGCCACGTAAGCTCAGCTTTCAACGAGGATCCGGTACGCATCCTGCGCGCGGCACGCTTTTCAGCAAGGTTCGGCTTTGTTATTGCACCGGAAACCCTGACCTTGATGCGCGACATGGTGAACAATGGCGAAGTGGATGCACTGGTGCCGGAACGAGTCTGGCAGGAATTGGCACGCGGATTGATGGAGAAAGTTCCCTCAAGATTCTTCACCACGTTGCACAGTTGCGGCGCACTGGAGAAAATCATGCCCGAAGTGGGCGCGCTGTTTGGCGTACCGCAAGTAGCTGAATATCATCCGGAAATCGACTGCGGAACCCACACCCTGCTGGTGGTGGACGATGCTGCGCAGCACGACTACCCGCTGGAAGTGCGTTTTGCCGCACTGACCCATGATCTGGGCAAGGCCACTACCCCACAAGATATTTTGCCGCGCCACATCGGGCATGAGTTGCGTAGCGTAACGCTGGTACAAACGCTGACCGAGCGCTTGCGGGCGACAGGTGAATGCCGTGATTTGGCTTTGCTGGCCGCGCGCTATCACGGAGATATTCACCGCGCGCTGGAGCTGCGCGCCGACACCATCATCAAATTATTCCAGTCCACTGACGCCTGGCGACGCCCGGCGCGCTTTGCACAATTGCTGCAAGCCTGTGCGTCGGATGCGCGCGGGCGAAAAGGAAGTGAGCATGAACCCTACCCGCAAGCCGAGTACTTGCTGCACTTGTTGGCGACAGCGCGTGCTGTGAATGCGGGTGAAATCGCGCGATTATGCCAGGATAGCGGTACAATTCCCGCCGCAGTGCAACAGGCACGTATTAGCTCAATTGAAACTATAGTCAAGAAACGAGGATTTGAATGATGCGCAATTGGATGGTCGGTATGTTATTGGTTGCAATGCCATGCGTTGCATGGTCAGCGGATCAAGCCGGCAAAAAGGAAATGGATGCCAAGTTTGATCAGCTATTCAAGGCGGTTGATACGAATAGCGACGGCAAGATTGCCAAAGATGAGGCCGAGTTAAAAGCACCTGCCATGGCAGACGGGTTCGATGCCATTGACACCAATCATGATGGCGGATTGACCAAAGCTGAAATCAAAGCCTTCACTGCGGGGCTGAAGAAAAAGCGACGTGAGTTCCAGCAACGCCTGGAAAAGGCAGATAAAGACAAAAACGGCATGTTGTCGAGAGCAGAAGCCGGGGCTTTACCCAATCTCAACGCGCACTTTGACGAGATAGATGCAAACTTTGACGGTCAATTGAGCGTCAAAGAGATTTCCGATTATATGCGCACCCTGACCAGCGCTGCCCCGGCAGCCTCAAGCGCGCCGAGTTCTCCTGTGGTCCCGACCGCGCCAGCCAAGTAAGCTATAGCAAACGGCTCAAATCACCACGGGCGAATCCGGCTAACGGGTTCGCCCAGTTTTTTGTCAAGGCGACGACCTTGAACAACTCGCCCATTTCAGACGGGCTGGTGAGCTTCTGCAATTGCGCGGACAGCGGTAAATATTCGCGTAAATTTTCGGGCGAGGTGTCGTTCAGCAGTTCGGTAATACCATTATTGATCAGAAAAAATGCCTGATTGGTGTAACCCGACAGATCCAGGCCGGCGTCGATAGCGCATTCGGCAATGTCGGTGAAATTGACGTGTGCGGTAATGTCCTGCAACCCGGGCAGGAAGAAAGGATCATCATGAGCGCGGTGACGGTAGTGGCACATCAGCGTGCCGGTGAAACGCTGAGCATGATAAAACTCGCGGGCTCCGAAGCCATAGTCGATAAACAACATGGCACCCAGCGTTAACCGGCTGGCCAGACTGTTTATCAGGCCGCGTGCTGCAAGGCAGATTTCGCTGACATAATTATCAGGCACATTGATCTGCTGTGCAGCTTGCAGCAAGGCCGCGTCAACAATGGCGCGTTCCTGCCAGATGAAACCAGATTCGCTCCAGCTGACGCCGATTTCACTCAACGCGCTGTCTTGCCAGCGCACCCGATGAACCGGTAATGCGTCCAGCACTTCGTTGGCGACGATGACGCCGCTGAATGTATCCGGCAATGCATCCAGCCAATGTACGCGACTCAATAGATGCGGCAAGCGTTGCTGCAGTAGCGCCTGTTGGCGTGCACGTAAATCGGCACTCACCTCGAGGATACTGTAGCTCTCCGGCAAGCAGCCCAGTTGTCCCAGCTCACCCAGCATATCGGCTGCCAGTTTTCCGCTGCCGGCGCCCAGTTCCAGGATGTGCGCTTCGCTGCCCTTCATGATCTCGGCGACTTGCCTGGCCAGCGTGCGCCCGAATAACGGCGATAGCTCAGGTGCGGTAATGAAATCACCTGCTTCGCCAAATTTGTGCGCACCTGCCGTGTAATAGCCTAAGCCTGGTGCGTACAGGGCCAGTTCCATATAGCGAGCAAAAGAAATCCAGCCGCCCTGAGAGGCTATGTCCTGGCAGATTGCCTCGATCAGAAGCGCGCTGTGTTGTGCGGCTTCCACGCCGGGGGTTGGAAGTGATGAGACGAGTGTTGTAGGCATGGTCAGGTATAATTCTAAAGTTGTCCACAGATTACGCAGATTAACCTGGATTAAAAACGTGCAGCGGCGTATGGAAATACACCCTTCTTTGGCAATATATTTGCTGAAGTTTAATTGTCTGGAATTGTCTTTAAATCTGTGTGAATCTGTTTAGTCTGCGGATTGGGCCGTCGTTAGTCGGGATAAATCACCGAATTTGTTAGTTTAATGGAGGGTGCGGTGCAAGGCAAAGTTATGTTGGTGACAGGTGGAGCTAAACGAGTGGGAGCGGCAATTTGTCGTCGCTTGCACGCGGCAGGAGCCACCATTGCGCTGCATTACCGCACCTCAGCATCCGAGGCGCTGGCTTTGCAAGACGAGCTGAACTCGTTGCGTTCGGATAGTGCCGCCGCATTTTCTGCGGATCTGCTCGACCTGCCCACCCTGCCACGACTGGTAGAGCAAGTCACAGCCCGGTTTGGGCGGCTGGATGCCGTGGTTAACAATGCGTCCAGCTTCTATGCGACGCCATTGGCTGGTGTGGATGAGACGCAGTGGCATGATCTGCTCGGCACCAATCTGCGCGCCCCGCTGTTTCTGGCACAAGCTGCTGAAAAAGAGCTGCGCCGCCAGCATGGCTGCATCGTCAATATCGTGGACATTCATGCAGAACGCCCGATGCAAGGACATCTGCTGTATAGCGTCGCCAAGGCGGGGCTGGTCGCGCTGACGCGTGGACTGGCGCAGGAAATGGCGCCGCAAGTACGGGTGAATGCGGTAGCTCCCGGCGTCATACTCTGGCCCGACAGTCTCGAATGGGAAGATCAGGCGCAGCGACGGAAAATTGTCGCGCATACCCTGCTCAAGCGCGAAGGCGAACCGGATGACATAGCCAAAACGGTCGCCTTTCTGATTCAGGATGCGCCTTACATCACCGGACAGGTGATTTCGGTCGACGGCGGTAGAAGCATTAACATTTAACCTGAAACATTTTTTATTCGCGGAACTGATCGGCACTATAGCCCGGGCCATCAACTTACCGGTCCGGCAGCGAGTCAAATATAAATAAGCATCTGATTATTTAGTATTTTTTATGACTTTAGCGGACATCATCTGATATCTGTATTTAATTTGGAATTTTTATGAACACAATTGCACAACCCATCCATTTCGACCACTCAGGCAATTTCAACAAACTCAAGAACCGGTTGGAACATCAGGTCGGCAAGGCTATCTTTGACTTCAACATGATCGAGGACGGCGATTCTGTGATGGTCTGTTTGAGCGGCGGCAAGGATTCCTACACCTTGCTGGACATCCTGATCACCCTACGCAAACGTGCGCCAATTGATTTTCGCATCGTCGCGATGAATCTGGATCAGAAGCAACCTGGCTTCCCCGCCGAAATATTGCCAAATTATCTCAAATCGCTGGGCGTTGAATATCACATCGAAACACAGGACACCTATTCCATCGTCAAGGAAAAAATTCCCGAGGGCAAAACCACCTGTTCGCTGTGTTCACGACTGCGACGCGGCATCATCTACAAGGTGGCCGGCGAGCTGGGTGCAAACAAGATTGCACTGGGCCATCACCGCGACGACATGATCGAGACGCTGTTTCTGAATATGTTCTTTGGCGGAAAACTCAAGGCGATGCCACCCAAACTGGTGACAGACAAGGGCGACCATATCGTGATCCGCCCATTGGCATACTGTGTCGAAAAAGATATTGCCCGTTATGCGCGCGGCATGGAATTTCCTATCATTCCTTGCAACCTGTGCGGATCGCAGGAAAATCTGCAGCGTCAGAACATCAAGGAAATGCTGGCCAATTGGGAACGTCAGTACCCGGGACGCAACCAGACCATCTTCACCGCCATGCAAAATGTAGCGCCTTCCCATTTGCTCGATGGCAATCTGTTTGATTTCAAGAATATGCTGTTGGGACAAGACGTCGCTGAAGGCGACGTGGCGTTTGACGATCCAAGTTAATCAGGACGGTAAAACAGTTCCAGTCGATAGCCTACAGGCCTGAGATCGGCGGTATTCAGGCGCAATTTGATACTGACCTCATGGTTTGTGGCGAAGCCGGTTTGCAAGGACTCATCAGCCGGCAAGTAGTCGACGGGCATGAATAAACGTCGTGCCAGGGGTTTGTCCTGATCGTCGTTGAGCGTCAGCGCCAGTACCGGAAAGGCCTGTGTGTAACTGGCGCGGTTGCGCAGCAAGGCACTGAAGGTGATCTCGTTCTCGTGATCGGGTGCGGCTTCCAGACCGGATGACTCTATGCTTATCAGTTCAGATTGCTGTGGCAGCGACACGGTGCATCTCAGCAAGCGACAATAGCCCGCAAGGGCGGGTTTGAGTGACGGCAGATGTGCGGCGAGGCTGACCCGAAAGAAATAGGCTGATTGTGCCACCAGCAGCACGGCCAAAACGAACACGCCAATAACCCAAAGCCATGTGCGACGTCTGGGCGCAACCGGGAGTTCATCCCTGACGACATCCTGTTCCACATTTTCAACCAGCGTCTTGGGAGTGTAATCAATAAAATGCGCTGTCTCGTCTGGCATGGACTCGCCGACTGGTTCTGCCACTGGCTGAGTTGCGGCCATTTGGCTGAAATCCAGCGCATCCTCGGATTCAGCTTGAGACGGCAAGTGGTGAGTAGCCTGCGGTGAGCTGGGGTCAGCAGATTCCTCGGCCGTTAATTCGTCACTTGAGACTGGCACTTCAACGTAATATTCAGGTTGATCTGCAGGTAAAGCGCTGGCAACGCTCGCAGCTACTTCAAAGTTTTTTGGCACCTCGCCAAGCGCTGCTGCGACCTGAGTCTCTTCAATAACGATCTCATCGATTAACTGATCGAGTTGCGGAAGAGGCTGGTCTGGAATGAAGTTCGGGCGTGAATCGAACGATTGCAGGCAATGACCGCAACGCACCATACCCTGATGCGCAGCTAACTGCGCATCAGTAATTTTGAAGCGCGTTTCACAATGCGGGCAGCGTGTCGTGCCATTCATCAGAATATTGCTCAGCGTTTACGACCAGACAGGCATGACCAGCCGTCTTCGAAAATAGGCGGGTTCAGGTCAAACCATTGTTGATAGATATTCATCACATCCTGAGCCTGTGCTTCGAGAATACCGGACAGCACGATTTGCCCGCCCTGCCTTGTAGCCTCTGCCAGCAAGGGAGCCAACAGGCGCAACGGATTGGTCAGAATATTTGCAACCACCAAATCGTAACTGCCTTTTGGCGCATTGTTCGGCAAATAAAACTGGACGTTTTCAACGTGATTGGCGATGGCATTGTCGCAACTTGCCGTAACCGCCTGCGCATCCACATCGACGCCAACGGCGCTCGCCGCACCTAACTTGATCGCTGCAATCGCCAGGATGCCCGAACCACAACCATAATCCAGTACACTTTCACCACCGGCCAGATTGTTATCCAGCCAGCGCAGGCACAAGCGCGTTGTAGGATGACTACCCGTGCCAAATGCGAGGCCCGGATCGAGCACAATATTGATTGCATCGGGATCTGCAGGCGTATGCCAGGTCGGCACGATCCAAAGCCTGTCCGAGATCGGAATGGGTTCGAACTGAGACTGAGTCAGACGCACCCAGTCGTTGTCGGCCAGCGTTTCGATGCGGTGTTGAGGAAGTTGCGTGAGGCCAATGGCGCTAACCGCAGCCTGAAAAATCCCGGCCACGTCACGATCCGCATCGAACAAGGCGCTGACGCGATTGTGTTGCCAGACCCCGGGCGGTGGCTCACCGGGTTCGCCGAAGATAGCCTGTTCATCAGGCGTGTCGGCATCAGCATCAAGCAAATCCACCGACAGTGCGCCGTGCTCAAGCAAGGCCTCGCTCAAAGCCTCGGCGTGTTTCGCATCTGTTTCTACTATGAGTGTCAGCCAGGCCATCATTTGTCCTTATTGTGTTTGGCAAGGCGCTCTTCAAGGTAGTGGATGCTGGTACCGCCCGCCATGAAGGCCGCATCCAGCAACAAGTCGCGATGCAGTGCGATATTGGTCTCAATTCCTTCTACAGCCATTTCTGACAAGGCGGTACGCATACGCGCCATTGCCTGTTCACGGGTATCACCGTATGCGATGACCTTGCCTATCATCGAATCGTAATGTGGCGGTACATAGTAATTATTATAGGCATGTGAATCGACCCGTATGCCGGGACCGCCGGGCGCGTGCCAGGAGGTGATGCGTCCCGGTGACGGCGTAAATTTGTAAGGATGCTCGGCATTGATGCGGCATTCGATGGCGTGACCTCTAAACTGAATATCACGCTGGCGGAAAGCCAGTTTTTCGCCCGCCGCGATCAGAATTTGCTGTTGCACAATGTCGATGCCGGTAATCATCTCGGTGACAGGATGTTCGACCTGCACACGGGTATTCATTTCAATGAAGAAAAACTGACCGTTTTCATAGAGGAATTCGAAGGTGCCGGCGCCGCGATAACCGATTTTGCGACAGGCTTCGGCACAACGTTCGCCTATTTTGTTGCGCAGACGTGGATTGAGCAGCGCAGCGGGTGCTTCTTCCATTACCTTCTGGTTGCGGCGTTGCATCGAGCAATCGCGTTCACCCAGATATACGGCGTTGCCATGCTGATCGGCCAGCACCTGAAACTCGATGTGACGCGGATTTTCCAGGTACTTTTCCATGTACACCGTGGGATTGTTGAATGCGGCTTGGGCTTCCGCTTTAGTCATGGTGACCGCACCCAGCAGTGCTGCCTCAGTGTGAACCACGCGCATGCCGCGCCCGCCACCGCCACCCGATGCCTTGATGATGACGGGGTAGCCGATACTGCGTGCAATTTTGATGATCTCTGCTGGATTGTCCGGCAGAGCACCTTCTACACCGGGCACGCAAGGCACGCCGGCTTTTGTCATGGCAATCTTGGCGCTTACCTTGTCGCCCATCAGGCGAATGGTCTCAGCGCGCGGGCCGATAAAGACAAAACCGCACTTTTCTACACGTTCAGAAAAATCCGCGTTCTCGGAAAGAAAACCGTAACCGGGATGAATCGCCTGAGCATCGGTAACTTCTGCCGCACTGATAATGGCGGGGATGTTCAAATAACTCAGATGTGACGGTGCGGGGCCAATACAGACAGACTCATCAGCCAGTTTTACATACTTGGCATCGGCATCTGCTTCCGAATGCACAACGACCGTTTTAATGCCCATTTCACGACAAGCGCGCTGGATGCGCAACGCTATTTCACCGCGATTGGCGATCAGAATTTTTTCAAACATGGTGGACTCCTGCGGTGAAACAGCTGCGACTTACAGTCGCAACGCTATTTGGCTGCGCCGTTGCGCCGCCTGCTGGCGACTGGACACCGCGATTCGCGATCAGAATTTTTTCAAACATGTACAGTCTCCGAACTTTATTGGAGTGCAACGACGCGTCGCCGCTATCTAAAGCGCAGATTTGTCTGCGCACCCCCATGACAACATTAGCCGATAACAAACAGTGGCTGACCGAACTCTACCGGCTGACCATTCTCTACAAGAATGGCCTTGATCACGCCGGCATGATCCGCGTCGATTTCGTTGAGCAGTTTCATCGCTTCAATAATGCACAGCGTGTCGCCGCTGTTTACGCTTTGACCAATATCCACGAATTGCTTGGAACCGGGTGACGGAGAACGATAGAACGTGCCTACCATAGGTGATTTTACGACATGTCCTTCTTCT
Source organism: Gallionella sp. (assembly GCA_041671725.1). Lineage (GTDB taxonomy): Bacteria > Pseudomonadota > Gammaproteobacteria > Burkholderiales > Gallionellaceae > Gallionella. The sequence continues at coordinate 40,358 of JBAZAY010000015.1, read as the reverse complement.
GCGACGGGTGCGGCAGGCGCAGCCGCCACGACGGCTGCAGCAGGAGCCGGTGCTGCCATAAACTGTTGCTGTGGAGCTGGCGCGTACATTTGTTGTCCCGAGGCGACCGTGCGCGTGATGCGTACACGTTCCTCACCCTCGCTGATTTCCAGCTCGGCAATGCCGGACGCTTCAACCAGTTCAATCAGTGTCTTGAGTTTGCGTAAATCCATAATATCCTCCTTGCTTAGTTTTTATAGTGCAGCGCGTATTGCACTGCGTATTCATATCCCGTTGCACCCAGACCACAGATCACACCAATAGCCAAATCGGAAAAAAACGATTCACGTCGAAACGCTTCACGCGCATGCACGTTGGACAAGTGGATTTCAATAAAAGGGATTGCCACTGCCGCCAGTGCGTCACGCAATGCCACGCTGGTATGTGTGAATGCGGCCGGATTTATGACGATAAACTGTGTGCCATCGGTGCGTGCCTGATGTACGCGTTCAATCAGCGCGGCTTCCGAGTTGCTTTGAAAACACGACAGCTTTGCACCGTTCTTGCCGGCTAATGCGATTAAATTGTCATTAATTTCAGCTAACGTAGTGCTTCCATACACCTCTGGCTCGCGGGTTCCGAGCAGGTTCAGGTTGGGTCCGTGTAATACGAGAATGGCTTCCATATGTGCAGTTTGCCGTAAATTCAGGGTAATTGTCTATATTTTTTATGCAGATAAGCAAAAAACGTTAAAGCCCGACGCGTTGTAATGTATTCAGAAACTGCCCTGCATTCTGGAAGCCCACTACGCGGAAATCGCTTATTTCCTGGCCTTGCTCATTGAAAAACAAGATGCCGGGCGGGCCATACAGACCGAATTTTTTGAGCAAATCTTTATCGGCTGTACTGTTGGCGGTGACATCGGCTTGCAGCACGATGGCCGATTTAAGTCGGGCTTGCACGGCTGGATCGGCAAAGGTAAAACGTTCCATTTCCTTGCACGACACACACCAGTCCGCATAAAAATCCAACATGACAATTTTCCCGTCTGCTTTTTTCAGCCGGGCATCCAGCTCAGCAAGATCCACAATTCGCGAGAATGCCGGAGCGACCTGCGTATCGGCTTTGCAGGCTGAACAAACAGCATCCAGCGGCCTGAGCACATCGCGCGCACCGGACAACGCGCCGATCAGGTAGGCAATACCCAGCAACAAGGCCAGCAGGCCGATTCCTTTCAGGAGTTTGTGACTGCCTCGCGCGTTATGCGGCAAGCTGTCCAGTACGCGCAAATAGCTTGCTGACATGATCAGCAGAACTCCCCAGAGCAGCATTTGAACGGATGCGGGGAGCAAGGGCTGGACAATCCAGATCGCCAACGCCAGCAGCAAAACACCGAAAAAGCGTTTCACCCCATCCATCCAGGCACCCGCCTTAGGCAGCAGCACACCTGCCGAGGTGCCGATCAACAAGAGTGGTGCCCCCATGCCTAATGCCAGAACGAACAGGGCAGCCCCACCGAGTATCGCGTCGTGCGTCTGTCCTATATAAAGCAGCGCGCCTGCCAAGGGGGCCGCGACGCAAGGCCCCATGATGACGGCTGAGAGCGCGCCCATCACGAACACGCCCGACAGATGACCGCCATGCAAGCGGTTGCTGGTATCGCTCAGCTTGCTCTGCCATGCGCTGGGCAATTGCAACTCATAAAAGCCGAACATGGACAACGATAGCAACACGAACACAGCTGCAAAACTGCCCAGCACCCAGGGAGTTTGCAATGCGTTGGAAATCAGATCGCCACTCAGCCCCGCTGCGATACCGGCGGCGGCATAAGTAATGGCCATGCCCAACACATATGCCAATGACAAGACAAAGGCATGCATTTTGGTGATTTTGTGACCACGCCCGACGATAATTCCGGACAAGATAGGAATCATCGGGAACACGCAAGGCGTCAATGCCAAGAGCAGCCCGGCACCGAAGAAGAATGAAATAATCAGCCAGAAGCTGCCGTGCTTGAATAATTCGGCGATTTTTGAATTTTCTGTTGGCGGTGCGATGTTTTCTGTTTTCTGCTTGCTGTCTTCTGTTGCTTGTTCTGTGTTTGCTGCTTGCTGTTTTCTGTCCGTCAGGTCGATTTGCAGCACTTTATCCTGGCTTGGATAGCACAATCCCTGTTCACTACATCCCTGATATGAGGCATCCAGCGTGATCCGGGTTGCGGCATCGCCTGCGCGGTCCAGCACAATTTCAACCTGAAATGGATGATGAAAAACCTTGGTTTCGCCAAAATTTGGGTCGTGTTTCAACTCACCTTTGGGCAGCTTGACCGAAATAATTTTGGCCGCACCTCCCTCCAGCTTAAAAGTTATTTTGTCGCGGTACAAATAATAGCCCGGCGTTACCTTGAAGTTGGCTTGCAGTGTCTGTGCATCGCTCGCCAGCACTTCCAGCACAAAAGCCTGGTCGGGCGGCAGAAAACTGGGTTGCTGTTTGCCGCCAAATGCAGGCAGTTTGTCCAACAGGCTTTCTGCGTGACTACCGATCGTGATAAAACAGAGCAACAGCACCAATACTAAACGCATGTTCATTCCTTGCAAGAGTTGGTTTCCTGGCTTACCCATGCCAGATAGGCGGGTAAACCCGCAGATACGGGGACAGCAATAATTTCAGGCAGTTCATAAGGATGGAAGGCTGTGATCAGGGCTTCGAGACGCGGATAAGCCGCCTGCGTGGTTTTGATCAGCAGCGGCACTTCGCTGGCAGTTTCGATATTTTCCTGCCAGCGGTAAGTAGAGATGCAGGGGGCAAGTTGATTCACGCATGCGGCCGCGCGCGACTCGATGATGTGCCGCGCAAGTTTCTGCGCTGAGGGGGAATCAGGAAGATTGGTGATGACCAGCAAAATATCGCTCATGACTTTGTGAAGCGCAAACCGAGTTGCAGCAATTCATCCCATACATCGCCAGGCCTTAATCCCTTGATTATCTTGTCTAATTTTGCAGCATGTCCGATCGCACGCTCGATTTGCGGGAATTTCAGTCGGCGTGCCGCGTTTTCAACCAAACTCTGTTTATCTTTGCGGACACGCATTTCTCGCATCGCATCACGCAGATTCGCTCCACGCTGCATGGCATGCAACAGTTTACCCAAGGTACGGATTTCCTCGCTGATCGCCCACAGCACCAGCACGGTGGCCGTGCCTTCAGCGCGCAGTCCATCCAGAATATGCGCGTATCGAACGGCATCGCCGACAAGCAGCGCTTCTGAAAGTTTGAAAACATCATAGCGCGCGACATCCATTACAGACTCTTTCACCTGATCGAAAGAAAGCGCACCCGGAGGAAACAGCAGCCCCAGCTTCTGGATCTCCTGAAACGCGGCAATCAGGTTTCCTTCGCAGCGATCGGCCAGAAATTCCAGTGTCGGTTTATCAGTCGATTGCGCCTGACGCTGAAGACGCGCTGCAATCCAGTCCGGCAGTTGATTGCGGGGTATATCGTCGGCACAAATCATCACCCCATGCTGCACAAGCGCACTGAACCACTGGGTCTTTTGTGCGGCCCAATCGAGCTTGGGCAGGGTGATCAGCGTGAGTACGTCATCGCTCATATGCGTGACGTAATCCTGCAACGCCTGTCCACCTTCTGCGCCGGGCTTTCCGGTCGGGATACGCAAGTCAACGACGCGGCGTTCCGCAAACAGGGAAAGACTCTGTGCGCAGCTCTTCAGCTCTCCCCACTTGAAGTGCTGTTCGGCGATCAGTATGTCACGCTCGGTATAGTTTGCGGCACGGGCCGCAGCACGGATACTGTCCGCCGCTTCGATGACCAGCAATAGCGCATCGCCATACACCACGTACAGCGGCTTGAGCCCTGAGGCCAGGTGACGCGGCAGTGCTTCGCTGGTTAATTGCATTATTTTTCCGGCGGAATCCGTGGCTTGGCGTGGCTCAGGCGACGCATAATTTGCTGAACCATGTCAGAACGCATACTCTGGTAGAGCAGCGCTTCTTCGGATTCCTTGGCGAGAATCTGTGCATCGTCATAGCTGAAATCGCGACTCAGCAACAACTCGTCGGAGGGCAGCCATTCCCGCCGTTCGTTGTCGTAGGCCCGCAATGAAACTCGATAGCGCAACTGGAACTCACTCACGCGCCCGCTGCCGCCCAACGTCAGAATCTGCTTTTCTGGCAGATCAGATGCAATGTTCAACACGACTTCCGCCTTTTCAGCCGTTTTGGCCAGTTTGACATGATTGGCTTCCAGGCTGCGGCGCAGTTCGCTGATCATCAAAGAACCGGGATTCGCCGCTTCGATGTAAAGCGTGGAAAAAGGCATCCTCGCCTCACCACGCAGATGAAAGCCGCAGGCAGCGAGCAGCATTGTGAGTGCCAATATGGTCAGTGACTTGGGCCACAGTCTGAGCTGAGTGATAGACAGGTTCATCAGGCGCATCGCGACTCTCCTAGGCAACAATATTGATCAGACGACCCGGCACGACGATGATCTTCTTAGGCTGTGCGCCCGCCAGTTGTTTCTGTACCGCTTCATGTGCCAGTGCCAGTTGTTCCAGCGCAGCCTTGTCTGTCGTCTTGGCGACAGTCAGGCTGCCACGCAATTTGCCATTGATCTGGATCATCAGTTCAATTTCGTCCTGCACCAGCGCACTTTGGTCGGCTGCGGGATAAGCCTGATCCAGCATGTCGCTGCCGGGTCGCAATCCGGACCATAATGCCTGGCAGGTGTGCGGTACGATGGGATTGAGCATCAGCGCGATGGCTTCCAGTGTTTCCTGTGCCACGGCACGCCCCGTCGGGGTCGTATCGTTGAATTTTACCAGTGCATTAAGCAATTCCATATTGGCGGCGATGGCGGTATTGAAGGTCTTGCGCCGTCCAATGTCGTCATCCACTTTCTGGATGGTTTGGTGCAGTTGCCGTCGCATCGCCTTGGCCGCAGCGCTCAATTCACCGCTGCTATAGGCAGTTACCACGCCCTGTTCGACATGATCGTGAGTGGCTTTCCATACACGTTTGAGGAAGCGGAACGCGCCTTCCACGCCGGTATCAGACCATTCCAGCGATTGCTCAGGCGGAGCTGCAAACATCATGAACAGGCGTGCGGTATCTGCACCATATTCATCGATGATGGCTTGCGGGTCGACGCCGTTGTTCTTGGACTTCGACATTTTTTCCGTGCCGCCGATGATCACCGGCAGTCCGTCCGCGCGCAGCGTAGCGCCGACCGGGCGGCCGCGTTCATCATTAACGACATCCACTTCCGCCGGATTGATCCACAGCTTCTTGCCATTGGATTCCTCACGGTAGAAAGTCGGCGCAATCACCATACCCTGTGTGATCAGGTTCTTGAATGGTTCGTCAAGGTTTTGTGCCGCACAAAGTGCGACGTTTGCTCCTTCCCCTTCAAGGGGAGGGTTGGAGTGGGGATGGGTAAGGTTCTGAGCTGCAGCCCCTTCGCCGAACACACCGACATCCCGCATCAACTTCTGGAAGAAGCGTGCATACAACAGATGCAGAATCGCATGCTCAATTCCGCCGATGTATTGATCGACCGGCAGCCAGTGGTTGGCGCGTTCATCGACCAGTCCGGTAGTGCAACCGGGGCTGGTATAACGCGCGTAATACCAGGACGACTCCACGAAGGTATCCATGGTGTCGGTCTCGCGCCGTGCAGCAGCACCGCATTTCGGGCAGGTGGTCTCGTAAAATTGTGGCATCTTCGCCAGCGGTGAGCCCGTGCCATCCGGCACCACGTCTTCCGGCAGCACCACAGGCAACTGATCGTCTGGCACCGGCACATCGCCGCAACTTGCGCAATGAATAATGGGAATCGGACAACCCCAGTAACGCTGGCGTGAGATACCCCAGTCGCGCAGACGGAACTGGGTTTTCTTTTCGCCCAGACCCTTTTCGGCAAGATCGGCTGCGATGGCATCTACGGCCTGATCGTAATTCAGCCCGTCGTACTTACCAGAATAAACACAGACACCTTCTTTGCTGCCATACCACTCCTGCCATGCCGTGTCACTAAAGGTTTGATCCTGAACGGTAATGGATTGCTTGATCGGCAGATTATATTTCTTGGCGAAGCCAAAATCCCGTTCGTCATGTGCCGGAACGGCCATCACCGCACCCTCGCCGTAGCCCATCAACACATAATTGCCAACCCATACAGGAACCTGTTCGCCGGTCAGTGGATGAGTGACTTTTAGCCCCGTGTCCATACCCTTCTTTTCCATCGTCGCCATATCGGCTTCGGCGGTGCCGCCGTGTTTGCAGTCTTCGATGAAGGCGGCAAGCAGTGGGTTGCTCTTCGCGGCGAACGTCGCCAGCGGATGTTCAGCCGCAACGGCGACGAAGGTCACGCCCATGATAGTGTCGGCGCGGGTAGTGTAAACCCATAAATTATCTTGTTTATTATCAATAACATACGGAAAAGCAAAGCGCACACCGAAGCTCTTGCCTATCCAGTTTGCCTGCATGGTCTTCACCTGCTCCGGCCAGCCGTCAAGCTGATCCAGGTCGCCCAGCAACTCATCGGCATACTGGGTAATACGGAAGAAATACATCGGAATATCGCGCTTCTCGACCAGTGCGCCGGAACGCCAGCCGCGACCGTCGATAACCTGTTCGTTGGCCAGCACGGTGTGATCGACCGGATCCCAGTTCACCGAGGAGGTCTTCTTGTAGATGATGCCTTTTTCGAACAAACGGGTGAACAGCCATTGTTCCCATCGGTAATACTCCGGCGTGCAGGTAGTCACTTCACGCGCCCAGTCTATCCCCAGCCCCAGACTCTTCAGCTGGCGGCGCATGTAATCGATGTTGTCGTAAGTCCAAGCGGCCGGTGGCACGTTATGCGCCTGAGCCGCATTTTCGGCAGGCAAACCGAACGCATCCCAACCCATAGGCTGCATCACGTTATAGCCCTTCATGCGGTGATAGCGGCTCAGCACGTCGCCGATGGTGTAATTGCGCACATGCCCCATGTGCAACTTGCCGGACGGATAGGGAAACATCGACAGGCAGTAATATTTGGGCTTGTCACTGGTCTCGAGGGCGGCAAATGCACCTGAATCGTCCCAGTGTTGCTGGGCTTGCTGTTCGAGAGAGGCGGGATGATAGTTGGATTGCATGATTTTACGCGTTGTAGCCTGATTTTTTGAATGCCGCATTATAGCGGCATCGCCCTCCTCTCGCGAATCGAGCTTAACGCCGATTGAGCGCTGCAAGCTGCCGCAGACGAAGAACGCAGCGTGTTTCACAAAAACGTTACATATTTATTGCATAAAAAGGCAGCTCCTAGTAGTGGTGAGTGATGGTTTGTTATAAAATCGCGGATCACAAAATTTTAATCATTAGTTCAGGAGAGGTCATTATGTCGAGCAAGCATCCCGTTATTGCGGTTACCGGTTCTTCCGGTGCAGGCACCACCACTGTCAAACGTGCTTTCGAAAACATCTTCCGCCGCGAGAAGATTTCAGCCGCAGTTATCGAGGGCGACAGCCTGCACAGCCTGGATCGCATGGCATTCCGCGCTGCTGCCGCAGAAGCTGCCAAGGCTAACCACAACACCTTCAGTCATTTTGGTCCTGAAGCGAATCACTTCGACAAAATCGAAGGCATGTTCAAGACCTATGGCGAAACCGGCATGTGCAAACGTCGTTACTACGTGCATAGCGATGTTGAAGCCGTTGAACACAACAAGCATTTCGGCCTGACCGACCTGACACCTGGCGTATTTACCCCCTGGGAAGATATCGAAGCCAATTCCGACCTGCTGTTCTACGAAGGTCTGCATGGTCTGGCAAAAGATGAAACCAAGGGTATTGATGCCGGACGCTATGTCGATCTGGGTATCGGCGTGGTTCCTGTCGTCAACCTGGAATGGATCCAGAAGATTCATCGCGACAAAGCTGAACGCGGCTACTCGGCTGAAGCGACTGTGGACACCATCTTGCGTCGCATGCCGGACTACATCAAGTTCATCACGCCGCAGTTCACCCACACCCACATCAACTTCCAGCGCGTTGCAACGGTAGATACTTCAAATCCGTTCATCGCACGCGACATTCCGACACCGGACGAAAGCTTCGTGGTGGTACGTTTCCGCGATCCAAAAGGCGTGGACTTCCCGTACATGCTGGCAATGATCCCTGGTTCCTTCATGTCACGCGCCAACACGCTGGTTGTGCCCGGCGGCAAGATGAGCCATGCGATGGAAGTCATTCTTGCTCCTGTCATGCACGACATGATCCAGAACAAGAAGAAGTAACAACTGCCACGCCGGACTTGTTCCGGCATTGTAGTCATGCGGGGAATCAGACGATGAGTTTGATTCCCCGTTTTTATTTGCTATCCGGCAGTCTGCCGGATAGCTTCATGCAAGCTGGTTCTATATATAGAAGAAAAAAGGCTCTATGTGATTTACAGCGGGTATGCTAATTTACAAATTAACTTCTGCCGGGGGCAGCCCGGCAGCTGGTCACCTTCTTTTGCGTCGCCAAAAGAAGGTGACCCAAGAAAAGGCGACCCCGGCTTGCCGCGCCAGCCCGTCTTGCATAAGACAGGCTGCGTACCCTTGATAGCCAGTAAACAGCGGGGCTGCGGAACTCGCACGATCCGCTACGCGGCCACGTACTCAAACAGTCCTCGCCCAACTGCACCGCTGATTTCTGGCTATCTTCGGCGGCGCACAGGGGCTATGGGTGACATGCAATGTGTATAATTTCATCGCACTATTTCAAGGTGAAATATCGCCCGGTGTCCGAGCTCAAATTGCGGCTGCGGTGAAGTTCGCCAAGACCATAGACCAGGACAAAAAGAACCGCATCATCGCCGCATTCGGGGCTGCAACTTGAATATACTGGCAGATTATCTCAATCTAATAGTATGATTTATATGATTATTTTCAGAGACCGTTAAAGGGCTTAAAAGTGATCGTCATTCCCGCGAATGCGGGAATCCAGCGAGATATATACTCCGCAAAGCGGACAAAACCTTGACGTTGATCCATCAGGCGGGGCTTTTTCAATCAACAGGATTTCCGCTTTGCGAGCAGCAGCTTCGTGACTTGCCTGCATACCCCGCTTTCGCGGGAATAACCGAGTTATGTTCTAATGAACTATCCGGGGTGAACTTAACCGAATCCACTTTCTTTGATTGATCGACATGAGCCAGAAAACCGTATTTATCAGCTATAGGCGAGACTCATTCGGGAAAGCATTTGCGCGCTTGCTCAAGCTGGAGCTTACGCATCACGGCTATGACGTTTTTCTGGATGTGGATTGTCTGGATGCAGGTCAGTGGGCGGATCAGATTCTTACGCAGGTTCCAAAGCGCGCCCATTTTTTGCTGCTGCTCACCCCAGGTGCGCTGGATCGTTGTGCTGATGAAAGCGATTGGGTGCGGCGCGAATTTCTTCTCGCACAACAGTACTGCAGAAACATTGTGCCGATACAAGAAGAATCCGTGGACATCGGAAAGATGTGCGACTCTGCTCATGAGAGCATGCAACCTGCTTTTGGTTTTCAGATAGCCACCATACAACACAACACATTTGAAAGCGACATTGAAACGCTGATCACTCGATTTATTGCTCCACACAAAGCGCCTGTCGAAGTTACGCCGTCCGTCTCTGCTTTCCAGCCCGACATCTCCCGCATCATCAAATACGCTCCGGCGGAACTCATCGGTCGCGAGACGGAAACAAAGTTGTTAAACGACGCGTGGAGCCAGGCGGTCAAAGGTGAAGCGAAGCGCCCGCATGTCCTCACGATTGTTGCGCTGGGCGGAGAGGGAAAAACTTCGCTGGTGGCAAAGTGGGCGGCAGAGTTGGCGCATAACAATTGGCCGGGGTGCGAGGCGGTATTCGCGTGGTCGTTCTACAGCCAAGGTATTAGCGAATCCGCTTCGTCCGACTTATTTCTTGCGGCAGCCCTCACCTACTTCGGCGATGCTGAGATGGCGGAAAGTAGCCGAGGCGCGTACGACAAGGGTAAACGTTTGGCTCAACTGGTAGGCGAAAAGCGGGCGCTGCTAATCCTCGATGGCGTGGAGCCGTTGCAATATGCACCAACTTCTCCGATGCCTGGGGAGCTTAAAGACGCCGGTATTTCCGCTCTGCTAAAAGGTCTTGCCGCCAGTAGCAAGGGTTTGTGCGTGGTTACTACCCGATATTCCATTCCGGATTTGAAAGCCTACTGGCAGACCACAGCGCCCGAAGAAAAACTCACGCGACTTTCAAAGGAAGCAGGAGTGTCATTGCTCAAGTTTCTCGATGTAAAGGGAAATCAAAATGAGTTCGAGAAGCTGGTGGAAGACGTTAAAGGTCACGCGCTCACCCTGAATTTGCTTGGCAGCTATCTGCGCGACGCTCACGCCGGTGACATCCGCAAGCGCGATCTGGTGAAGCTTGAGGAGGCCGATGACGAAGAGCAGGGCGGTCATGCCTTTCGCGTAGTGGATGCGTATGCGCAGTGGTTCGAAACAGGTGGCAAAGATCAGGCAGAGAACAAGAAGGGTCTGCGGGCGCTGGCTTTGTTGCGGCTGATGGGTTTGTTCGACCGGCCAGCTCCAGCCGATTGCATCGCCGAATTGTTGAAAGCGCCTGCCATTCCGGACTTGACCAAGGTACTCGCTGGCATGAGTGAGGCGCAGCGTAATCTGGCTTTCGCCAGACTGGAGGCTGCCAAACTGCTCACGGTAAATCGGGATACCGCAGGTGCTTTGATCTCTCTCGATGCACACCCGCTGTTGCGCGAATACTTTGCCAAACAAATACGCGAGCAGCACCTCGGTGCCTGGCGAAATGCGCACCGGCGTATCTATAAACACCTCGTTGCAACTACGAATGAAGGAGACCAGCCAACCCTTGAAAAATTGCAACCGCTCTATCAGGCAGTGGCGCATGGTTGTCTGGCGGGGATGCAGCAGGAGGCATGCGAAAAAGTTTACCATGAACGCATCCTGCGTGGAGCGGAGGCATACAGCGTAAAGAAGCTCGGTGCCTTCAGTTCCGATCTAGGTGCGGTCGCCTGTTTCTTCGAGCAACCTTGGAACAACGTCTCGCCAGCGCTTACGGAAGACAGGCAAGCCTGGTTGCTGGCTGAAGCAGCCTTCCGTTTGCGCGCCTTGGGGCGGCTGGCCGAGGCCATAGTTTTGATGCGGGCTGGGCTAGAGATGCGGATCAAGCAGGATGCTTGGCTTAATGCGGCAATCATTGCCAGCAACCTGAGTGAATTGGAGTTGACGTTGGGTGCGTTGGCCGATGCGTTGCGAGATGCAGAGCTGTCCGTGAACTACGCCGATCGCAGCAGTGATGTATTTTTTCAAATAGTGTTTCGCGTGACTCATGCAAACACTCTGCATCAGGCAGGAAACCGTCCTGCGGCGAGGGCGCTGTTTACTGAGGCTGAATTCATGCAGGTTAAACATCAAGCTGACTATCCTCTGCTATATTCTATGCAGGGCTTTAAGTACTGCGACCTGCTGCTATCCACTTCCGAGCGAGCCGCATGGCTCAACTTTCTCCTCTCCCCTGCAAGCTGGGGAGAGGGTATGACGAGCGAAGAAAGCGGCGACATGTCGCAGCACTCCAAAGTGATGCTTGAGGTTTCCGAACGTGCGACGCAGGCGGCCAAGCTTGCCGAGCACGGCGAGTGGCTTGCTGATATCGCACTTGACCACCTAACCCTTGGCAGCATCGGGCTTTACCAAGCTAATCTGGGAAATAACGCGTTTGATATTGCGCACTCCGAACTCAATAAGGCCGTGGGCGGCCTCAGACGTGCCGGTACGCAAGACCTACTTCCTCGCAGTCTGCTCACTCGTGCCTGGTTGCGATGCATCGAAGGTAATCGTACTGGCTCCGAGAGTGCGCAAACCGATCTGGACGAAGCATGGGAAATCGCCGAGCGCGGCCCGATGCCGCTGTATATGGCCGACATCCATCTGTACCGTGCGAGGCTGTTTTTCCGCGAAACGACTTACCCGTGGGAGTCCCCGCAAGCCGACCTCGCCGACGCGCGGCGATTGATCGAAAAGCACGGTTACTGGCGGCGCAGGGAAGAACTCGAAGACGCTGAAGCCGCCATCCTCGACAAGCACGGGAAGAACTGATGAATACCGTAGCGGTCATCGACTTTGAAACAACCGGGATGTCGCCCGAGATGGGAGACAGAGCGACCGAGGTTGCGGTAGTACTCGTTGAGAATGGCAAGATCGTCGATCGCTATCAGAGCCTGATGAATACCGGTGCATACATTCCCGCCTTCATCGAAGAACTGACGGGGATATCCAATGCGATGATCCGCAAAGCGCCGCCTGCAGATGAGGTGATGAGCGAACTGGCGGAGTTTGTCGGCGATGTGCCGTTAGTGGCGCACAATGCCTCGTTCGACAGCAAATTTCTGGATGCCGAGTGGTCAAAAATTGGACATAGTCGACAACAGCAGTTCGCCTGCTCGATGTTACTGGCACGGCGGATTTATCCGGCTGCGCCCAATCACAAACTGGGAACGCTGATCAGTCATCTTGGACTCCCTTCCGCCGCCCGCCATCACCGCGCGCTGGCCGATGCCGAGATGACCGCTCATCTGTGGGTCAGGATGGTGTCGGACCTCAAAAGTAAACACGGCCTGAACGTCGTACCGCACGAATTTCTCCGTGCGCTGCAAAAGGTGCCTAAAGGGAAGATTTCGGAATTTGTAAGAAAAATCTCTCACGCGGAGACGCGGAGCGCGCGGAGAAAAGCTGACTAAACTGGATGCTTAAAATTCATAAACCTTAAAGCTGTACTTCAGAATTGAATCCGCTTATCAATTAGAAACCAAAATATGCAATCAAATTTGTATATCACCTGTTTGGTGTCCAGGTGTTTTTGGTTGAACTGTTGATTCTGCTTTGCGTTCTCCGCGTCTCCGCGTGAAAGTTTTTCGGTTCTGGTTCATCAGGCTTAGGATCATCGCAACGAGATAGTGCCATCATGTGGGATAATTCGCCCATGAATACGACACTTTTATCCGGCCTCAACCCTCCTCAACTGCAAGCCGTCACCCTCCCCCACCAATCCGCGCTGATTCTGGCGGGCGCCGGCAGCGGCAAGACGCGCGTGCTGACCACGCGCATCGCTTATCTGATCAGCACCGGAGCGGTCAGCCCGCACGGCATTCTGGCAGTGACCTTCACCAACAAGGCAGCGAAAGAGATGATCACACGCCTGTCCGCGATGCTGCCGATCAATACGCGCGGCATGTGGATAGGCACGTTTCACGGACTTTGTAACCGCCTGTTGCGCGCGCATTATCGGGAGGCGGCACTGCCGCAGACCTTTCAGATCCTGGATTCCGGCGATCAGCTCTCCGCGATCAAGCGGGTGATGAAAGCGCTAAATGTAGATGACGAGAAGTACCCGCCGCGCGAGATGCAGAACTTCATCAGCGGCAGCAAGGAGCAGGGGCTGCGTGCGCATGACGTGGAAGCCTATGATCCGTACACGAAGCGCAAGGTTGAGGTGTACGCCGAATACGATGCGCAATGTCAGCGCGAAGGCGTGGTGGATTTTTCCGAATTATTGTTGCGTTGTTATGAGTTGCTGTCGCGCAATGAAGGTCTGCGCACCCATTATCAGGAACGCTTCAAACACATTCTGGTGGACGAGTTTCAGGATACCAACCCGTTGCAATACCAGTGGCTGAAGCTGTTGGCGGGAGGGCATAACTCGCTGTTTGCGGTGGGTGACGACGATCAGTCCATCTATGCGTTCCGGGGGGCTAACGTCGGAAATATGAAAGACCTGTTACGCGATTTCAATGTCGAGGCGGTCATCAAGCTGGAGCAGAATTACCGCTCACACGGCAATATTCTCGATGCGGCCAACGCACTGATCAGCAACAACCGCAATCGTCTGGGCAAGAATCTCTGGACCTCGGAGCAGGGCGGCGAGAAGCTGCGCGTGTATGAAGCGCCGACCGACGTGGAAGAAGCCAACTTTATTGTCAGTGAAATCAGGCAGTTAAAATCAGATGGCTTAAAACTTACCGAAATCGCACTTCTGTATCGGTCGAATGCACAGTCACGGGTGCTGGAACATGCGCTGGTATCGGCAGGGTTGTCCTACCGCGTGTATGGCGGCCTGCGCTTTTTCGAACGTCAGGAAATCAAACACGCGCTGGCCTATCTGCGCCTGATGCAGAACACCGACGACGACAATGCGCTGCTGCGCATCATCAACTTCCCGACGCGCGGCATCGGCGCGCGCAGCATCGAGCAAGTGCAGGAATCGGCGAAAATGCACGGCACGACGCTATGGGACGCGGCAGCGCGGGCAGGCGGAAAAGTATCCGCCTTCGTCGGGCTGATCGAAATGTTGCGCAGTAGCACGCACGAACTCCCACTTCCTGAAATCATGGAACATGTGCTGGTACACAGCGGGCTGATCGCGCATTACCAGAATGAAACGGGTGCCAAGAAGCGCGAAGCGGAAGAACGGCTGGAGAATCTGAAGGAGCTGGTGACGGCGGCAACGCTGTTTGTGCATGAAAACGAGGATGACAGCCTGACCTCGTTCCTGACCCACGCCTCGCTGGAAGCCGGTGAGCATCAGGCAGGCGATCAGGATGACGCGCTGCATCTGATGACGGTGCATGCCGCCAAGGGCCTTGAGTTCAACGCGGTGTTCATCTGCGGTCTTGAAGAGGGTTTGTTCCCGCACCAGAACAGCCAGCGTGTGGATGGCGGCCTGGATGAAGAACGCCGCCTGATGTACGTGGCGATTACGCGCGCGCGGCGACGCCTGTATATGAGTTTCGCACAAAGACGCATGCTGAACGGACAGGTGAGTTACGGCGCGCCATCAAGTTTCCTGAACGAGTTGCCGGACGAACTGTTGCAGTGGCTGTCGCCCCGCATGGCAGCGCGCAACCCGTTTGCGTCGTTTGGCTATACGCCGCCTTCTCCTGCCGTGGCAGCACCGGTGCAGCGCTCCGTAAGCGGCACGGGATGGCGTGTTGGCCAGCGCGTGATGCACCAGAAGTTCGGCGAGGGTGTGGTCACGGGTGTGGAGGGTAGCGGCAACGACGGCCGCGTTCAGGTCAACTTCAAACATGCGGGCAGCAAATGGCTGGCGCTGGAATACGCAAAACTCACGGCACTATGAACGACTTAGCTACGCCTCCCGATGCTGCTTTACAGGATACGCGCCTGGAATTGATTGCCGAGAGCTATCAGCGCCTGACCGGAAAACTTCTGCTCGAAGCATTTGATCCGCAGACCATGTGGAATGCGCCGCGCGCCATTGTTGCCCACGGCACAGAGGCCGATCCGGTGTTTTTCTACGCCAATGAACTGGCCTTGCGCCTGTTCGAAATGAATTTTGCCGAGTTTGCACGCCTGCCCTCGCGGCTTTCAGCCGAGCCCGAGGGGCTGGCGGCGCGCGTTGTGCTGATGGAAAAAGTCACCCGACAGGGCTTTATCGACGGTTATTCAGGCATGCGCATCGCCAGCAGCGGCAAACGTTTCATGATCGAGGATGCGACCGTATGGAATCTGGTGGATGAGGCGGGCGTCTATCACGGACAGGCCGCAACTTTTACAGCTCAAAAATTTTCTCTGTGATCTCTGGTGAAACAACTCAATTCTTGCTAAAAGCTTTGCTCTTGCAATCATTGATGTGGCGTGAAGGTGGTTCAGACGTGCGGAGGGAAACTCGCCACAAGGTTGTCAGGCACTTCGTGTTTCGAGGCCAGACTGATCGCACCCGCTTCCATGATGGCAGTCACCATGACACCGGCCAGCGTCGGCAAAATGGCGATGCGCGTCAACGCGGTCCAGATGATATGGCCCATGCTTGCTTCATGCGCGGTCAGGCTGACCAGCCAGGCGAAGAGAATCAACGCCGCCGTGACGGCATAGCCCAGCAGCAACCAGCGACTATTCCTGAACGCCAGCCGCCAGTGCACATCGGTAAACCAACTGGTATTCTTTCTGCTGCGAAGGTAGATATAGGCGATCAGTGCACCTGTGCTGAACAGTGGCATCAGCAAACCTTTCATGCCAAAATTCAACGCGATAACTGCAGGGGCCATCAACAGGTTCAATGCAAAAAGTCCTGCTATCAACAGGTTGTGCGGCAGTTGCGCACGCTTGACTTCTGCTTCGCTAATTTCGAACCGCATATATTTCCCCGCGTTATGATGCAACGATGGGATCTATATTAGCACAAGCTGATGCTTAGTCCGAAAAACAGACGTTGTTCTTGTTGCCGTACGCCGGTTCAGAAATGCGCCTGATCGTCGCGACCAGTGACTTCGGCTTCATCTGGCGCGCTGCTGACTTCGACCGGAAAGATGTCGCAAAAGCTGACATACAGTGACGTAAATACCATAGGCATCAGTATCAGCCAACCCAGCATCATCGGCATGGTGGCGAGTATCGCCAGCAACAGGAAGGCCATGGCATAGACAAACATTGCACCGACATTGTGCGTGAAAGCGCGCAGGCTGAGTTTCATCGCGGCCACCGGGGCTATATTGCGGAAGTACACCAGCATCGGGGCGAACTGCATGGCCATCAGCAACACGCTGAACAACGTGATGCCGATCATGACTGCTGCGCTCGCGCCGGCGACTGCCTGCTGAATAACCTCCGGCGAGGCAGGTGTCTGATTATTCATCAAAATTCCGACCAACGTTGCGCCGCCAACCATCATCATCACGCCGAAAATCAGATATTGACCGACCAGCGCGATGCCGCCCAGCGTAATGAGGTGCGAGGTGTGGCGCTGAAAACCACAGAACAGATGCGCCAATTCCAGGTCATCGCCCAGCTCCAGTGAGCGGCAGCCCGCCATCAGGCCGATCACCACGACGGGCATCAACAGGCTGACCAGCGGTTCACCTATCACCGGCACAGCCGATAAGCCTGCCGCCGCCACAAAGCAGATCACCAGCAGAACGATCCACAGCAGCGGCGCCTTCATGAACAAGGCGTAGCCTTTTTTAATCCATTGCCAGCCGTGATTGGCTTCTAAACGTAGTGGTTCCATATTTTCCTAATGAAGGCTTTCAACCATCAACCGTAAACCGTCTTTACAGCCAGACAGCTTGACTGGCTGCGATGTGGTTTTTCAGGACCCGCTCGAAATGCCCCGGATCATGTGCATGAATCAACTCGCCCTCGCGCGGCAGATGCAGGTCGAACAGGCGTGACAGCCAGAAGCGTAGCGCTGCCAGACGCAACATCAGCGGCCACGCGGCGCGTTCGTTTTCTTGCAGCGGGCGCACTGCATGGTAGGCGCGCAAAAAGGTCTGTGTCCTCATGATATCGAGCGTGCAGTCGGAATTCATGCACCAGTCGTTGACGGTGATCGCCACGTCATACAACAAGGCATCGGTACAGGCGAAATAAAAATCGATCAGCCCGCCGACACGGTCATCTTCCAGCAGCACATTGTCGCGGAACAGGTCGGCGTGGATCAGTCCTTGCGGCAGGGTTGCGGCGTTTTGTTTTGAGTGCAGCGAGATTTCACTCTCAAGCAGCGCCGCCTGTTCGTCAGTCACAAAGGACTTCACCTGAGGTGCGGTAGCCGTGCGCCATGATGCCCCTCGCGGGTTGGGCATGATCTGAGAGAAACTCTGCCCTGCAATATGCATCTGCCCCAGCATCGCACCCATCGCAGCACACTGAGTTTGCGTTGGCGTGGTAGTGGACTTGCCGCTCAGGCGGCTGATGATGCAGGCAGGCTTATCATTCAGCACACCCAGAAACTGATTATGCCGATTCGCCATCGGGGCAGGGCAAGGAATGCCATGGCGCGCCAAATGCGCCATCAGATTCAGGTAGAACGGCAAATCATCGGCGCTGAGCTTCTCGAACAAGGTGAGCACAAAGCGGCCATTGCTGGTGGTGACAAAATAATTGGTGTTTTCGATGCCGGAGGCAATACCCTGCAAGTCCAGCAACTGCCCAAGGGAATAGTCACCCAGCCAGGCGGTGAGATCCGCCTCGGTAACGGTAGTGTAAACAGACATAAGTTAAAAGCGGTGAATGACCCATTGCGGTGGACGGAAACCGGAATCCAGACTCTCCTGGCGTGCGAACTTGCCGTCGCCACGCTGATCTATCAGGTAGTAAGGTGGCCCAACCTTGGGTGTCACCTTGATCATGTAGATCCGGCCATTTGAACGATATTCTTCAACGGACAGCTCAGAGGGTTTGGTGATGGTGATTTCCGCTTCGTCTCCAGGCGCGGATTCCGCCTCAGGTGTGAATGCGGGAGGGGCTGGCAGCGGTTCCAGATTGCCGGGTACCGGCTGAGCTGCAAAGGCAGAAATGGACAGGCCACTCAGCAGCAAAAAAGATAAGAAGCGCATGGGTGCGGTCTCTGTAAATTGGAATACCTGCATTTTAGCCGATTTATCGACCTGCAAGTTCATCATTCAACCCGGTGCGATAAAGACGAAACATTGGCGCTCAGGGTAAAAATGACGCCCTTGTCAGAAGACTTGCCCTGCCTGTTGCCTGATCAAACGCTCAAGACCAGCGCCGTGATTGCTGCGTTGATTATATTTTGTAGCAAGGTTGAACTTTTTTAAAATTGCCTTGCCTGAGTATGCAGATAGCGCGAGCTTTCACCCATTTACCTCCCTGAATGGGTATCTTAACTCCTCCCAATTGTTAAGAACTTTGCCCCTGAGCCGATAGGTTCAGGGGCTTTTTTTGCCATTTGCAAACAACTTGCAAGGATTAATCAATTTTGGTTGCAGATATTAAAGCGCATGACGCGATAATAACCGGCAAAGACATGTTCGGTATGCGGATCGCCGTTCAGCGCCTTGCCGTTTTCGTGAAGCGCATCGACAAGACTTGCTGCGACATCTTCCTGCCAGAATCCCGGCAGAAACGGTTCCAGCTTGCCGATTAACCAGCGGAACGGGGTAAACCGGTACAGCAAATGCAGGTGCGGGGTTGATGCGTATTCGGTAATCAGCACCGAACCGCCAATGCGCACCACCCGCGCAATTTCGGCATAAGTGCGGCGGCGCGCACCATCGGGCATTTCGTGCAGCAGGAAGAATACAATCACCTGATCGAACGCATCGTTCGCATACCCCATGCGCTCGGCATTCATCCGCGTCAGCCGACAACGCCCGACTAGCTGGCTAGTCTTGCTCCTGGTCAGCTGCAACTGAGCATCAGCCACATCACACAGGTGAAGATCCCCCTCACAAATATCCAGCAGCGAGGGCGTAAGTTTGCCATACACGCAAGTTAGTTGCAGCAGCCTGGCATCTGCACTGGTCTCGACCAGTCTCTGCGTCTTGTGCAGCAGTTTGTCGTATTGGCCGAACAGAATGGCGTTGATGGTGAATTGCCGGTCAAACAGCCAGATCCCCCAAGGCCACAGATAGGCCCACCAGTAATAGCGGGCCAGATAGTCCGGCACGCCGCTTGCAAACTTCTGATATAGGCGCATGTGCTTTTGACAGGTTAGAGCAGGCCGCGAGGTTTGTGTGGCGCACGAGCAAACAGGCGGTCATACAACCAGCGTGGCAGCAATTTGAGCAGCGTGCCCACCAGGCCCATTTGCCATGGGATCACCACATAAGAGACTTGTCTGTCGATGGCGCGCACCATGCGCCGCGCAGCCTCGTCTGCTTCCAGAATAAACGGCATCGGGTAAGGATTGATATTCGTCATCGCGGTCTTGATGTAGCCCGGACATATCGTGACCACCGCAACCCCGCAGTCATGCAGCTCGACACGCAGCGACTCCAGATAGGCAATCGCTGCGGCTTTGGAAGCAGAATAGGCCCCCGCACCCGGCAACCCCCGAAATCCTGCCACACTGGCGATACCAACCAGCGTGCCGTGACGCGCATTACGCATTGCGGCCACGAAGGGCTGAAAGGTTTTCACCATCCCCAGCACGTTGATGTCCATCACCTGAGCAAAGGCATCGATGTCTTCTGCATATTCGGTAAGCGTGCCGACGCTCACCCCCGCGTTGGCAATGACAACATCCGGCAAGCCGACATGTGCCACAAAATGTTCAGCCGCCTGCTGCACAGCAGCCGCATCGCGCACATCCAGCGCGTAGCAATGAACCTGACCCGGAAAGTCCGCCGCAAGCGCTGTTAGCTGCTCGCCGCGACGCGCGATAGCGGCAACGTCCGCACCCCGCTCAAGATAATGGCGCGCGAGCGCCAGACCTAATCCGCTCGACGCGCCGGTAATGACAACCCGAAAGCAGGAGCGAGGATTCAGGAGCGAGGATTTTTCTCCCTGCTCCCTTCCCCCTTCCCCCATCATCAATTACTCACTTGGATTTTGCCTTGCTCATGCTCTCTGCAGGACGCGCCTTGCGCGCCATGGCGATCACTTCATTCAGCACGCGGATGGTATCGGCCGGTTGCAGGCCGGTAATCGCATATTTGCCATCGACGACCAGTGTCGGCGTACCGCTGATACCATAGCTGCGGATCATTTGCTTGGCGCGTACCACCTTGCTGTTCACCGAGAACGAATTGTAGGCTGCCGAAAACTTTGTTTTATCCACACCGTTGTTGCCGACAAAAGCGCTTATCGTATCCAGATCGTATAAATTTGCCTGCTTGACATGGACAGCCTGATAAATCGCATCATCCAACTGCTTGATTTTTCCCATACTTTCCAGCGAGTAGTAGGCACGTGCCAGCGGCTCGGTGGAATCACGGAAAATTGTCGGTACAAACGTCAATTCAACATCGCCTGGCATGGTCTTTTCCCATGCAGCCAGCTCGGGATGCAAATGAAAACAGTGCGAACACTCGTAAAAGAAAAATTCCAGCACTTCTATTTTCTTGGTGCTGGTGGGCTGCGCCGGATTCAGCAAGGTGTAATCCTTGCCCTGCACGGCGGAAAATGCCGTGCCACAAACTAATAGCGCAAATACGACGAGCAAACTTTTAAGACTGGCTTTCATTTACATCTCCTGAATAAAGACAACGGAAAGAAATAATTAGCGCGCTGGCGTGGCATCCAGACCGTTCAGCTTTAGCGTACCGCGCGCGCTGCTCATTTCCTGCTCGCTCTGGAAAGGACCCACCCGCACACGATGCATCTCACCCTTGCCGGGTATATCCACCGTCAGCACGCTGGCTTCGAGGCCTTTCATCGCCAGACTGGCTTTAAGGTTTTCCGCATCAGACGCATTCACAAAGGAGCCCGCTTGCAAGTATTTAGGCGCCGATTTGCTCTCGGCGGGCTTGGCTTTTTCGACTACTGGCTTGGGCGGCGCCTCTGGCGTTGCATCCTGCTTATCCGTCAAGACCTTGTAGAACTCGAAGCGTGGCTTGGCCTCCTCCACACCGGATGCGCCTGTCACCTCAGCATCAACCCTGGGTCTGACAACATCAACAACTGGCTTGGCAATTTCAACGGCCTGCTTGACGGTCTCCACTAACGGCTTGGCCTGTTCCTTGTTAACGAATGGACTGGGCGATTTCAGAATGAACCAGGCCAGCACGGCTGCCAGAGCAACGCCGAACACCATGCCCACCAATATACCCGCCAGCATCGGACTGCCGCTCTTCTTTGGCGCGGCGGATTTGTTGCCTGCAACTTTGCTCATATTCATTTCCAAATATTTGTAGGGCGTTTCGACTAAAACTACATTTTTTCCGGTGCGCTGACACCCAGCAAGGCCAGACCGTTGCACATCACCTGTGCCGCCGCCGCAATCAGCGCCAGCCGCGCACACTTGACCGCTTCATCATCGACCAGAAAGCGCGAGGCATTATAGTAGCTGTGAAACGCTGCCGCTAACTCCTTCAGGTAGAACGCCACCAGATGCGGCGCCAGATCCTGCGCGGCATTTTCAATTACCTGAGGATAATCAATCAGTTGCTGCAGCAGCGCCGTTTCATATTCGCTGTCCAGCAGGCTGACATCCGCCTGCAACAAACTCAGCCGCTCACCGCCCCAAGTCTCCAGCACTGTGCTGATACGCGCATGAGCGTACTGAATGTAATACACCGGATTGTCGTTGCTCTTCGATTTCGCCAGATCGATGTCGAAAACCAGTTGCGAATCCGGGTGGCGAGCCGCCAGGAAATAGCGCGTGGCATCGCAGCCGACTTCATCTATCAAATCACGCAGCGTGACATAGCTGCCCGCACGTTTGGAAATTTTCACTTCTTCGCCGTTTTTAAGCACCGTCACCATCTGGTGCAGCACATAGTCAGGCCAGCCCTTTGGAATCCCGATATCCAGCGCTTGCAGTCCGGCTCTGACACGCGTGATCGTGCTGTGATGATCTGCGCCCTGTTCGTTGATCACCCGGACAAAGCCGCGCCGCCACTTTTCCAGATGATAGGCCACATCCGGCACAAAATAGGTATAGCCGCCATCCGACTTGCGCATCACGCGGTCTTTATCATCGCCGAAATCGGTGGTGCGCAACCACAGCGCGTCGTCCAGCTCGTAGGTATGGCCGCTGGCAATCAGACGCGCTACCGTTTCATCGACTTTGCCCTCGCTATACAGCGCGGACTCCAGCGAGAACACGTCGAATTCTACATTAAAGGCGCGCAGATCCAGATCCTGCTCACGGCGCAGATAGGCCACGGCGAAATGGCGTATCGCGACGGCATCCTCGACATCCCCTTTGCCGGTCGTGTGCTGGTCATCGGCCTCCACCGTCTCGCAAGCCATGTAGGCACGAGCCACATCGGCGATATAATCACCGCGATAACCGGCTTCCGGCCAGGATGGATCATCCGGCGTGACGCCCTTGCAGCGCAATTGTACGGAACGCGTCAGGTTATCAATCTGCGCACCCGCATCGTTGTAATAGAACTCGCGCGTAACATTCCAGCCCGCAGCGTGCAGCACATTGCACAGACAGTCCCCTACCGCAGCACCGCGACCATGCCCGACATGAAGCGGGCCTGTCGGATTAGCCGATACGAACTCCACCTGCACCTTGCGTCCTGCGCCTAGATGAATATGGCCGTAGCCCGCGCCCGCGTGCAACACGGCATGCACAATTGCCTGCTTGGCGGCCTTGGTGATAAACAGATTGATAAATCCTGCGCCTGCAATCTCCACTTTCTCAATGACATCGGATTTTGGCAATGCGGCGATCAGCGCCTGCGCGATGTCGCGCGGCGATTTACGCAACGGTTTGGCCAGTTGCATCGCCAGATTGCAGGCGTAATCACCGTGCGATGCCTGTTTGGGACGCTCGATCAAGATGAGCGCTGCGACCTGGTCAGGCGCTACCTCGCGCAATGCTTGCGCAAACAATTCGGAAATATGGGATTTAAAATTTAAGACGACGGACATTGGACAGCACCTTTAGAGAGGCGCGGATTATAACACTTGAGTGGTTTATGAACTTATGCCAACAGATGTATTGCAATGAGTATAGTCAAAATGCAAGCCACAGACCGAAATCCGTGACTCACATTTAACCTTGCCCACATTGCAAACGCACCAATCAGTATTTATCCTATAAAAAATATTTAGCCACAGAGAACACCGAGATCACCGAGTAAAAACAAATAGTTATAATCAGATTTTCAATCACCTTTTGGGTGAGTCAACAAAAAGTGAAAAAACGATATAACTCTCTGTGTTCTCTGTGGCTTGAACTGAGGTTTTCAGGTTTATTGCACGAAAACTGGCTTGATGCCAGGCAGTCCGCCGATATAGCCGACCACACCCTGCTGACTGATTTTGCTGCCAAGCTCAGCCCTGATCGTTTCAGGGTACTGTTTCATATCCTCGCGAGCAGCCGGATGCTGGACATTGCTCATCAGATACGCATGCCCGTTCCAATCCTCAACCACCTGCAGACCGGTATTTTCGCCGCCTGCAGGCGCTGAAAATATTCGCGTCGCTTGTTTGCGATCGACGTTATACGCCCAGACAAAGTTGTTCAGATGGTTGCCACTGTCTTCGCCGACAAAAAGCGTACGCATGCTTTCGGAATATTTCAGATTGTCCGGATTGGCAATGCGGTCGGTATCGCACTTATCCAGCTCTCCATATTGCTGACCGAATGGCTTTTTAGCCCCGGTAACCAATGCCTGAATGCCTGATGCCACCCATTCGCTATTAATTGCAACGCCGTTCAGGTCACGCACCCCGCCGTTCATACTCGCCTCATACACAGCGCCGCATACCAGATCTTTCGGTTCCCCCTCCAGATTGATATCGTCGTGCGCACGGTCTTCGTTCAGTTTGTCCACCATGCCTTTTTCAATGTAAGACATGGCGATGTACAAACGCTTATCGCGTTTATTGTGCGTCACGCCCTCCATCTTGGTGAACTCGCTGGTCGCCCCCGACAACGCGGCATAGCGACGGCTCTCCAGAAATGCGGCGGCTTGATCCATGCCAGGTTTCAATTTCAGATACTCCAGATGCGCAGTCTCGCGGCCGGTTCCGGGATAGGTGAAAACCGCCTTGAAATCACGATATTTTTCAGGACTGGCTTTGACGTCATTGGGGCTTGCCACCTCAAAAATATCGCTGAAGCGAATACCGCTCAGCACCAGCTTATGAATTTCCTCATCGCTGGCATGACCCAGGGCTATCCAGCGCAGGCCAGCTTTCCCGCCATTAGAGGCGGACACCTGCATCCAGATTGCCGCATACAAAGTTCCGGCTGTGAGTTGCCCGGGCTTGTCTGCGACAAACATGAACATCACCGTGTCGCGGCCGTCGTCACCCATATACACGGTACGCTGATCCGGCATCACATCGCCTAGCTCATTTGCCAATCGGCCCATCGCATAGTGCTTAACAAACGCCTGTTTGTCGGTGACGGACACCTCGAATTTATATCCATAGGCATAGGGATTGCTGCCGCCGGACTGCACATTTTTATCCAACGTGCCGTTATACAAATTCATCGCCTGGAATGGCTCAGTCTCGAAATCCCGGGCATTCGGCTCATACTCTTCGCCGCCCAGATGCGTGCCCCAGGGGGTCTGACTGGCAGCACAAGGTATCCAAATCCCATCGCCGGCCGAAGCATCGATGTTATTGATCTGCGTCACTTGCAAACGTCCGGTCTTATTGTCCTGTACCACGTTAGCCTGGTAGATTGCTGCCGGCAACTGCCCATATAGCTGCACCGGCGGCTTGGCAGCGTCCACGTTCGGCGCTTCCGTGCTGTATTCGAAATGCGTCAACAACTGCGCCGTGTTCTTGCCGTGCTGTATTCCCAGCAGCGAATTGGCATCGGGCGAAAATGAATAAAATGGCCCCTGAGCCACCTCCCCTTCTGCATTGGCCGCGCTACGCAAAACGGGCTTGCCGTTCTTGTCCACGATCATTCCGGCGTAATTCCGGCCTATCTTATCGCCCGAGCGATACAGCGACTGATAAGCCAACGGGAAGACTTTTTTTGCGCCGTTGCTATAGGTCACGATGGCGCTGGAACGCGTATAAAAACTGCTGCGTTCTTCTGCGCTCTGCGGCGCCGGGGTTGGCGTGAACTCAACCGAACTGACCGACGGTTCGGCATATGCAGACAAGGAGATGAGCAGCGATGACAACAGACATGATAGTTTAAAGGTTTTCATTATTATTCCTGAATCAGGTTCATCAGATCGCCGATAGCCGGGCGATTTTTCGGCATATAGGGAGAGGCTTTATCGTGGACAGGGTTAGGTAAATTGTCACGACTTCGATTCGACAGCGGCTTCATCGCCCAATTTCGCTCGATAAATTTGAGTATGGAGGCATGATCGTAGTAAGTGTGATCGACAAAACCCTTTTTGGCATGCGGCGAAATGAACAACAGCGGCACACGCGAACCGTCACCGAAAAAGTCGATTGCCTGAACGTATCCGGAATCATAGTAGCCGCCGCCTTCATCGTAGGTGACGATAATGGCAGTCTTGTTCCACAACGCTGGATTTCTTTTGACCTTATCCACTATGCCGTGCAACAACTCGTCAAAGCCGGGCTCCATGGCATAACCCGGATGTCCGGAGACGCTGTCGTAGGGTGCAATAATCGACACCGAGGGGAATTCAGACTCGTTTTGCTGGGCATCCACATAGAACTGCTGCAAGTCATGCAGTTTTGACTTGTCATCTCCCAGCATGGTGGAGGAGAAATACAGCTGGGTATCGCACATGGCGCAATACTCTTTATCTACCGTCTTGCCGTCGTTGCGTCCGCCGCTATACCAGCGCCAGGAAACGCCATGAGCCGTCAATGCATCACCTATGGTGGGGATAGTTTGCGCAGGCAGCTTGTCAACCCCTGACGCCAAGAGTTCACCGGTTGGCGAAAAAGACGGCTCCATATTGTTGACCATGTAATAGGTGTCAGGCTCGCAATTCCCGTCCCGGAAGGCGCGATAAGGCAATCGTTTCAATAAATCGGCAATTCCTTTGACACCCGGATTAGCCGGATTTGAACAATTCACGTAACTGCCGCCCTTGTAACCATCCTCGGTATACCAGTTGTTGCTGCCGGGCTGTGCATCCGGATTTTCAATGAGTTTTTCCGGTGGCGCGGCAGGCTTGCCGTCACGGGTATAAAATGCCACATCAGCCGTGGTCAGCGCCAGATAATTGGCCGTCGTTCCGCCCATGACAGACTGATGATAATTGTCAGCAATCGCGTATTCATCGGCAATTTCACGCAGATAGGGCGCATCCCCCGCCGCCATGTTATAGAAACCCATCGCAACGCCGCCCTGGAAGGTTTTATTATTCGCAAGCGGTAAATTTCCGTTGCTGGGCCCCACACCAACGGTTTGTGCCGTCCAGACAAACAGATCGTTCTTTCCGCCATCCACTTGCTGCCACATCTGAAAGAAACGGTGCACCGGATCGCCTGTATGTGCGCCATAACTTACGAATTTGCTTATCTGGAACGGCCCATTCGGCAGATCAGCCGGAAAACGCGCATCGGGAATATCCTTGCGTTGCCCGAATGCACCCCATGCGTAAGGTTGCGGCAATACGCCATATTGCCCGGTGATTTCCGGAACAGGTGAATATTCTCCGCTGCTCTGTGCCAGATGTTGTGCTGCCAGATGATAATTCTTGCCCGGCATCCCGTTTTCTTTGACGATGCCCTTTGACAACAAATTGGCGATCGTCTGGCCTTTTTTGGGCCGGTAGGTGGCAAACAAATTATCGAAGGTACGATTCTCCGCGACCACCACGATCACGTGTTCGATAGGTGTGGTTGCCTTAGGCACCGTGGCGGCAGCAATAGCAGGACCGGAAATGGCGACAGACGCCAACAAACTAAACTTAATTCGATGCTTCATTTCCACCTTCCGCATGTCGGTTTAACGTGCACCCAATAGTGTCAGCGAAATCAGCTTCATTTGATTATTGATTTGTTCAACCTTGGTGCTGAAGTAGTTGAAGAACATCATGGCGTAAAGCGCGATGAAAATACCGAAACCCGTGGCGTACAAGGCTGTACCGATACCACGGCTCACCGCTGCCGGATCGGCCGCTGCATTGCCGGAGGACAAGCTGTGGAATGCGTCGATGATACCCAGGATGGTCCCGAGCAAACCGAGCAAGGGAGACATGGTAATGATGGTGTCCAGTATCCACAAACGCGTCCCGACCATGGGTTTTTTTGCCACATAGATGGATTGAACGATATATTCCATCTGCTCATGTGTATGTGAATCCTGTGATGCCTGGACGACCTCGCAGATCGCCTGTGCCTGCGGGCTGGTTTTTGTCGAAAATGTATCGACAATCTGTCCATGCAGTTTCTTGTCGTGCAGATGGCTGCTGACAAAATTCTCTACCGCTTTTCCTTCTCGCAACGTGCCGACAAAAAATATGAAGCGTTCGATGATGACGTAGGTCGCGAGCAACAGCACCGCTATCATGACGTACATGACCAGATCGTGTACCAGAGTAAAAGTCATATTAAATCCCTAAAATAAAAAAGGCCGGAGCAATATGCCCCGGCCGAATCGGTTACTAGAACTTGCCGCTTAACGTCATGAATACTTGACGTGGAGCACCTTCCAACAAGGTGGCAAAAGCACCTTGAGGATCGGATACGACGAAGCCATTGCTGCCTATCGTGCTGAAATACTTCTTGTTCAGCAGGTTAGTCACTGAAAGCTGGGCGGAGAATTCCTGCAAGCCGATCAGGTTCTTCTGCTTGTAGCCGCCTGACGCATTCATCAGCCAGAATGCATCTACCTTGTTGTCGTTCAGGTAAGTGTAGTAACGCTGACCGGTATATTTCCCACCGACGTTGCCGAACCAGCCCTCATGCTCGTAGCCGACATCGGTATTGAACATCATTCTCGGCGCATCGACCACTTGCTTGCCGGACGTACTGACCAAAACCGCACGGTTCATATAGTTGCTCTTATATTTGGAGTCGTTCAGGGTCAAGGAATTAAACCAGGTCCAGTTTTGTACCGGCGTCCAGGCTACAGCCGCTTCAACACCCTTGCTTTGCACTTTACCCACGTTCGCCAAAGTACCAGGCACGCTGACAATCCCTTGAGTAACTGCTATAGACAATAAGCGATCGCTGAAATCAGCCAGATAAGCAGCAACCGAAGCCTGAACTGCATCACCCTTATAGCGGTAACCGATTTCAAAGTTGTTTGATGTTTCTGGTTTCAGATTGGGCAAGCCTGCTGCAAACGCTGCCGGGGTTTGGGAAAAGGGTCCGTTCACACCCGGCTGATACGCACGCATGTTCTGTGAAGCCGATGCGAACACTTCGCCCGTTTCGTTGAGCGTGTAATTGACACCCACTTGAGGCAGGAAAGTCTTTTGCGCAGTCAGATTGCCGGCTGAACGATTGCCAACCACGTTCACTGCGTTAATCTGCACCTTGGGCGATTTGAAACCCAAATTTGCCTTCAGACGGCCGTCCATCAATGCCAGCGTATCCTGCACATGAAGCTGCGTGGTCGTTGTCGCAAAAGTTTGAATAAAGTCGGTTCTGAACGGATTGTTCAGGAAGGTATTGGCATCGGCACCGCTGGTTGCCGCGTAATAATTGCGTGCCAGGGTACTGTCGCTCTTCTCATACCACAAACCAGCATTGACTGTATTGATGCCGCTGTTCCAGGTCAATTCACTCACGATCCCGGTACGCTTGATGCCGTACTCGGTGGTGCGGATAGAAATCGGCATGCCCAGCCCGCCGTAAACTCCGGCGGGCGCCGCAACGCCAGGTGATGCCACATAAGGCGTGTACCAATGTCCCTGCCCATCGTTTTGATGCGAGTACAACGTAGCCTTGACACGCACACTATCCGTCACCGCCAAATCCAGCGCAGCACCCATCAGCGTGTCTTTGCGCAAACCGCTGCCCTGATAATACGCCGCATCCAGCGGGCCGGTTGCCGGATTGATCGCTGCCACATTAGCGGTCATAATCCCTCTGGCAGCATCGACTGCACGATTCCAGTTCGGGAAATAGTTGTCCCAACCCCAGCCCAGCTTTTGCTGCATATCGATGGACATATCCTGATAATCGATCTCGGTGCGATCCGAGGTATTCAGGAAGGCACTGACGCGATTTTCACCCCAGATATGCACCAGTTTCGAATTGAACTGATCCTGATTTTGCGGTCCTGCGCCTTTCCACTTTTGTGCACGTTGGCGATCATAGCTCAAGTAGGCTTTGGTGCCCGACTCTGTCATACCGGTGTCCAGACGGACAAAAGTGCGCGACAAATTGCCGCTGCCGACCGTTTGATCCAGTCTTGCGCCAAACTTGTTTTCAGGATCTGCCGAGACAAATTGTACGGTGCCCCCCAGATTGCTGGTGGAGGCTACGCCCAGCGAACCCGCACCCTGTGACAGGTTCACGCGTCCGATATTCTCGGAGGAAATTGCCCGACTGATGTGCAACCCATTGTTATTGCCATAAGACATGTCGCCCAGAGGAACTCCATCCAGGGTAAAGCCCATGTAGCTTTGACCGAAGCCACGCACGCTGAAGCGCGTAGACCATTCGTAAGCGCCGAACGGATCGGCCGACTGGAAACTCACGCCTGGCAATTTTTCCAACACTTTCAGAGGACTGGTACCGGCAACCGCCTTTTTCATATCCTCACTGTTGATACTCTGCACTTGACGGGATTGCCCCTGACCAAATACCGAAACGTTTTCTGTTTGCACCACCCCCTCATTTTGGGCAAATGCGCCATTCATAAATATTGTTGCTAGAATAGCGACGACAGGTTTTAACTTACATTTACAGCGTTGCATACACACCCCTACTGGTTAATTGAAAAGACCAACTTGGTACGAAATACCTTACTGTTTGCTCCTAGCCACGCATCTCCAGGAAAGCCCTGATAGGACGCTGATTTCACCGCCCTGAGCGCGGCCTGATCGAGCAACTTGAATCCTGATGAAGTGACAATCTCGGCTCTGAGCAAAGTCCCTGCTCTATCCAGTTCATACAACACCTCGACCTCGCCACTCATACCCAAGTCACGAGCCGTGTCCGGATAGATTTTTTTGCGCTCAATTCGTGAACGCACATCCTGAGCGAACGCACCCTCAGCGACACCATTGCTGATGCGTTGAACCTGTGGTTCGACATGGGGTGGCGCATTGTTTTCTTTAGGCACAGCTACCGGCTCAACAGGCACAACGACCTGATCCCGCACCGTAGACGGAGCCGCGCTCACAGGTGTCACCACTCTGGGTGGTTCGACGAGCTTTTCAGGCTTGGGCGGCTGCACTTTCGGCACCGGCTTCTCAATGATTTTTTCCGGCTCAGCAGGCGGCGCGACAATCGTCAAGCTGACGGGATCCCTTGCAGCAGGCATCTCCTGAGACATTACGACTGTTTTGACCAGAAACAGGATCAACAGGCCGGCTATCACCGTGCCTACTTGTGCTGCCGTTTCTCGTTTTTGACCAGTCGACCAGTTCATTGCCAGCGAACCCACTTAAGACTTCCTGGAGGATGCAATGGCAATCGACGTGATACCGGATGACTTGATGGAATCCATCACATCGACCAACTGCTGCACCGATACTTCTTTGTCGCTATTGATGACAACGTCGATCTCACCGGCAGATTTCATTTGTGTCAGCGCCGATGATAAACCAGCCAGCGAATAGCCCGAACCATCGAGCTGCACTTCTCCGCTCTTGGCTACCGTCACGACGGCGTGCTTACGCACGGTCAATTTTTCCGGTTGTGTCGACCCGGGCAAACTGGTCTTGATACCCAGAGCAGGAATCACATTCAGGCTAATCAAGACAAAAAAGACCAGCAGAAACATCATCACGTCTATCATCGGGATGATTTCAATTCTGGCTTTACGGGGAGGTTCTTCTTCTGACCAAGCGAGCATTTTATGTACACTGTGAAATTAACAGCGCAAATATAGACTCACTAAATTACTATGATATTAAGGAAGAGTTAATGATTTGTTACACTTTGATTTGAATGATTATCTTCTGCACAGCAAATTGCTGACAGATGGAGATTCGCTCGGAGGAAGTGCAATCCGGTGTATACAGAACATGCACCGGATTACGAAACTGCTGATGACGCCACTGGCTACCAGCTATTGATCGGCTGCGGGCAAACGAATGGTGTACTGGCCGGATTTCTCGTCACGCACCACCATCAATAGCTTGTGCCGCTGAGCATCCTCGACCAGTTCCTTAAATGAGCGATAACCGAAGGAGGATTCGGTAAATCCCGGTTTGCGTCGCTGCATGGTGGTCTTGACCATAGACCCCCACACTTTTTCATCTGAACCGCGCTCGGCGATCAACGCCTCGACAGTTTCTACAATAAAATCAAGCGCTTCCTGACGCTTATCCTCTTCCCCCCTGGCTGCCTGCGGCTTGGTCTTGCCAGCGGCTTTCACCGGAGCCTTTTTTTCGGCGCGCTTTTGCTTCGCTTCCTGCTCGCGCACCAGATCATCGTAGAAAATAAACTCATCGCAGTTGGCGCTCAACAGATCCGAGGTCGAATCTTTTACGCCAATGCCGATCACGTACTTGTTGTTCTCGCGCAGCTTGGACACCAGCGGCGAGAAGTCCGAGTCGCCGCTGATAATAACGAAGGTATCCATGTGTGCTTTGGTATAACACAGATCCAGCGCGTCCACGACCATGCGGATGTCGGCCGAATTCTTGCCCGATTGACGCACATGTGGAATTTCGATCAATTCGAATGCCGCTTCGTGCATGGTAGCCTTGAATTCCTTGTAGCGGTCCCAGTCACAATAAGCTTTCTTGACCACGATGCTACCCTTGAGCAGCAGGCGTTCCAGCACCTTCTTGATATCGAACTGTGCATACTTGGCGTCGCGCACGCCCAGCGCCACGTTCTCGAAATCGCAGAACAAGGCCATGTTGGTGATTTCAGATTGAGCCGCCATATACCCCCCCGGTTTTCGGTTTTCGGTTTTCGGTTTTCGGTTTTCGGTTAACAGTAAACTGAAAACCGTAAACCGGTTTTTTATATTACCTTGCCCGGATTCATCAGCCCATTCGGGTCAAACGCCTGCTTGATGGTGCGCATCAACTCCAGTTCCAGCGGGTCTTTGTAGTTGCGTATGGTTTCTCGCTTTAACTGCCCCAGACCGTGTTCAGCACTGATGCTGCCATTTAATCGCGCCACAACTTGATACACGATGTGGTTCACTTCAGGCTCGTGCTGTTCAATAAATGCATCATTGCTCGCTGCATCCGGCATGGAGGCGTTAAAGTGGATGTTGCCATCACCCATATGCCCGAACGCGACGATGCGTATCCCTGCAAATCTGTTGCGCAATGCACTGCTTGCCAGTGCGATAAATTCTGCCACATGACTTACCGGCACGGCAATGTCATGCTTGATGCTGACCCCTTCGCGCTTTTGTGCCTCGCTGATATTTCTTCGCAGGCTCCACCAATCTTCTGCCTGCAGGGCATCATTTGCAATACTGAACGCAAGCACTTCACCACCAAAATTGAGCAGGCTATGACGAACGGTGTCAGCCGGTATATTTTGCTGCACATCGTCAATCTTGATCAGCAAATACCATTCATATTTCTTCTTGAATGGCTCATGCATATCATCAATATGCTTGAAAACCAGCTCCAGACAGTTACGTGAAATGATTTCAAAGCCACTCAATGCCTGTCCGCACGTCGCGCGAATATAGGATAGCAAACGCACCGCAACTTCCGGGCTGGCGATGGCCACACAAGCCGTGGCGGTGGACTGCGGGCGCGGAAACAATTTCAACACAGCGGCAGTGATGATGCCGAGCGTACCCTCTGCACCGATAAATAAATGCTTCATATCATAACCGGTGTTGTCCTTGCGCAGACTGCGCAATCCGTTCCAGATGCGCCCGTCCGGCAGCACCACCTCCAGGCCAAGCACAAGGTCGCGCGCACTGCCATACCGCAACACGCCGATACCGCCCGCATTGGTGGAAAGATTGCCGCCGATTTCACAATGCGGCGCAATCGCCGTCAGCCCAAGCGGGAACAGTCGATTGGCCTGCTCGGCTGCCTGATACAGGCTGGCAAGTTTGCAACCCGCCTCGACCGTCATGGTGTAATCAACCGCATCGATCGCACGTATCTGATTCATACGCGACAGGTTCAGCACAATCTGATTACCCTGTGGCAGCGGTACACTCGCCCCGCACAAACTGGTGTTACCGCCCTGCGGAACGATAGCAACCTGCTGCTCAACACACAGTTTGACAATATCCGACACTTGACTGGCATTTGACGGAAACACGACTGCGATCGCGTTACCGGAATAACGCCCGCGCCAGTCTTCGCAGAACGGCTTTGCAGCAGCTGCGGTCAGTACCGCATCTGAACCTGCTACGTCCGCCACCGCCCGAACAAAATTTGCATGCATTTAGTGTACCGGTCTTTTTAACGTCCAGATTTGATATAGTGAAATCAAAATCTGCAATGCCATCGACAAACCCAATATGCCGCCCGCTGCAATCACAATAATGGCGTAATGTGAATCGTATTTGGTCAGGAACCAGGACAACACGTCAACAAACACGGCCAGCATGGGTGAGACTACCAGGAAGCGTTTGAACCACACGTTGACCTCGGTCTGTATAAAAATCGACCCGAGCATGAACAACAGCAGGCTGATACCAAACAGGTGAATGTGCGACAGTTTCAGCAAGCTGGCCATCGACATGCCGGTGTCAACTTCGGCAAACTTATGAATAGCCTGATAAGTACTTAAATCCGGAATATTCATGCCTGAACTCTGCACGTGACAAGCCAGGCAGGTTTTATCCAGAATCGGCTTGATGTCCTTGGCAAAATGCTCCTCTTGGGCACCATCCTTCAACCAGGCCACCATCACATCACGGTCATCATCGCTGATATTGCCGGCCATCGGTCCGCGTATCGCGGCTTCCAGCCGGGTACCGCTGCGATTGCCATAATAACTGTTAGCCACATCTTCAACCGAAAGACCTGGCTTGCCGTCATTCATTTCATGGGTGACATACAAGTAGGACATAGCCATTAAGTAGCCCAGGCCTACCAACATCAGAAAAGAGGTATACAGCAGCTTTTCACTTACGGTGCGATCATAAAAACGCTTTGGAACGATGTAACCTTCTGCTGCTGCCATAACTATTTCTCCAATTTAATGCGTGACTTTAAAACTCTAACGGGTCGATGTCCAGTGAACAACGCAGTTTCTGCACAGGCAACGCGTCCAGATACGGTTGCCATGCACGAAGAAATTGCTGCAAGATTTTTCGCGTGCTTGCCTGAATCAATAACTGCGCGCGAATATGATTGGCACGACGCGCAAGTGATGCAGGAACGACA
Source organism: Gallionella sp. (assembly GCA_041671725.1). Taxonomy (GTDB): domain Bacteria; phylum Pseudomonadota; class Gammaproteobacteria; order Burkholderiales; family Gallionellaceae; genus Gallionella. The sequence goes on along the minus strand of JBAZAY010000015.1, from coordinate 5,558 downwards.
CCGAGTATATCGACCGGGTGTTTCAATTCGATGGCGGCTTTACGCGCCCGATTAAGATAGCTATAAACATCCGCCTCAATGACTCCTTCGGCTCGCAACATGACCTGAAAGACGAACGGTGGAAAACCTGCCATCTCCCGCTCAGCCAGTTGCGACGCCGCCCAGCCTTCAAAGTCGTGACTCTGCAAACAACGAAATAATGGGTGATCTGGAAAAGCCGTTTGTATCAATACTTCGCCCGGCTTATCTGCACGCCCTGCACGACCCGAAACCTGCATCAGTTGCGCAAAGAGCTTTTCGGCCGCCCGAAAATCACTGCTGTAAAGCGCGCCATCGGGATTAAGCACGCCCACCAAAGTCAGCGCGGGAAAATCATGCCCCTTGGCCAGCATTTGCGTGCCGACCAGAATATCCACTTCATTTGCGTGTATCTGCTCACGCATGGCTTCCCATGCACGTTTGTTGCGCGTGCTATCCCTGTCCACCCGAAGGATACGCGCCTTTGGAAACCGCTCCTGCAATACACTTTCCACGCGCTGTGTTCCACTGCCGACCGGATGTAACTCGGGGTGACCGCATCCCGGACAGGCTGTCGGCACTCGTAACTGGTAGCCACAATGATGACAACGCAGCCGCTGGTCTTTTAGATGCAACACCATTTTGCCCGCACAATGTTTGCAATCGGATAGCCAGCCACATTCCCTGCACATCAGCACGGGCGCATATCCTCGCCGATTGATAAACAGCAGGCTTTGCTCGCCGCGTAAAATTCGCAGCTCAACCTCACGCAGCAGCTTTTCACTGATGCCCTCAATCATCACCGATTGATTGATATTGATGCAATTAACGGTGGGCAACCGGGCATCCGTTTGCGCACGGCCTGTCAACCTGAGCAGCCGGTAACGACCGGACTGCGCATTGTGATAACTCTCAAGCGACGGGGTTGCCGAACCCAATACGATTGGCACGCCACACTGACTTGCACGGAAAATGGCCACATCGCGTGCGGAATATCGAAGTCCATCTTGTTGCTTGAACGAACTGTCGTGCTCCTCATCCACGATAATCAGTGCCAACTTAGGCAATTCGGCAAATACCGACAAGCGCGTACCGAGTACGATCTGAGCTGCGCCCGTCTGCGCCTGCTGCCAATTATTCATGCGTTCATTTTCAGACAGTCCGCTGTGCAGACTTACCAGCGTTGCCTCTGGAAATCGACTATGAAAATAACTCTCCAGTTGCGGCGTAAGATTGATCTCAGGCACCAGCAACAGCACCTGCCCGCGTCGCTGCAACACATAATCCATAAGATGGACGTACACTTCCGTCTTGCCGCTGCCAGTAATACCATGCAGCAAAAAACAGGCATAACCACTCGTTTGTGTGACGCTGTCCACGGCAAGTTGTTGCTCAGCAGTCAGCTGGTGCGCATTGGCGAAAGTATGTTCGGCAACAGACACTTCGGATTGCACGGGCAAGGCAGAAACTTCACAAGATTCAACCCATCCTTCCTGTTCCAGCCATTTCAGCTGAACGCCTGCCGTTGACGAAATCTCTTTCAGTTGCGCCAGATTGCAGGGCTGAGCCGCCAATTTTTCCAGAATCCTGCGCGCAACCACCTTGCGCTTTGGGAAAGTTGCAAGGTCGAGTGCTGCAGCGTTGTCGGTCGGGCGGTAGTACAGAACGGGCTTGATCGTGATCGGTTTGTCCGAACGCAGTCGCGTCGGCAAAGCAGACAACACCGTAGCCCCGATTGGATAATGATAATAATCACTGCAAAATCGCAGAAGATAGAGCAGTTTGGCGGAAAGGGGCGCGCTGTCGTGCAAAACTTGAACTACAGGTTTAAGACGGTCCACCGGAACATTGGTAGTGGTGACACACTCCATCACGACACCGACCATTTGTCGGCGTCGGAATGGCACGATCACCCGCTGTCCTGCGACAACAGCCTCGTCCACCGTGTAATCAAACAAGGTGGGAAGCGGCACATCGAGGGCAACACGAACGATACCCGTTAGACCGCCGTTTACCGGGACTTCAATCATTCAGCAAAATACAGTTCAACACGGTCAGATGTCCAGGTCGCCACGCCAGTACCAAAAAAATCCGCATCCTCTGTCCAGACTGGGCAGCCAATTAGCATCGAACAGGCAAGCACAGGCCAGTCATCGGCATCTCGAATGGCGATCCGACGTAGCGCCTGCTGTTGCACACCAATATAAAGCTCAAGGTCTATGGGCTGCACAATACATTCCAGACTGCCTAGTACTTTCATGGCCGCCGCGCTCTCGACCCCCCTTTTTTCCAACAGGTGAGGCAGATATTTCCGTGCATCAGCATATGCAACATCGGGTGCGAAGAATTTAACAGTCGACGCATTCGTCAAAATAAGTTCTAGCACCCGTTTTCCCAACACTGCCCGGATTAGAATGTTTGCGTCCAGAACGATCGCTTTATTAATCATACGACCTTGGCTAGCGGCTTGTTACGTGAGCTTGTTTGCGAACAGTTTTGAATTCAGCAACGACATCTTCAATATCAACCTGTTGCGCGGCAAGCATTTGCTCCAAGGCATTGCTTGCCTTCTTTAGCGCCGCAATGTCTGTATCAACCTGACCTTGCGTTGGAATGAAATAACCTACAGTCTGACCATGACGCGTAACTGCCACAGGCACACTGGATGCAATGTACTCCGCCAAGTCTGCCCTGAATTCTCTAATACCAACCTTTGTTGCTTCCATGGTGCTTGCCTCCTGTCGTCCAAACTCTCAAGCTGAGTTGTGTACACATATTAGGTCACAACCCAACTTGATGCAAGCTCAAAGGCGGGATACCACATAGCGCTAGTCCAGAAACTCAATAAAATTCAATGCTACGCGTGCTGCCTGCACCGGTTAATATCGACTTTGCTGAGAAATATTTTCGGCTAAAGACATGGTGTTTTTCCTGAAATACCGTGTTTAGGTACTGAATGCTAGGAAGCTAGACCCCGTGCTTTTTCACTGTTTGCAGTTCTGACGAGTTGCACACAGAATTTCGCCCAGATTCTATATGCTAATAAACAGCCGTTTAGAGCGAAACTAAACCATTAGAAAGAGCGACCAAATGATGGATTTCTGTCACACTCAAGCCAAGTTCATTTGCCAATATACTAAAGCGTTCTTTGATATTGGAAGCGTCGTTCGTACCCTGCTGACTCATTCGATCATATTCAAGTAACTCAAATGAAGATTCAGCATAATCCGCCGCAGCTTGAATTCGATTTGCTTTGAGTCGCTCCTTGAAATCAAGAAGCTTTCTTCGAGTGATTTTGTTTATTTCATTAACACTTATAGCTGCGCGAAAAACAAGGTAGTAAACAATCATGATTCCCTGTGCCTGGAGCAACTCATCTTTATCCGAAAATATTTGTTCCATCGCGTGAACAACGTTTTCTGTTGTAGCCTTTAACTCATTTACGCGCTCGACATTTTCTGAATAATAATTTCTTGCCAAAGCGTCCAAATAGACCTTTTTTGTATCTAACAAGCGACCACTCGTAAGCAGGTTTTCTTCAACAAGCAACATCCGAGCTGCCACCTCCCTATGCTGATAGCGAGTGTTGTTAAATCTTACGCAACGAGAAAACAAATCAGAGGCAGCAATCTCTCGAATGGCTGCAACCATATTTCCACCAATTGCATTTCTCTTTTCCGATGCGTTCAGTGGAACCGCTTCATTCAGCCTTGAGAACATATCCTCGATGAGGTCTTCATCATCAGTTCTGATTCCAATTACTGGCAGCACAAAAGAATCAAATGCAATCCGAATTTTTGGAAATTCTTTAGCAATGTCGTCGTAAATGAGCCCTTTCAGATTTATGGACTGATCCTTTAAATACTCAAAATCTTGCGAAAGTGGAAATTGACCTTCTATGAACTCCCAAATAGTTTCTAACCGTTGTCTGCCGTCAACCACGGCATAGTTAAATCCTGTCGCCTCCTTTAAGTTCCTTGAAAACTCGTGAAAATAAAGTTTCGGTACATCGTAGTCATTCAATATCGAATCAATTAGCAATTGCTTCTTCTCTTGAGTCCACACCCCACCCATTCGTTGATAGTCAGGGTCAAGCTTAATTTCATCTCTTTCCGAGTACAAAAGCATTATCGTACTGTTTTTTAACGGATTTGTTTCTATATGGCTCATTGAATTCCACCCTTGATAATTTCACCTAGACTTGCGAGTTCAGGGAACATCTGAAATCTGCTAAACCCAAGAAGCTGTAGCTGTTCTGATATTAAAACCTTGGCGTCACTTGGGATGACGTATTTAATAATGTGACTCGAATTACCGACGTCTTCAATAGCTATGTTTTGATGATGATGAATTGTAAAAACGCCTAGCTGTGCTTGAATGCGTGCATTATTTCTAGTCGCAATCGTTGCAACAGGTAAAAGTTGTGTTTTACGGTTTTGAGCCAAGCTTTCCACAGAGTAGCCTTTGAGTTCTTCATCCTCAAATGAAGGGATATACCCAATTTCGTCTCGGTTGTAGATATTAGCATTCTTGTTTAACTCTGATGGGTCAAGCAACCAAAGGGCGCCATCATGAGCACCATCAATCGCAAGATTTTCTACCGCAAAATACAGCCCAACCAATGGACTTTCACTCCAGTCTAGTAAACGAGTTGGTACACCAAAGTGCTGCATTAAAAAAAGCCAATCAAAGGAATCGCGTGGTGTCTTTTCGATAAGCATTGCTGCACTCTGCTTGAACCTCATTAGAAGAGTGGATTCCGAAGGTGGGTTGTTGATTCTCATGTATCCAGGTGAAAGTGACCATTCCGATCTTGCCTGCCCTCGGTACCAGACAGCACCTGAATGCTTCTTTTTATCATTGCTGAGTGCCTCAAGCAAAGTCTGCACAGATGTGATTTCGCGTTCTTCCAAAGCACACTCCAAATTTAAATCGAACAATTAACATCCAGATTCGTGTTTAATTAACACCGGTGAACTTAACACCGCTATTTATTGCACAAATATAATGATTCAGTCATGACGTCATTCTTGGAAAATGAAAGGCAGAAAATGACTCATTCATGGCTTTATTCAATATTCCGTCGGCGAAAGTCTACAGTAATTTCAAATAATCACTGTCAGTATTTAGAAAGAAGAAATATTGTGAAGAAGTTTTAAATTCTGGCGCAGAAAATTGGCAGCCAAAATTTACGATTGCTAGTGCATGGTGTCCACTTAGCTTTAGTGGACACCATGCTGGCCGTCTGACGATGACCTACTTTGGCTCCGCCTTTTGAATTATGCTTTTTGTGTCGCCGAAAGACCGGCACGACATCAGTCGTGCGGGTCTTTTCACTTCGTTCAAGTAGGTCAACATTAAATTCTATACAAACAAAAAACCCCCAGGCTTTCACCTGGGGGTTTTTTGTTTGTAAGGAGTCTGACGATGACCTACTTTCACATGGGTAATCCACACTATCATTGGCGCGGAGTCGTTTCACTGTCCTGTTCGGGATGGGAAGGAGTGGGACCAACTCGCTATGGTCGTCAGACAAACTG
>JBAZAY010000014.1:0-60374 GCA_041671725.1 Gallionella sp. | reverse complement strand
GCAAACTGCGTCAGCGTCAACGGAGAATCAAGCGCGCCAAAACTCGCGATATTCTGTTCACCGAACCGCCCCTGCTCCGCCAATCCCAGCAGTTTTCCGAGTTGCGCGTTGTTGCCAAGCTCTGCATGCGCATCGAGCGGCAGATGATATGCCAGCAAACTCACCTCATTCTTCAACAACTGCGCCAGACGCCGTTTCTTGATGCCGACTATACAGGCATCCTCGTTTCGCCAGAAATAGCCGTGATGCACCACAATTGCATCCGCCCCCCAGGCAATTGCTGCATCCAGCACCTGTTGTGATGCCGTGACTGCCGTTGCGATGCGCAGCACATCCGGCCGACCTTCCACCTGAACGCCATTCGGGCAGTAGTCCTTGAATTGACCGGTTTGCAACAGGCTTGCGTTATAATCGCGCAGGTCGACAAGCTTCATGGCATTTCCTTAAAAATTTTTAGTAGTATCGCAGACTCTTCGCAGTTTGCTCCGATACCTGGCAGCTTCACCAACAAACATTCGAGCTGATTCATCTTACCATGCGTAAACACTGGCTGTTATTCACCCAAACTGTAACCATTGCTCTTGCTTTACTGTTCATTATTCATACACTCAAGCCAGAACTGCTGCCCAACGCGGCGCGCAACGGCGTGGTCACCCTGTATGAAAACACTGCACCAGCCAGGGATGGCACCTTGCCCGTCAATGGCCTGAGCTTTGCCGCAAAAAAGGCTATGCCTTCCGTTGTAAATATTTTTACCAGCACGACCATCAAGACCCCGGTCAACCCATTCCTGGATGATCCTCGCTTTCGCTTCTTTTTCGGCGACCAGGAAAACACCCCGCAACAGAGCTCCAGCCTGGGTTCAGGGGTAATCGTAAGTGCAGACGGCTTCATCCTGACCAACCACCACGTCGTGGAAGCCGCCGATCAGATCGAAGTCGCACTGGCCGATGGCCGCAAAGCCCGCGCCCATGTAATCGGCTCAGACCCGGAAACCGATCTTGCGGTGATTAAAATCGAGCTGCCCGGTACGCTTCCGGCCGTTACCTTCGGCCATCCCGAAAGCGCGCATGTCGGCGACATGGTACTAGCCATCGGCAATCCGTTCGGTGTCGGTCAAACAGTCACGATGGGCATCATCAGTGCCCTTAAACGCGACCACCTCGGCCTGAATACCTTCGAGAGTTTCATTCAGACCGATGCGGCCATCAACCCCGGTAATTCCGGCGGCGCGCTGGTGGATGTGAACGGCAACCTGATCGGCGTCAACAGCGCCATCTATTCGCCCAATGGCGGATCGCTGGGTATCGGTTTTGCGATTCCTGCTACGACTGCAAAAAAGACCATGGAGCAGATCATCCAGCATGGCTTTGTGACGCGCGGCTGGATAGGGGCTGCCATACAGGAACTCACGCCCGAACTGATTGAATCATTCAAGCTCGGCAGTGCCAATGGCGTGTTAATCACCGAAGTCATACGCAACAGTCCCGCTGAAAAGGCAGGCATCAAGACCGGTGATATTCTGGTTTCAATCGACAGCACAGCGATTAACAACTGGAACGCCATGCTGGAGACCGTTGCCAACCTGCCACCGGGCAAGGCCGTTGTCATCAAGCTTCTGCGCAACGGCGGCGATATTTCCTTACCGGTGAAGATCGGCAAACGCCCGAAACCCAAAGCGGAATAAACCAAAAGTCAAAACAATCTCACGCGGTGAGCGCGGAGAAAAACAAAACGAATCAAAAATAAAAAACCAAATAACATTTAATTGGCTACAAGGTTTTATTTTGAATCTATCAGTAATTAGTTTTTAGTTCTGCTATCTGGTTTTGGTTCAAGTTCAGTTTTCTCCACGTCCTCCGCGTCTCCTCGTGAAACAGTTTTTATATGTTCAACGGAGTCGCGGCATGCACAATGCGAATCTCCCGTTGCGGGAACGGGATTTCAATGCCGGCGCGCTGAAACTCACGCCAGATCGCCAGATTGATATCGGAGCGCAGCACCGTCTGTGATACTTCCGGATCATCTATCCATGCCGACAACTCCAGCAAGATGCCATTGTCGGCGAATTCCAGCAGGTTAACCGCAGGCGCCGGATCGCTGATTACACGCTCTTGCCCTTGCGCCGCAGCTATCATGATCTGCATCGCCGTTTCCAACGGACTGCTGTAGGCGACCTGCAAGGTAATCTTGATACGAACTTTACGGTCGGAAAAGGAATGGTTGACCAGCGTCTGAGTGATCGCCGTTTCATTCGGTATCAATGACTCTGCGCCATCCTGCCCGCTGATCACCATATACCGGCCGGTCAGACGGCTCACCGTGCCATAACGATTATCCAGCGTGATGACATCACCCAGACGTATGGATTTATCCAGCAGGATGATGAAACCACAGATGTAATTACTGGCGATGCGTTGCAAACCGAAGCCCAGCCCCACGCCCAGGGCGCCGCCGAATACGGAAAGCACTCTGATGTCTATGCCGACCAGCGAGAGCGCAACCAATATCGAGATCACCAGCAGCGCGCCACGGAGAACCTTATTCAACAAAACGCGCGAGCTGGTATCCATCTCCTCCATGCGCATGATGCGAACTTCCATAAAACGCCCCAGCCAAAGCGCTGCCAGCACCGTTGCTGCAATCGAAATCAGGCCTTGCAGGACGAGCAGAAGTGATACAGGTTGACGCCCCAGATTGAAGCTCAGTTCTGACATGCCAGCCAGCACGGTATCGAGCAAGCCCGTAACATGCAGGGCGACTACCATCCACGCCAATCCGGCAATGCTCAACTCCCAGGATTTGAGCTTGGAGGAATTCGGAAATATCTTGTGCAGCATATAAACCAGCAGCCGTATGAACACCAGCGATAACAACAGCGGGATCGCCAGCTTGAGCAGACTGACAGGCATGCCAAAATATTTGAATAAGATGCGCGCCAGCAACACGCCCAGTAGCGTAACAATAGGGAAAGCAATACGTTTTACGCTTTTGATGGCAAGGTTCTGAACTTTTTGCGTGGCGATCAGTTTTTTTACGATCAGCGCATCTAACCACCAGGCCAGCAGCATGATCAGACTGATGACACCGATTTGCCAGATCAGACTGGATGGCTCGGCGTGAACGATGAGTTCAATTAACAGGTTGGGCGCTTCGGAGCTATTGGGCATTGAATTCGAATCCAGGTTAGAAAATCAGTTTTCCACAGATTACGCAGATTAACCAAGATTAAAAAATGAAGAACAAAGCTGTATCAAAAAAACGATCTGTTGCAGTTTCAAGCATTTGAAACGGCCTGAAATCTGTGGCAATCTGTTTAATCTGCGGATTTGATCGTCGTTTCAAGACCCAACTAAGCGCGCTATTCTGCCGCGACTGTTTTTTCAACGGGTTTGGTCCAGCTGGCCACCACAATGCCCGTTTCATACAGCAACCAAAGCGGCATAGCCAGCATGAACTGCGAAACCACATCGGGAGGCGTGAAAATCGCACCGACTACGAATGCGCCGACCACCACATAAGGACGAATTTCACGCAGTTTTGCTATGGTAACGAAATTCATGCGCACCAGCAGAATCACCGCAACCGGCACCTGGAAGGTAATGCCAAACGCCATGAACATGGATAGCACGAAGCTGAGATATTTGTCGATGTCGGTCATTACCGCCACGCCTATCGGCGCGGAGGCAGTGATAAAACCGAACACCACCGGAAACACCGCAAAATACGCGAACGCCATGCCGCAGAAGAACAGCAGCGTACTGGCAAAAATCAGCGGCACAACCAGTCGTTTCTCGTGTGCATACAATCCAGGTGCGACGAAGCGCCAGAGTTGATAGAGGATATACGGGAGTGCGATCAGAAAGGCGGCCATCAATGCCACCTTGAGCGGCACGAAGAATGGCGTAGTGACATCGGTGGCGATCATCTGTCCGCCTTTGGGCAACTTGGCCAACAGCGGTTGCGCGAGCAACGCATAAAGATCGGAAGCCCAGGGAAACAGGCAGATGAACACCAACAACAAAGCCACTGCGCTATGCAGCAAACGGGTACGCAATTCGATCAGGTGCGCGATAAAACTTTCGCTGGTGCTCATCAGGATTTAGGCGGTTCGGCAGGCGGTGGCAAAGGCGCGGACCGTTGCGGCAGAGGATTTGCAACGGCACGATTGAGTTGTTGCACCTGCTCATCGACTGCAACACCTGCCTGCTGCGCCGACTGCTGCAAGGCTGCCGCTTCAGCCTGAACTTTCTGCTGCAGCTGGCGATACTCATCCATCGCCATGTCGCGGCTGATGTCAGCTTTAACTCCGTTTACATAACGCTGAGCGCGACCATACAGGTGCCCCAGGGTGCGTGCAACTTTTGGCAGACGTTCAGGCCCGATGACGACCAGCGCCACTACCATCACCACCATCAGTTCGGCCAGACTAAAGTCAAACATTGCCGTTATTCAATTAATTTAAAAACCTCAGTTACTCACGCGGAGGCGCGGAGAAATCAAAAAAGAAAGCAGTTTCACGCGGAGACGCGGAGAACGCGGAGAAAATCAAAACCAGAACTTGAGCTAAAACCAGATACAAAACTAAAACATTGGGAATTTAGCTGCAAACCTGAAACTAATTTACTTTTCAGTTTCCAGTTTTTTGATTCGTATTTGATTTTCTCCGCGCCCTCCGCGTCTCCGCGTGAGATGAAGTTCAAATGTTGCTGTGCGTTTTGCTTTTGACTTCGCCTTCGATGGTTTGCCCATCTTCTTTGATCTGTTTCGCGGGCTCGTCAGCAGGCGTTCCCATGCCCTCCTTGAAGCCCTTCACGGCTCCGCCCAGATCGCTGCCGATATTGCGCAACTTCTTGGTACCGAACACCAACATCACCACCACCAACACGATCAACCAATGCCAAAGACTCATCGAACCCATGATTTTCTCCTTAAATTAACTGCGACGCACCATAGGCGGAATGTTGCCGCCACCTATTACATGCACATGCAAATGAAAGATTTCCTGACCACCGCCGCTACCGGTGTTGATCACCGTGCGGAAACCCAGATCAAGCCCCTGCTCTTTAGCCAGTTTGGGCGCCAACAGCAACATTTTACCCAGCAAAGCAGCGTGCATCTCTTCGGCATCGGCAAGCGACGCCAGGTGCAGCTTTGGGATCAGCATGAAATGCACCGGTGCGACCGGATGAATATCGTGAAATGCCAGCACCTCATCGTCTTCATACACCTTACGGCAAGGTATCTCACCGCGCGCGATCTTGCAAAACAGACATTCACTCCTTTCGGCACCCGGCTGTTCTTTTCAGCGATACCCGACAAACCTTCCCGTCGTGCAAGTTCCGCCAGTACATCGTCAGCAGCAAGACCGTGGTGAGAGAGCATCACCATACAATGGAACCATAAATCGGCTGTCTCGTATACGATGTGTGATTTGTCGCCCTCCTTGCTGGACAGAATCACTTCGGTCGCTTCCTCGCCGATTTTCTTCAGAATAGCGTCTTCGCCTTTGCTGAATAACTTTGCAACGTAGGAGCTGTCCGGCGAGGCCAGTTTGCGCGCTTCTATGGTTTGGGTCAGTGTTTGTAAAATATCTTGCACTATTATTATCCTGAAAAGAGGTTGTCCACAGATTACGCAGATTAAACAAGATTACAAACGCAAGGCATTTCACCCAGTTCGAGAACCAATTTAATCAAATTTAATATTAGTTATAGCCTTAAATCTGCGTGAATCTGTGTAATCTGCGGATTCAATCGCCTTTGTTATGCTTGTAAATCTCGTCCGGCGATTTGAGTACCGCATCCACTTCCTGCCACTGCCCCTGCTCCAGTCGGGTGAAAAAGCAACTTTGCCGCCCGGTATGACAGGCGATACCGCCTTGTTGCTCGATTTGCAACAGTATTACGTCAGAATCGCAATCCAGACGGATTTCCTTAACCTTCTGAATATGACCGGATTCTTCGCCCTTGTGCCAAAGCTTCTTGCGGGAGCGCGACCAGTAAACCGCCTCGCTTTTTTGCCAGGTCAGCAGCAACGCCCTGCGGTTCATCCAGGCCACCATCAGCACCCTTCCTGTCACCGCGTCCTGAGCGATGGCAGGAACCAGACCGTCATCCGACCAGTTCACCTTGTTCAACCACGCTTCGCTCATAAAATCTCCAAATCAACCACCGAGATCACAGAGAAATTCAACACCTTACTTAAAGGCTCTCTCTGCGTACGCTGTGGCAAATTGTTTTTCGAATTCATAGCCTGACCTCAATCCCCTGCGATGCCATGAATTGCTTGGCTTGCTGCACAGTGTATTCGCCGAAGTGGAAAATACTGGCAGCCAGCACGGCATCGGCGCCACCTTGCGTCACGCCATCGGCAAGATGCTGCAAATTCCCCACCCCGCCGCTGGCGATGACCGGGATCTCCAGCGCATCGGTGACCAGTCGCGTCAGCGCCAGATCGAAACCATTTTTCTGCCCGTCGCGGTCCATGCTGGTGAGCAAAATTTCACCCGCACCCAGCTTTTGCATCTTCGATGCCCATTCCACCACATCCAGCCCCGTGGCTTTGCGCCCGCCGTGGGTGAATACCTCCCACTGACCTGGTGCAACCTGCTTGGCATCGATCGCCACCACGATGCACTGGGAACCGTAACGACTTGCCGCATCAGCAACAAGTTGCGGGTTGAGCACAGCGGAAGTATTGATGCTGACCTTGTCCGCGCCTGCATTGAGCAGGTTGCGTACATCGCCGACTTCGCGCACACCGCCACCGACTGTCAGCGGAATGAACACCTGGGATGCCACCTGTTCGATAATGCGAAAGATGATGCCCCTGTCGTCAGAACTGGCCGTAATATCCAGAAAAGTCAGCTCATCCGCACCCTGTTCATCATAGCGACGTGCGATTTCAACAGGGTCGCCGGCATCGCGCAGTTCAACAAAGCTGACACCTTTGACCACACGCCCGTGGGTCACATCGAGACAGGGAATAATGCGTTTTGCCAGCATCAGAGCTTGGGCGACAGTTCGTCTGCCAGCGTTTGCGCTGCACGAAAATCCAGCGTGCCTTCATAAATCGCACGACCGGTGATCGCCCCCGTGATGCCCTCGCCCTGTACCGCGCAAAGACGGCGCACGTCATCCAGATTGGTGATGCCACCGCTGGCAATGACCGGCACATGCAAAGGGCGGGCTAGCTCAACCGTCGCATCGATGTTAACACCCGTCAGCATGCCATCACGGCCGATATCGGTGTAAATGATCGCCTCAACGCCGTAGTCTTCAAAGCGCTTAGACAGATCGCACACTTCATGCCCTGTGAGTTTGGACCAGCCGTTTACGGCAACTTTGCCGCCCTTGGCATCCAGCCCCACCATGATATGACCGGGAAATGCATCGCAAGCCTCATGCAGGAAGCCGGGCACTTTAACCGCAGCCGTACCGATGATGATATAGGTTACGCCCAGGTCAAGATAACGTTCGATGGTTTCCAGATCGCGAATACCGCCACCCAGTTGCACCGGCACATCGGTGCCAACCGCCTGGATGATGCTGCGCACTGCAGCTTCATTCTTGGGCTTACCGGCAAATGCACCGTTCAGATCGACCAGATGCAGGCGTCTCGCACCCTGAGCCAGCCAATGCTGCGCAGTGGCGGCGGGATCTTCGGAGAATACGGTAGACTCTTCCATCAAGCCTTGCTTGAGGCGTACACAATGACCGTCTTTTAAATCAATAGCAGGAATTAATAGCATGGCGAATAAGTTATTAAGTTAAGGATTCCATTGCACAAAGTTTTGCAGCAGTTTTAGCCCTGCCGCTTGGCTTTTTTCCGGGTGAAATTGCACCGCGAATAGATTGTCCCGCGCTACCGCGCACACAAAGGGCTGCGGATAATCGCTGGTTGCCTGAATCAAGGAATCAACCCGAGGCTGGACGTAATAGCTATGCACATAATAAAAACGCGCGTCCTGCTCAATACCGCTCCATAAGACATGGTCAGTTGTGTGATGCACCTGATTCCAGCCCATGTGCGGAACTTTAAGCTTATGTCCCTGTGCGTCCTGCATGTTGCCGGCGAAGCGCACAACCCCGCCTTCCAACACGCCAAGCCCAGACACATCGCCCTCGGCACTGTGTTCGAACAGCATTTGCAGACCGATACAAATCCCCAGAAAAGGCTTGGTTTTTGCCGCCTGCACGACTGCGTTGCGCAAACCGCGCGCATCCAGTTCGCGCATGCAGTCAGGCATCGCACCCTGCCCTGGAAACACCACTCGTTTAGCCTGTTCGATCAGGCTTGCATCATCCGTGACCACGATATTGGCGTCAGGCGCGACATGGCGTAAGGCCTGCTCGACCGAGCGCAAATTGCCCATGCCGTAATCGACGATAGCGACATCAATCATTTAAAGCGACCCTTTAGTGGAAGGAATCATGCCCGCCATGCGCGGGTCGGTCTCTATCGCCATGCGCAGCGCTCTGCCGAAAGCCTTAAAAATCGTCTCAGCCTGATGATGCGCATTTGAACCTGCCAGATTATCGATATGCAGTGTCACCAGCGCGTGATTGACAAATCCCTGAAAAAATTCATGGAACAAATCCACATCGAACGAACCGATGCTGCCGCGCACAAATTCGCAATTAAATACCAGCCCGGGACGGCCGGATAAATCCAGCACCACGCGAGACAATGCCTCATCCAGCGGCACATAGGCGTGACCGTAGCGCGTCAAACCCTTTTTATCGCCGACCGCCTGATTAAATGCCTGCCCCAGCGTGATACCCAAGTCTTCCACGGTGTGATGCGCATCGATGTGCAGATCACCTTTGGCGACAATACTGATGTCCAGCAAGCCGTGGCGTGCAATCTGATCGAGCATATGATCGAGAAACGGCAAACCGGTATCAAAACTGGATTTACCGGTGCCGTCCAGATTCAGCTCGACGCTGATCCGGGTTTCCAGGGTGTTGCGTGTAACTTTCGCGCTACGCATGTTATTCCTTACAACTCAAAAAGTTATCTGTAATAAAAAATTCATTTCCTCACGCGGAGACGCGGAGAGCGCGGAGAAAACAAGAACTTAAACTAAAACCTGAAACCCATATTAAAACGGTATGAAATATATAGTAACTCTGTTAAATAAAATCAGGTTTTAGATATGGTTATAGGTTTTCTCTGCGTTCTCTGCGTTCTCCGCGTCTCCGCGTCTCCGCGTGAGTCTGCTTTTAAGGTTTAACCAATACTCTCGTGCAGCGCTTCAATAAATTTTTTATTCTCCGCCGGCGCACCGACCGTCACGCGCAGGCAGTCATTTAGCATCGGATGTCCGCCACTCAGGTTCTTGATCAGCACACCGCGCTGTTTCAACTCATTAAAAACACCGGTTGCATTTGCCACACGGAACAGCAGAAAGTTAGCTTCTGAGGAATAAACCTGCACACCCGCGATTGACAGCAACTGTTTATACAACGCTACGCGATCAGCCTTGATCTGACCGGCTTGTTGCAACAGCACGGCGTGATTATCCAGAAGCTTACCTGCCACCAGTTGCGGCAGAACCCCAACATTATACGGCAAACGCAGCTTTTCCAGCTGCTCCAGCCAGATGGTGCTGCCGGCCAGAAAACCCAGCCGCAAACCCGCCATGCCGAGCTTGGAAAAAGTGCGCATTACCAGCAAATTCGGGTGGTTCGCCAAATCAGGCACGAAACTGTCGCTGGCAAAGGCGTAATAGGCCTCGTCAATCACCACCAGACCCGGCGCAGCCTCAATGATCTGGCGCACCTCATCCCTTGCAAACAGATTGCCGGTAGGATTATTAGGATAGGACAGGAACACCAGCGCGGGCTGTTCGCGATGGATTGCAGCCAGAGTCGCCGGCAAATCCAGCGAAAAATCCGCCTCACCGGAATTAGCCAGCAAGGGCACGCCCACATAACGCATACCGATGAAGGTCGCGATCATCTTGTACATGACGAACGACGGCTCAACACTCAGCAATGTCGCATCCGGCTTGTTCAGCGCCATCCCCAGCAACTGGATCAGCTCATCCGAGCCGTTGCCAAGCAACACATCAATTCCTGCCGGCAAATCCAGCAGCTGGCGGATTTTCTCCTTTAAAGCGGACGGATTTGGATCGGGATAACGGTTGATATGTGCTGCGGCGACTGCGGAGGCGATCTCGGCGCGCAACGATTGCGGCACAAGATAAGGATTCTCCATCGCGTCAAGCTTGAGCAAGCCTGCGCAATCTGGCACATGATAAGCGCTGAGCGCGAGTATTTCAGGACGAATCAGGTTATTGGCAAGCCGGGCAACTGGTGACATAAAATGCGGTAAAAAACTAAGTAAAACAGATTGCGAAGCTTACCACAGCTCATTCGTTACTGCGCAAAATGGGGCGTAAAAACATGAGAACCAACAACTTACTTGATCCGAACTTACTCTGCGCCTCAAATGATGCGCTTCGAGCCTCAGCGCATCCTGCAATGTCCTAGTGTTTGAAAAGGTTTGAAAAGAAGGAAACACCTGAAGATTTTGGCAGAATTTTCCGAGCATTTCCCCGCGCCTGCCTGATCTCCTGCGCCACGTCGCGAAGCGCGTAAACCAGCGCTTGGGCTTGCCGTTCGTTCATACCGGAATTAATGAACGCTTTATAGTGCCTGAGTGTGTCGTACATGATTAAGTACTAGAAATACTGCTTGCCGAAATTGGCTATTGCTAATGCCAGCACAGCAGCCAGCATCCACTGAAGGAGCGCCAGCTTACCATTTATTTCGGCAAATTCTTGCATCATTTCTGCGCGTAACACATTCAAATCGCCCTTGGCGACCAGATCGGTCGAATCAGTGTCCAATTTTAAGTAAAGTAACCGGCAATGCAACTTGGCCCAGTGCAATACCCAGCATCCACTTCACCAATTCAGTTTTTAACTCCGCAATGCGCAAATCCAAATCAGCTTTGGTTAACAATTGCACGCCCTAACCCAACATTTTTGACAGTGCGGCCATAATTCCGATAGCCGCAGCCGACAAGGTTCCCAACTTCATTGTCAGTCGCAACTCAAGCCGTTCCAAATCGTCTTTGGTTGCCAAACGCTCATCGATTAGCTTCGCTTGTTCTTCGGCTAACACTTCCGCCTGACCAACGGGCATTCCTGCCTCCGTCAGGCGTTTAACGAATTTATGCGTATCGAATGTCAGCGTACTCATAATTACTTTCCCCCTTAGAATTTCGGTATCAGATTGGAGTTCGCATTGTTGCCGATAGCAACAGTTGACGCAATACAATAAAACAGGGGAGACCGAAGCCTCCCCTGTTTTTTGTACTATCTGTTCCCGGATGAGCCAGCCGAGACTAACTCATCCTGTGGTAGGTCGGGTCAAGACCCGACACAACGCACTTTTTCTTAGAACAATGTTTCCAGCAACAATGTTGTTGCATTCTTGCCGATTGGAGCAACACCGCCAACTGGTGTATTCCATGCTGAACCGGACTGGGTTGTGTAATGCAGACTTACGCCCATGTTCTGAGCCAGTTCGTATGTTGCACCAACCATGAACGCATTGTCAGCATCGTTAATAGCTGCACCCGTTTTAGCGCTACGCAGAGCCACTTGAAGAGTAGCTACGCCAGGCAAGACACCGAATTCAGCTGCAATGTTGAATGAGTTCTTTTTGTTCGGATTCAGGTTGTAGTTGTTGGCAATACCACCAACAACTGAACCTGCTGCTGTACCGTAAGATGCATACACACCAACTGGCATGCCGGCCATTTCACCTTGCAACTGACCATCGATGATGGTTGCTTTTTGACTGCTCAGAACACCAGCAACGCCTACTGCATTCACGCCAGTACCGCTGAAGTTTTGAATACCAACACCTGCATCCCAGCCAGCCAAGTCAAACAAGCCAACTGCGCGAACGTAGTTGTATGGCAGACCAACGCCACGTGTACCACCGGCAACGCCAGGGCCTACGTTAGTTTCTTTTGCGATTGCAAACATGAAGTTTGTTGCTGCAACGTTTACAGACAGACCAGTACCGCCAGCTTCAGGCGCTACGTATTGACGTGCAGAAGTTGCGTTAATGTGCTGACGTGCTGGACCTGCCTTACCCATCAAACGGTGGATAGATGTCGCGCCGGTGTTCAGGTATTCCATTACATAAGCAGCACCCTGACCAGAAGAGTACACAGACAAACCAGCGCGTACGCCATCTGCAACTTCAGGCATGATCGTCAATTTAGCAGCTGCTGCGCCAGCTGGTGCAGTACCGAATTCAGACAGGAAACCTGCGAACTCAGTAACCTTACCACCGAAGAACAATTGCAGTTCACCGCCTGTGCCAGGAACGAATGTGTTGCTAGCGCGGCCTGTGTCTTTTTCTACGCCACCAGTTGCCAAAACAGCCATATTCAGTGTATTAGGGATAGACAGATGCTCGCCTTCTACTTTACCTTGCGCGCCCATCATGGTGAAACCAGCTGCCTTAAATGCGCGACCGAAACCATTCAGCAATGGGAAATGCTGGAAGTGACATGCAGAACAAGCCATGCCGGTTTGACGTGCAAAAACTGGAACAGCAGATGCTTCTGGAGCAAATGCAGCTGCGGCCATAACAGCTGCGATAGATAGAACGATTTTCTTCATGATTTGTCCTTGGTTAAATTTTATTAGTGACTTCAAGACCTCCCTGCCGCCACTGGGAACGGACTGTATAGAAACACAAGGAATACTGTCAAAAAATTATTTGCAGAGTGTAGCATTTTTGCAACAAAGGGGAAAAACAATGGGAAGTAGCGAGTGACAGGGGTGAGTAGCAAATGCATGGAGGCAACTTTTCCTTGCACCTTACACTGCCGCGTTAAGGTATTATTGAGCCTTGGATACTTACAACAAATTGCCTTTATACATTGAGCTTAAATCTGCGTAATTCACTTCGATTTAAAGGAAAAAATAATGAGTACGATGATTATTGAAGTGTACGATGCTTTCAAATCTGCGGGTGCAACAGAAGAAAAAGCGCAGGCGGCAGCCAAAGCGATTGCAGACTACGACAACCGTTTCAACAAAGTGGAAGCTGAGTTAGGAACGATCAAAGGAGAATTGTCAGCGCTCAAAATGATGGTGGGGATTGTCATTGCATTAAACATGGCAATCATCGGCCTGATCGTAAATACGATAATCACCAAGTAGTCCATCCGTTTAAAAATACTAACAAAGAAAGACTTACAAGTTGAACTTACACCCATCAAAGTCATTCTAGGCGTGGTTCTGGGCGGCATAGTTGCACTCATCGTAAAAACGTTTTTCTGAGCCCCCCCCAATGCATTTATTTAATGCAGCTTGCACACCGTGAATTTTAGCAACCGCTTCAACAGGTTGAAACTGAACTCGGCACGCCGACGGGGAACTGGAAACTGTTTGTTATATCCGGTACGCCGCGCCGGTCATGATTTTACCGTTCAACTGCATCGCCATTTGCACAGGTTTAGGTAATTGGGCACCGCCCAACTCCACAGCCATATCCGCGTGTCCGATTTCGTCGGTGTACATCTGGGCTACGATGGCACGGCTTTTTTCATCCTGCACAGGCAGTCTGGTCAGATGGCTTTGCAGATGATGCCCTACCTGCTGCTCGGTTTCCGACAGAAAGCCGAGATTCCATTTGTCGCCCAACAAGCCGGCAAACGCTCCTATTGCCAGGGAACCCGTGTACCAGAGCGGGTTTAACACGCTTAAGTGCCCGCCCAGTTCATGCACACGATGAGCCGTCCAAGCCAGATGCTCGGTCTCTTCCTGTGCTGCGCGCTGTAATTTTTGCTGCACCAGCGGATCACGCGCGGTCAAAGCCTGCCCCTGATACAGGGCCTGAGCACAAATCTCACCGCTATGATTGACACGCATCAGTGCGGCAGCCTGCTTTTTCTCAGCTTCATTCAACGGCGCTTCCGGCACATCCGCGTCGGGGTATGGCCGCACGCTATGCGCCTCACTAAACAGTGTACGCAAGCCCTTGTCGAATTCGACGATAAAATGATCCAGATTTAACATGATGAATTCCTGTATGTTTCAAACCTATGCCGCAAGCGGCAACGAAAGCTGGAAGCATCCATTGACGATACCCGCCACCGTAATATCCTCATCCAACGCTTCCCAGCGCAAAGCAGCGCCATTCAGACGCAGCGAAACTTGCTGGAGCTGTTCGTCACTCGCATCACGCAACAACTTAAATCGCGCCGATGGAAAGCCGATTTGACGACCGTCGGTGAGCTCAACGAAAACAGTTCGACCTATTACCCAAGCGCGAATGGCGCTGTATTCTATTTCAGCAGACGAAAAATTCATGCCATTTCCCCTTGAAAAATTGTTGCTTTTCATAAACGACACTCTCTATACGACGCAAATCAACGGCGCTCACGTTACGACTTCGAGCAAGTCTAATCGGCTCAAGCCAGTATTTGCACTCACCATCACCTGTATCCACATGAATATGCGGTGGTTCCGAACCTTCATCCGAATAAAAATGGAAACGCCAATTCAACAAACGAAAAATGGTAGGCACAAGCCCTCCAAAGGGTGAATCACAACAATTCTGAACGCATCACACAATGTAGTGAATTACAAACCTACCGTCAATAAAAAACGGGCACCCGAAGGTGCCCGCTTAGATTCTGATTTAACTTCGCGCCCTTGTGGGCAACCTGTTTAAATTAGAATGTGTGAACCAGACCTACACCGAAGCCAGACAACTTGGCACCAGCAACTGAACCGGTAACGATATTGCCGCCAGTGAAGTTGTAGTTAGCCGCTGCGTCGTTGGTCAGAGCAGAGTACATACCGTACAGTTCTGTACGCTTGGAGAAGTTGTAACCGTAACGCAGGGACAACTGCTTTGCACCGCTATTAACTGCTGCGCCCAGATTACCTGCCTTAACATAGGACAAACCGATGTTGCTTGCACCCATAGTGTACTTACCAGCCAACTCCCACGCATTACGAGTAGCAGAAACGCCGGCAGTCGTACCAGACAAACGCTCATAGGTCAGACCAACCAGTCCCTGGTCGAACTTGTAAGCACCAACCAGACGGTTACCGTCTGCCTTGTTGCCAGCCAGTGCTGCATTGGCCAAGTTAACGTCCTTGAATGATTCGTAACCGAACGCTGCGTAGAACATGTCGTTTTCGTATGAAGCATTCATAGACACAACAGACTTGTTCAATGCATTGGTCTTTGCGTTATCTGTACCGTAAGCAAACTGAGCCGCGAATCCGCTCAGATTTGGTGTCCAGTAAGTCACCGAGTTAGCCAGACGGTTGTTCATGTTCAAACCACCGTTTACACGACCAAGAACGTTAATTGCAGAACCAAAAGTTGTATTGTCAAACAGCTCAACCTTGTTGTGGCTCAGCTTGTAAGGGCTATCCCATACACCGATTGCTGCTGTACCAAAACCGCCAGCCAGACCAACATGGCTGTTACGTGTGCCATTACCGAAACCTGCTGTTCCAGCTGCGCCGCCACCGTTCAGGTCAAATTGAGCTTCGTACTGCCAAACCGCCTTCATGCCATCACCCAGATCTTCAGAACCTTTGATACCGAAACGTGACGCATTAGAAGAAACACGGTTCAGGCTATTAGATACGCCAGCACCTACATTGCTGCTCTTAACATTTTCGAAATCAGCAAACAACTTACCATATACGGTTACGTTGCTGGTATCAGCAAATGCTGCTGGTGCTACCAATGCTGCGGCAACAGCCAGAGCGATGATTTTCTTTTGCATGTAAAACTCCTTAAATTTGCGATTTTTGCCGGCAGCACACGCTGCCAACTGAATGAAAGTCCAGTACGAGAACTTCTGGGGCGGATTATCCAGATAGAAATCACTCAGGCAACCACAATCACTCATTTGTAATAAAAGTTTCACAAACTGTAGTTTTTTTACAACAACACTTACGCCAAACATAGGTCAAACCCCTAGAAGCAACTGGTTCAAGCACTATTCAGGAACATTACGCAGCTGACGCAATACATTCGGTTGTACACCGATCAGGCAAAAGTTTTTGCTATGTCGCAATTAACTGTTGGCAGCAATCCAGTCGCACTAAAAGGCGATGTTCACGCGGAGACGCGGAGAACGCAGAGAAAAACCAAATACTAAATTAAACCGAAATGCTGAAAACAATACCGCTTACCTTGCTTAAAGCTAAGGAAGCGCTGATTTAGCTTTTTATATTTTTTGCATTTCTCCGCGTCTCCGCGTGAGACTGCATTTCCTAGCCGAACACCCTTGCCAGCTCCGCACCCGGGTCTTCGGCACGCATAAATGCTTCTCCGACCAGGAAGCAATTCACCTGATGGCTGCGCATCAGTGCAACGTCGGCCGCACCTAAAATGCCACTCTCGGTAACGACGATTCTTTCACCCCCATCCTGATCCTCCCCCTTGAAGGAGGACAGAACAATACGCGGCAGCAAGTCCAGCGTGGTTTGCAGGCTCACGTCAAAGGTGCGCAGATTGCGGTTGTTCACACCGATCAAGGGTGTAGCCAGTTGCAGCGCGGCTTCCAGCTCTTCGCCATTATGAACTTCAACAAGGACCGCCATACCCAATGAATTTGCAATAGATTCAAATAGTTGCATTTTAGCAAAATCCAGCGCGGCAGCAATCAGCAATATCGCATCCGCGCCCATCGCGCGCGCCTGGTAGATCTGGTATTCGTCCACCATAAAATCCTTGCGCAGCACCGGCAGCTCACAGGCGGCACGCGCCTGTTGCAAATAAAGCGCCGAGCCCTGAAAGAATTGCTCGTCGGTCAACACCGACAGGCAGGCCGCGCCGTGCTTTTCATAACTGGTGGCAATCTGGCCGGGATTAAAGTCGCTGCGCAGCACACCCTTGCTCGGACTGGCTTTTTTGATCTCGGCGATAACGGCCGGCAAACCCCGGGCAATTTTCGCGCGTATTGCTCCGACAAAATCACGGGCAGGCGCGGCCCGTTCCGCCTCGGCACGCATCACGGCGAGCGGTTTAATTGCCAGCGCGGCTGCAACTTCATGCACTTTGACCTGGATAATTTTATTTAAGATGTCCGACATATTTTCGTCATTCCCGCGCAGGCGGGAACCCAGCATGTGTAAAGTGCGCATTTTAACTCATGCAGCCTGCCCCCGAATGAAGTAGTCGCTGGTCATTCCCGCGAAGGCGGGAATCCAGTAGAATCGCTCGGATGCAACCTGCAGTGTATATTCTTGCCAGCCAACGCAATGGCACCTTATACACAGGTGTGACCAGCAACTTAGTCAGGCGCGTATGGGAACACAAGAATGATGTGACGGACGGATTCTCGAAACATTACGGGGTTCACCTTCTGGTTTACTTTGAACTTCACTCAGACATGTTGACCGCAATTACACGTGAGAAGCAAATCAAAAAGTGGAATCGCGCCTGGAAGATTCGGTTGATCGAGTCGGTAAATCCTGAGTGGCGAGACTTATGGAACGAAATTATTTAAGGGCGTCATTCCTGTATTTAGGTGAACATGACATCGATTTTGTCCCGCTACAGCCTGCACCCGAATGGTGTAGTCGGGCGCGGGAATTAATTAACCAACTGGGTTCCCGCCTTCGCGGGAATGACGAAATGGACAATATCAAGCAATACATGAAAAGCGTCGGGCATGCAGCACGTACCGCCTCGCGCATCATGGCGCAGGCCGATACCTCGGCGAAAAACCGCGCGCTAACCGAAATCGCGGCTGCACTACAAAACCAGTCGGCACAGCTTTTGGCTGCGAATGCGAAAGATGTGGCCGCTGCGCGCGCCAACGGACTGGATGAAGCATCCGTGGACAGGCTGACGCTGACCGAAAAGACCGTGCGCTCCATGGCTGAGGGCCTGCTGCAAATTGCGCAACTGCCTGACCTGATCGGCGCAATCAGCGATCTGAATTTTCGCCCGTCCGGCATTCAGGTCGGCAAGATGCGCGTGCCGCTAGGCGTGATCGGCATCATTTACGAGTCGCGCCCCAATGTGACAGCGGATGCCGCAGGTCTTTGCCTCAAATCCGGCAATGCAGCTATCCTGCGCGGCGGTTCAGAGGCTATTCATTCCAATCAGGCCATCGCCGCTTGCGTACATGCCGGACTCAGAGCTGCCGGTCTGCCGGAATCAGCGGTACAAGTGATTGCCACCACCGACCGTGCTGCCGTGGGTGAACTGATTACCATGAAGGAATACGTGGACGTGATCGTGCCGCGCGGCGGCAAAAGCCTGATCGCGCGCATCTCTGCTGACGCAAAAGTACCTGTAATCAAGCACTTGGATGGAATCTGTCACGTTTACATCGACGACGAAGCGGATCTTGACAAGGCCATCCGCATCGCAGATAACGCCAAGACGCATCGCTACGGGGTGTGCAATGCAATGGAGACCTTGCTGGTTTCCATGAGCGTGGCTGCAGAAGTACTGCCGCCGCTATGCCAGATTTACCAGGACAAAGGCGTGGAATTGCGCGGTGATGCCGCATCCTGCGCGCTGATTTCTGCAATGACGCTGGCAACTGAGGAAGACTGGCGCACCGAATATCTGGCACCGATTTTGAGCGTAAAAATCGTCGCAGGACTTGATGAAGCCATAGCCCACATCAACACCTACAGCTCGCAGCACACCGACAGCATCATCACAGAAAATTACAGCCGTGCAATGCGTTTCTTGCGCGAAGTGGATTCCAGCTCGGTGATAGTAAACGCCTCGACGCGCTTTGCCGATGGCTTTGAATATGGATTGGGCGCCGAAATCGGCATTTCAACCGACAAGATTCATGCGCGCGGCCCGGTAGGCCTGGAAGGACTGACCTCGCAAAAATACATCGTATTGGGCAGCGGACAGATCAGAATTTAATGCAATACACCTATCCGCAGATTAAACAGATTCACGCAGATTCATTGAAATAATGCGGTTTTAATCTGTGGTAATCGGCGTAATCTGCGGACATAAACCATTTAGGAAAAATCAGAATGAGCCAAACAATCGAAGTAAAAGTACCTGACATCGGCGATTTCAAGGATATCGCCATCATCGAAATCTCCGTCAAAGCCGGCGACACAGTGACAGCCGAACAGTCGCTGATTACGCTGGAAACCGACAAGGCTGCGATGGAAGTTCCAAGCCCCGCCGCCGGCGTGGTGAAGGAGCTGAAAATCAAGGTCGGCGACAAAGTGTCCGAAGGCTCGGTAATTCTGGTATTGGAATCGGCAGACAGCAAACCGCAAACCGCAAACATCGCGGCGGCTGCACCAACGCCCGCTGCGGCCGCGCCGCAGGCCGCACCTACACCTGCCGCCAAGGTTACCTCTGGCGACATTCATGCCGAAGTGCTTGTGCTGGGTGCCGGCCCCGGCGGATATACCGCCGCGTTCCGCGCCGCCGACCTTGGCAAAAAGGTGGTGATGATCGAAAAACATGCCAATCTGGGTGGTGTGTGTCTGAACGTCGGCTGCATTCCGTCCAAGGCGCTGTTGCATGTCGCGAAAGTGATCTCCGAAGCCGAAGAAGTCAGCCATCACGGCGTAACCTTCGGTAAACCTGCCATCGACATCAACGCGATCCGCAGCTGGAAGGAAAGCGTCGTGAGCAAGCTTACCGGGGGCCTTGCGCAACTGGCCAAACAGCGCAAGGTACAGGTAGTGCAAGGCGTCGCGAAATTCACCTCCGCCAACTCAATCTCGGTACAAACGGCTGATGGCGAGAAGATCGTCACCTTCGACAACGCTATCGTCGCCGCCGGCTCCAGTGTAGCGCGCATTCCCGGCTTCCCTTATGACGATGCGCGCATCATCGATTCCACCGGCGCACTGGCTCTGCAGGATGTGCCGAAACGCCTGCTGATCCTGGGTGGCGGCATCATCGGACTGGAAATGGCTACCGTATATGACGCGTTAGGCTCGAAGATATCCGTAGTCGAGTTGATGGATCAGCTGATTCCCGGCGCAGACAAGGACATGGTCAAACCGCTGCACACCCGCATCGCGAAACGCTACGAGGCGATTTACCTGAAGACCAAAGTTACCAAAATCGAATCGTTACCTGAAGGCTTGCGCGTAACCTTCGAAGGCGAACAGGCACCCGAGCCGCAACTGTATGACCGCGTTTTGATGGCAGTGGGTCGCCGTCCGAACGGGCGCGAGATCAACGCAGAGGCAGCGGGACTGATCGTCAACGAACGCGGTTTCATCCCGGTGGACAAACAGCAACGCACCAATGTGCCGCACATCTTCGCCATCGGCGACATCGTCGGCGACCCGATGCTGGCGCACAAGGCCGTGCATGAAGGCAAAGTTGCGGCGGAAAACATCGCCGGACACAAGGCGTTCTTTGAACCGCTGACCATTCCGTCCGTCGCCTACACCGATCCTGAAATCGCCTGGATGGGACTGACCGAGACGCAAGCCAAAGCACAGGGTATCGCCTATGAAAAAGGCAGCTTCCCGTGGGCTGCATCGGGCAGAGCTCTATCGGTGGGTCGTGAGGAAGGCATCACCAAAGTGCTGCTCGATCCTGCGACGCGCCGCATTCTGGGCGCAGGTATCGTCGGCGTAAACGCGGGCGAGCTGATCGCCGAAGCCGTGCTGGCGCTGGAAATGGGGGCCGACATGGAAGACATAGGCCTGACTATTCATCCGCACCCGACGTTATCCGAAACGTTGTGCTTCGCCGCCGAAATGGCGGAAGGCACCATCACCGATCTGATGCCTCCACGCAAGAAATAAACAAAACCGACTCACACGGAGGCGCGGAGGACGCGGAGAAAACCTAACAACATAATTAAAAATAGATACTTAAATTACAACCAACTTTTTTGCATGTATTTTTGTTTCAGTTCTTCTCCGCATCTCCGCGTGAACAAATGTCTTTTTGACGCAGAGAAAATCGAGATACAAAATCTAAAGACTGTTATTTGTCAGTCTTTGTGCTTTCAGTAGAACTTAACAGATGAAACCTTCGGGTTCAGGTTTTTGGTTAAGTTAAGATTTTCTCCGCGTCCTCCGCGTCTCCGCGTGAGGAAAGTTTTTTTAAGATTAACCTGGAGTTCACCATGAAACTACGCAGTTATTCGTTCATTCCGCTGGTGTTGCTGATTTCATCCGTTCATGCCTTTGATCTGGGCGGACTCAAGGATCAGCTGGGCAAAGCGGTGCCTGCACAGACGCCCGCCACACCCGCCGCAGCGTCCAATCCGGCAGGACTGTCCGGCATCAGCAACACCGATCAGATCGGCAGCCTGAAACAGGCACTGACTCAGGGCGCGGAAACTGCCGTGGCGGATCTGGCAAAGGAGAACGGTTTTCTGGGCAACGACAAGGTGCGCATCCCGTTGCCGGACGCGCTCAAAAAGGCCGACAGCCTGATGCGCACCGTCGGCATGGGCAAGTATGCTGACGAGCTGACCACCTCGATGAACCGTGCGGCCGAGGCCGCCGTACCTGAAGCAAAAACCTTGCTGGTCGGTGCAGTCAAGAACATGACTGTGCAGGACGCAAAGGGCATACTCACCGGCGGCAACGATGCAGCCACACAGTATTTCCGCAAGAACACCGAAGCGGCATTAACCGGCAAATTCAAACCCATCGTCAACAAGTCGATGCAGAAGGTGAAACTGGCCGAGAAATACGACCAGTTCGCAGGAAAAGGCGCGCAATTGGGTCTGGTTGATCAGAAGGATGCCAGGCTGGACGATTACATTACCCGCAAGGCTCTGGACGGCTTGTTCCTGATGATGGCTGAACAGGAGAAGTCGATCCGCGCCAACCCGATGCAGGCAGCCGGCTCGCTGGCTCAGAAAGTATTTTCGGCAATCAAACTCTAACTTACCTCCGTCATTCCGGCGCAGGCCGGAATCCAGCAAAAGAACACGCCGCGTAGTGGACAAAGCCCCCGTTTTTGTCCTCGCTTTGCGAGGAATATTTTCATTGACTGGATTCCGGCCTTCGCCGGAATGACAGCTTATATGACCGAAACCGCCAGCCTGTTATCCCTGTTCATCAGCAGTTTCCTTGCCGCTACATTGTTACCCGGCGGCTCGGAGGCGGTGTTGTTCGCCGTTCTGAAAGGCTACCCGGATACGCTATGGATGGCGCTCGCCATCGCCACGGTCGGCAATACGCTGGGCGGCATGGTCAGCTTCGGCATGGGCTGGCTGCTGCCGCAGACCCAGCAATTAAAACATGTAGAGAAACTGCACCGCTATGGCACGCCCGCGCTACTGCTGGCCTGGGTTCCGCTGATCGGCGATGCGCTGTGCCTGGCCGCCGGCTGGCTGCGCCTCAGCCTGTGGCAGGCCGCACTGTTCATGGCAATCGGAAAATTTGCACGTTACTGGGTAATCACTTTGCTGTGAAGAGTGGTAGGGTGGGCTCTGCCCACCATGTCGGGCAAAGCCCGACCTACGAATCCTTCATTCAGAAACAGGAGCTTTCATTCAGGAATAGGCGATTTATCGTCTTACATTCCGTGGGAAGACCCCTGCGGTTTTAGCTCCGTTGTTTCGTGGGAATGCCCTTGCGGCATGAATCCTAATTTTTCAGCATCTCCAACCCCCAGCCCACACCAAACCCGGTCACCTCGGTTGCGACGCTGCCCAAGCCGCCTTCGCAGCGACTGGCGGACAAATCGACATGCAGCCACGGCGTATCGTGCTCGACGAAACGCTTCAGGAAACGCGTGGCGAGGATATGGTCGGCCCCGCCTTCCAGCGTGCATTGTTTGATGTCGGCGAATTTTGAATCCAGCGCCGCTTCGTAATCATCATCCATCGGGAAGGCGCACAGGCGCTCACCTGTCTTCTTGCCCAGACTCACCGCGCGCTGCAACAGCTCATCGCGATTGCCCAACACGCCTGAATAGCGATTGCCCACCGCCTCTTCCATGCTGCCGGTCAAGGTAGCGAAATCGATCATCAAGTCAGGTTTTTCGCGAGAGGCCAAGGTGAGCGTATCGGCCAGCACCATGCGCCCTTCGGCATCGGTGTGTATCACTTCGATGGTCGTACCGTTGAGCGCCACAACGATATCGTTCTGCTTGTAGGCTTTCGGGCTGATATGGTTCTGCGCGATCGCCAGCCAGCAGTCGATATTCACCGGTAACTTTTGCAGCGTGGCGCCTAGCAGAATGCCGAGTGCGACCGCAGAACCATTCATGTCTTCATGCATGTTGTGCATGTAGCGTGACGGCTTGAGGTTATGTCCGCCGGTGTCGAAACAGATCCCCTTACCCACCAGCGCTACCGTTTGTTTAGCTTTCGGATGTTTATAGGACAAATGCACGATGGCCGCATCCTCAATCTCACTGCCCTGCGCTACCGCCACAAACGCGCCTGCACCCATTTTGCGCAGCGCCTTCATATCGAATTCCTCGATCTTCCAGTCATGCGCATCGGCCAGCGCCCTGATGCGCTTGCGGTATAACGCCGGCGTCAGCTCATTCGGCGGCAGCACCGTCAGCGTACGGCACAGCAGATTACCCGCCGCCTGTGCCTTAAATTGCTCGAAAATTACATTATCTTTCAATCCAAATATATCTATATTTTTCAAGAACTTGCTATCATCCTTCTTCTTATGCACCGGCAACGGCGCACCGTTCACCCAGGCTGCATATGCAGCCAACCCGGCAACTTGCTGACGCTGCGCCTCATCACCCAACACCACGATGGCGATATCCTTGGGATGTTCGTCCAGCAGCAACTGCAAGGCTTTGCGCACCTGCACCTGCAGCGAAAAAGTGTCCTTGTCGAGATCCAGCATCGCCCAGACCACCAGCGCACCATTTTCAGCATTGGCGGCGACAGCCGTTTTTGCCAGTTCCGCAACCTTCATGTCGCGCCGCGCCAGCACGGCACGGAGCAGATCAGCATGCGGAGCGTCATCCGGAATATTCTTGGACTTGGGGCAGATCACCAACAAGTGCATGACAGACACATGAGTGGGCAGCGCAGGAATCAGGGTCAGTTGTGCTAGCATTACGTCCTCGAATTCATTAAATATTCGCCATTATCTCGGAAAAACCGTTTGTCCGCATAAGTAGTGGCTCAGACGCGGTATTATTGCGTCTTTAGTCCAATACTTAATTGTTTAATCAGATTACGCGGATTCAAACCTGAATCACGTACGTCAAAATTCCGTAATCATTGCGACTTTAATCTGTGTAAATCCGTTTAATCTGCGGATGAAGGTTTTTAACATTATGCGCACCTACCTCAATCTCATGCAGCATGTGCTGGAACACGGCACCAAAAAATCCGACCGCACCGGCACCGGCACCGTCAGCGTGTTCGGCTACCAGATGCGCTTCGACCTGTCCCAGGGCTTTCCGCTGGTCAGCACCAAGAAATGCCATATGAAGTCCATCATCCACGAGCTGCTGTGGTTCTTGCAGGGCGATACCAACATCCGCTATCTCAAAGAGCATGGCGTCAAAATCTGGGACGAGTGGGCGAATGAAAATGGCGATCTCGGTCCGGTGTATGGCCATCAGTGGCGCTCATGGGAAGCTGTGGATGGCCGCGTGATCGACCAGATCAAAATCGCAGTGGATCAGCTGAAAAACAACCCGGATTCGCGCCGCATCATCGTCTCGGCGTGGAACGTCGGCGAACTCGACAAGATGGCGCTGGCACCCTGCCACGCGTTTTTCCAGTTCTACGTAGCCCCTTCAACAGGCTCAGGACGGGGCAAGCTGTCCTGCCAGCTTTATCAGCGCAGCGCCGACATTTTTCTGGGCGTGCCCTTCAACATCGCCAGCTACGCCCTGCTGACGATGATGATGGCGCAGGTCTGCGACCTCGAACCCGGCGATTTCGTGCATACCTTCGGTGACGCACATCTGTATCTCAACCATCTGGAACAGACCGAATTGCAATTGTCGCGCGAACCCCACCCACTGCCGACCATGCATATCAACCCGGCAGTAAAAGACATCTTCGCCTTCAAATACGAGGATTTCACACTGGAGGGTTACGATCCGCATCCGGCTATTAAAGGGAAAGTAGCGATATGACCTCAGTCCTCAATCCTTCACGCAACAACTTGGGGCATAGCCCCTTAGTTGTGCGGGGAAGACCCTTGCGGTCTGAAACCTGTATTGTGGTCGCGATGGCGAAAAATCGTACCATCGGCGTGAACAACACGTTGCCGTGGCGCTGCCCGGAAGATCTGAAGCACTTCAAGGCACTGACCATGGGGCATCATATGATCATGGGGCGCAAGACCTTCGAGTCTATCGGCAAACCGCTGCCGGGGCGCACCACGGTAATCGTTACCCGCGACCCGGAATTAAATATCGAAGGCTGCCTGATCGCGCATTCTTTGCCGGAAGCGATCAACGCCTGCGCAAGCGATGAAAAGATATTCATCGTAGGCGGCGCCGATATTTACACACAATCAATTGATTTAACTGATGTTTTATATATAACAGAAATCCAGCAGGAAGTTGATGGCGATGCGCACTTCCCTGCATTCGATAAAAACGAATGGCTGGAAGTCTCCCGCGAAATACGCCATCAGGAAACACCCCAACCGCTGGAATATCACTTCGTTACCTATCACCGCAAGTAAGCACGCAACATGAATACTCAAACGCTTGAACTGCTCGCCCCGGCAAAGAACGCCGACATCGGCCGCGAGGCCATTCTGCACGGCGCAGATGCCGTTTACATCGGCGGCCCTTCTTTTGGTGCGCGCCACAATGCCGGCAACTCGATCAGCGATATCGCCGATCTGGTTAAATATGCACACCGCTTTCATGCGCGCATTTTTGTCACACTCAATACCATTTTGCACGATGACGAACTGGAAGCGGCGCGCAAGCTGGTTTACGACTGCTATGAAGTCGGCGTGGATGCGCTGATCGTGCAGGACCTGGGGTTGCTGGAACTCGATTTGCCGCCGATCGACCTGCATG
This sequence comes from Gallionella sp., assembly GCA_041671725.1. Classification (GTDB taxonomy): domain Bacteria; phylum Pseudomonadota; class Gammaproteobacteria; order Burkholderiales; family Gallionellaceae; genus Gallionella. The sequence continues at coordinate 34,413 of JBAZAY010000014.1, read as the reverse complement.
CCTCCACCCAATGCGACATACGCACGCCACAGAAGGCGCGTTTTCTGGCCGATGCGGGCTTCTCGCAGATCGTGCTGGCACGCGAACTGACACTCAAGGAAATTGCCGCCGTGCGCGCCGCCGTACCGGATGAAACCGTGATCGAACACTTCATCCACGGCGCGCTGTGCGTAGCCTATTCCGGCCAGTGCTACATCAGCCACGCACACACCGGGCGCTCAGCCAATCGCGGCGACTGCTCGCAGGCCTGCCGCCTGCCCTACACGCTACAAGACGCACAAGGTCGTGTCGTCGCCTACGACAAACACCTGCTGTCGGTGAAAGACAATAACCAGAGTGATAATTTGCGCGCGCTGATCGCCGCCGGGGTACGCAGCTTCAAGATCGAGGGGCGCTACAAGGATGCAGGCTATGTCAAGAACATCACCGGCCACTATCGCCAGCTGTTCGACGAGATTTTGCACGAGCGCACTGATCTGCGCGCGGCATCCAGCGGCAAAACGAAGCTGCTGTTCACCCCGGATACCGACAAGACCTTTCATCGCGGCTCAACGGATTATTTCACCAATGGCCGCAAGGCTGACATCGGCGCATTCGACAGCCCCTCTTTCGTCGGTCTGCCACTGGGTACGGTGACGCAGGTCGGCGACAAGTGGTTCGATTTGGAAACCGACCAGATACTCGCCAACAGCGACGGCTTGAATTATCTGAACAAACGCGAAGTCGTGGGCTTGCAGGCCAACGTGGTCGAACGCAAAAGCGAAGGCGTGTGGCGTGTGTGGCCCAACGAGGTGATGGCGCAGCTTCCCGGCCTGCGTCCCTGGCTTACCATCAACCGCAACCGCGATCATGCCTGGGAACATGCGCTGACCCGTAAATCCGCAGAACGCCGTATCGGCATCAACGCCACGTTCAGCGACAATGCCGAAGGTTTCATGCTCACGCTGCGCGACGAAGATGGCATCACCGCAACAGCTTCCATCGTATGCGACAAACAGGCGGCACTACATCGTGATGAGGCCGAAGCCGGCCTGCGCGAACAGCTCTCGCGTTTTGGCAGCAGCGATTTTGCATTGCGCGACCTGGTTATAGACTGGACCAAACCCTGGTTCATACCCAGCTCGCTGGTAAATCGGCTGCGCCGCGATGCGGTGGAAAAACTGGCAGCAGCGCGCCTTGCCGCCTTTACCCGTCGCCCCCGCAAAGCGGCGGTTGAGCCACCCGTAACTTACCCTGAAGAATCGCTTTCCTATCTGGCCAACGTCAGCAATCACTCGGCCCGCAGCTTCTATGCCAGACACGGTGTAAAGCTGATCGAGGCGGCTTACGAAGCGCATCAGGCAACCGGCGAAGTATCGCTTATGATCACACGCCACTGCCTGCGCTTCAGTTTGAGCCTGTGCCCCAAGCAGGCAAAAGGCGTGATCGGCGTACAGGGTCAGGTACGCGCCGAACCGATGTCACTGATCAACGGCAGCGAAAAGCTGACGCTGAAGTTCGACTGCAAAGCCTGCGAAATGCATGTGATGGGCAAAATCAAGAAACAGATTCTCAAGGCTGTGCCGGTTGTATTTCATCCGAGAAGCATATAAAGCCACACGCGCAAAATTTCCGCCCAAGAAAGCCAATCATGTTCGCGTTACCTTCAATGTGGAATCTGCTGATCTCCACCATCGTGTTTTTCATCGCCGCCTGGTATATCCGCCGATACCTGGATGAACAGGGCATCCCTGCGGGCATGACCCGCAGCATATTGATCTTTACGCTTGCCTCGCTGGTGTCATGGGGCGCGGGAGAGCTGGTAGACTTGATTCAAGGGCCACAGCCGGCGACTCAAACTTCGGGTGATCTGTCGCAACTACTGAAAGCTGCTCAAACGCAGCACTGATTAACCCACGTCGGACAAACAAAAATCACCTCACGCGGAGGCGCGGAGAGCGCGGAGAAAAAGCGACACACGATGCAAAAACAAAATCGGATTTTATGGGATGGGCAAATATTTTGCACATTAACCATATGCTCTGACTTTTAATTTCGATTTTTATTTTCTCCGCGCTCTCCGCGCCTCCGCGTGAACCGCCTGCCCTTTCGGTTCTTTACGCATTTCGACATGCCAATGCAAAAAGCCCGGAACTTTCGTCCCGGGCTTTTTAACAACTCAAGCGCTAATTAAGCAGCTTGGATGTTAGAAGCTTGCTTACCCTTAGGGCCTTGCGTAACTTCGAAACTTACTTTTTGACCTTCTTGAAGGGTCTTGAAACCGTTCATGTTGATCGCTGAGAAGTGTGCGAACAGATCTTCGCTACCATCATCAGGAGTAACAAAACCAAAACCCTTTGCATCATTGAACCACTTAACTGTACCAGTTGCCATGTGACTACTTCCTTTTTAAAAACACGGGAAAAACTCCCGCAAAACCATTTGATCGAAGATTGCACATGGTAAAACCAGTACTGCAGTGACTTTGAATCAAACACGAAGATGACTTTATACGCCTGTTTTTTAATTACATCAAGCGAAATCGCAAAAACAAGTTGATCAAGCTCAAATTACCTTACGCAATCTACAAAATAACGCTTAACGCCGTCCACTTCCTCGGCAACCAGACCATGAATATCCGTCTCGAAACCGGGCAGCTTCTGGCTGAAATCACGGGCGAACTTCAGGTAATCAACAATGGTCTTGTTGAAAATCTCCCCGGGGATCAGCAGCGGAATACCCGGCGGATAAGGCGTCAGCAACACGGCCGTGATGCGCCCCTCCAGATCATCGATCTCCACACGATCCAGCTCTTCATGCGCCATCCTGGCAAACGCATCGGAGGGCTTCATCGCCGGTTGCATATCGGACAGATACATTTCCGTCGTCATACGCGCAACATTGTGCAATTTGTAGGCATCATGAATCTGCTGACAAAGATCGCGCAAGCCCACACGTTCATAGCGAGGATATTTTGCCGCGAACTCCGGCAGGATGCGCCAGAGCGGCTGATTCTTGTCATAGTCATCCTTGAACTGCTGGAGCGCAGTCAGCAGCGTGTTCCAGCGCCCCTTGGTGATACCGATGGTAAACATGATGAAGAACGAATACAGACCGCACTTCTCGACGATCACACCGTGTTCGGCCAGGTACTTGGTCACCATAGAAGCGGGAATACCTGTATCTGCAAAGTCGCCGTCTACATCCAGCCCCGGCGTGATGATGGTGGCCTTGATCGGATCGAGCATATTGAAGCCTTCGGCCAGATCACCGAAACCATGCCATTTGTCCGATGGCTTAAGCACCCAGTCTTCTCGCGAACCCACGCCCTCTTCGGCAATCACATCCGGCCCCCACACCTGGAACCACCAGTCAAGACCGAATTCCTCATCGACCTTGCGCATCGCACGACGGAAATCCAGCGCCTCGGCAATGGATTCCTCAACCAAAGCAGGTCCACCCGGCGCTTCCATCATTGCTGCAGCCACGTCGCACGATGCGATAATCGCGTATTGCGGACTGGTGGAGGTGTGCATCAGATACGCTTCGTTGAAAATATATTTGTTCAGTTTGCGGCTTGCCGGCTCGCGAATCAGAATTTGGGACGCCTGCGACAATCCCGCCAGCAATTTGTGGGTAGACTGGGTCGCAAAAATCATCGATTCACGTGCGAGCGGACGGTCACGGCCGATAGCGTGCATATCCTTGTAGAAGTCATGAAACGCCGCATGCGGCAACCAGGCCTCGTCGAAATGCAGCGTGTCGATACGCCCGTCCAGCATTGCTTTGAGCATCTCGACGTTGTAAACAATACCGTCGTAGGTACTCTGGGTAATGGTCAGAATGCGCGGCTTCTTGGTCTTGTCTTTGATAAAAGGATTCGCATCGATCTTGCGCTGGATGCTTTCCGGCTCGAACTCGGACTTCGGGATAGGCCCGATAATGCCGTAATGATTGCGCGTTGGCGTCAGAAACACCGGCACCGCACCCGTCATCATGATCGAATGCAGGATGGACTTGTGGCAGTTGCGATCCACCACCACGATATCATCGGGCGCCACCGTCGAGTGCCATACGATCTTGTTCGAGGTCGAGGTACCATTGGTGACGAAGAACAAATGATCTGCATTAAAAATGCGTGCGGCATTGCGTTCGGAAGCTGCCACCGGCCCTGTGTGATCGAGCAACTGGCCCAGCTCATCCACCGCATTACACACGTCGGCGCGCAGCATATTCTCACCGAAAAACTGGTGGAACATCTGCCCCACCGGTGACTTCAAAAATGCCACGCCGCCGGAGTGACCGGGGCAATGCCATGAATAGGAGCCGTCCTGCGCATAATGCAGCAGGGCGCGGAAAAACGGCGGCGCCAACGAATCGAGGTAAGAGCGGGCTTCGCGGATGATGTGGCGCGCAACGAACTCCGGCGTATCCTCGTGCATATGAATAAAGCCATGCAATTCGCGCAGCACATCGTTAGGAATGTGGCGCGAGGTACGCGTCTCGCCATACAGATAAATCGGAATATCGGAATTCTTGAAACGAATCTCTTCGACGAATGCGCGCAGGCTTTTGAGCGCAACTTCGGTCTCTTCCACACTGCCGCCGCCGAATTCCTCATCATCGATGGACAACAGGAATGCCGACGCTCGACTTTGCTGCTGCGCAAAAGAGGTCAGATCGCCATAACTGGTCACACCCAGCACTTCCATACCCTCTTTGACCATTGCATCGGCCAGCGCGCGTATGCCCAGCCCACTGGCATTTTCGGAACGGAAATCTTCATCAATGATGATAATGGGAAACCTGAATTTCATATATGAACTCCCAACGGGAAAAATAGCATTAAATACCGCAGATTTACGAAGCAAAAGGAAAATGAAGGTTCAGTGAGGCATTGCCTACAGCGATGCCGAAACTAAAACGAAACTTCATTTACAACTCCTACTGGGTGTAACAAATTTTGGAAATATCGAATTGGCGCGGATTGTCGCAGATTTACAGCCTGGTGCAAGCGGGTTTTTATTCCTGCGGCGGGTAGGAATCAACCAGATCACCAATCAGTCCGATCAGAACCTGCCGTACCTGCTGCCCGTCACACCCCATCAGCACAGCATCATCCAGCGCATCCTGGCAGACCTGACGGATTTCTTCGAGGTTTTCGCTCATCACCTTGTTCTTTTCCACGCAGGCAATGACCTCACCTTTTGGCGAACGCCAGATTATTGGCTTTGTATGTGACACAGACATTACATTTTCGGCAAAGTGACACCGACCTGCCCCTGATACTTGCCGCCGCGATCTTTATAAGAAGTTTCGCAGATTTCATCGCTCTCGAAGAACAGCACTTGCGCGACGCCTTCATTGGCGTAAATCTTGGCAGGCAACGGCGTGGTATTGGAGAACTCCAGCGTCACATAACCTTCCCATTCAGGCTCAAACGGCGTCACATTGACGATAATACCGCAGCGCGCATAGGTGGATTTACCCAGACAAACGGTCAGCACCGAGCGCGGAATGCGGAAATACTCGACGGTGCGCGCCAGCGCGAACGAATTGGGCGGAATAATGCAGTAATCGGCCGTGACCTCGACGAAGGAATTCGGATCGAAGTTCTTCGGATCGACGATGGTGCTGTTGATATTGGTAAACAGCTTGAATTCATTCGAGCAGCGGATATCGTAGCCATAGCTCGAGGTGCCGTAAGACACGATGCGCTTGCCATCCACCTCTTTCACCTGAACCGGCGAAAACGGCTCGATCATGCCGTGCTGCTCCGCCATGCGGCGTATCCATTTGTCTGACTTGATGCTCATAGTTTTAAGTGCAATGGATAAGGGATAATTCAAAATGGATAATGTAAAACCTTAATTTAGATTTTAGTTATCAATCATCAATTATCAATTATCAATTATCACGTTCCTCCTTTATGTATTTTGCACCACGATTTTCGGGAAAGCCGCGCTGTGATCCTGCGCCATTTCTGCAACCTTCACTGCAATGCGGCGTGCGATCTGCTTGTAAACTTTGGCGATAGCACCGTCCGGGTCAGCCACCACCGTCGGTTTGCCTGAGTCTGCCTGCTCGCGAATCGTAATATCCAGCGGCAAACCACCCAAAAATTCGGTGTTGTAATCGGCACACATTTTTTCGCCGCCGCCCGCACCGAAGATATGTTCTTCATGTCCGCACTTGGAACAGATGTGCGTACTCATGTTTTCCACGATACCGACGATCTTGATGCCGACTTTCTCGAACATTTTCAATCCTTTACGCGCATCAAGCAAGGCGATATCCTGCGGTGTCGTGACGATCACCGCTCCTGTGACCGGCACTTTTTGCGACAGCGTCAGCTGAATATCGCCGGTACCCGGCGGCAAATCGACCACCAGATAATCCAGATTATCCCAGCGCGTCTGACGCAACAATTGGTCGAGCGCCTGGGTGACCATCGGACCGCGCCAGATCATCGGCGCATCGTCGCCTGCGATCATGTAGCCTATCGACATGGACTGAATGTCGTAATTGATCATCGGCTCCATCGACTGGCCATCGCGCGACTTCGGTTGGCCGGAAATTCCCAGCATCATGGGTTGCGACGGGCCGTAGATATCAGCATCCAGCATCCCGACGCGCGCACCTTCGGCGGCCAGCGCCAGCGCCAGATTCACAGCGGTAGTGGATTTGCCCACACCGCCTTTGCCGCTGGCGACCGCAATGATGTTCTTCACGCCATCTACCAGCTTCACGCCACGCTGCACCGCGTGCGGCACAACTTTGCTGGACACAGCAACTTTAATCGTACCTGCATCAGGCAAGGCATCCGCGAGATGCGCCTCGACCATCGCGCGGATTTCATCCCAGACGCTCCTGGCCGGATAACCCAGCATGATATCCAGCGACACATCGTTTCCGCTGACTCTGACGTTTTTCACGGATTTGCCTGTGACAAAATCCTTATGGGTATTAGGATCGATCAGATTTTTCAATGCATTTTGCACATCAGTATCGTTAAAACTCATCACAGCCTCTATTCGGAAAATACATTACAAGAACGCGATTCTAACCAATTCGCCGCCAGTGCGCGCGATTTGCTAAAATGGCGCATCTCAATCGAATCAGGCAAGACTTCATGACCAAGCGAAAAATCCTCGTCACCTCCGCCCTGCCCTATGCCAATGGCAGCATCCACCTGGGTCATCTGGTCGAATACATCCAGACCGACATCTGGGTGCGCTTCCAGAAAATGCAAGGGCACGAGGTGCATTATGTGTGCGCCGACGACACCCACGGCACGCCTATCATGCTGAGAGCCGAGGCGGAAGGCGTCACACCTGAACAATTGATCGCGCGGGTCTGGCAGGAACACTACGATGACTTCGCAGCATTCCACGTCAAATTCGACCACTATGGCTCGACCAATTCGACTGAAACACGCGAATTCGCCGAAGGCATTTACCGCAAGCTTCGCGCCAACGATTTGATCGAAGTGCGCTCTATCGAACAATTCTTTGACCCGGTCAAGAACATGTTCCTGCCGGATCGTTTCATCAAGGGCGAGTGCCCGAAATGTCATGCCAAGGATCAATACGGCGACAACTGCGAAGTCTGCGGCGCAGCCTATGCGCCCGTCGAGCTGATCAATCCGTATTCCGCCGTATCCGGTGCAAAACCTGAAATGCGTAACTCGGACCACTATTTCTTCAGACTTTCCGCCGACACCTGCCAGCAGTTTCTGCGCAGTTGGACGCGCAGCGGTTCATTGCAATCGGAAGCAGCCAACAAGATGCAGGAATGGCTGGGCAATGAGGGCGAAAACAAACTGTCCGACTGGGACATTTCACGCGACGCGCCGTATTTCGGTTTCGAGATTCCCGACGCACCGGGCAAATATTTCTACGTCTGGCTGGATGCGCCGGTCGGCTACATGGGTAGCTTCAAAAAACTGTGTAAAATCAAAAACTTAAACTTTGACGATTACTGGAAGCCGGATTCAACCACCGAGCTGTACCACTTCATCGGCAAGGACATCCTGTATTTCCACGCCCTGTTCTGGCCGGCAATGCTCGAACACGCAGGTTTCCGCACCCCGACCAAGCTGTTTGCGCACGGATTCCTCACCGTCAACGGAGAGAAGATGAGCAAATCGCGCGGCACCTTCATCACCGCGAAGAGCTACGTGGACAACATAAAGAACACCGAGTACCTGCGCTATTACTATGCGGCCAAAATCAACGGTACGATGGAAGACCTGGATCTGAACCTCGATGACTTCGTCGCCAAGGTTAATTCGGATTTGATCGGGAAATACATCAATATCGCCAGCCGCTGCGCAGGCTTTATCGCCAAAAAATTCGACGGCAAACTAGGGGCTACCGACTTGGCGGCCAGCGCCGAATTTCAATCTGCATTTGCCGGCGGCGAGATCGCGCGCTGCTATGAGCAACGCGACTTTGCCCGCGCTTTGCGCGAAATCATGCGTCTGGCTGATGTGGCAAATCAGTACATTGCTGAGAAAAAGCCCTGGGGACTTGCCAAGGAAGAAGGCAAAGAAACCGAACTGCATGAAGTTTGCTCTACCGCACTGACCCTGTTCCGCGACCTGACGCTGTATCTGAAACCCGTATTGCCCGTGCTGGCAGAGCAAGTCGAGGCCTTCCTCAACATTGCACCGTTGGCATGGACAGGTGCCTGGCAAGCCTTGCCTGCCGGACACAACATCAACACCTACCAACATCTGGCAACCCGTCTCGATCCGAAGCTGATCGAAGCGATGACCGCCGCCAACCAGGAAAGCCTGAAACCAATGACCGAATCGCATTCCCAAACACGCCATGCAGAAGCACAACAGCACCCCTCACCTCAATCCTCTGGTGAAACAACTAGCCATTCGACTAAGCACGCAAGCGTGCAAGTCGCTGGTTATCCCGCAAGCGGGGAGAGCGCAGCGAGGGGGGCGAAGCTAGGCGAACGAGAAGTGCAATCTTCAATTCCTGCGCCGATTGCCGAAACCATTTCTATCGATGATTTCAGCAAGATCGACCTTCGCGTCGCTAAGATCGTCAATGCCGAGCATGTGGAAGGTGCTGAGAAGCTGCTGAAGCTGACACTGGACATCGGCGAAGAACAACCGCGCACGGTATTCGCCGGCATCAAGTCGGCTTACGATCCCGAAAAGCTCAAGGGCCGTATGACGGTGATGGTCGCAAATCTGGCTCCGCGCAAGATGAAATTCGGCATGAGCGAGGGCATGGTGCTGGCAGCTTCCGGCGATGCACCCGGTTTGTTCGTCCTGTCACCAGATGACGGTGCACAACCTGGCATGCGCATCAAATAATTGAGCTCGTCATTCCCGCGCAAGCGGGAATCCAGTCAAAGAAAAAGTTCCTTGCGCAGCAAGGACAAAAGCCAAAGGCATATTCGATAAAAACGCTGGATGGCCGTTCCTCGAAACTTCGGCCTCTGGCCTCGTTTTCCCGCCGCAGCCTGCCCTCGAATGGTGGTATCGGGGGCGGGAATGACATATTAGTTTTATTTCCCCGCGCTGATCGCAGTCAAAATTGCCTGCAAAATCGCGGTGGGCGTCGGCGGACAACCGCTTACAGCCACATCCACCGGAATAACGTTGGAAACCTTGCCACAACTGGCATAGCTCTCTCCACCGGCTGCATTGGCAGGGGAAAATATCCCGCCGTCGCAGGCACACTCGCCGATGGCCACCACCAGCTTCGGGTCGGGCGTCGCATCATAAGTGCGCTTCAATGCAACTTCCATGTGGCGCGACACAGGTCCTGTCACCAGCAACATGTCCGCATGACGCGGGCTGGCAACGAATTTTATGCCCAGTCCCTCGAGGTTGTAATACGCATTGTTGACCGCATGTATCTCCAACTCGCAACCATTGCACGATCCGGCATCGACCAGACGGATGCTCAACGCTCCACCAAACCCATCCAGAATTTGCTGCTGCAAACGCTGCGGATCGAGGCGCATCGTCTCATCCGGTTGTGGCGCGGCTTCTGTCTTGATACCAGTCTTGATGATCTGCTTGATTATCTGATACATATCGAACCTTTATCTTGGAAAAGGCATTCAGCCACAGAGAACACCGAGGTCACAGAGGAATAGGGGTATACAAGCATTTCGCCGTAAAACGAATTAGTATGAGCAGAATGGATAAACCGCCAAACGCTCTGTGCTCTCTGTGAACTCTGTGGCATGAACTAAGGTTTTAGATTTACAGATCGTGCCCGGAATAGCTCAGGTTGAACGATTTATTGATGAGCGGAAAATCCGGCACGATATTACCCATGATGGCATGTTCCAGCACCGGCCAGTTTTGCCATGAAGGATCGTGCGGATGCACGCGGTCCAGATTCCCCTCTGCATCGGTATGGATCGCCACCATTACTTCGCCGCGCCACCCCTCCACCATGCCGACACCGAAACCGTTGCACGGCAGACGCGTCAACGGATGCGCCAGGTCTTCACCGCCGATCAGATTGGCCATGATTTCGCGCTGCAAACGCAGCGACTCTAACAACTCGTCGAAACGCACGATCACCCGCGCGGCAACATCGCCGTTTTGATGCGTCGCCATTTTTACGTCCAGCATGCCATATGGCGCACAGGCGAACTGCGCACGCATATCCCAGCACTGTGAACTGGCGCGTCCGGCCAGACCGCACAGCCCCAGCTGGGCTGCCAGTTTTGGTGTGACACGCCCGGTGCCGATGAAACGATCCTGCACGCCGGCATGCTCTTCATACAGACTGCGCAACAGGCGAACCTCCCGCTCCAGCATCGCGCATTCCTTGAGTAAGGTTTGTTTGCCTGATTCGTTGAGGCCAACCGTGACACCACCCGGAATAATCACATCCATCTGATAACGATGGCCGAACAGCGCTGCATTATTGCGCAGCACCTGCTCTTTCAGTATCCAGAACTGGGCAAAACCGAAAGTAAAGGCGACATCATTGCCCAGATAGCCCAGGTCGCCCAGATGGTTGGCGATACGTTCGCGTTCCAGAAACAGTGCACGCAACCACAAGGCACGATCCGGTGGCGTGATGTTGGCGATGCTCTCCGCCGCCATCGCATAGGCCCAGGCGTAAGCCACCGTGCTATCGCCGCTCACGCGTCCTGCCAGCTTCGCACCCTGCTGTAAACTCATGTTTTCAAAACGTTTTTCAACGCCTTTATGGGTATAACCCAGCCGTTCTTCAAGTTTCAGTACTTTTTCACCGACCACGGAGAAACGAAAATGCCCCGGCTCGATGATGCCCGCATGCACAGGACCTACCGGAATTTCATGCACACCCTGACCTTCAACACGCACGAAGGAGTAGTCGTCAGCAGATTCCTCCCCCCTGCAAGGGGGAGGGGATGCAAAATCCTTGCGCAACGGGAAGCCGTCATCAGGCCAGGCGGCGTGGCGCAGCCAGTTGCGTTGATCCTGAGCCATGTGCGCACGGATACCGAGCAGGTCGTAAACCGCACGCTGCATGCGACAGGCAGCCGGAAAAATCCGGCTGATATCGGGGAAGCGCGGCTGCTCTCTCGACAGTGGCAGATTCAGACACAGCAAACCACTCCCATTCATCAACAGCACATACAGCATGAATCCTTGCTCGCGCAGGTCGCGGCCCCACAACGACACCAGCCGGCCGCCGCCCTCCGCAACTTTGTGACAGACCAGCTGCAAATCACCGGCTTTGACCTCCCCCTGCCATGCGGGAATCGCGGTAGCAAGCGGGGTCAGATGCAGATTGGAATGAATGGTATTCATGAAGTCAACTCAACAGTGCTGCTGCCTGGCGATACCAGCCCGCCAGATAGGCTGGCATATAAAGGCCCAGGATCAACACCAGCAGCAGGTGGATAAACACCGGAATCAGCGCAGGCGGATGCGGCAGGGGTTTCGCGCTGGTTTCGCCAAACACCATCGGCTGCACACGGCCGAAGATCGCGGCGAAGGCTATCCCCAGCGAGACCACAAGAAAAGGCGTCGTCCAGGGATAATCGTGCATGGCGGTGGTAATAATCAGAAATTCGCTGGCGAACACGCCGAACGGCGGCATGCCCAAAATGGCGAAGGTGCCCAGCATCAGCCCCCAACCCACGGTCGGACTGACATGCATCAGGCCACGGATGCGATCCATCTGTTGCGTGCCCGCTTTTTGCACCGCATGTCCCACCGCAAAAAATATCGCCGATTTGGTCAGGGAATGCATGGTCATGTGCAGCATAGCTGCAAAAGTCGCCACCTGGCCGCCCATGCCGAAAGCGAAGGTAATCAGCCCCATGTGCTCGATAGACGAATAAGCGAACATGCGCTTGATATCTTTTTGCCGGGACAGAAACAGTGCAGCCACCACGACCGAGAGCAGGCCGAAACCCATCATCAGGTTACCAGCAAAGTGATTCCCCAGCGAGCCATCCACCAGCACCTTGCTGCGCATCACCGCACACAGCGCAACATTGAGCAACAGGCCGGACAGCACTGCCGAAACAGGAGTAGGACCTTCCGCATGTGCATCCGGCAACCAGCTGTGCAGCGGTACCAGACCGATCTTGGTGCCGTAGCCGACCAGCAGAAACACAAATGCCAGCTTGAGCACGGTAGGTTCCAGACTGCCCTTGACCTCATTCAGATGCGTCCACAACAACGCAGTACCACCGTCGCCCAGCACGCGCTCGGCGGCAAAATACAACAGGATGGTGCCGAACAGCGCCAGCGCAATGCCGACGCCGCACAGGATGAAATATTTCCAGGCCGCCTCCAGACTGGCCGGCGTGCGATACAGACTGACCAGCAATACCGTGGTCAATGTCGCCGCTTCCATCGCCACCCAGATGATGCCCATGTTGTTGGTCGTGAGGGCTACCAGCATGGCGAAGGTAAACAGCTGATACATGCTGTAATACAGGTGCAGCATGGAAGTCGACAGCTTGCCGTGATGCTGTTCGATGCGCATGTAAGGGCGCGAGAACAGCGAGGTAGTGAAGGCCACGAACGCGGTGAGCGCCACTAGGAACACATTGAACTGGTCGATGAAAAATTGTTCGCCAAACGCAACCTGCGGGCCGGAATCTATCACACGGATGGTCAACGCCACCGATGCGAAAAATGTGCAGGCGCTCATCACCGAATTGAGTTCAGCCGCCCAGGAGCGTGAGCCGAACACAGCCAGCAGCATGCCGCCCAACATGGGCGTGAGCAGCAAGACGAGCAGATAGAGATCAATCATCCTTCAGCTTCTCCATGTGCGTAATGTCCAGGCTCTCAAAGGTTTCGCGGATCTGGAAGAAGAAAATGCCGAAAATGAAGGTCGCCACCAGCACATCCAGCGCGATGCCGAATTCGACCACCAGCGGCATACCCTGCGTTGCACTGGTCGCCGCGAAGAACAGACTGTTTTCCAGCGACAGGAAGGCGACTACCTGTGAGACTGCCTTGCGCCGCGTCAACATCATCAGCAGGGACAGCAACACACTGGCTAACGCAATACCGATCAGCCCGCGTGTAATCCCCTCTGATAACTGCGAGATAGGGGCTGCGAGGTTGAACGAAAAAATCACCAGTGCAATACCGACCAGCATGGTGGTAGGAATGTTAATCAGCGTTTCCACGTCCCACCTGACGTTCAGCTTGCGGATCAGGCGATGCAACAACCAGGGCAGCAGCAGTACCTTGAGAATCAAGGTTAATCCGGCGGAATAATACAGATGATGCTGCGCTGTCGAATATGCCACCACAAAGGTACTGATTGCCAGAATGCCACCCTGCCATGCGAACAGATTGATCAGCGACAAAATGCGGCGCTGCGCCAGCATGGCGAACACCACCAGCAACAACAGCGAGGCCAGCAGATTGACGAATTGCAATATCAGCGGGATCTGCATGTCATGCACCCAGCAGGAAGTGGATCAACAAGCCCAGCACGGCCAGCAGAAAAGCGGTGCCGAGAAATTCCGGGGCACGGAAAATGCGCATCTTGGCCATCATCGCTTCGAGCAAAGCCAGTCCGGCTCCTGCCAGCAAAAGCTTCAGCAACAACAATCCAACCGCCAGCGGCAGCCCGGCCCAGTTGCCCACGCCGATGATGCCGTGCGGCAGGAACAGTGCGATGCCGATGCTGATGTAGGCGAACAATTTCAGGCTGGAGGCCCATTCAATCAGTGCCAGATGACGCGCGGAATATTCCAGAATCATCGCCTCGTGGATCATGGTCAGTTCCAGATGCGTGCTGGGATTATCCACCGGAATACGTGCATTCTCGGCCAGCAGGATCATCACAAACGCTACGCTGGCAAAGGCCAGGCTGGGATATAAAATGAACTTATGATGGGCAAATGTTTCGACGATGTGCGTCAGCTGCGTCGAATGACTGATCAGGGACGAGGTAAACAACACCATCAGCAAGGCCGGTTCGGCGAGGAACGAGACCAGCATCTCGCGCCGCGCACCCATGCTGCCGAATGAAGTGCCGATATCCATGGCCGCCAGTGCGATAAACATGCGTGCCAGCGCGAATACGCCCACCAGAGCGATCACATCGGCCGCGCGCGAGAATGGCAGATCGACAGCGATAATGGGAATGATGGCCGCAGCCAGCCACATGCAGCCAAACACGATATAAGGGGTGATGCGAAACAACCAGGAGGCGTTATCCGCGATTACCGCATCCTTGTGAAACAGTTTGTGCAAGACGCGGTAAGGCTGCAACACGCCGGCGCCTGTACGGTTCTGTAACCAAGCCTGGCACTGATTCACCCAACCGGTCAGCAGGGGCGCCGCCAGCACCACCAGCAACAACTGGGTGAGCTGAAAAAGAATAGCGAAAATTTGTTCTGGATTTCTCATTAAAAGCATTTGTCCGCAGATTAAACTGATTAACGCAGATTAGTCATAACATTGCACCACCAAGTCACTTGTTGGTTGTAAAGAAATCCAGTCAAATCCGGATAAACAGGGATGATAACCTGCCGTCATAAATTTGTAGAATCTGTGGCAATCTGCGTAATCTGCGGATTGGATCTGAGTTTTCAGGTTCATTAGACGAAAATCAGCAACACGACCAGCGTTGCGAAAGTATAGGCCAGATACAGGTGGATGCGTCCGTGTTGCAACAGAGAAACCCATCCGGAAAGCTTTTCAGTCAGCTGTTTGAGCGGCAGATACAGCAGGTACCAGAGTTTATCTTCACTGACTCCGTGATATTTCGGATGGGTATCAAACGGGGTAGGCAGTTCGTTCTCGATCTTGAAGAACGGCTCGAAAATACGCCTGATCGGCTGACCAAAGCCTTCGGCGGTATCCTGCATACGCGCCGTCTGCGCAGGATAGCCGCAGTCCCATGCCGGACCGCGCCGTGAACGACCGTGATACAGGCGGCGCAGCAGTAATATGGTGAGCAGCATCACGCCCAGCACAGCCAGCAAAAAGTAGAGCGGGCCGTAACTTGCGCGATGCGTATCGATAGGCGCCAGGAACATCCAGTTAGCCGTGGAATTCCCCAAATGCGCACCCAGCAACAGCTGCGACACGGCATCGATCTGATGCACCACGAACACCGGGGCCAGCCCCAATACCACGCAGCCCAAAGCCAGCCAAACCAGCCCGGCACGCTCCCAGAGCCCTGCGTCATGCGCGTGCTCCAGTGCCTTTTCGCGGCGTTGACCCAGGAAAATCACGCCATAGAATTTCACCATCACGTAGGCCGACAGCGCAGCAGACAGCGCAACCCCCGCCGCCGCCACCGGCACCAGCATATTGACGTAACTGTTGGGCAAACCGGGAGAGAGCAGAAATGCCTGCAACAGCAACCACTCCGAGACAAATCCGTTCAGTGGCGGCAAACCCGAGATCGCCAGCACACCGACCAACATCAGCACCGACACCCACGGCATATGGTGGATCAATCCGCCCAACAGCCCCATATTGCGCTCGCCGGTGGCATGCAGAATCGACCCTGTGCCGATGAATAACAAACTTTTGAAAAACGCATGATTCAGGCTGTGATACAAGGTTGCGGTAAGCGACAAGGCGGCCAGCGTATCCTTGCCATAAACATGAAAAATGAGCGTCAGGCCGATACCCACCAGCAGCAGCCCGATATTTTCTATCGAAGAATAAGCGAGCAGGCGTTTCATGTCGCCCTGCACGGCGGCGAACATCACACCGAACACGGCGGTGAGCAATCCCAGCGCCAGCGCCAGCACCCCCCACCACCAAAGCTGTGTACCCAGCAGATCGAAGGTAACGCGCAGGATGCCGTAGATCGCCATCTTGAGCATCACGCCGCTCATCAACGCTGAGACCGGCGAGGGGGCCGCAGGGTGTGCTTCCGGCAACCAGACATGCATGGGCAACACACCGGCTTTGGCGCCGAAGCCGAACAAAGCCAGCAAAAATGCAAACGAAGACCAGAAGGTGGATAAATGCACCTCGCGCATCGCACCGAACGTGTATGCACTGATGCCGTGCCCGGCTTGCATCACACCGAAGCTGAGCAAAATAGCCATCGCGCCGACATGCGCAATCAGCAGGTACAGGAAACCGGCACGGCGTATATCGGGAATAGCGTGGTCGGTGGTGACCAGAAAATAGGAAGACAGCGCCATGGTCTCCCAGGCCACCATAAACATGTACGCATCGTCTGCCAGCAAAACCATCGCCATACTGGCCAGGAACAGATGGTATTCCAGACACAACAAGCCCAGCACCCGCCCGTTCATGGTTTTGAAATACCCTGCACCAAACAGCGATATGCCAAACGATGCGCCGCCCAATAGAATCAGAAAAAATGCCGCAAGCGGGTCGAGGCGAAGGTGTAACGGCAGATCAGGCAGACCCAGCGGCAATACGGCGATATTGGGCGTGGCACCCAGCGCCCATAGACCGGTTGCGGCAAGCACCAGCGAAATGCAGGCACCAACCGGGAAGATAACGCGGCAAATCAGCTGCGGCGAACGTTGTAACGCCAGCCCAAGGAAACCCAGGACTAACCACAGCAGAATAACTCCGCCCACAACACCTATTGGCAAAATGCTAAACACGTCCATCCGGATTACTTGCCTGCCCCACGGTTGCCACCAGTGCGCGATTCTACTCCTTCTGACGCACCAGCCTCAACATTCAACTGTCAGATGACTGAATCTTGACTTGTCAGTTATACACAACCTTCACATTTTCCGGCTGCAACGCCAGGCGCAAGTCACTCAGCAGTTCATCGGAGAGCGTCACCTGCCAGACCTCGCCCAGACCAAGCTGGCAGCAAGCTATTGAATTATTATAATTAATCAACACCTTACACTCACCCTCACTCCATGGCTTGAGAATATCTTTGAGCTGGTCAACAGATAATTTGCCGTTACAATTCAGGCTCAGGTGCTGGGCAAAGCGTGAGCGCGCCTGGGCAAAATTGAACAGCTCCTCGCCACTGACCCGAATATTGCCGGAATATTCATCCAGGCTGGCTTTACCCTCTACCACCAGCAATTCATCTTCCTTGATCCACGGGCGACTCTTCTCGTATTCCTCATTGAACACGGTCATTTCGGTCTGCGCATTACCGTCGTCCAGCGTAATGACCGCCATGCGCCCGCGCCGTGTCTGCTGAAGGCGCAAGCCCGACACGATACCCGCCAACCTCACCGGCACACCGCGCCGGGGGGCATAGCCGCCTCCGCCTCCGCCGTTGCTCTTGCCGACAAACGAAGGGGTCAGGTCGCTCAGTTTTACCCTGATAAAGTTTGCTAATTCAGCTTCATATTCCTGATACGGATGACCGCCCAGATAAATGCCAAGACTGACTTTTTCAAACGCCAGTTGTTCGCGCAAGGTCCAGCGCGGCACGTCAGCCCCCTGCTCGATCAGCACGGCGTCTGCATCATCTTCGCCGAACAGGCTATCCTGATTGATCGAACGCGCCTGCTGATCGGCACTCGCCAATGCAGCATCCACGCTGGCCATCAGCGCAGCGCGATGATCGCTAATAGAATCGAACGCACCGGCACGAATCAGGGTTTCGATGGTACGACGGTTAACCACGCGTTTGTCCACGCGTCGGCAAAAATCGAACAAGTCCTTGAATGGCCCGGTAGCCCTGGCCTTGACGATGCCGGCGATTGCAGCCTCGCCGGTTCCCTTGATCGCACCCAGTCCGTAGGCTATGGTTTTTTCATCCGTGGGCGAAAACGCATAGCCTGAGCTGTTCACATCGGGCAACAGGATAGTGATTCCCTGCTGCAGCGTATCGGCATAAAAAGTGCGCACTTTTTCGGTATTATCCAGATCACCCGACAGTGTTGCCGCCATGAAAGCCGCAGGATGATGCGCCTTCAGATAGGCTGTCTGATAGGCCACCAGCGCATAGGCTGCCGAGTGCGACTTGTTAAAGCCGTAGCCTGCGAACATTTCCATCAAGTCGAACAGACGGGTTGCCAGTTCCTTGTCGATATCACGATTCACCGCGCCGCCAACGAAGATGTCGCGCTGACGCGCCATCTCTTCCGGATCTTTCTTACCCATCGCACGGCGCAACATATCCGCACCACCCAGCGTATAACCGCCGATGATCTGCGAAATCTGCATCACCTGTTCCTGATACACGATCACACCGTAAGTCGGTTTGAGCGACGCCTCCAGCTCGGGATGAAAATAATCCGCCTTTGCCCTGCCGTGCTTACGATCGACGAAGTCATCCACCATGCCTGACTCCAGCGGACCCGGACGAAACAGCGCGACCAGCGCCACGATGTCTTCAAAGGTGTCCGGCTGCAGCCGCTTGATCAGATCCTTCATGCCGCGCGATTCCAGCTGAAACACGGCGGTGGTGTTGCATTTCTTCAGCAGGTCGTAGCTTGGTTTATCATCCAGCGGGATAGCTTCGATTCTGAAGGAGTCAGGATTGTGGACTGAGGATTGAGCAGTTCCTGCATCCTGCATCCTGCTTCCTGCATCCTGAAGTCGGTGTATGTGACGAACTGCCCAGTCGATGATGGTCAGCGTACGCAGACCCAAAAAGTCGAACTTCACCAGACCGATCGCTTCGACGTCGTCCTTGTCGAACTGACTCACCACACTGGCCCCGCCATCGGCGCAATACAGCGGGCAGAAATCGGTGAGTTTCCCCGGCGCGATCACCACGCCACCCGCATGCATACCGACATTACGCGTCAGATCTTCCAGACGCATCGCCAGCGCAAGCAACTCCGGCACGCCCTCTTCGCTCTCGGCGATGGCGTTGATCTCAGGCTCCATTTCGCGCGCTTTTTTGAGCGACACCGATTTCACACCTTCGAGCGGGATCGCCTTGGACAGCCGGTCGCACAAGCCATATGGAAACTCCATCACCCGACCGACGTCGCGGATTACCGCTTTGGACGCCATGGTGCCGAAGGTGGCGATCTGCGACACGCACGCCGCGCCATATTTCTGTTTCACATAGTCGATGACCAGTTCGCGCCCGTCCTGACAGAAGTCCACGTCGAAGTCGGGCATGGAGACGCGCTCGGGATTCAGGAAGCGCTCGAACAGCAGTTCATAGCGCAACGGGTCAAGATCGGTAATGAGCAGGCAGTAGGCCACCAGCGAACCGGCGCCGGAACCGCGCCCAGGCCCTACCGGCACGCCGTTTGGAAACGCCTCGGAACGGTAAGCCTTCGCCCAGCGAATGAAGTCCGCCACGATCAAAAAGTAGCCCGGGAAGCCCATATTGATGATGGTCTTGATCTCGAACAGCAGACGTTCATGGTACTGCGGAAATTTTTCGGCGCGCTCCGCCTCATCCGGATAGAGGAAAGCCATGCGATCTGCCAGGCCGCGCTCTGATTCGCTGAGCATAAAGTCGTCAAGACTTTCGCCATTCGGCGTAGGGAAATCCGGCAAGCGCGGTTTACCTAATACCAGCGTGAGATTGCAACGACGCGCGATTTCCACGCTGTTTTGCAACGCCTCAGGCAGGTCGGCAAACAGCTCTTTCATTTCAGCCTGCGTCTTGAAATACTGCTGAGGGGTGAACGCCTTCTCGCGGCGCTTGTCGTTAAGCACATAGCCTTCGGCAATGCACACACGCGCTTCATGCGCCTTGAAATCATCGACGCTCAGAAACTGTACCGGATGGGTTGCCACCACCGGCAGGTCGAGTTCGGACGCTAACAGCGTAGCGGAATGAACATACAATTCCTCGTCAGGGCTGCCTGCACGCTGCACCTCGATGTAATAGCGGCTGCCGAACAAGTCCGCCCATTCCTTTGCAAACTGTCGCGCATGCGTCGCATGGCCCGATATCAGCGCACAGCCCACATCGCCCAGGTGAGCGCCGGATAAGGCAATTAAGCCCTCAGTGCCTTCTTCGCGAAACCACTCGCGGCGCAATTCGGCGCGATCGCGATACTGATTGGTAAGATAAGCGCGTGACAGCAGACGGCACAAGCGCAGATAGCCATCGACTGACTGGCACAGCAACAAAAACCGGTAGGGTTTGTCGCGATCGGCCTCGTTAGTGATAAACACATCAACACCCGCAACCGGCTTGATCCCTTTGCCGCGCGCCTTTTTGTAAAACTTCACCAGACCGGAAAAATTGGCAAGGTCAGTCAGGGCCAGGGCTGGCATCCCGTCTGCTTTTGCGGCATCGACGGCCTCATCGATGCGCGCCATCCCATCCGTGATGGAATATTCGCTGTGCAGACGGAGATGGACGAAGGCGGGTGACGACATGGTGTGGGTATAAGAATTTTCAGCGGCGATTTTACCACTTCGCGTTTTTTCGCGTATCTGGAATTGGCGCGGTGCGAGTCCGCACAACAAGACTCATTCATTCAGGTGTGCTACGATTACACACATCTGGAGGCGTAATGTCAAAACCAACCAAGGAAACCCTGCTTGAGCAGGAACGATTCGAACTCAAGCCAAAATCCGGTGGCGGGCTATTGAGTTATGAAGTCTGGGGATATATCAAAAAGGGCAGGACCGTAGTGACCAGATACAACTTAGCTTATATCAACCACGCAATTTACCGGGGCGATAACGGTCGAGTTCTCGGTTTCGATAATGCTCATGACTACCATCATCGTCATTACATGGGCGAGGTTGAACCGGTTGAGTTTACAAACTTTGAAGCGACACAGGAAAGATTCCAGCAGGAATGGCTGAAAATTATCAATCAGACACAAGGAAAGCAACCATGCCAAAAATCGTAATTCGCACTGACGACGTAGCCGGTTTCTTCTCACGCGCTAAGAATGCAGCACAAAAAGCTGACCGAGGCGACGTGTTTGAAAACAAGCTAACGCTTTCGTTCGAAGATCCGCAACAGATGTTTAGCGTACTGTCGGAGGCACGCCGCAGTTTGATGCTTGAAGTGATGCACGAACCCAGGACTATCAATCAACTGTCCGATCTGCTGCATCGCAACCGTTCGGCCATCACCAAGGATGTCGGGCTGCTTGAGAAATTGGGACTACTCATTTCACAACGCCAAGCTAATCCGGCGGGACACGGCATCCAAAAAGTCGTGCGCTCCGTCGCACCCAAAATCGAGATGGTGGCAACTCTGGGGTAAATTCTTACCGCACCGCTTTCAGTATAGAGATCTTCGGGATTGCTAGATGTTCGACTGGTAGAATGCCGCCCACGTAATTTTTACTACCCCCATGCCCCCCACCCCCACCCTCACCCCGCAACGCGAACGATATTTGCTGCTGACCCTGTCGGGTATGCAGTTCAGCCATATTCTCGATTTCATGATCATGATGCCGCTGGGACCGATTCTGATGAAAGAATTTTCCATCACTACGCATGAGTTCGGTTTTCTGGTCGCCTCCTACAGCTTCAGCGCCGCCCTCGCCGGCCTGCTCGCCGCCACCTTCGTGGACAAATTCGAGCGCAAACGCCTGCTGCTGATCGTATTCGCGCTTTTCGGTCTGGCAACGCTGGCATGCGGCCTGTCACCCAGCTATGCCACGCTGCTGATTGCGCGCGGCCTGGCCGGTGCATTCGGCGGCGTGATGGGGGCAATGGTACAAACCCTGGTCGGAGATCTGATCCCGTTCGAACGACGCGCCACCGCCAGCGGCGTCATCTCGTCCTCTTTTTCGCTCTCCACCGTAGCCGGCGTGCCTTTATCTCTGTGGCTGGCGAACCTCTTCCAGTGGCGCGCCCCCTTTATCCTGATCGCCTGTACCACCGTGCTGTTCCTCATCATCGGCTTACGATTCCTGCCGGATGTGCGCCATCACCTGAGCCAGGAAAAACGAGCGCATCCGTTTTCGGCAATGTTTGAGGTACTGACAGATGCCAATCATTTGCGTGCGCTGGTATTTACCATGCTGATCCTGTTTTCCGGCTTCACCGTGATCCCGTACATCACCGTTTATGCGGTCTCGAACGTCGGGATTGCACAGCAGGATATTTTCTATATTTATCTGGTCGGTGGTGCTGCGACGCTATTCACATCGCGCCTGATCGGACGCTGGGCGGATGCCGCAGGCAAGGTAAAAATCTATCGACTGATGGCGGTTGCTGCCACCGTGCCGCTGCTGGCCGTCACTCAGGTCGCGGCAGCACCGCTGTGGGTCTGGCTGATCTGCACCACGCTATTTTTCGTACTGATCTCGGGGCGCATGATTCCGGCAATGGCGATTATCACGTCCGCTGCCAGGCCGAAACTGCGCGGCACCTTTATGTCGCTCAATTCCGCCACACAGCAACTGGCCAGCGGTCTTGCTGCAACCCTGGCAGGCTTCATCACCACGCAAAACGCGACAGGCCAGATTATCGGTTATGACCGGGTGGGCTATGTCGCCATCGCAGCGAATCTGCTGGCGATCGCATTCGTCACGCGCATCGTGATGCACGATCAACCTAGAAACGGCGATTGAATCCGCAGATTACCCAGATTCCCGCAGATTTAAAGGCAATCTCCGATGATTAAAACCCCATCCAATTTATTGTTGGATATGAACTAAGGTTTTACGCACTAACCAGGTTTTTAATTCAGGTTAATCTGCGTAATCTGTGGAGAACTGATTTTTTAGGATAAAACAGGATGGAGCGGGTGAAGGGGATCGAACCCTCGTATGCAGCTTGGGAAGCTGCCGTTCTACCATTGAACTACACCCGCGTGATAGCATTGCATTTTACCGCAACCCAAGGACAAATTGAAAGTGATTACTGTCTACGTTAACGGCGCATCGCGCCAGCTGCCCCATAATTGCAGCATTGCTCAGCTTGTCGAGGAGCTGGGCTACACCGGGAAACGCATAGCACTTGAGCGCAACGGCGACATCGTGCCGCGCAGCCTGTATGCCGAAAAAATGCTGGCGGACGGCGACAAGCTGGAACTCGTCGTCGCCGTCGGCGGCGGCTGAACCCGCAGCAAAAAACAAATAAATACAATAGAATCATAAGGATACAAATATGAACGACCCGCTCATCATCGCAGGCAAAAGCTATTCCTCAAGACTGTTAGTCGGCACCGGAAAATACAAGGACTTCACCGAAACCCGCGCGGCGCTGGATGCCAGCGGTGCAGAGATCGTCACCGTGGCGATCCGCCGCACCAACCTCGGCCAGAACCCGAATGAACCTTCACTGCTCGATGCCGTGCCGATGTCGAAATTTACCTACCTGCCCAACACGGCAGGCTGTTATACAGCCGATGATGCGGTGCGCACGCTGCGTCTGGCGCGCGAACTGCTGGACGGTCACAGTCTGGTCAAGCTGGAAGTGCTGGGCGATCCGCAATCCTTATACCCTAATGTGATCGAAACCATCGCCGCCGCGAAGACGCTGGTGGCGGAAGGCTTCCAGGTGATGGTGTATACCTCGGACGATCCCATCATCGCAAAGCAACTGGAAGATATCGGCTGCGTGGCGATCATGCCGCTGGCATCACTGATCGGCTCCGGCATGGGCATCCTCAACCCGTGGAATCTGCAACTGATCATGGATCGCGTCAAGGTTCCTGTGATCGTCGATGCGGGCGTAGGCACGGCATCTGATGCCGCGATTGCGATGGAACTGGGTTGCGCCGGGGTGTTGATGAACACCGCGATTGCCGGCGCGCAGAATCCGGTATTGATGGCCTCCGCGATGAAAAAAGCAACCGCAGCCGGACGCGAAGCGTTCCTCGCGGGTCGCATGCCAAAGAAACTCTACAGCGCCAGCCCAAGTTCACCGACCGCCGGCATCATCGCGTCAACGCGCGCTTAATAACTCTTGAAAAATCTTTATCCACAGATTACGCAGATTAAACAGATTACAAAAAACAATTCGCCAGCTTCGTCATATGACGCTATTTTTAGCCTAATGGACAAACCGAATTTGAATCTGCGTGAATCCGTGTAATCTGCGGACAGATTCGCCCTTACACACTATGACCACTACCTCCGACGACATCAAAAAACGCCACATCCGCAGTTACGTCCTAAGACAGGGGCGAGTAACAGTCGCGCAGCAGCGCGCCGTTGACACGCTGCAACCCGTTTTCGGCATTCCCTATGCCGCTACACCGCTCGACCTGACGCAGGCCTTTGGCCGCACCGCGCCCAAGATTCTGGAAATCGGCTTCGGCATGGGCGATAGCACAGCAACTATTGCACAGGCTAATCCCCAAAACGACTACCTGTGCCTGGAAGTGCATACGCCGGGCGTTGGCAATCTATTCAAAGTGATGGGCGAGCAAGAAATCACCAATATCCGCATCATCCAGCACGATGCGGTGGAAGTGCTACGCGACATGATCGCTGACGCGTCTCTGGACGGCGTGCATATCTTCTTCCCCGATCCATGGCACAAGGCGCGCCACAACAAACGCCGCCTGATTCAGGCGCCGTTTATCGAGAAACTGATGCACAAACTGAAACCCGGCGGCTACATTCACGTGGCCACCGACTGGGAAAATTACGCAGAACAGGTTTTAGAAGTGCTGAGCGCGGAACCGCTGCTTGAGAATACCGCCACCGACTACGCGCCGCGCCCCGACTACCGCCCGCTCACCAAGTTCGAGAAGCGCGGCATCAATCTGGGGCATGGAGTATGGGATCTGGTGTTCCGCCGCAAATAAAGCTAAAAACGACGATTCAATCCACAGATTACGCAGATTTCCACAGATTCTACAATTTTATACCCACAGGTTATCATCCCTGTTTATCGGGTTCGTATAGGATTATCAGCCTTTTTAATCACGACCGACAAGGGCCTTGGTGGTGCAATATTATGATTAATCTGCGTTAATCCGTTTAATCTGCGGACAACTATTTTTGGGCTAGCTCGTCGTCAGAAAGATTTCCAGCAGATCGTTTAAAAAGCGCTGCCCCAGCTGCGTCGGGGCAATGCGGGCAATATCGCGCACCAGCAAGCCGCGCTTTTCAGCGTCGAGCAGTTCACGCTGAATGGCGATCAGGGACAGGCTGGTGCGCTCGCCGAACAAGGCAGGATCGAATCCTTCATTCAGACGCAGCGCGTTCATCATAAACTCGAACGGCAATTCCTCGCGACTCACTGCGTTTTCCGTCTGAACCGGCGCACCTAACTCCACCTGCTGCATATACGCCTGCGGCTGCTTGTAACGCGCCTGACGAATGATCTTATCGGGAAAACTCAGCTTGCTGTGCGCACCTGCGCCTATGCCTAAATAATCGCCGAACTTCCAGTAATTGAGATTGTGTCGTGAGCGACGATTCGGTTGTGCAAAGGCCGAAGTCTCATAGTGCTGATAGCCGTTATCGCGCAGCAACGCCTCGATACTTTGTTGCATATCTGAACTTGCATCGTCATCCGGCAATGAGGGCGGATTACGATAAAACAGCGTGTTCGGCTCCAGCGTCAGGTGATAACAGGACAGGTGCTGCGGCGAAAAAGACAGCGCAGTCCGCACATCCTGCAATGCCTGATCCAGCGTCTGACCAGGCAGCGCATACATCAGATCGAGATTGATATTATCGAAATGCCGCTGCGCAATGTCGATGGCAGCTTTCGCCTCATCGGCAGAATGAATGCGCCCCAGTGCCTTCAGGTGAGTGTCGTTGAAACTCTGTATCCCCATAGACAGGCGGTTCACGCCTGCCTCCCGGAAAGCGGCGAATTTATCGGCCTCCACCGTGCCGGGATTGGCTTCCAGCGTAATCTCGGCGCCCCCTGCCAATGGCAGCAACATCCGCACCTGACGCAGGATTTCCGCAATGCTCTCGCCGGATAACAGGCTGGGCGTGCCGCCGCCGAAAAACACCGTATAGACTTTTCGCCCCCATATTTGCGGCAGCGCCATTTCCAGATCGCGTACTAAAGCAGAGATGTATTGCTTCTCAAGGTCGGGAGTGATTCTACCCTCACCCCTACCCTCTCCCTGCAAGGGCGAGGGTGTTCGCGCCTCATGCGAATTGAAATCGCAATATGGGCATTTCTTCACGCACCACGGAACGTGAATATACAAAGACAGCGGCGGCAGCGCCGTAAAATCAACGGATTGCGACTTCAGGGAGACGGGTTGCAGCGAGGTCATTCCGCTTGCAGCCGTTGCAGCAACACCTTCATCGCACATCCGCGATGGCTGATGGCGTGTTTTTCGTCATGAGTCAGTTCCGAACTCATCTTGCCCAATTCCGGCAACCAGAACATCGGGTCGTAGCCGAAACCGCCGTCGCCGCGTTCTTCCTGTGCAATCTCGCCGTGCCATTCGCCTTCGGCGATGAGAGGTTGCGGATCATCTGCATGACGCACCAGCACCAGCACGCAGTAGTAATGCGCACGACGGTCGGCAACCCCCTGCATATCGTGCAACAGCTTTTCGTTGTTGCGCCGATCGGACTTGGGTTCGCCTGCGAAGCGCGCAGAAAACACGCCGGGCGCGCCGCCCAATGCCGCAACACAGATGCCCGAATCATCCGCCAACGCAGGCAGACCGCTCAACAGGCTGACATGACGCGCCTTGGCAAGTGCATTCTCGATGAACGTGACATGCGGTTCTTCCGCTTCCGAAATACCCAGCTGAGCCTGAGTCAGCACTTCGATGCCTAATGGCGCCAGCATGTGCTGGAATTCACGCAGCTTGCCAGGATTGTTGGAGGCGATTACTAACTTTTTCATGGACTTTCTCAAGAAATGCGGCAATTTAATCCGCAGATTACACAGATTCACGCAGATTTAAAGACGATTCCCATATTAAAAACTTCATCGAATGGATTATCAAAACAGAACCAAGTCCTTCTGCCTTTAATCATGATTAATCTGCGTAATCAGCGGACAACAAATTTTTTAGTTTAATCAGCGAGTGCTGCGTGCTGCATCTGGATCAATTCTTCGATACCAGATTTGGCCAGTTCCAGCAGGCAATCCATTTCTTCGCGAGAGAAGGCGTGGCCTTCGGCTGTGCCCTGCACTTCGACGAAATGACCGCTGCCCAGCATCACCACGTTCATGTCCGTATCGCAGGCAGAATCTTCAATATAATCAAGATCAAGCACAGGCGCCCCCTGATAGATGCCGACCGAAATCGCCGCGATGGCATCCTTTATCGGAGTCTCCAGCACCAGACCTTTTTGCATCAGGCCGCTGACCGCATCGTGCAATGCAACGTATGCACCGGTAATACTGGCGGTGCGGGTGCCGCCGTCGGCCTGAATCACGTCGCAGTCAATCTGGATGGTACGCTCACCGAGCTTTTTCAAATCCACCACCGCGCGCAGGCTGCGCCCGATCAGGCGCTGGATTTCCTGGGTGCGGCCTGACTGCTTTCCCTTGGCCGCTTCGCGTTGCATGCGGCTACCGGTAGAACGCGGCAACATGCCGTATTCCGCCGTCACCCAGCCTTCACCGCTGCCCTTCTTGTGCGGCGGCACGCGCTCTTCGACACTGGCGGTGCAAATGACTTTGGTGTCACCGCATTCGATCAGCACCGAGCCTTCGGCGTGTTTGGTGTAGTGACGGGTAATGCGTATTTCACGCAGTTGATTGGATAGTCTTGAACTTGGGCGCATAGGAAATAACAATGAATAATTAATAATTGATAATGGGTAATGAAGAACGCAAACAGCAAACTTAAAACCGTAAACTGGATTTAGTGAATTTCGAGGACGTGGTTAACTGTAACTTCTGTGTCGTGGGCAACTTCGCCATTTCCCCAGCGCAGCGCAATACCGGTGGCATTATCTGCATGCCCGTTTTCGAGCGCCAATGCACGCACAATCAGCTTATCCAGCTCCGTGTCAACCGCAATGCCGGCAAATGCGGCGACCAGCTCCTTGTCAACAAACGGGCCGCACAGGCCATCGCTGCAAAGCAGCACCACATCGCCGGATTGCAGCACGACAGGATTGCCGAGCTCTATCTCGAACAGGTCTTCGGAGCCACCCAGGCAATTGGTAATCTGATTGCGTCTGGGATGGGTGCGGGCCTCTTCTTCGTCAATCACACCGCATTCCAGCCACATTTGCACCATCGAATGATCGAGCGTTTTGGCGAGCACCTTGCCATTGCGCAGCAAATAAAGGCGAGAATCGCCGGCATGGCCCCAGTAAAGCTTGCCATCCTGAATCAAGGCGGCAACACAGGTAGTGCCGGGAAAGAAGTGATCCATTTTTTGCGGCAAATCCATGATGCGCCGGTGCGCCTGAAGCATGGTGACCGATAAAAAATCTGCAGGATTATCAATGTGCGCATGATGGCTAAAAGACTCGACAAATGTCTCCATAGCCAGGCCTGCTGCCACCTCGCCATGCAAATGCCCGCCCATACCGTCCGCCAACACCAGTAACAACGCATCTTTGCTGTACGCGTAGGCGACGCGATCCTGATTATATTTACGATTGCCGATGTGGCTGGCCTGATGTATAGAAAAATTCATAGGTCGCAATCGTAATATAATGCGAGCCTAGCGCACAGCTATTTATTCGCCTCACCCTAATTCGGAAGCTCTCACCATGATTTTAAGCATGACCGGTTACGCCAACACCAGCGCGGATTTTGCCGCCGGCTCCTTGTCTCTGGAGCTGCGCGCCGTCAACCACCGCTACCTGGATATTCAGTTGCGCATGCCGGAAGAATTGCGCGTCTTTGAAGGCGCATTGCGCGAACTGATTAGTTCAGCGCTGCAGCGAGGCAAGGTCGAATGCCGGATCAACTACGCGGCGCGTGATGCACAAAGCGGCACGACGCTGAATCGCAATCTGTTGCTGCAACTGTCCGCATGGAACAAGGAAGTGCAAGCTGCCTTGCCGGATGCGCGATCAATGAGCGTCGCCGATGTACTGCGCTGGAACGGCATGCTGGAAACGCCTGCCGCTTCTGCCGATGAGCTGAGCACCACCTTAACCGGCCTGATGCAAACGGCATTACTGGAATTCTCCGCCTCACGCGCCCGTGAAGGAGAAAAACTCAAGGACTTTTTGTCGGTACGTCTGGAAAAGATTGAAGCGCTGCGAACCGACGTGATGCCGCATGTACCCGCTGCGATTGCAGCTTACGAAGCGCGGCTGACGTCCCGGCTGCGGGACGCGATGCAAAACGCGGATGATGAACGCATACGCCAGGAAATTACGCTGTTTGCCAGCAAGATCGATGTGGATGAAGAGCTATCGCGCTTAGCCAGCCACCTTGGCGAAATGCGCCGCATTCTCAAGCAAGGAGGCGCCGTGGGCAAGCGACTGGACTTCCTGATGCAGGAACTGAACCGCGAAGCGAACACGCTGGGTTCAAAATCGGTAGATGCCGAAGTGTCGCGCACTGCAATGGAAATGAAAATCCTCATCGAACAAATGCGCGAACAAATCCAGAATCTGGAATAACCCTAAAAACCCATTTATCCGCAGATTAAACAGATTAAAACAAACGATTTTCACAGGGATGTTGTCCAGCGGACAACAACCCGCAAAGAGTTATTGAGCGTTTCTACCCAACCATTTTGGTTTGGAATACACCCTTTATAACTACTTGAAAATCTGCGTGAATCTGCATAATCTGTGGATTGAACTACGGTTTTAAGGATAACTATTGGAGTTTTTATGTCAGGAAGTTTATTCGTCATCAGCGCCCCATCGGGGGCCGGCAAGACCAGTCTGGTACATGCCTTGCTCGCCACTAATCCGCAGATTGACCTGTCGGTGTCTTACACCACCCGCGCGCCACGCGAAGGTGAAGTGGATGGCGTTGCCTACCACTTTGTCAGCCGGGAAACTTTTCTCGGCATGGCGGAACGCGGTGAATTTCTGGAAAGCGCCGAAGTGTATGGCAATTTTTACGGCACATCGCAAAACTGGATCAGTCAGGAAAACGCCAAAGACCGTGACATTCTGCTGGAAATCGACTGGCAGGGTGCGGAGCAGGTCCGGCGCATCTTCCCGGAATGCGTCAGCATTTTCATTCTGCCGCCGTCCATCGAGGCACTTGAGCAACGCCTGAAAGGGCGAGGCACAGACAGCGAAGAGGTCGTTGCCCGCCGCATGGCAGCCGTTCGCGAAGATGTCGCCCATGTTGCCGAATTCGATTATGTTATCATCAACGATGATTTGAATGAGGCACTTCATGAGTTTAACGCCGTCGTGCTGGCCGCCAGACTGCGCGGCACCAAACAACTGGCCCGCCATCAAAATTTAATTAACCAATTACAAAATCCGGAGTAAATCATGGCACGTATCACCGTAGAAGAATGTTTAGCCTATATCCCAAATCGCTTTGACATGACGCTGGCAGCGGCTTTTCGCGCACGCCAGCTCGCCAACGGCGCTACACATCTGGTACCTGACAGCAAAGACAAACCTACCGTTGTCGCGCTGCGCGAAATCAGCAAAGGCAAGGTCGGCATTGAGATTCTCAACCGGGGCCAGGCTTAACTGAACACGGCGGCTCAAAAGCAGGCAACAAATGGCTGACGCAGAATTTCTCATCGAGGAAGTTTCAAGCTACCTGAAGCCACAGGATGTCGATCACGTCCGCGAGGCGATCGAATTCAGCCGCGTCGCCCACCAGGGTCAGACCCGCCAGTCCGGCGATCCTTATGTCACGCATCCGATCGCCGTGGCTCGCATACTCACGCCCCTGCATCTTGACATGCAGTCCATCATTGCAGCGCTGCTGCATGATGTCGTCGAAGACACGGAAATAACCTCCGAACAAATTGCCGAGAAATTCGGCAAGCCCGTCGCCGAACTGGTGGATGGCTTAAGCAAACTGGAGAAAATCCATTTCGAGACCCGCGAGGATGCGCAAGCGGAAAACTTTCGCAAGATGCTGCTGGCAATGGCGCGCGATGTACGCGTCATTCTCATCAAGCTTGCGGATCGCCTGCACAACATGCGCACGCTGGATTCCATGCGACCGGACAAGTGCGAACGCATCGCCCGCGAGACCATGGAAATTTACGCGCCGATTGCCAACCGACTCGGACTTAACGAAATATATCTTGAATTACAAGATCTTAGCTTCAAGTATTTGCATCCGAATCGCTATTCCGTGCTGGCAAAGGCGCTCAAGGTAGCGCGCGGCAATCGTCGTGAAGTAGTCAGCAAGATACTCGAATCCATCCGGCAGCAGCTTTCCAAAAAGAATATTCTGGCTGAGGTCACAGGACGCGAAAAAAACATCTACAGTATCTACAAGAAGATGCAGCTCAAATCGCTGGCTTTCTCTGAAGTGCTGGACATCTACGGTTTTCGCGTACTGGTGGAAGACACGCCCTCCTGCTATCTTGCACTGGGCGCGCTGCATGCCCTGTATAAACCGATCCCCGGCAAGATCAAGGACTACATCGCCATCCCCAAGTCCAACGGTTATCAGTCGCTGCACAGCACGCTGTTCGGGCCGTTTGGCACGCCGATAGAAATCCAGATCCGCACCCGCGAGATGCACAAGATTGCCGATGCCGGGGTCGCTTCCCACTGGCTGTACAAGAGCGGACATTCCACCGTCAGCGAACTGCACAAGAAGACCCACCAGTGGCTGCAGGAGTTGCTGGAAAGCCTCAATGACAGCAGCAGTTCCGCCGAGTTTATGGAACACCTGAAGGTGGATCTGTTCCCCGATGCGGTTTATGTGTTCACACCCAAAGGCAAGATACTCTCTTTGCCGCGTGGCGCTACGGCAGTGGATTTCGCGTACAACGTACATACCGACATCGGCAACCGTTGCATTGCCGTCAAGATCAACCATGAACTGGTGCCGTTGCGCAGCGAACTTCGCAATGGCGACCGCGTGGAAATCATTACCGCACCTCATGCCAAGCCCAATCCTGCCTGGCTATCCTATGTCACCACCAACAAGGCGCGCAGCCACATCCGCCACTTCCTCAAGACCATGCAATCCGGTGAATCAGCGCTGCTCGGTGAACGTCTGCTCAATCAGGCATTAATCGCGCTGGGGATCAAACCGGCAGAATTGAAAGACACCTGCTGGAGCAAGCTACTCAGGGATACCGGGGTCAAGACGCGCCAGGAAATTTTGGCCGATATCGGGCTGGGTCGTCGCCTCAATATGGTAGTTGCGAAACAACTGGCTTGCAACGGCGACGCTGTACCTGGCGAGACCATAGCCAACCCCGTCATCACCATCCAGGGCACGGAAGGCATGGCGGTACAGTTCGCCACCTGCTGCCGCCCCATCCCCGGCGACCCTATCATCGGCGTAATCAAAAGCGGACAAGGTCTGGTGGTGCATACGCACGACTGCCCGGTTTTACGCAGGGGCCACAGCGGACAATGGCTGGATGTGGTGTGGGACAAGAACATCACGCGCACCTTCGCGGTCAACCTTAAACTCCTCGTTGCCAATCAACGTGGCGTGCTGGCGAAAGTGGCAGCCGCCATCTCGAACGCGGAATCCAATATCGAAAATGTCAGCTTCGCCAATGAAGGCGAATACACCGCGCTGCACTTCACACTGGAAGTGAACAACCGCCTGCACCTGGCCACCATCATGCGCAGCATGCGCAGCATCCCTGAAGTCATCAGGATCTTCCGGGTACAGAGCGCGGGATAGATTTTGTGCTGCGGGCGCTCAGTTTTTTGACGAGTTTGAAGTGCTTTTTTCTAGCACATCCATTACCAGGATAATTGCAATATCAAACAGTCAATGAGATATGAAAGGGTGAAATGACAAATCAACCAGCATTTTTTGAAGAGCATCAAATCCGTCGCGTGTATGACGAAGCTACAGAAATATGGTTGTTTTCGATCATCGACATTGTTCAGGTGCTGACCCAGCAAACCGATTATCAGACTGCCCGAAAATACTGGAATAAGCTGAAAGAGCGGTTGAGCAAGGAAGGCAGTGAGTCGGTGACAAATTGTCACCGACTGAAATTACCTGCCGCTGATGGCAAAAAATACCTGACCGATGTAGCAACAGCCGAAACCCTGTTGCGTCTGGTTCAGTCTGTGCCCAGTCCCAAAGCCGAACCGATCAAACTGTGGCTGGCAAAGGTGGGTTATGAACGGATGCAGGAAATGGCTGATCCCGCCCGTTCGCTGGATCGTGCACGTGAGACTTGGCAGAAGCACGGACGCAGTGAAAAGTGGATACAGCAACGCATGACCGGCCAAGAAACGCGCAACAAATTGACCGATTACTGGGCAAATCACGACATCAAGAAGGGCGAGGAATATGCCATCCTCACTAACATCATTCATCAGGAATGGTCAGAAGTAGATGTAAAATCGCACAAGGCAATGAAGGGGTTGAAAACCCAGAACCTGCGCGACCATATGAGCGAAGCGGAGTTGATCTTTACCGCGCTGGCTGAGTTGTCTACGCGCCAAGTTGCCGAGAGTATGGTAGCGACAGGTATGATTGAAAACGTGTCCGCAGCCAAGACGGGCGGCGGCATTGCCAAGGGTGCTCGCATGGAACTTGAGGCTAAAACAGGCAGGAAGGTCGTGAGTGGTGACAATTACCTGCCACCCGCCAAACATAAAGGCGTTGAGGAAAAATAAAGCCGAAACCCGTACCGGACAGATAGACACTGAGTTCAAGGGTGCCACGAGCGCGGCAGTCGTGGCGTGCCGCGCTTATTAATCGCCCGGCAGCTTTCAGCAGTATGCTGAGGTCAAGTGCGGGAAGGAGACAGTCGAGCATGTCCCTCCAAGTGCTCATCAGGCAATATTAGGCACTTAGAATTATTTACGCATTTGAGTTTGGCGGTTACGGCATGCAACGCAAATACAACTTGGTGAATGATGATGTCGTTTTTTCTGGCAATGATGGTGTGTTCATGAAAATCACTCATTTAAAATCAATGTGTTGGAATTGTCCACCAAGATTATCCGACAATCAACACCAGATTATCAGACACATTTGGTGTCTATTTTAAGTTGAACTAAACCGCTAACGCGGTGGCTGGGGTGCCCTGTCGCCGCATTCTGCTTTGAACCAGACTTGCATTTGAGGTTGTTGAGGTAAAACCTTGTCGGTGGGGAATTTCCCCTTCTTTCAAGGAG
>JBAZAY010000013.1:0-62326 GCA_041671725.1 Gallionella sp. | reverse complement strand
TCCCATCTCTGGCGCTGTGTACAGCTACATATATAAATGCAACCGCCAGCAAAGCGATCAATACAACAGAAACTATCCAGGCGACTTGCTGATACATATCTTCCCTCCTTATTATTGATTCCAGGTTGCGGAATATATAACAATTCTCTAAATGATGCAATTATGCGGAATCTTTTATATTGAAAATTCCAAAGATGGAAAATCTGTGCTTTATAATGTGCGATATAAATTAATGGGGTGAATACATGCAACTTACCGTTTCATCGGATACCGCCTTGCGCACCTTGATTTACCTGGGGCAAAAGAATGCGCCCGCTACCATCGCCGAAGTGGCCGAGGCATGCGGTGTTCCCAAGAGTTCCTTGATGAAAGTGGTGATGACGCTGGTCAGTGCCAATCTGGTTGTGAGTGAACGCGGCAGAAGCGGCGGGATTACATTGGCGCAAGATGCCGGGGATATTTCTGTGGGCGCGGTGATTCGCTTGATGGAAAACAGTCTGGCATTGGTGGAATGTATGAAAGTCAGCCCGTCTTATTGTCCTCTGTTGCCCAAGTGCCGGCTGAAACATATTTTATACGAGGCTCAAGGCGCTTTTTTCGCTACGCTGGATAAAAGCTCATTGGCTGATTTGCTGAAATGAGCGTTTCAGTCTTTAAAATGGAGTGCGTTGATGAAGGCAAATAGACTAACGCATTAGATGGCAAGCTGACGGTAGGCCTTTTCGAGCCGGGTAGTGAGGGTTTCACTTTGTATCTTGTTGCAATGCACCATGGTGACTGTCCAATTCCGGCGGTCAAAATCAATCAACTCGTTGAATATAACCGCCTCTGCCGGGCTTGTCTCAAGACCCTCACGCCTGATGCCCATGCTGTCCAGAATGATGGATGTCTGGATTATTTTCAGATGTAGCTCTGGATTGAGCAGTATTGCTTCAAAGTCTTCCAGGTAATCGTTCAGATCCAGCGGGCCGGCATCGGACTTCATGGCGGCTGTTATTCTGGATAGCTCTTTTTCCAGGGCAGGTCGGGACTGCGCATCCGCCGTGCGCAGATGATCGACCAGTAAATTCTTTTCTTGCAGTTGCGTCCGCTGTTTCTGCTTGCGCGCCTCCACCCGTTGTTTTATCTTGCTCACCAGACTATCGAAAAAACTCAAGGCAACCTGCTCCCTTGCCTGTTTTTCAGTGGGTGCAGGATTTTCGATGGTATGGCTGGTGAAATAGACCGCTTTTTGCAGCACATCGTGCTGTATCAGCTCACCTGACAGCGCCATTCCCGAGATGGTTTTTTCAACCCGCCGCATCCCCATCAGGGCATACAGCTCATCGGTGTCGGGAAATTTCCGGTAATAGTCCTGCATGGCACGGCTGGTGCAGAATGCATCTGTGACAAAATCCACCGAAGGGAACAGGGCATGAACGAAGGCATCTTTGGCATAGGATTCACGGTTGAGCACCACCGGGCCTGGCACGTTTTCCGCCAGACTGTGGGCGTACGCCCATGCGGTTGCGACCGATTTTTGGTAGCTTTCCGGATAGCCGCTGGTCTGTTTTAGCAGGGGCTCAACCCCGTTGACGGCCCGTTCAATAGCGGGCAGCAACTCGGGCCGGTCTTGCTCCCGGTTATGACCAAACAATTTTCCGAACAATCCCATGGTGTTTTTCTTTCGACGCTGTGCCGGATGCTTTTTGACTGATACCTGCTGCAGGCAGTTTACAACAAGCGGCGGGCAGGGTGTGCAGCGAGTTTCGATACCGACGTGGATGGTTCAGACTCAAAAGCCATTTCAACGGTGGTAAACTTCCAACTTGCGCGGGCTGTGCAGAGGTATTCAGAAAGGGTCAATTATGTGTTCCACCTGTGGTTGTGGCGTCGGTCAGACGCTGATCGGCGGTCACGCACTTCGTCCATCAAAAAAAACTGGCGGAGCGGTGCGTTATCAGTTACATCTGCCGGCTGATGCGCATACTCACAATGCGCCTTCACCTGCGATTGAACAGGCGCCTGCGGAGGTGACACAGGCGCGCATGGTCAGGATAGAGCGCGATATTCTTGCCAAGAACAATGATTATGCCGATATTAATCGCAATACATTGATTAATAAAGGTATTTTTGCGCTAAACCTGGTATCCAGCCCCGGTTCAGGCAAGACCACGTTGCTGGTGAAAACCATTGCCGCACTCAATGGTGCGCTGCCGCTTGCCGTAATCGAGGGCGATCAGCAGACCGAAAACGATGCCGCGCGCATTCGTGCCGCCGGTGCACCTGCGATCCAGATCAACACCGGGCGTGGCTGTCATCTGGATGCGCAGATGGTGGGGCAGGCGATGGTGCAACTGGATTTGCAGGAAGACAGTCTGCTGCTGATCGAAAATGTCGGCAATCTGGTGTGTCCGGCAAGTTTCGATCTGGGCGAGGCGCACAAAGTGGTGATCCTGTCGGTGACCGAAGGGGAAGACAAGCCGCTCAAGTACCCCGATATGTTTCGCGCCGCAGATATGATGTTGCTCAACAAGTGCGACCTGTTGCCCTATCTGGAATTCAACGCGGAACTCGCCATCGACTATGCGCGTCGCATCAACCCCGAACTTCAAGTGATCCGCATCTCGGCTACCAGCGGCGAGGGCATGCCCGAATGGCTGGACTGGATCAGGGCAGGGTGCCAAAAAGCGGTCGATAGCAAAGTAGCATGACTATCCATGCCCGGATCAGGGTGTCCGGTCAGGTTCAGGGAGTCGGTTTTCGACCTTTCGTCTACCGGCTGGCGCATGAACTGGGGCTGTCAGGCTGGGTGCGCAACGATAGCTCCGGTGTTGAAATATTAGTCGAAGGTGAACAGCGGCAGGTGATGTGTCTGATCGATCGCCTGCAACGTGAGCCGCCTGCCCTGGCAAGAGTGGAACAAGTCACGCACGAATTGTTGCCTGACATCTGCGGTTTGCAGGGCTTCCAAATTGTGGCCAGCAAGAGCGGACAGATGCAAACCGGTATTACGCCTGACATGGCGATTTGTCCTGATTGTCTGGCTGAATTGTTCAATCCGGATAACCGGCGTTACCGCCATGCCTTTATCAACTGCATCCATTGTGGTCCGCGCTACACACTCACCAAGCGGTTGCCCTATGACCGCGCCAACACCAGTATGGCAAAGTTCACGCAATGTCCGGCTTGTCAGCGCGAATACGACGATCCTGCCACGCGCCGCTTTCACGCCCAACCCAATGCCTGTCAGGCGTGCGGACCTCAGTTGTACTTATATGATGAAAACTTTCAGCCAGTCGCTGTCAATGATGCCGTCTCCGCCACCGCCGAATTAATGCACGCAGGGCAGGTGGTCGCTGTCAAGGGAGTGGGTGGTTTTCATCTGGTATGCGATGCGCGTAACCCGGCTGCTGTGGCAAAACTGCGCGGCGCCAAACAGCGTGACGAAAAGCCCTTTGCGGTGATGGTGCTCAACACGGCATCGGCACGCCGCTATGCGTCATCATCCGACAACGAAACTTTTCTGCTGGAATCGGGCGAGCGTCCCGTCGTGTTGCTGGAAAAATCCACTGCCTGTGATGAAGCATTGGCTGGCATCGCGCCCGGTTTAGCCAATATCGGTCTGTTATTGCCTTACACCCCGCTGCACTATCTGTTGTTCCATGAATTGCTGGGCAGGCCGGACGGGGCAGGTTGGCTGGAACGGGCGGCAAATATTGTATTGGTGATGACCAGTGCCAATCCCGGCGGGGAGCCTCTGGTGAAGGATGAAGTGGAAGCGCGCGAGTCGCTGTCGGGACTTGCAGATGCCTTCTTAAGCCATGACCGCGATATCCTGCATCGCTGCGATGACAGCGTGATGCGTGTTTTACAAACAACTAAGGAAGAGGCGGTGCAGCCGGACGAGCATAAATTTCAGTTCATCCGGCGTGCACGCGGCTATACCCCCCGCCGTATTCTGCTGCCGTTGTCAGGCCCGTCGGTGCTGGCCTGTGGTGCCTGGCTGAAAAATACCATCTGCGTCACGCGGGGCAATGAGGCGTTCGTCTCGCAGCACATAGGTGATCTGGATCATGCAGGAGCACGCGCTATGCTGGAAGATACCGCAGCGCATCTGTGTGACATTTTCGATATTCAGCCCGAGGCCGTGGCGCACGATTTGCATCCCGATTTTTTCAGCAGCCAGTTCGCGTTGTCCTTTGCCGCGCAGCGCGGCTTGCCGGTTATCGCCGTGCAACATCATCATGCGCACATCGCGGCGATCTGTGCCGAACACCGCATAGACGAGCCCGTGCTGGGCCTGGCGCTGGACGGCGTAGGGTTGGGGGCGGACGGCACGCCGTGGGGCGGCGAATTGCTGCTGGTTGCGGGCAGCCACTTCGAACGACTGGGGCATCTGGCCCCGCTCGCAATGCCGGGCGGTGACCGTGTTGCCAAGGCGCCGTGGCGCATGGCGGCGGCGGTGATGTTTCAGCTGGGGCGGGGAGGTGAAATTGCGGCGCGTTTCCCGAATCAACCGGGTGCACCGACGGTGGCGGCAATGCTGCAACGCGGCTTGAATTGTATGGCTACCTCCAGTATGGGGCGTCTGTTTGATGCCGCAGCCGGATTGCTGGGCGTGAGCGAGACTCAGAGTTATGAAGGGCAGGCGGCGATGTTGCTGGAGGGGTTGGCCGCGCAACATGGCAAGGTTGATGTGCTTGCGGATGGCTATAGCTTTTCAGTCGGGAGCGTGCTTAATTTTCGACCGCTTTTGGCAAAGCTTGCCGACTGCGACGATGCGGCCTATGGTGCGGCACTGTTTCACGCAACGGTCGCTGCCGGATTGATCACATGGGTTTGTCGTGCGGCACGTCAAAGGGACGTCGTTTATGTTGCGCTGGGAGGCGGCTGTTTCCTCAACAGCATCTTGTCAGAAACATTGGTCGAGGGTTTGTCTGTGCACGGATTGCGTGTGTTGACCGCGAAGCAACTCCCACCCAATGACGGCGGCATTTCGCTGGGCCAGGCATGGGTCGCGGCACAATCCCTCAGGTAATAGCCTCGATTGTAAATTTGCCCGTGCCGGCAAGATGACTTCCGGTAACTATTTGATTGTAGAGGAGGTTCATACTGGCGCGCTATTTGAGACTTAACTTTACAAAATAGTATCGCGGATATATTGACAATCCGGAATTATTCACAAAGCGCGAAATACGCCAGTCAGCCGAAAATCACCCATAACAGAAATATCACATTTGCTACAACTAATTGATTATTAAACATAATTTATCATGACAAAAAACAGGCAGAATAAGAAAATCCCTTATGGCTCACCGCGTTAAAGGCGTAGTCCCCCGATTTATCCACAGGGTTACCCACAGATATTGTGGGCAACATAAAATACCCTTTTAAAACTAGGTGTTAGGCCTGTGTTGTATAGGAAAATTCCTAGCGGCGCTGGCTAATGACGTTGTTCAGGAAGGTTTGCTTCAGGGGCGAAGTTCAGCGCTGCGCCACGCCTTCACGAAATACCCTAAACAATTGATACTCTCGGGACAGCCTGATGCAACAAAGCATATGCATAGTGCAAATCCGCTTTAAATGCCTATCAGTTGTAATATGCGCGCATTGGATACGGACAGCTTTTCGTTCAATGAGCGGAGGAATGCGCGGTCCATGCGGATGCAAACCTCTGTCGAGAACCCTTCCAGCCGTTCCTTGGAAATTTCCAAAGCAATGACTTCACCCTCTGCCGCCACGGTTGCACCTCTGATCGGACTGCCATTGTACAAACAGGCGTTTTCTCCGACGCAGTCCCCTGCCTGAATGACGTTGAGCATGCAATTTTTTTTGGTTACAACAACACTGCCTTTTAACAGGATGTAGAAAGAAAATCCGTGCTCTCCATCCTTGATGAGTTGCTCATTGTGCGCGAACGTGCGCCACTGTGAGGCGCGCAGCACTTCCCAGATTTCCACGGTCAGAAAATCCTTAAAAAACACACAGCGACTCATCAACTCAAATATGGCTAGCTCATTAACCTGGCTTTCAGTCCGGTTGCACCGCGATGCCGCATACAAATCGCTAAGAAACTCCTTCCAGTCCTGATAGCGGTCTTCAAGGCTTTTCTGCAGGGCACGATCCGTGATGCGGACCAATTCCTTGGGCAATCCCACGCGATGTATTTCAATCGGGATATGCGGGTGATTGATAATCTGGTTGATGGCAGCATAATTATCCTTTGCATTGAAAGTGTTATGTCCCGTCAGCATGCGATAGAGAACGGCTCCCAGTGAATAAATATCGGACTGGTGGTTCAGTCCTATGCCGGAGATCTGCTCGGGGGACATATAACTTAAACTGCCTGCCCCGGCTATTTGCGTTGTATCGGAATCAAATAGCAAGGCACAACCAAAATCGGTCAGTTTAACCAGTCCGTCCACTCTCAGAATGATATTGGCCGGCTTAACGTCGCGATGGATCACTCCCATCTGGAAGGCATAATTCAACGCTTCGGCAGCCTGCCTGACAATCTCCATGACAGTTTCGACAGGCAGCAGGTTGTCTGGAGTTGAAAATTTTTCCAGCGTCTCGCCTTCCACATACTCCATGATGATGTAAGTATTGTCAGCCCCTCGGCTATTGGCCTCTATGAGAGAGACGATATTGGGATGTTTCAACCTTCCGCATAGTGAGGCTTCGACTGAGAACATTTTGTGCTGAATACCGATGCTGCATTCAGGACGCATTTTTTTGATGGCAACGAGATTGAAAGAGGTTTTATCTACTCCCAGGTAAACATTGCTCGTCGCACCTCGCCCCAGCATCCGGATGATTTTGTAATTCTTAATATCCTCCATCAGTGGAGTAAGCTTGTCACTCGACTTGTTGGTCTTCTCCATCCTGGCTGTGTGCATGATTTGATTATAGTATTGAGGCGTAAGCGGGATCCGGTTCAGGGGATGTACAGGTCATTTGGATTATGCCGCAGATTGTTGCATTAAAGGTTGACCAAAACTTGAGCGATCAAATATTCACTGGACACAATCTTCATTGTTATCAATGATAATCGGCAATGCACGCCATGTGGAATGAGCAGGGCAGAAAGGGGCTAGCAATGCAGGAAGTTGCGCACTTGAAATATCTATCCATCCATCCGGATGAAAAAGGACAAAAGGTCATTGCCTCTTTCGCCCCGGAGGGAGCTACGGATGCCATTACCATTCATGAGTTGATACAGGCCATCAATGCCGCTGGATTTGGCGGACATAGCATTCACCAGACCTCCCTCGAGGAAGCTACGGCCAAATACAATTCCGGCGAGGCCTTTGAAATGGCGGTGGGCGAGGCAGTAGACGGCAAGTTTGTCATCCGCCTCGATGATCATCTGATGGCTGCCTACTTGAGCTGCACACCGCCGCAGGGCGGCGCTCCGGTGCAACGATCAAGCATCCTTCAGGAAGCTGAGCTCAAGGGAATTACCGCAACACTTGATCTGGAAGCCATCGATCGGGCGCTAAGCGAAGGAGGAAATAACATACAGATTGCCAGTGGCAAGCCGGTCATGGCCGGAGCAGACGGGAAATTTGAAGTTCTGTTTCCCTGCATGAAAGAAAAAAATCCTCATCTTGACGAACATGGCATGGCCGATTTTCGCGAGCTGGGCGAAATTGTTACCGTTTGTGCCGGGGACAAGCTGATGCGGATAGTTGCACCGACTAACGGAGAACCCGGAGAAACCGTGACTGGCAACAGCATTCCTGTCATACCCGGAAAAAAAGTTATATTTGCAAGCAAACTGGATGGTGCCGCTCTCGATCCTGCAGATCCTGATTTGCTGATTGCTGCGATCTCTGGTTGCCCAGTGTTATTAAAAGATGGGGTGTCGGTGGAGCCAGTCTATACCGTCAAGGATGTTGACCTGCACACCGGTAACATCTCATTTATGGGAACGGTCCATGTATCCGGGGATGTTCATGTCGACATGAGCATCAAGGCATCTGGCGATATCTATGTCGACGGTACCGTCGAAAATGCCCTGCTGGAAGCGGGCGGCGACATTGTCGTAAAAGGGGGCATCATAGGCGCTTCCGAGCTGCACGCCAATTTGAACGAGAAATTCCAGGCCGCCATTAAATGCGCTGGCTCATGCACCGCTCGCTTTGTACAAAACGCCCACATTTCTGCCGAAAGCGGGATTTTCATTCACGATATTGCTATGTTAAGTGAACTGACTGCAGGGCACCAAATCATCGTTGGCGGTGAAACTAGCCGAAAAGGAGACATCATAGGCGGCATCACACGCGCCACAATGCTGGTCAAGGCTCGAAATATAGGTTCTTCCAGCGGCCTGAAGACGGTAGTCATTGCAGGAGCTGATCAAAGCCTGCATGAACAGCTTAACGCTGCTGTCAAAGCCCGCGAAGCTGCAGAACATAAGCTTGCCGATATCATCAAACTGCTTGAATTAATTCGTTTGAACCCCGGCCGGATACCGCCGGGAACCGTCAAAACAGCGGAAGCGACACGAGACGCGCTCAACGCCGAAATTGAAACATTCAAGACAGAAGAAATCGAATTGAACAATAAAATCAGTCTCGCCGACGGAGCGCAAGTGATAGTGGAAAAACATGTATTCGGCGGCGCTGAAATACGCATAGGCCTGGAACATTACACCGCGACAGAGCCCAGAGAAGGCGGTGTTTTTCATATCAGCGAAGATAAACTGGTTTTTGACTGATTTTGTGCAGATGGCTTACCCGTGGCGTCAATATTGCTGGCTGCCGGTCAAATGAGGTTGCCAACTGGCAAAGCGTATGCGCATAGCATTGAAAGTTATCGGCTGTACGGGTGGTGAAGCAAGCACATATCAACGTCTGAGTGGTTACTCCGATTGACATGCGAGCATGGCCTGCTACCAGGATAACCAGCGTTGCACAAAGCGATTATCTCGCCTGATCATCCAGCGGCGGAATTCATCCCCCAGCAAAATTGCAGCCGCAAAAGGCAATGCCGGCGACACTTCAAACCATCCTATCGGAGCCGTTCCGAAAAATGGCTGCAAATACGGAACATGAGAAATTGCAGCAACCAGACCAAGCTCCACTGCGATTCCGACCCAGATCAGCTTGTTGGCAAAAATGCCTGCAGACAGAATGCTTTGCCGCCGGGTACGGCAGATCAACACATTCGCGACCTGACAGATGACGACAGCTGCGAAAAAGGACGTAACGGCAGTTTTGTAGAGCAGGCCCGACTCGGGCAAAGCGCTGCCCCATGTCCAGCCGCCCTGATGCAGCACGACGAAAAAGGCAGTGAATCCGGCTGCCGCCTGCAGCATCCCGATGATGCCGTAACTCATGCCCAGCAGTGGCCAGCTTAGCAGTCTTTCATCGCGGGGGCGCGGCGGCTGTTTCATCACGTCGTGTTCCGGCGCCTCACGCCCCAAGCCCAGGGCCGGCAGCAAATCGGTGCCGAGATCGATGCTGAGTATCAGCACGACGGTAAGAGCCAGGGGTGCTCCCAGCGCGATGAAAGCGATGAACGGCAGCATCTCGGGCACAGTGTGGGACACAACATAGGCGATAAACTTCTTGATGTTATTAAAGATGGT
Organism: Gallionella sp.; assembly: GCA_041671725.1. Lineage (GTDB taxonomy): Bacteria > Pseudomonadota > Gammaproteobacteria > Burkholderiales > Gallionellaceae > Gallionella. Next base: position 52,749 of record JBAZAY010000013.1, on the reverse strand, counting down.
TCGACCTTCTTCGACCGCATTGACGATGGTGGCGAAATTGTCGTCCATCAACACCATGTTTGCCGCCTCTTTGGCGACCTCGGTTCCCGATATGCCCATCGCGACGCCCATGTCCGCATTCTTCAATGCAGGCGCGTCGTTGACGCCGTCGCCTGTGACCGTGACGATCTCGCCTTTTTTCTGTAAAGCCTTGACGATTTGCAGCTTTTGCATCGGGGATGAGCGTGCGAAAACCAGTTCGCGGCTGTCCAGCAAAGTCGATAATGCATCTTCGCTCATCCCCTGCAGTTGCCCGCCCAAAACAACCTGACCATCACCGGTAAACAGCCCCACCTGCCGTGCGATGGACTCGGCGGTGACATGGTAATCGCCTGTGATCATGAACACCCTGATGCCGGCGCTTCTGCATTTGGCGATCGCATCAGAAATTTCCGGGCGCGGCGGATCCAGCATGCCGACTAACCCCAGATAAATATAGTTTTCCTCGTCGGCTTCGATCTCATCAGTTTCCTTAAACGCCAAGGCCAATACGCGCTCACCCCGCGCGGCCAGATGTTCGTAGATGTCTAGTGCCTGTTGTCTGGCTGCTTGATCGAATTCGACCAGCGCCCCTTGTCGCAAACCATGCGTACATTTATCGAACACGACTTCCGGCGCGCCTTTCATATAGGCGATATTCTTCTGTCCGGTCTTATGCGTGGTAATCATGCGTTTGGTAGCCGAATCGAACGGATTTTCGTGAATGCGCGGAAAACTGCTTTGCAACTCACCTATCGGTTTCATGCGCTGGGCAAAAACCAGCATCGCGCCCTCAGTCGGATCACCCAGATAAGACTGATCCGTCAGGCGCGCGTTGTTGCACAGGACGATTGCCGCCCAAATTTCGTCAAACCCTTTGGCCTGCGCGAGGCCGCGCTGATAAGCCGACCATACGCGTTCACCGAGCACCAAGGTGGATACTTTCATCCGGTTTTGAGTAATCGTCCCGGTCTTGTCGGTGCAGATCACCGTGGTCGAGCCCAGCGTCTCGACCGCCTCCAGATTCCTGATCAGCGCATTTTTTCGGGCCATGCGTTTAGAGGCCATGGTTAACGCCAGCGTTACCGTGGGCAACAGACCCTCCGGCACATTGGCCACGATGATGCCGATCGCAAAAAGCAGGCTGCTGATGAACGGGTTGCCAAGAAACAGGCTGAGAACGAAAAACAGCACGCCCAAGGTCATCGCAATCGCGGAAATAATCCGGATAAAATGCCGCAGCTCTTTGCGTATCGGTGTTTCAACCTGATCGCTTTCCTTGGTAAGCTGAACGATCCGGCCTATTTGCGTGTTCATGCCCGTGGCATAAACCAGTGCGCGGCCATTGCCGCTTTGCACCAGCGTACCGGAAAACACCATATTGCGGCTTTCCAGCAAGTTGTCGTGAGTACAGGCGAGTGTGCGCAGTTGAGGCTCGCTCTCGCCGGTCAAAGAGGAATGATCTACTTTGAGCTGATTGACTTCGATCAATCTACCGTCAGCCGGAACACGGTCGCCTTCTTCTAGCAGGATCACATCGCCCGGCACCAGCAGGCGAGCTTCGATGCGCGACACATGTTCGTCCCGCAACACGGAAATCATTAGCGGGAGCATATTGCGGAAGCTTTCCATGATACGGTCGCTTTCGTGCTCCTGCAGGTAGGAAAACAGCGCATTGAGCAACACGACTACCAGCAATGCCACGCCGATATAAAAATTGCCCTCGCCCGGCTTCAGATATTCGGCGAAGAAAGCCAGGCCTGAGCCGGCGATCAGCAGGAGGGCGAAAAAGTTGGTGAGCTGACGGAGAAATTTGATGATTTCGGGCGTTTCCTTGTGGACGCGAAGTTCATTTTTTCCGTATTCGGTCAGACGTCCGGCCGCATCGGCATGACCGAGTCCTGCACTGGTGCAGTTCAGACGTTGTTCTAGCACCGTCAGAGGAATCTGGTGTTGATCGGCTACCGCCGCGCTATTTTCATGATTATTCATGACGTATTTTCCCAATCTCGATCAGGGGAAGGGGACTGCACCGGGATGTCGCAACCGGGCAGTCAGAGGTAGCGCCGTTTAACCAGATTGGAAATCAGGCGGTTGGTACCTGTGCTTTTTTAGCGGTTCAGACAGGTTGTAGAAGTAGAACTCGTCTGACTTTTGTCGTCAAGCAATGAATGGGGGGATTCCCGGTTTCTGCTTATAAAATAAATATTTCTCAAGATCAACACATTCATTAGAATTCGGGAAGCATAGGCAGCACACGACCTGAAAATCGCAGAAAGACTGGCTCACACGCGGCGGAGCATTGCGGGTACACTTGGTTCGTTAACCCAGCAAAATCAGGCGGGGTTATTGACAGGCAGCATTGAGAATGGAATTCCCGGTGAAATTGAGATGCGGCTTTCACTGGTTGAGCCGGAACTCACTGCATTAGTGTCACTTATTGGACATGCATTTGAGTTGCTCGGGGGGGGCTACTCAAAACGAAAGGTCACTTGCGAGTTCCTGGTCGCAACCAAACCGGCCTGAACTGACAAAAGCTGTATAGATATTAACCGGAAAAAAATTTTACTTGAAAAATGGAAAATCCCGCTCAGACAGCAGAGCTTGCATTCAGCCTTATGGTACGCCGTCGGCGAATCATCTTAAGCTTGCACGATGACAGGGTACCAGCTTAACTATATGAAAATTATAGCATTTATCTTGTCTGTTTTTTTGTTAGCCACTACCGCTCAAGCTGCGCAACGCAACCTGATGGTCGCTACCGGTGATACGCAGATACAGAAGCGCGTTGCACTGGTCATCGGCAATGCTGCCTATCTGGGGGCTCCAGAACTACGCAATCCTGTCAACGATGCGCGCGCGATCTCTGATGCACTTAACCGGCTGGGTTTTGAGGTCATCGAAGTAACCGATGCCTCGCAGAGAGAAATGAACCGCGCCATCACCAGATTTGGCAAAAAACTCGATGGCGAGACGGTTGCATTGTTTTTCTATGCTGGTCATGGCCTGCAAGTTAAAGGTAAAAACTACATAATACCGGTGGATGCGCTGATCGAAACAGAATCTGCGGTAGCCTCCGAAAGCGTGAGTGTGGATACCATTCTTGTACAACTCAATATCAGTCCGGTCAGCATTGTCATTCTAGATGCCTGTCGCAACAATCCGTTTGAACGCAGCTTTCGCAAGATAGGCGGAGGCCTGGCACAGATGGACGCACCCAAGGGCAGCTTCATTGCTTACGCCACAGCACCAGGCATGACTGCTGCCGATGGTGATGGCAAGAATGGCCTGTTTACACAGGAACTGCTCAAACAGATCAATGAGCCTGGTTTGACGCTGGAATCCGTATTTAAGCGGGTGCGCTCGAATGTCTCAGCCAAAAGCGGGGATGCACAGATGCCGTGGGATAGTTCCTCCATGACGGGGGATTTTTATTTCAAACCGGTTAGTGCTGGTCAAACAGCCAGTCAGCAGTTCGTTCCTGCAAGAATTAAAAGCCACGATGAGATCGAGCAGGATGCCTGGGAAAGCGCACACGACAGCAACAATGCAAGCGCAATTTTGGAATACCTTAAGCAGTATCCGAAAGGCCGTTTTGTCGGTCAAGCCCGGGTGATGATTGCCGCGCTTAAAACCGAAGCGATGAAGTTGGAATCACCTGCTGCCGCTACTCCCGCTGGTGTAGATGATGAAACTGCGCTGTGGGCCGAAGTACAGAAGGGTAACAGTCGTGAGGAGTACAAAGCGTATCTCGGCCAATATCCAAAGGGTAAGTACGCCGTGCTGGCGAAGGTCAAGTTGAATAAGCTGGCGGAAGAAGTGGCAGAGCAGGCACGTATTGAGCGTGAAGTGGCAGCGCAGCGAGCAGCCCAACAGGAACAAAGTACATGGGAAAGCGCGAACAGCGCCGCCAGCGAGGTAAGTTACCAGCGTTATTTGAACAGCTATCCGCAAGGCCGTTTTTCGATGTTGGCGCGCGCGCGCATCGCCAGGCTAGTGGCTGCGTCGGCACAGTCTGCGGCAGCAGCAGAGGAGGCGAATCTACGTGCAGCGGAAGAGGAAGCACAAAAGCACATGCAGGAGGCTGCACGGAATGAACAGGAGAACCGCAGACGCTATGAACAACTGGTCGCAGAAGGTGACGCGGGTCTGAAAGCATCAGACAAAAAAACAGCGCTCGCCAGGTATGGTGCTGCGCTGGAGTTGGTTCCAGGCTCAACGGAGCTTACCTCTCGCATCGAGCAGGCACGCATGCTGGTAGGCGCGGGCGATACGTTTCGTGATCCGCTGAAGGATGGTTCGGACGGTCCTGAGATGGTTGTTTTGCCAGCAGGCAGTTTTCAGATGGGAAGTGCGACAGGCCCTACGAGAAATTTTTATGAAGCGACTGTGCCCGTGCACGAGGTCACGTTCAAAAAACCCTTCGCGATGGGAAAGTACGAAATCACCTTCGAAGAATTCGATAAATTCACTCGTGCGACCAGACGTCCTTTGCTTTCGGATCATGGCTGGGGACGCGGTCGCCGCCCGGCGACCAAGATCGTCTGGGCTGACGCTATGGCCTACGTGCGATGGTTAAGCGAACAAACAGGTAAGCATTACCGTATTCCAACGGAGGCCGAGTGGGAATATGCAGCGCGTGCCGGCACCCGCACCAGCTATTGGTGGGGAGACCAACCCAGTCATGAATATGCAAATTACGGCGACGGACAGCCCGGCTGGTTTCCCTCCGGCGTGGTGTCAGGCCGGGATCAGTGGATGCATACCGCGCCGGTAGGCCAGTTTCCGGCCAATCCGTTCGGCTTGTTTGATATGCAGGGAAACGTATGGGAGTGGGTTACCGATTGCTGGCACGAATCCTACGCCGGAGCGCCGGCTGACGGTACGGCATACGGCGACACAGCGTGCTCCAACCGGGTCATGCGAGGTGGATCATGGGGATACAACCCGGATTTCATGCGGGCAGAGACACGAGTCAAGGTGTTCTGGGGCGTATTGTCTTTCCTTTACTACGGTATCCGCGTTGCACGCGATATCGATTGAAGGGGGCAAAATGTCGCGGAGCATACCAGTAGCATAATGTTTAGCGACAAATGATATGCCTATTTTGTATTGAACAGGTATTCACCGCCGCTGATGTGCCCGGCCGAATAAACAGCACCATATTGCGGTTCCTGCGGGTAGTCCTTTTTGACGCCATCATGCACGACGCGATAGATGTCAAAACCCGCCGCAGTTCCTTTGTTGATGCTACTCATGGTTTTAATGAAATGCCAGGCGAAAATCGAGTGTCCATCCAGCCCTTCATCTGATACGGGTTCCTCGCCACCTGAAGAGAATGCAAGCACTGAGCGGGGCAGAGATATATCTGCTGATTTCTTCGTCAAAGAGTCAGTTATCTTCTGTTCCCGGGTCAAGGAACCGGAAAAGCAACTGTCGGAAATCAGAATGACCTGTTGGGCTGGAATGGCCTTCAATAGTTTTGTAATGTCGGTATTGGATATCCAGTTGGCCGCGCTGCGCACAGAGCCATCCACCGGAATCCAGAAACCAAGCTTGGTGTCGTCCATCAGGTAGCCGTGACCGGCGTAGAACAGCAATACGCTATCTTCAGGTTTGGTTTCTTCAGCGATTTTGTTAAAAGTCTCAATGATTTTGGTTTTGCCGGCATCGTGCAGTATCTGGGTTTCATAACCGAAACGGGTACGCAACACCTCGGCAATTTGATCTACGTCTGCAATCGGTGTGCCGAGTGTGGGGATGGGTGCCGTGTAACCGTTATTGCCAATCAACACGGCAATTCTTTTGTGCGCAACGCCAGCGGGTCTGGTGGCAGAAGCAGCGGACGCCGCAGCTATTACTGTCTCAATCGCCGGAGACGGTGCAATATCCGAGCGCCGGATGCAAAGGGTGCGCGTCGCGGTCGCGATACGAGGACATTCCGGAACGTCTGCCGCCTGAGGATTTTTGCGAAGTTCTTCCAGTGCTTCACGGTAAAGCAAGGTGCGAGCTTGATGGCGTTGCATCTGGATGGCCTGAAACTGGGCCTTTCCAGGTATGCCGCCCATGAAAGCAGGTGGTCGCATGAATTGGGCGTGTGTTGGTGACACAAGAAATAACGCTGCCCAGAATATCCAAAATATCGATTTAAAGTTCATGGCGTCTCCTCCTGTACTGGAAAATACTTAAGCAATGACGGCCAGTTGCGCGTCCAACAGCAATTGTGGTCAAAGCCGGGGATCGTCACCACTCGGCCTCCTTTGTGACGACTAAACTCCATGACGATGGCCGCAGGTACGATCTTATCATTCGCCCCGACGAAATGTATAGCTGGCGGCAGTTGATGGCTTAGCGCAGATGCGCCGGGATCAAGCGATCCCGTCAACGGCGATAATCCGTGCCAGGCAACCCATTCCGAGACGGCTAAGGGCGCAGCAACCGTTATGAGTAGTTCAACATCGTCGCGTTTATCGGCAAGCAATGTGGCGATGACGCCACCGCCGGAATAGCCTATCAGGCGAAGATGTTTGAACTGGAATAACGCTTTTAGCTGGGTTAGTGCATCGTCATAGGCTGCGATCACCTCGGGGGAAAATCGCCGCTCGGTCCAGTAGCGACTGTCACAGTGTTGCAGCGCCATTTCATCAAGGTACTGGCAGGGGCGTCCAAGGTAGACCACGGCAGGCGCAGGATCGTCTGTTGCTAGTGCTAACGACATGGGGTTTGAAGGGGTCGGATCGCGGGGCGGGTGGTATGGAGTCGCCCAGGGAGCTCCATCGCCCTCGATGTAAACAGTCAGTGTGTTGTTATGGCTGGCGGTTCCTCTGGCAAAAGCGGCTAGACGAAACGTGCCGGGTGTTAAATCAAGTCTGCTAAAACCATGACTGTTCGCCCAAGCGCTGACCTGGGCAGCATTGCCAAACGAATCTCCGGTTGCGCAACCTGCCAATCCAAACAAAAAGGCCGCACTTGAGAGCGCGGCCTTGACGTAAAAGTGTTGCAAAGAATTAGAAACGGTAATTGATGTTGCCCATCAGGTTGTTGTTCTTTGCATAAGTACGGCCAGTTTCCTGATTGTAGGCAAGACCACCGGTAATGCTGTTCTTGATGGAAAAGAAATTGATGCCCGCAGTCCACACCATGGCATTTTTACCAATCTCTTTTCCAAGCTGGGCCGCAGCACCAACCGTTGTCGAACGACTGATATCGTTTGAATAGCCCAAGCCAAAGTAGGGCATCACATTGTCGTTCATCCAGTAGCCAGCTTGAGCCTGAACCCGTAACTGATCGATTTTGTTCGTGGTTGCCGTTCCTGCCATCAGAGCACCCACGCCATTGGTTAAGTTCCCTGATTTCTCTTCACCATGCAGGTAACTACCCTTGCCTGTCAACTGCCAGTTACCGTTATATGTGACATAGTTTACGTTGGTGCCGTAGAACAGACGGTCTGCCTTGCCAGTAATGCCATCGGAATTGGTCTTTACCTTACCAAAGCCCAAAGTTGCATCAAGAGACCAGTCCTGATTAATTAGCCAGCCAACATAGGGCGCGACCGTGTAACCATTGGTGCTCTGGGCCGCAATACCCTGCGACACACCTGCCAAGAACGATTCACCTGTGCCAGAACTATTGTCAAACGCTGCAGACAAACCTCCAGCTACCGTCGGGGAAAGTTGATAGTCGCCACCAACGACTATGTTGGTAACATTGGTATCGTACCTATTGTTGCGTATGGCGGCAGCTGCATCCACATAACTGCCACGATCATATTTATTTTTGTCGTTATTGACGCTTCCCCAGAAATTCCACTGTGCACTTGGATTGCCTGCGGCCAGACCAAAAGCTTGTCCGGAATCGGCAGCTTTGCTGCCAGGGCGGTTTTGATTCGTCACCGTACGAGCTCCGACGGCAGTTGAAATGGCTAGCATTTGCTGGATAGTAGTACTGTATATTCCTTGAGATGACGCAGCAGTACTTGAGGTAGTGCCAAAGCATTCCGGGTGATTTGCCTGAATGCTGGCAACACAAGCGGCTTGAGTAGCAGGGTTAAGAGCACATTGTGGGATGCCAAACTGCGTAGCAGAAACGCAAATTTGAGAAATAGCCGAAGCTGAACTGCTAAAAACTGTGAGTAATAAACCTGTTGCTGAATAGGCTATAAACTTTTTCATTTTATTTTCTCCCTTAGAATTTACACCGCAAGTTACATCCATTCTTAACATTACCCTGTCCAGAACTGGGGTGATTATGCACCAAGCTTTCCTAAACGTACACATAGTCTAAAATATTTGTAAATATTTATGGAACGCAAAGGACTGCTGATTTGTCGGATTGTACAATGCAACTTTCGCATTGACTTTGACCAAAGGATGAATCGCATGGATCAGATGATTAAAATCGAATCTGGCTTCTCGCAGCCGTCAGAACACATTGGATATGTACTGAAGTGGGCTGTGGGGGCTGCTGCCATCATTGTTTTTGCTTGCTATCCTGCTGCCGTAATGGCGGTGGAAATGCCCGAGCTTGCAAAGAAAAATGAGTGTGTGAATTGCCATGCGATTGACGAGCGCATCGTGGGTCCTGCCTGGATGGATGTCTCAAAAAAATACCAGAACGATCCGGCGGCGGAGGAAAAACTGTTGTCGCGGATTTCCAAAGGCAGTTCTGGTTTTTTTGGTCTGATCCACATGCCGGCAAACGATCCTGACGGGCATAAACAGGCCGAAATGAAGGAGTTAGTGAAGTTCGTCCTGGGATTGGTAAAGGGCGGCAGCCCTACGCCGACAAAAAAATAGCGATCGAATAATAAATTCCGTTTTGTATGTCATGGGTGGTTGAATATATGAAGTTCTTGGACTAGACTGAGCACTCAGAAATATCTGATCAGCATTCAGGTTCGTGTAACTAGGCCGCAACTTAGGGGGTGCTCTACATGTTCAATCGAATCGCAATTACATCAGCTGTATTCGCCGCTGTCGGCATTCTCATGCCGTTTATGGCACAGGCGAATGATGGTGGTTACGCTGAAATGGTCAAAAAGGCCAAAGAGGCTTCTGCCTCCGCCGGAGTGAAGGGCTCAGCCGCTGTTGTGGGGGTAGGCCCAAAAACTCCTGCTTCCAAAACGATTACCAGTTTTTCCCAGGCCTTGCGGTGTATGGATGAGCTTTTTTTGCAATATGGCAAACAAGGCATCGTTATAACCTCGGCAGGCATCCCGGATGAGACAGGAAAAGCTCGCACGGGCACTAAAGAAATGCTGATTACCGCCATTTCTAAAATGACTTTAAAAAGTCATGCCTTCGACTTTATCGATTTTCACAGTGTGGGTGATGATCTTGGTCGTCTCTTTGAAGCGACCGGGAATGCCTCGGCCATGCTGCCTGATTACTACATTCGTGGCTCGGTCACACAAATGGATGACAATGCCATACGCACGAACAAGGGAGGGGGACTGGCTCTGCCTTTCCTGGACTTGGGTGTGTCCAAGGAAGAAGCGTTCGATGTGATCAGCATGGATATGAGCGTGGGGCAGGCTGCAACTCGACGGATTTTGCCTGAGACCAGCACATCCAATACCATGATACTCACCAAAAGTGGCAAATCGGGTGAGGCGGGTGGCAAAGTGTTCAAAATGGGCTTGAGCTTCAATATGGATTTGAGCAAATCCGAGGGGGTGGGGGCGGCCAGCAGGACGCTGATCGAACTTGGCCTGATTGAATCGCTTGGAAAATTCACTCAGGTTCCCTATTGGCGCTGCCTGGATGTTGATTCAACTAATCCTGCCATGATGGGGCAAGCCCAGGAGTGGTATGAGACATCCAAGGAAAAGGATCGCATTCTGTTCGTACAGCGAAAACTGGCCGGGATGAGCCGCTACCGTGGCGCGCTGGACGGCGTGATGAACGAGGATTTGAAAACTTCGATTGCAGAATACCAGGCCGCTTCAGGGTTGATTGCTGACGGGCGAGTTAATTTCGATCTTTACTACAGTTTGCTGGATGATATTCAGAATCGTCTGGCAGAACTGCCCGCCGCACAGCCATCCAGACAACCCGTCCAGACTGCAGTGCAGACACCTGCCGCAATGCCCGCCGTAACGGCAGTGGTTAGACCGTTCTCGGTTAGACTGGAAAGCGACAAGGGGGTTAGGCCGGTTTACAACGTTGGGGAGAATTTGAATTTGAATTTGTCCCTTGCAGCGACAGGATCGGTGTACTGCTATTACGAAGATGCATCGAAGAATACCGCACGGATATTTCCAAATCAGTTTAATGCCAATCCGACATTGAATGCTGGCAGTCTGGTGCGTTTGCCCAGCGGCGGTTTCAAAATAAAATTTGATCAAAAAGGCAGTGAGCGGGTGGCGTGTATGGGGTCTGATCTCGAAGTGGTTATCCCTCAGCGCTTGGCCGGTACGCGTGACCTCAGGCCGTTGCCTGTCAAATCACTCGATGATGTGGTGTCTCAGTTCAAGAGCGCAAATCCGGCAATCAGCATTAGCCAGGTCGAAATTACTGTACGCTGAACGAGCCGGGCTGTTTGTACGCAAGAACAATGGGGGCTGGTCATGATCTGCAGAACCATCATCGCTGCGTCATTTTGTTGTTATGTTTCACTGGTCTGTGCGGGGGAAATTGTTCTGGATAAAACCACCCGTGCACATGGCTCAAGTGCTGCCGAGCAGCGGAACCGGGCGCAGGAATATTTTCCCGATGTTGGAGCTCTGAGCGGCGTGCCGGTTGATGAGGGGGACAGCTTGTTTCCTCAGCATGGTGCTGACAGTTTGCCGGAAGACGGTGGTAGTAGAGGCAGTGCGCATTCCCCTGCTACGGGGCGAGATGAGGCAAGGCCCGATAGAGTGCCATCCGATGGCATTTCGTATGACAAAGTTGACGAGAACTTGTCGAAAGCGCGCGCTTACATGAAAAATAGTAATCCCTCGCAAGCCGTGGCCACTCTACCTGTGGTCACATGTGAGAATGTGAATAATGTGTCCGGGCGAATTGGGGACGACACGCTATCTGGCAGCATCATCACCGTTATTCAGAATGGTAAACAGATTAAGGCGCGCTGCAGATAGTGTTTACTGAGCCGAGGCAAATATGAATACCAATATTTATAAAGCTGCTCTGGTTTTGCTGTTTTACATCGGTACTGCGCATGGGCAGATGCTTGTTTCAGGCACAAATGAAGGGAAACGTGCCGGCACAGAGCAGAATATCCAGCTCGACGTTTACGGTTTCGGAGCAGATGTTCAAATAGAAGGAGTGGCGGTTATCAATGATAAGGTATACATTGATGGCGTGAGAGTTCCTAAGGGAACGCGTGTTTTTACCTCCAAAAAAACGGGCAGGCATTACCTGATCGAATGGGGTGAAAATGACAACGTGACGGTTCGTGAAAAATGAAAATTATCTCATTAAGACTGTTTGCCGCGATGTGTCTACTCAGCACAGGTGTTCCTGTCGAAGCAGGCATCTATCTGCTGTATGATGAAGTAACAGGTTCACCTACGGTGATCCTTGACGATCAGAGTGATGATGCGGATATTGAAGACGGCTATGTCTCAAATCGCGCGCACATGTGGACTCGGTCTCCGGTTATTAATCAACGGCCTGTTATCGGAGTCACCTCGCTGCCACAAGCCTTTAATCCTTCTTTGCCATCAGGACGTGTTTTTGGAAACAGCATGTCTATCCCCTCCATTATCATGTTTACCCCCACTGCAACGAGTTCGCCGGAATTGTCGCATGTGCTGCAAGGAGGACATGCATGGTCAAGCTACCAGCAGGGCAATAATGCCACAGGTGTGGGATTGGTCTATTCACCGAGCTATGGTGCACATTTATCACCCAGTCAGAGGGCAGCCAGAGGCAATCGCTCCAGAGCGCAGGCTTTCCGTTTAGATTATTACAAGTAATAAGGGGAACGTGACCATGAAATCATTTTGTATTCGTCAAGCCAGGTACCTGATGATTGCGATGCTTTTTTGCTCGTTTCCTGCCAGAGCGGTCGATGTTGTGTCGGCAGATTTTCAGACTATTCTGAATGCTCGTAGCGATGCCTTTGCAATCTGGAATTATGCAGGCAATCCGGATATATTTGTTTTTGACTTTCCGGGACTGACATTACAAGGGCGCACTTTTAACCGCGCAATGCAGTTGACTGAGCAATTTAACGAACCGTATAAGCACGTATTATCGATGGCCGAGCTGATCAAGTATCTTGAGGCAATTCGGCGCAACCAGGCTAACTTTGCTTTTGGTCATGATTTCCTGGTAAGTGAACTGGTTTTGTTTTTTAACCTGGCGGTGAAAGACAAAACGGAAATGTTGCCGGAAGAGTTGGCGCTGCGCGATTTTTTGTTGCAACAGGGTTTGATGACCAGTTGGCGGGGGTTTTATCGGTCGCAAAAACCCGATGTGGTCATATTGTCAATTCCGCAAATTCAGGAAAAACATGACCATGAGCCGCGAATCAACGAGTTGGCCAGACGCGCCATATTTACGCACGAAATGGCGCATGCAGAGTATTACAGCAACCCATACTATGCTGAATATTGCCGAAAATTCTGGTCAGAAAAGCTGAATGATGCACAACGCAGTGTTTTTCAAAAGTTTCTGTCCCACTACAACTATTCTGTAAATCAGCAGGAGTTGCTTATCAACGAGATGCAAGCGTATCTGATGTTTACACCCGATCCGAATTCCATCAGTGCGGCAAAATTAGGGATAACAGAGGAAGAATTCGAGGCAATGAAAGCGGCATTCAGGCAGGGACGTCCGCCAACAAAATTGATCATGTGAAAGGAGTCGAACATGTTTAAGATTATTTTTGTATTGATCGTGCTGGGTGTTTCGACCTGTGCCGTGGCTCAGACCAGTCAGAACCGGACGCGCATTCAAGGTAATACCGAAATCAATGTTTCAACAAAAAACACCACAGCGGTCGCTACCGGTACAAACAATGTTGCGCGCAACAGAATTGGTGTCATACAGGGTGATAAAAAAGGGAATACCAAAATAACGGTAGATGCCGGTAATGTCACAACTATAGTTGGTGGACGAAACAAAAAGGCATGTACCAATATCGGAGGGATAGTGAGTGATGAATGCAAATAAACTGAAGTCTATGCGGACAGGTGTGGGGTTGCTGTTTTTGCTGATGTTGAATCCGGTCTTGGCAGTACAGGGGTTGGATGCATCGGGAAATAGCAAAGTGAATAATGCCCTTGCTAAAAAATGGTCAAAAAGCGATCCATCTAAAGACGGATACAACGCTCAACAGGATAAGCGTGTGGTGAATATCGGAAACCGGAAGTCTAATGACTGCAACGTAAATGTGGGTACGGTACAAAAGGGGCAGAAGGCGCCGAAGGAGATTGTCGTGACGACTAAAGAAGTCATTAATGTTTGTAAATAAGTGAGGACATCATGAATCGATATATACGTTTATTTGTAGCAGCCGTATTAGCCGTGATGACAATATCTCCGGCCTTTGCGGATGAAGCACAAAAGCTTAAAGATCTTGAAAGTGCAATGACAGCGCCGGGCGTCGATGCCCCTGCACCGAGAAAGGGACGTACCCGTGCTATTGTGTTCGACGATGAAACTCAACCTGCTGCCGCACCGGCAAGCCCGGTAGCTTCCACGAATGGCAATTGCGGCGAGTTGCCGACTGATGTCAAGGCAATTGCGATTGATTTTAGTATTCAGTTCAAGATGGGTAGTGCACAAATTTCGCCAGCTTCTGAAAAAATACTTCGCGAAATTGCGAAGGTATTGTCGCTTAGCAGTCGATGTGTATTGGTGGAAGGGCACACTGATGCGACGGGCAACGTGGATCGAAACAACGCACTTTCCAGAGAGCGAGCAGACTCAGTCGTCAATTACATTGTTGAGCAATCCAGTATTGACAGGAAGCGGCTGGTCCCGATCGGAAAAGGCAGCAGCGAGCCACTAAAGAACCTCAATCCACGTAATCCGGATAATCGGCGCGTGGTGTTTAAGGTCGTCGGTTAACGACGTGTTTGTTTGAGTTATATAACCCACTCTTCAGGAGGAAATCATGCGTTTAATTACTTTGTTGTTGGCTGGTTTGTTTGTCGCGACACCTGCGTTAGCTCAACAAGCTCAGCGTTCAAGCAATCCCCAGGGCGTGCAAATTCAGGGAAATACCGAGATTAAGGCCAAACAGGAAAACTCTACTGCTGTTGCAGTTGGCGAAGGCAACGTTGCCAAAAATACCGCCGGCGCCATTAAGGGCGGGACACAAATTCAAGGCAATACTAAAATCCATGCCTCGCAAAAGAATTCAACTGCAGTTGCTGCAGGAAAGAACAACAAGGCTTCTAACGAAGCTGGCGTTATCGGTGGAAACTAGTTAGTCCCTAAAATTTAAGGAGAATTGAAATGCGTAGCTCAATTTTGTTGCTTAGTTTGCTTGTTGCTTCCGGAACTGCATTTGCTCAAGCTTCTCAAGGTGGTCCGCGCGGTGGGATGTCTTCCCCTAATGCGCAGGGGGTACAGATTCAAGGAAACACCGAAATCAAGGCCAAACAGGAAAATTCTACTGCTGTTGCAGTGGGTGAGCGAAATACTGCCAAAAATACTGCTGGTGCAATCAAGGGCGGTACACAAATTCAGGGCAATACCAAGATTCATGCAAAACAGAAAAATTCAACCGCAGTTTCGGCCGGCAAGGGTAATGAGTCAGCCAATGAAGCTGGCACGATCGGTGGCAAATAGGCTGTCGTAATCTATAAAAAATGCCGTCAATGACGGCATTTTTTTTGAATACCATTATTTACATGTTTGACTCTCGAATGGAAAGGTTCGTTTTGTGTATGCGTCCAAGTTTGTATTTTGCAGTATGTTTGGCTGGTTTTCTGCTTAGTATTACAACGGCACGGGCTGCAGTCGAGGGATATAAGTTATCTATCGGTACTCATGTTATTTCAGCCGAATTGGCAATGACCAACGCATCACGTGCGCAGGGCCTGATGCATCGTCGACAATTATGCGCGAATTGCGGCATGTTATTTGTCTTCCCTAGTGAGGATAAATGGTCTTTTTGGTCTAAAAATACGCCGCTTGCGCTTTCAGTTGCCTTTATCGATAAGAGCGGAGGAATTATCGGGATCTCGGACATGGAGCCAGACAGCCTGGATATTCACACCTCTCCTGGTAATGTAGTGTATGCGCTTGAAATGCCGCGCGGCTGGTTCAGCAAAAATAACATCAGGGTCGGCAACAGTTTTTCAGGATGGGTTAATGGCCCGCCTGAACTTGGAAGACAGATTCATGCGCAATAACGAGCGAATATGCAGTAGGCAGATAAAAATTTCGGCAAGCTTGGCATACGAGGGGGCGACAGTTGCAGTTTGATGGTGTGAGAGATAACCAAAAAATCACTTTTGCTTATGGTCATGCCTATCGTATGGTGATGGGCTCACAGACTGAGCGGGAGAATTTTTTACGTGAATTTGAACAGCGTCCGCATACTGTAATTGTGGCGCGCGACGGTGGTTTGATCAGCAGTTTGAGCGTGTGGGAAAACCTCATTTTGCCGGTTGATTACCAAGGAATAAAACGGGAAAAAGCGATAACTGAGGTGTACAATCTTCTTGCGTTGTGCGGCTTAAGTGAGCCGACAGCGACGCAGTTAATCCAAAGAATGCCGGCAGAATTGACGCTGTTTGAAAAGAGACTGGTCAGTTTTGTGCGGGCGATGTTGGTGGAACCGGAAAGCCTGGTTTGGGACATGCCATACGATGGATTGGCGGCTGGTGAGGTTGATAGTATGGTGGGATTGCAAAGTTTGTTTCATTTGCGTTTCCCCTTACGCATTTCGGTAACCTTGTGTTTCGGTAACCGAATGCCGGACAGCATGGATGACTGATTTACTATGCCACGTATTGATAGCGAGCTGCAGTTTGCCAAAGTCAAAATACAATCGTTGCGGTTCATTCTGACTGCAACGTTGATACTGCTGGCACTGATTCTGACCGTTGCTATCAAGCAGGATTATTTTAGCCAAACAACGACGATTTATTTTTTCTCGCCGAATGCGCGGGGGCTGAATTCGGGAATGTCTGTCAAATTAAGTGGTTTAAGGGTCGGCAACGTGGCTGAAATCACCATGGAGCCCAATGCCACCGTCAAGGTGCGTGTTGTCATAAAGAGCGATTACGCCCGCCTGATCGGTCGAGATGCAAAGGCAAAGCTGGTCAAGGAATCTCTGGTAGGTGATGGTGTGGTGGAAATTGATCCGGGCTCTTCACAGGCACGGCAGATTGCCCAGAATGATGTCGTTGTCTTTGAGCGAGGTCGCGACATTGCGGAACTTGCAGAAGAGCTCGCTTCGCAGATTCAGCCCATTCTGAAAGATATCAAGCAAATTACCAGTTCGGTTAATTCACCTGAGGGCGATATTCAGCAGACCATACGCAACCTCAATAAAACCTCTGCATCACTGGTGGAGGTGGGGGAGCAGGCAAGAATGCTCGGAAGAAACGGGAATGCAGTGTTGAAAACCTTAAATCAGGCCGCACCGGGTTTGCTGCACAAAGCTGATGCAAGTCTTGAGAATATACAGATTACGACGACCGATATCCGCAAGGCTGTGGCGGCATCGGCAGAACAAATACCACCACTTGTTGTGGAAGGGCGTATGGCCGTACGTGACGGGCATGACATTCTGGATGCCGTCAAACAATCCTGGCCGGTGCGCAATATGCTGCCCAAACTGGATGAGCGTCCATTACTACCAGATGGTTATGTGGACAGGCAACAACCATGAGCTCTCTTTTCGTTAAATCCTGGCAAATCTGCGGTAGTGTGTTGCTACTGGCAGCTTGCAGTCATGTACCCGAAAAACGCAGTCCGATCGAAATACAGGCAGCCCAGATGAGCCTGAGTGCTGAAGCTGCCTTCGCGCGAGGTCAATATTCGCTGGCGAAAGAAGGATATTTGTCGGCGTATCGTGCTGATATGGCCGTTGAGAATATCGATGGTATGGCGATCAACCTGCTCAATCTTGCGCGGGTTTCCGATGTGATGGGTGAGTATGTCAACACGCAATCTTATCTCGGTGCGCTGCTGGATAAACCACTTCATGTTTTTAAGCCGGAGTATCTCGCCCAAGCCGAAACGCAGCGTGCACTGTTGTCATTCCGAAACAAGGATTTCGCAGCAACAGATTTCTGGCTGGATCATGCTCAGGCCAATTGTCTGGCCAGTTGCCGGGTAGCGGGCGTAATTCTCAACGTACGGGCCATGCTGGCTTTACAGGAAAAAAATGCCGCAGATGCATTGCGCTATAGTCGCGAGGCACTGGATAAAACAAAACGTGATTTTCCGGAAGAATATGCGAATGCGTTGCGAATCTCTGCAGAGGCTCACATGCTTGAACATCACTTCGATGTTGCTCTGCCAATTTTGGAAGAGGTGCTGGCTCTGGATAAGTCATTGGGCTTGCCACGCAAAATACAGCTTGATCTGCTCAGGCTGGCACAGGCATGGGAGGGCAGGGGGGGGCACGAACAGGCGGAAAACCTGCGAGCCAGAGCACACCAAGTGGAGCTGTCAGTGCAAAGGCAGCCATAATTTCAAAGGAAACAGGATGAAAACGTTTTTTTTGGCGGTATTTCTTATGGTGCATTGTGCGGTTTCTAACGCATCGGCGCAGCAGGAGCAGGCATCACCCACACAGCCTGAACAGGCTAGTGATGAAGCTACCGAAAAGGTAGAGCCAAAATTCTTTATCTGGGGGATGTTGGTCAGGGCTGTTGCCTCAGAGGCATTTTCCATGTTTGGAAAATGGCTGATAAACCATATTTCAAATAGTGCTAAATCCGGAAAAATGCCGCTCCAACGACAGGAGGCTGCACCGGTTGGCATCTCAACGGGGGCTGCCCTGGGGCAGCCAGCTGCGACAGTCGAGGGTTCTCCCGATGTCGCGTTTAAATTTGAGAATGGACAGGTTAATTATCAGGGGGTGCATATTGCGGTCGCAGTACTGGATAAATCGGATAATCAGCTCCGACTGCGTCCGCTCAGCGCGGGTTTTCATTCCGGTGAACGTTTTAAGCTGCGCGTGTTGGCAACCTTTAACGGCCAGTTGCAGATTGATAACATCAATCCAAAAGGTGAAAGGCGTCAGATTTACCCGGCGGAGCCCGGCAGTGTCGTGTCCCTGCAAGCGGGACAGGACACCTTGATCCCCCAGGGAATAGACGACTATTTTGAATTCGCCCGTACTACCGGTGAAGAACAACTGGTTATAACACTGCACGATCCCAGAGCGACCCAGGAAACATCTTCTAAATCAAAGGTGTTCGTGAAGAATGAAACCTATGGTTCCAACTTCTTGCAACAGGTTGGTACGAACAGTTACCCGGTGATCTCTGAATCCATTCGCCTGTTACATTACTGAATTAATAAAAAAGGCGGTTACTGGATAGTGTGACGGTCCGCCTGGATGCTACAGGCAAAGAATGGTGTTTCATCCGTGAGAATGGGAATAGCGTGAAGTTAATCACAAAAAACGCGCCGATATTTGCAGGATTTTTGGCATCCATGCTGATTGGCATGGCTGTGCAATTTTTTTCTGTGAATGACGCGTTGGATCGCAAGATTCTGGATGCCCAGTTTGAGTTTTTACGTGCGTATTACCCACAACCGGTGAAAAATGATGTGGTCATTGTGGGCATAGATGAGCAGGCCTTCAAGTCATTTCGCGAGCCGTTTGCTTTGTGGCATCCTTATCTGGGAACGTTTTTGCGTGCAATGGCGCAGGGCAAACCATCTGTCGTAGGGCTGGATATTGTGCTGCCTGAATATTCTTATCATTTTCTGCTGCCCCAATATGATCAGAGTTTGCTGCAGGGACTGATCACGGCAAAGTCGGAAATTCCGGTGGTTTTAGGGAAAACACTGGATGATTCAGGCGCTTTTCGGCCAATTTTTCCGCCTTATGTTTCGCTTGCCGGACGGGATGAAATCGGATCGGTCATGTTTTGTCTGGATGGGGATGGTGTTGCACGCCATTTTAAGGAAAATCTCTGTGCGGAAAATACCGAAACAACCACATTGGCTGGCAGGATGGCAGCACATATAGGGTTGCACCAGTCATGGCAGGGGTTGGTTGATTACAGTATCGGCGATCCTTTCAGTTATGTGCCCTTCACTCAGGTGTTGCAGTGGTATACACAAAAAAATGAGACTGAATTAAAACGGGTTTTTAAGGGTAAGCCTGTGCTGCTTGGGGCAATTTCGCCTTTTGATGATCGCCTGAATATGCCCGTGGCCATGGCCGCGTGGGAGCCATTAAACCATCGCCTGCCCGGAGTGTTGTTGCACGGACAGGTGTTGCGCTCCATGCAGGCGCATGGCCTGATACGTGATGTGTCCGGAATACTGGTCATGATCCTGTCAGCCGTTGCAACGCTGTTCTGGTTCGGGCGGGGTAGCTGGATCAAGTCCGGGCTATTTGTGATCTTCTTTCCGGGAGCATTGCTCTTGTCTACATCCATGCTCTGGCAAAGCCGATTCTTTCCGGTGGCATCAATACTGCTGGCTGGCACATTCGCCTTCCTTGCCAGAATGAGTTATGAAGCCTGGCGCCAGATGCTTGAACGTCGGCAGTTGCGCAATACCTTTGGGCACTATGTCAGTCCGCAAATCATGAATGAAATTTTATCCGGCAGTATCAAGCCGGGTCTGGGTGGGACGCGCAAGCGAGTGTGTGTACTATTTTCAGATATCCGCAGTTTCACGGCGCGTAGTGAACAGTTACAGCCAGAAGAGGTGATTGGATTGTTGAATACCTACTTTTCCGAGATGACGGCTTCTGTACATAAATATGGCGGCACGCTGGATAAGTTCATCGGAGATGGTTTGATGGCCTTTTTCGGTGCCCCGCAGTCACTCGATTGTCCCGAAAAAAATGCACTTGAATCCGCGCAGGATATGCTGATGCGTCTGAACGAAGTCAATAAAAGACTGCAACTTCAGGGAATGGAACCGCTCAGGATTGGCATCGGTTTGCATTGTGGCGAGGTGATCGTCGGGCATGTGGGCTCGGAATCACGCAATGAATATACTGCAATTGGTGACGTGGTTAATATTGCATCGCGTCTGGAGGGGCTGACCAAAACGCTGAAATATCCGGTGATCTGTTCATCGGTGGTTGCAGAAGCGGTTGGTCATGCGGGTGGTCTGGTTGATTTGGGGCAGCAGGCCGTTATCGGACATTCCGATATCCCTGTATTTGGCTGGAATCCGCCGATAGTAAATCAATTCGTTAATACTAAGGAGAACTGAAATGGACAGATTTATGAGAGTTGCAGGAGTACTGCTCCTGATGATGACAATGATGATCTCGCGTTCTGTGTGGGCGGCTGATGCGGTAGCCATGGTGACGGATGTGAGGGGGGGGGCTACCCTGATTGAAGAGGGTGACTCCGGTAAGCTGCAATTGTTGGCTTATCTTGTCCCTGGTGTACAAATCCAGCTGGAACCTGGAGCCGCAGTGGTGGTGACCTATTTTTTGAAGTCACTCGAATATACGGTGCAAGGCCCTGCAACAGTCACGGTAGCTAAAGACAGTTTGCAGGTAAAAAAGGGCGGTATTGCCGAAACTCGTCAGCTGTCCCAGGCAAATTCAAATAACGCAAAACGTTTTTCTACCATGCAGCGTGAACGGCTGGCTCAGGCCACTTTTGTCATGCGTGGAATGAAGCCAGGCTTGCGCCTGATTGATCCGCTGGACACAGACTTGATGAGTAAACAGCCTGTGTTTACCTGGTCCGGACCGCAGAGTGTGCCTGTATACCGTTTCACCTTGAACGAGGAAGGCGGCAGGACGCTTTATGATGCAAAGGTAAATCAGGCCAGCCTGAAGTTGCCGGATAACGTGAGTCTGTCAAGCGGGCAGGCCTATCGTTGGAAGGTCGAAACAGCGTTATCTTCCGGCGAGACTCTTTCTGCGACCGGCGGCTTTACGCTGGTTTCAGAAGCAAAAGCACTTGCTGTCACTGCTGCACGTCCAAAGCAGGATGCGCCTTTCTCTGATCGAGTGTTGTATGCGGCCACGCTTGAAGCGGATAACCTGAAATATGAGGCCAGACAGGCGTGGCGTGCCTTATCGCTTGAACGTCCCGACGACATTGTGTTGCAGGAGAAGGCAGTAAGATAATGCCAGAGTCCAGCTTGCGATCAGCCAAGGCTGGTTTGTGGCCGTCCGTTCAGGGGTACTGGACACTGCTATGCTATGGCGCGCGCAATTTGCGTGAGCTAAAAAAAGGGCCTGTACTCAGGGTGTTTTACCAGCAGCTATATTTCACGGGCGTTGAAGCGCTAAAAGTTGTATCCGTTCTTGCCTTGTTGTGCGGTGTGTTGGTAGTGACCCAAACCACCGCGCTGGTAGGTGGTAATAGCGAATTGACGGTGAAGGTATTGATCTGGCTGGTGGTCCGTGAGGTAGGACCGTTGTTTGCGGCTATCATCATTGCAGCTAGAAGCAGCACGGCAATCGCTTCAGAACTGGCTCTGATGAAAATCAATGGCGAAATGACTTATCTGGAGCGCATGCACATATCACCGCTTAACTATCTGGTGGTACCTCGCCTGGCGGGTGTTACCTTGTCAGTACTGATCATGACGGTTTATTTTCAACTGATCGCCATAGGGGGTGGCCTCGCAGTCAGTGCGCTCTTTCAGGATGTTTCATTTATTCAACAAGTTGAGCGTTTTTTTTCATTGGTACGATTGTCTGAATTCGGTGTGGTGCTGATGAAGGGATTCGTGTTTGGCGTGACGATTGCATCCGTATCCTGTTATCACGGACTATCGGCAAATCTGGCAATCACAGGGGTTCCCAAGGCTGCGATCAGTGCGGTCATGCGCAGCCTGTTTTTAATTTTTCTGATTGATGCGCTGATTGCTTATCTGTTTTTTTTATAGACCAAGCCGTTTTGGCAAGGTCTGTTGTTCTTACGGGAGAATGATCAAATGAAAAAAATTGGCCTGTTTGGTGCTTTAATGTTGGGCGTGCTGCTGAGTGGTCATACTTATGCGACAGTCCATGCCTTGATCATGACGATCAGTGAATACCAGTCCGGGATTCCTCCGCTCAGGGGGGTGAAGTACGATGCTCAAAATGCGCGCGCCATTGCACATTTGATGGGGGTCAAGGACGAAAATATTCGCGAATTTCACGATCAGCAGCTGACCCTGCTGGGCATGGCACAGGCATTTGATGGTTTGGCTGCCAGCGTCGGAGAAGGAGATGATGTATTCATCTATTATTCAGGCCACGGTGGTCGCCAATATATCCAGCAACCCGAAGAGCGTTGCGCCGAGTCCCTGGTAACTGTCGATGGCGATGGCTTTATCGACTCGGAGCTGGAGAGTAAGCTTAAAACCATTTCCGCCAAGGCCCGCAAGGTCATTGTGCTGCTGGATGCGTGTCATTCGGGTGGTGCAACTTCTCGTGCGATTTCATCGCTGGAAAAGAATGTTGCCTTTACGCCCAAGTACTGGAGTAAGGGGAATGCGGATTCCTGCTCAAAATCCATCAATGTCTTAACTCGCAGTATCACGCGTGGCATCAACAACCCTGGCAGCGGCGCACAGAATTATGTTTACATCGCAGCAGCACAGGATAATGAAGTTTCCTTTGACCAGCCCGGTAAAGGCGGGGTGGCGACCCGCTCATGGCTCAAATGTCTGGAGGGAGATGCACGTGATCTGGATGGCAGCGGGGCCATCACCGCAGATGAAGTGCGCCAATGTGCGCAGCCTAAAATTGATTTAATGCTCAAGTCTGCGGAAGGTTTACGGCCTCATCATATCGTCATTGTCGGCAATACCGGTGCGGTAATGAAATTCGGCGGCAGCACGGCTGCGGTTAGCGGAACGCCCTTGCCTGCTATGGCGGTGGGTGGAGGTGCTCCCTCGCCCGTCGCACCTGAAGCCTATCGCACACTGCTGGATATTTATAACAACCGCGATGATCATCGTCAGGTGACACTCAAGTCGGCCAGAAACGTCCTGCGCATTGGACGTGATAGTGTCGAATTTTCATTAACCTCAACTCACTCGGGCTATGTTTATCTGCTAATGGTAGGCTCGGATGGAAAAAGCTTCGATTTGATTTTTCCCAATAAGCTGGATTCCAGTCACTACATCGAGACCGGACAGACGCTGCAGTTGCCGCGCTCAAGCTGGCAAATTGTGGCGGGTGGTCCCAAGGGCAAGGATCACTTGCTCGCCATCGTTGCAGATTCCCCGCGAGATTTTTCTGTGATGGGTGCAAAACCGGTAGGGCCTTTCTCTATCGTTGAGGCGAATAGCGTTGCAAGCAAAGATATTCAGCTGGTAACAAATACAGCTTCAGCGGCAAACACACAGGAGTGCAAACAAAGTGCGACAAAGCGCACGCTGCAGGTGAAACAGGCCACCTGTTCCAATTCCTACGGCGCAGCAATGCTCTCGCTGGATGAGGTTGAATAATAAGAGATGCTACGCATGCCTGGGCGCTAAACAGCAGCGACCAGATGTGGCTATTACCCGCTTGGAAATTCTCAGCAAGTGTGCGTTGTCATCCGGGAACTGATTGATTGCACGAGTGAGTTCGGATGCAGGCAGCAGGCGAGGCTTGCCTTGTAAAAATAGTACTGCGCACGTGTTGACAATCTCGAATTGTTCACAATGTCAGAGGACACGCGGCCTGGTGGCGAATATCCTGTAGCAACACCTCATGTTTTATATAACCAATTGATTTTTATCAATAATTTGTCGTGACAAAAAACAGGCAGAACAGGAAAAAAGCCTTATGCATCACGGCTTTAAAGGCTTGACCATCCACTTTATCCACAGCGTTATCCACAGATATTGTGGGAAACTATAAATACGCTTTTAAAACCGGGGACTAGACCAGGATTGTGTAAGGAAATTCCTAGCGATGCTAGCTGATGACGGCTCTCAGGCAACGTAGTAAGATGCCACCGCTGCTACTACTGGCTATTTCGAAAACATAAAATTCCGGGCACGCTCAGATATTTTCTCCGTTGACTAAGTGATTTCGCGCACTGAGAGGAAAAAACAAGTTATAGCAATCTGTTCGCTACGTTGTCACGATCTCACGTAACTAACCCGAGGAGTAATTCCATGACGATTCCGCCAGACGCTGTTACACCCCTGAAGGCACGGGTGTTAAGTTCAATGATGAGCTCAGTTGCCGGTGCCAAAAACGATGGCGCGTGGGATAATTTGTTCCAGTTATTGGTGGCAAACGGTAATACAACTGATCCACTCCTCTTATCACCGTTATCTTCGATTAGTCAAAGCAGCCCAATTTCATCCATTGGCAGCATCAAAGGACTATCTGCCACGGGGCGCAATATGGCGCTGGCAGATCCGGAGTCTGCATATAAAATGATTAGTGTTATCAATAACCTGGACGTTCTTTATAAGGCCCAGTTTTCAGAACTGAGCCAGATGAAAAGCGATGTCTTGCAAATGCAGGATGTCGGCAAAAATCTGGGCAGCGTTATGACATCCACCGGTCATGACAGCATCAAGCTCCGGTTGCTGGGATTCGTCGGTCAATATAACAACTGGATTCGCCGATATACCCCTGATATTCAGCAAGGCGGATTGCTGGCCGGCACGCAGGCGGCACAGGTTTCTCAATATGAGTTGGAGCAAAATATTAAAAGCCGTTTCTTTGGCGCCGGGGATGGAATCCATGGCCTGGGCGATCTGGGCATCACGATTGATCCGTATACGCACCTGGCGGCGATGGATACCGCCAGGCTGGACACGCAGCTGGCAGCCAACAAGCAGGGGGTTGTAAATACCGTGCAGGAGTTTGGCGAAAATTTTGCCAAGTCGGCAAGCTTGCTCGTATCTGACGGCAATTTTTTCTCGAAACAACTCGATAACCTTGATCGCGGCATCGATTATATTGCCGATAACAAGGACGCCTTGCAGCAAGAGTTCGGTGCCGGTGATGCCGCCTGCCCGACGGGGCAGCTAGCCTCGGCGCTGGCTGACTATAATCGGTCATCAAAAACCTGATGATTGCGATTAACAAATGTTTGAGTGTCGCACGAATTAATCTAGGGATCTGAATATGTGTCTGGCTATACCCGCCCGAGTCGAACAGCTCATCGCTGACAACAGCGCCATCGTTAATCTGGGCGGTGTGCGTAAGGAAATATCGCTTGCCCTGGTGGAGGATGTCACAGTGGGTGACTATGTGATCGTCCATGTCGGCTACGCGCTGCAAAAGCTCGATGAAGAGGAGGCGCTACGCACGCTGGAATTATTCGCCGAACTGGGTGCGATGAATGATTTGTCTTGTGACTCGCCGACATGAAATACGTTGACGAATTCCGTGACGGAGGGCTGGCATCGATCATCGCCGCCAACATCGCGCGCGAGGCTGACCCGCAGCGTGTTTATCGCCTGATGGAATTCTGCGGCGGGCATACCCACGCGATTTCACGCTATGGTCTTGCGGATTTATTGCCTGCAAATGTGCGGCTAATACACGGCCCGGGTTGTCCGGTGTGCGTGTTGCCTATCGGTCGCGTGGATCAGGCGATCCGTCTGGCGGCAGAGCTGGGTGTGATTCTTTGCACCTACGCCGACACGATGCGCGTTCCGGCCTCAAACAATTTGACGCTGATGCGGGCCAAGGCTGCAGGTGCCGATGTGCGGATGATTTATTCAACTCAGGACGCCTTGAAGATCGCGCGCGACAACCCGGATCGGCAAATAGTGTTTCTGGCCATCGGTTTCGAGACAACTACGCCGCCAACCGCAGTAGCGATCAAGCAGGCGGCGGCAGAGGGGCTGAATAATTTCAGTATTCTGTGTAATCACGTGCTGACCCCGGCGGCGATGCACGCGATTCTGAATGTACCGGCAGGTGTGGCGCTGGATGGTTTCATAGGCCCTGCGCATGTCTCCACCGTGATCGGCAGTCAGCCTTATGAGGTGTTTGCCAGTGATTACGCCAAGCCGGTGGTGATCGCCGGATTCGAACCGCTGGATGTAATGCAGGCCATCCTGATGCTGATACGCCAGATCAACGAGGGGCGTGCGACAGTCGAAAACGAATTCACCCGCGCGGTGACCCGTGAAGGCAATTTGAAGGCGCAGAAGCTGGTATCAGAGGTGTTCGAGTTGCGCGAGGCATTCGAGTGGCGCGGCCTGGGGTCGGTGCCGCACAGCGCCTTGAGGCTGCGAGCCGAGTTTGCCGGATTTGATGCAGAGCTGCGTTTTAACTCAGAATATGTTGCCGTGCCGGATCACAAGGCGTGCGAATGCGCAGCCATTCTGCGCGGTGAAAAGCGCCCACAACAATGCAAAATTTTCGGCTCTGTATGTACGCCGGAAAATCCTGTCGGTTCGTGCATGGTGTCAAGCGAGGGCGCATGCGCTGCACATTATTCCTATGGGCGGTTTCGGGAGACCACGCAATGAGTGTCACTAAAAACTATTCCCGTCCGTTGGACTTTAAAAATGGGCGTATCGAGATGTCATACGGCGCAGGCGGGCGGGCGATGTCACAACTTATTACAGCTTTGTTCGCAGCCGCGTTCGACAATCCCTATCTGGCCCAGGGCAACGATGGTGCATTGCTGCCGCAGGCGTCCGGACGCCTTGTGATGTCTACCGACAGTCATGTAGTCTCACCCTTGTTTTTTGCCGGTGGCGATATCGGCTGTCTGTCGGTACACGGCACCATCAACGACGTGGCGATGATGGGCGCTGCGCCTTTGTACCTGTCTGCGGCTTTCATACTCGAAGAAGGTTTTTTACTGTCTGACCTGAAACGCATCGTCGAGTCCATGGCGCAGGCGGCGTTTGAGGCGGGGGTGCCGATTGTGACCGGTGACACCAAGGTAGTGGAGCAGGGCAAGGGCGATGGCGTGTTTATCACCACAACTGCCGTCGGTGTGGTTCGTGACGGGATCACTCTGTCGGGAGACAGGGCCCGGCCTGGCGATAAAATCCTGTTGTCTGGCACGATAGGCGATCATGGCATGGCGGTGCTGTCGCAACGTGAAGGATTAAGCTTCGATGCACCCATCGTGTCGGACACGGCGGCGCTGCACGGGCTGGTTGCTGCAATGCTCGATTCTGGTGCGAGCTTGCGCGTGCTGCGTGACCCGACGCGCGGCGGGCTGGCGACCACGCTGAACGAGATCGCCAAACAATCTGGCGTGGGCATGCTGCTCAACGAAGCGGCGATTCCGGTGAACCAGGCCGTGGAAGCGGCTTGTGAGTTTTTGGGCCTGGACCCGTTGTATGTCGCCAACGAAGGTAAGCTGGTGGCGATTTGCGCGCCTGAAGATGCAGAGCGCTTGCTGGAAGTGATGCGCGCGCATCCACGGGCCCGTGAGGCTGCCATTATCGGGGATGTCAGGGCAGATGCGCACGGTTTCGTACAGATGAGCACGAAGATGGGCGGCAGACGTATCGTAGACTGGCTGGCGGGCGAACAACTGCCGAGGATTTGCTAGGGGGAATTCCGGCGAGGTTAGGACTGACCTGATTGTATAAATTTACCGTGCTAACAGTACTTACCATGCATTGCCCGATAGGGTATGCTCCAGTTTACAAGTGAACTAGCCCATTTTCACACCATGCCAAAATCCTGCGTACCGGAAAGCAACTCCTGTATCTCACAAAATGCGCTGCCTGATGCGGATATCACCGAACGCAAACGGACAGAGGACAGGCAACGACTGACGTCCAGGGTATTCGAGAGCGCCCTCGAAGGGATCGCGATTACCGATGCGTCAGGCAACGTCATCGAGGCCAATGCCGCATTTTGCAGCATTACCGGCTATTCCCATGAAGAACTCATCGGCCAGAACCTGCGTATCCTGCAATCTGGCCATCAGGGCGCCTCGTTGTATGAATCCATGTGGCAAACTATTACAAGGACGGGGCACTGGAAGGGCGAGCTCTGGAACCGTAACAAGGAAGGTGAGCTGTATGCCACGTGGCTGAGTATTTCAGCCATTAGCAACGATGCGGGGGAAGTCACCAACTATGTCGGTATTTCATCGGACATCACACAAATCAAGCAACACGAGAAGCAACTGGAACGCATTGCGCACTATGACGCCCTGACGGGGCTGCCGAACCGTACCCTGCTGGGCGATCGCTTGAAGCAGGCGATTGCTCAGGCTGTGCGAGAACAGAACATGCTGGCGATCTGCTATCTGGATCTCGACGGATTTAAACTCATCAACGATACCATGGGACATGAGGCCGGGGATCGCGTACTGATCGAAATTGCGCAACGCATCCCGCGTACCCTGCGTGGCAGTGATACGGTCGCACGTCTGGGAGGAGATGAGTTTGTCATTTTGTTGCTGGGGCTGGAACGCGGCGACGAATGCAGCAGGACACTTGATCGTTTACTTGCCGCAATTGCCGAACCGATCGACATCATGGGAAACCCCTTTGTTGTCGGCGCCAGCATCGGTGTCAGTATCTACCCTCTGGATGACGAGGATATGGACACGCTGTTGCGTCATGCCGACCAGGCCATGTACGCGGCAAAGCAATCGGGAAAGAACCGTTTTCACCTTTATGACCCTGAACTCGATTTGCGTGCACGCAGCCAGCAAGAAATGCTCAAGCGTATCGGGCGCGCCCTGCTGGATGAGCAGTTCGAGCTTTATTACCAGCCCAAGGTCGATTTGCGTACACGAAGGCTGGTTGGTGTAGAGGCATTGATTCGCTGGAATCATCCGGAACTGGGCCTGCTAGCCCCGGCAAGATTTTTGCTCGCTGTTGAAAATACCGAATTCGATATTGCGATCGGGGAGTGGGTGATGGCAACTGCACTGCATCAGATTGCCCAGTGGCGTACTGCGGGGCAGGATATCGAAGTGAGTATCAATATATCTGAATATCACCTCAAATCATCCGGCTTCGTTGAAAAGTTGCAGGCACAGCTCGCGCTGCACCCCTCACTTCCAGCCAACTGTCTTCAGATCGAAGTGCTGGAGACTGCGGTGATCAAGAATATTGCCAATATCCGGCTTATCATCGAAAGCTGCACGAAAATCGGCGTGGGCTTTGCGCTCGATGATTTTGGTACCGGCTATTCCTCTTTGTCCTACCTGAGTAGCCTGCCGGTAGATACGCTCAAAATCGACCAGTCCTTTGTGCGCAACCTGGCGATGGGCAAGGGCGATCATGCGATCGTTTTGGGTATCATCGCACTCGCCAGCGCATTTGATCTCAAGAGCGTCGCGGAAGGCATTGAAACAGAGGCACATTTTGATATATTGCGTGAAATGGGCTGCAATATCGGTCAGGGCTATTTTATTGCACGTCCGATGCCCGCAACTGCACTTATCAATTGGGCTGGACAAGAAACTTTGCGCCGGAAACTTTCATCTCCGACCTGATTACAACACTCCCTCTCCCATGAATATGCACATTGACTTACTTCGTTCCTTGCCCCCCATACCTGCAATTTCGCAAGAAATCCTGTCGATCAATCTGGCAACTGACAAAGGTGATGAATTACTGCTCAAGCTGATAGGAAAAGACCCGGCTATTTCGGCGAGGATCATCGGTTTGGCGAATTCCCCGCTGTTTCATACCACGAGAAGGATTCTGACGGTCGGTGATGCGGCTGCGGTATTGGGGATCAATCGCATCAAGATGATTTCACTGAGTTTTTCGATGATTTCGTCCATGGCAAGAAAACTGCCTGGCTTACTGAATGTGATGAATTTGTGGCAACACAGTATGGCTGTCGCCCTGGCAATGGACACACTTTCCCGGGCCATGCCGAAGGAAATTCGACCCCCTGATGAAGAAATCTATCTGGCCGGTCTGTTGCATGACATCGGTTTTCTGGTGCTGGATCACATTGATCCTGAGCTCAGCAATCGCTTTCATGCCCGTCTCGCGACTGAAGTCGGGCGTTCTACCCTGGAGCTGGAAGCAGAAATGCTGGAGATGAATCACTGTGACCTGGGGGCATTGTTGACTGAGCACTGGAACCTGCCGGCAAGTATCACTGCCGTATTGCGTCACCACCATTCATATGACGCGACAGGGCTTGCAGCAGGGCAACCCCTCCTTGTGATGGCCAATCTGGCGGAAAAACTGCTGCCCACTTTTGGGATGCAGGAGCCTTTGGTTGCAGAAATCGGGATCGAGGAATGGCAGGCGCTGGGTATTGACGTGGGTCAAGTGGATGAGATCGAAATGGCCATGCGCAAGTGCGGGGATGAGATCGCGATGGCCTTTGCCTGATTTATGGACCTGATTTCTGGCATAGGTCGCACGAATGCAAACTTTAGCGTCAGTGTCTTTTTAGCAAGGGTTCATAGCCCAGTCGGCTCTTAAAACTTAGCGCGCTACGACGCGCTTCGTTCAGGCTGACATATGGCCCGATCTGCGTACGTACCCAGCCGTCACTCTTGAAAATGCTGAAAGTCTTATCGATCTTGCCAAGTTGACCGAGCATCTTTGCCAAATATTTTTCCGCTTCTTTTTTGGATTTGAATGCAGCGAGTTGCAAGTAATAATCGCCACTTCCGGTTGATGCGGCTGAGCTGTTTTCAGAAACGCTGTTTGCAGAGGCTTCCTGGGTAGAGGTTTCCTGCGTAAAGGTTTCCTGGGCGGTATAGCCAGGATTGCGGGCCTGTTGTTCGGGTGATATTTGTTTGGATAAATCCAGCGCCAGTGCGTTGGCCATTTCGTGGCCTTGTAACGCCGCAAGTCTGGCCCACCGGTACGCTTCAGTAAAATTTTGCGTTACCCCCTGGCCATTTGCGTACATTACCCCCAAGTTGAATTGCGCCTGTGCCTCCCCCTGATCAGCGGCAAGCCTTAACCACTTGGCCGCATCAAGCTCGTTTTTCAAAATACCCTGACCTGTGGCATATGCCACGCCGAGGTTGAGCTGTGCCAGGGCGAGCCCCTGATCGGCTGCAAGTCGGTACCAGCGTACCGCCTCAGTATGGTTTTGCGCTGTGCCAAGTCCCATGTCATACATCATGCCCAGATTGAACTGGGCATGAGGATTACCCTGGCGTGCGGCAAGGTGGAACCACTTGGCGCCTTCGGCGTAGTCCTGAT
Source organism: Gallionella sp. (assembly GCA_041671725.1). GTDB lineage: Bacteria > Pseudomonadota > Gammaproteobacteria > Burkholderiales > Gallionellaceae > Gallionella. The sequence goes on along the minus strand of JBAZAY010000013.1, from coordinate 21,595 downwards.
CGACATCCTGACCCTTGAAAAAAATACCCCCCATGTTCAGTTGGGCATTGGCATCGCCTGCGACCGCGCGAGCACGTAGCTCCCGCAGCGCTGGCAAGTTATTTATATCGCCGGTAGCGGACAGGTCTTGCTCGAAATCTGCCCATGCGACAGGATGCAATAAGCTGAGCGCCATAAAAATTAAGAATGAGAATAGCGTTCTGACTGTCATATCCGCTCCATGAAAGTCCGTAATTTACTTATTATTCATATAGTTAAACAGGTATCCGGGGCTGTGCGATCCGATTTTTCAATAACTCAATGTCGTCTTACTTTCGGCTCATACCCCAGCTTAACCTTAAAATTGTCAGCGCTGCGGCGCGCCTCGTCCTGGCTGGTATAAGGGCCGACATGGATGCGCACCCAGCCTTCATTGGTGAAGAGGCTGTAGGGTTTGTCGATGTCGCCCAGCTTGGCACGTATTTTTTCCATGAAATCCGCAGCCATATTTTGCGTCTTGAATGCACCAAGTTGTACATAATAATCGTCACTTCGGAGCGAGGTGTCCGTGGCCGGCTTGTTGCCAGTTACCAAAGCAGCAGGAGGTGTCTTGGCCTGCGCGGCTGGCCTGTTTATATTGGCTTGTTGTTCAGGCGTCATTTTTTTGGTCAAATCCATCATTAATGCCTTGGCCATTTCGTGTCCTTGGGCGGCGGCGAGCCGGGCCAGGCGGTAGGCTTCAGTCATATTTTGCCCTACGCCTTGTCCCTTCGCGTACATCACACCCAGATCAAATTGGGCTTGTGCCTCACCCTGTTCGGACGCCCGGCGAAACCACTTCACGGCCTCGGTATCGTTCTGTGGCACACCTTCACCATTTGCATAGGCCACACCCAGATTGAGCTGTGCCAAAGCAAGCCCCTGATCGGCGGCCGTGCGATACAACCGTGCAGCCTCCGCATGATTCTGCACTAAACCTTGCCCTGCGTCATACATCATCCCCAGATTGAACTGGGCCTGGGGATGTCCTTGCACTGCGGCAAGCCTGAGCCACTTTACTGCCTCTGCGTAATCTTGTTTGACCTCCTGTCCCTTGAAAAATACACCGCCCAAGTAGAACTGGGCATCTGCATCGCCTGCGGCCGCTCTGGCACGTAGTTCGCCCAACGACTGAATGTTATTGTGGGGGGAGGACAGCTCGCCTTCAACACCGGCCCGGGCAATAGCTGGGGACAGCAGCGTCAGCAAGATTAAAGAAGTGAGTAAGGTTCTGATCATGATAAAACTCCATGCGCGTCTGAAAAATCAAACAAAACGGGTTGAATTGGCTTAGGACGAAGTGTACCAATAAATGCAATACGCTATCAGGCTTAAGCTTATTCGTTACAATCAACAAATCTACTCTGACTCACCCGAAAAAATGTCGACTACGAAACTGACTCCTGCCGAATTGCGCTTATCCATCGATCCCGATGTGTTTGGATTTTCCGATACAACCGAATTGCTCTCGAGCCCCCTGCCGTGGATCGGTCAGGAGCGTGCCGAAATGTCAGCAAAATTCGGCCTTTATATGGATCAGCCGGATTACAACCTGTTCGTGCTGGGTGAAGTCGGCAGCGGTCGCTCGTCGTTGCTGAAGCAGGCAATGCACACAGCCGCTACAGTAAGGTCGGTGCCACCAGACCTGTGTTATTTGCACAACTTCGATGTGCCGGAACGGCCTCGTGCGTTGCGGCTGCCTGCGGGGCAGGGGCGCCTGCTGCGTCAACTCATGACGCAGCTGACAAAAACGCTACAGAAAGAAATTCCTCAGTGCCTGAACGGGCAGGAATTCAAGACTGAGAGCGAGCGCATCGAAAATGCTTACAAGGCAGATGAAGCGCTAGCCTACGCGGCACTGGATGCCTTTGCCGAAGCACACCACTTCGTGCTGCACCGCGAATCCGGTCATCTGGTATTCACGCTGATGGGTGAGAAGCGACATGCGATCACAGAGCATGAGGTATACGCCTTGCCCAAGGAGCGCAGGGCAGAAATCGACAAGGCCGAACAGGAATTGCGTGTTGAAATCAGCCGTTTTCTGGACAAGACACGGCCGATGGAACTGGCTATGAACGAATCGCTGGCTGCGTTGCGGCGCCAGCTGGTAAAGCCGTTGCTGGATCGGGAATTGCAGGAAATCAGGAGTCGGCTGAAGAAACAGATCAAGGACTCCATCAAACTGGGCAGTTATCTTGAACAACTCGTGCAGGATGTACTTGAAAATATTGAGCTATTCAATGCATCCGACGCCGATGAGGAGGACAGGCTGGAAAACCTGAGCCGGGTGTTGTCCCGTTACCGGGTCAATCTGGTCGTGGACAATGAGGGGCTGCACGGCGCACCGGTGATCGTCGAGGACAATCCGTTATTCCGTTCGCTGTTCGGCAGCATCGAATATCAGACCGAGAATGATGTGCTGGTGACGGATTTTACCCGTATCCGGGCAGGCAGTCTGCTCCGTGCGCATGGTGGATTTTTGATGTTGCATTTGCGTGACTTGCTGGCGGATGGTCTGGTGTGGGAAAAGCTGAGGCGATTTTTGCGCAGCGGCAGGTTGCAGATCGAGGAACCTGGCACCGCCTTCGCACCGATTGCAGCGGTATCGCTTGAGCCTGAAGCGGTAGATATCGATGTAAAGATCATACTGATCGCTTCGCGCGAGCAGTATTACGAATTGCAGGAAGAAGATCCAGAATTCGCGCGCCGCTTCCGGGTCAAGGTGGATTTTGTCGAGAGTTTTTCATCAAGCGATGAAACCCGTCGAGCATTTGCGATTTTCGTCGCACACAGCTGTCGGAATCTGGGGTTGCCGCATTTTTCCGCAGCTTCTGTTGCGCGGCTGCTGGAGGATACACACCGTGAAGTGGATGACCAGACACGCCAGAGTGCTAATTTTGCGCGCGCCGAAGCGATGGTGATGGAGAGCGCCGCACTCTGCCAGGCACGTGCGGCCCATCTGGTGGAGGTGTCGGATGTTGAAACGGCCATGGCTTCCCGCACCCGGCGTCATGATTACCCCGCTCAGCGTATGCAGGAATCAATTACCGATGGTGAAGTGCTGATTACCGTGCAAGGCGAACAAACCGGGCAGATCAACGGATTGACCGTGATGGATCTGGGTGATTACCGTTTCGGCTTCCCGGTCCGGGTTACTGCGCGCACCTATGCCGGTCATGATGGTTTACTCAACATCGAGCGTGAAGTGGAGATGTCCGGGCCTGTTCACGATAAGGGCGTGTTTATCCTGCACAACTATCTGTCTGCGTTATTTACGCATCTGGCCCCGTTAGCGCTTAATGCCTCTATCGTGTTCGAACAGGAATATTTCGGCGTAGAGGGGGACTCCGCTTCCTGTGCCGAGCTTTACGCGTTGCTCTCGTCTTTGTCGGGTTTGCCTCTCAAACAGGGCATTGCCGTGACGGGAGCGGTCAACCAGCACGGCGAAGTTTTGCCGGTCGGGGGCGTGAACGAAAAAATTGAAGGTTACTTCCGTATCTGCGAGGCGGCAGGTCTGGACGGCAGTCAGGGCGTGCTGATTCCATCCCGCAACTGCCGTCATCTGATGCTCGAACGCCGGGTCATTGAGGCCGTTGGACAGGGGTTGTTTCATATTTATACCGCAGAGCATGTAAGCCATGGCATGGAGTTGCTGATGGGGCTGCCGGCCGGTGTGGTGGATGCGGAAGGAGAGTATCCGCGAGGCACTGTGCTGGGCCGCGTCCAGAAAACCTTGCAGTCCTATCGCCGTGCTTGTCATGCGTCCGAGCACCCGAAAGCCGGACGTAAGCATTTGCGCTAAATAGCGATTTTATAGAAAAACAACTTCCAAGATAAAATTACTAGAATATTCATGTGGTTATGTCGCATTTATGAGAATTGTTTTCAATTTGACATGCCGGATAATTGCAAGTGGACATGCAAAACCTCTCCGATAATGTCGCGCAACCGGACCGGGATCAAGTTAAGATGACAGCGGCTGTCTAACCAGTTCGAAACCGAATTCGGCAAGGAGGAATGATGAAACGTATCCTTGTATTGCTTGTCGCCCTTTGTTGCGCACTCCCGTCACAGGGCGGCGAATTCGATGCCGAGCGTCACAAGATGGTGGAGGAGGTGCTGGCCGATACTGCCGCCACATCCTCATACGGCGGCAGTCCAGCGCTCAGCCCTGGCGTCGTCGCGGCGATGGAAAGAGTTGAACGGCATCGTTTCGTGCCGGACAATCTGGCCGGGTTGGCCTATCTCAATCGCCCCCTGCCGATAGGCTACGGGCAAACGATTTCGCAGCCTTTCATTGTGGCGCTGATGACCGATCTGATGAAGCTCAAGGCCGGCGACAAGGTGCTTGAAATCGGCACCGGCTCCGGTTACCAGGCGGCGGTTCTGGCGGAGATGGCAGGCTCGGTCTACAGCATCGAGATCATCGCCCCGCTGGGAAAACAGGCGGGCGAGCGGCTGAAATCTCTCGGCTACCATAATGTGGAAACGAGGGTCGGCGATGGTTATTATGGCTGGCCGGAAGTATCGCCTTTCGATGCGATCATGGTGACGGCTGCCTCAAGTCATGTGCCGCCGCCGCTGCTCAAGCAACTGAAACCGGGAGGCCGCATGGTAATCCCGCTAGGCACGCAATTCATGACCCAGTACCTGATGCTGGTGGAGAAACAACAGGACGGTACTGTGACCACCCGCCAGCTTTTGCCGGTACGCTTCGTTCCGCTTACCGGCGGACATTAGCCATGCTCCGTCCGCCGTTCATCGCGATCGGCCTGCTCTCCGCCTGCGTGCTGGCCTACGAGGTGCTGCTGACGCGTCTGTTCAGCATCGTGCTGTGGCATCACTTCGCCTACATGATCATCAGCGCAGCGATGCTGGGCTACGGCGCAAGCGGAACGGCGCTTACCCTGCTGAAGGTGAAAATCGCGCCGCACTTCGGCGCAGTGTACGTCATGGCCGCGACAGCGCTGGCTTTCCTGATGCCTGCCGCTTTCTGGCTTTCGCAACAGGTTCCGTTCAATCCGCTCGAACTGTGGTGGGACAAGACCCAGTTTGTCAAACTGCTCGCCGTGTATCTGCTGATGATGCTGCCGTTTTTCTGCGGAGGACTGGGCATCGGCCTCGTCTTTGCGCACTTTGGCAAACAGTCATCACAGGTTTATGCCTGTGACATTCTCGGTGCAGGAGCGGGCAGCCTTGGCGTCATCGGTGTACTGTTCCTCGTGCCGCCTCCGCAGGTACTGACCGCACTCACGGCATTGGCGTTGCTGGCTGCCGCCATCGCTGTCATCGAGCTGAAGATGCGGCCAAAATGGCTGATAACATTATTTATTGGCCTGGCTGTGCTGATGGTGCTACCCGGCGTGCAAGTGCATCCCTCGGCTTACAAGGACCTGAGCCAGACCCTGAATATCGTCGGCGCAAGCGTGGTTGAGGAACGTTCCAGCCCATTGGGGCAGATCACTGTGGTGGAAAATACCCGTGTGCCGTTGCGAGATGCACCCGGGATGAGTCTGAATGCGACGAGTGAACCTCCGCCCCAATTGGGCGTGTTCGTGGATGGCAACGGCCCGTCTGCGCTGACAAGGTTTGATGGCAAGCTTGCACCGCTGGCCTATCTCGACCAGCTAACCTCAGCGCTGCCTTACCATATGCTTGAACGGCCGCGCGTGCTGGTGCTCGGAGCCGGGGGAGGCAGCGATGTTTTGCAGGCGTTGTATCACGGCAGCGTTGCGGTCGATGCGGTGGAGCTGGACCGCAATGTCACTGATCTGCTGCGGCGACGGTTTAATGGCTACGCCGGCAACCTCTATGCACAGCCCGGCGTGCATGTATTTGAGGCCGAGGCGCGCGGCTTCGTCAATGCCAGCCCTGAGCGCTATGACCTGATCCAGGTGGCCCTGCTGGATTCATTCGGCACCGCCTCAGCGGGGTTATACGGCCTGAGCGAAAACTATCTCTACACGGTCGAGGCGTTGCAGGCCTACCTCAACAGACTCACGCCGGGCGGCATGCTTGCAGTTACCCGCTGGCTCACGCTGCCGCCGCGCGATGCGCTGAAGCTGTTTGCCACGGCGGCGTCAGCGCTGGAACACAGCGGCGTGTCCAATCCCGCAGCGCGGATGGTGATGATCCGGGGCTGGAAGACCGTCACGCTGCTGGTAAAGAACAGCGATTTTACCGGGACGGATATCGCGGCGGTCAAGGCGTTCTGCCGTGCACGTTCTTTCGATCTGGCTTATTACCCGGGAATGCGCATTGCCGAGGCAAACCGTTACAACCTGCTGGCACGAACGTACTTCTTCGATGGCGCCATTGCACTATTGGGGCCGCAACGGCAGGAATTCATCGACCAATACAAGTTCTACATCGAGCCTGCGACCGATGACAGGCCGCATTTTTTCCGTTTTTTTAAATGGAATTCAGCCGCAGAATTATTCGCCCTGCGCGAACAGGGCGGCATGTCGCTGCTTGACTGGAGTTATCCGCTGCTGGTCGTGACACTGGTGCAGGCCTTTGCGGCAAGCGCACTGCTGATCGTGGCACCGTTGGCCTTGTCACGCGGTCGGCGCAGCTTGCCCCGATGGCCGGTGGCCTGGTATTTTCTAGCCATCGGCTTTGCCTTCATGTTTATGGAAATCGCCTTCATCCAGAAATTCGTGCTGTTTCTGGCGCACCCGCTATATGCTGTGGCTGTCGTGTTGTGCGCATTTTTAGTGTTCGCCGCTGTTGGCAGCTGGCTGGCCGGTCGCTGGCAGCGGGCTGGCAAAGTCACGACGGCGGTGATGGCGATGGGCGTGTTATCACTGCTCTACCTCGCCGTCCTGCCGGGTCTGTTCCAGTCACTGATCCATTTGCCCGATGCGGCAAAAATAGCTGTTTCAGTGCTGCTGATTGCACCGCTAGCGATCTGCATGGGCGTGCCGTTTCCAACCGGCATGCTGCACCTGTCGTGCACGGACGAGGAGGCCATACCCTGGGCGTGGGCGATTAACGGCTTCGCTTCGGTGGTAGGAGCCGTGCTCGCCACGTTGCTGGCAATTCATTTTGGCTTTGCAGTAGTGATCCTGCTGGCTGTTCTGATTTACGCCCTGGCCTGTGTTGCGTTGCGGAGGTTTGCCTGATGCGGCGGATCATCCTGATGGCGGCATTGATGGCTTGGGGGCTGTTTGCGTTTTCCTGCGGGGAAGCAGAGCCGCTGACCGGCGGCGACAAGGACTACGATGCATTGTTGTCTATGATAGGTGACGCCCGCATCGTCATGCTCGGTGAATCCACCCACGGCAGCCGGGAATTCTACCGGGAGCGGGCACGCATCACGCGACGGCTGATCGAAGAGGCCGGGTTCGGTGCCGTGATACTGGAAGCGCCGTGGGAGTCTGTACGGCGGCTCGACGCCTACATACGCGGCAGCAGTGGGGATAGCGACGCCGCCTCTGCGCTAGGCGGTTTTATCCGATTTCCGCGCTGGACGTGGCGCAATAGCGAGGTGCGCGACTTTGCCGAAAGTCTGCGCACCATCAATTTCACCCGTGCTCCGGGTTTGGCGCCGGTGCGGCTCTACGGCATGGACCTCTATAGTGTGCCGGAGTCAGCTGACGCCGTAGTGACCCATTTAGCACGGCGTTCCATTGAGGCCGCGACACTGGCACGGCAACGCTATGCCTGTTTTGCCGGTTATCTTGCCGAGCCTATGTTGTATGGGCGCGATGTCGAGTCGGGCCTTGCGGCTTCCTGCGCCGAGGGGGCGGCGGTGCAACTGGCCGAAATGCCGGCAGAACCGCGCGAAGAGGACGACTTTGCCGCCTGGCAGAGCGCACGGGTGGTGAGTAACGGTGAAGCGTATTACCGCGCCATTTACCATGAGGGGGAGCTTTCGTGGAACCTGCGCGAGCAGCATCTGGCCGATACCCTGATTCAGGTGCTGAAGCGGATGGGTGAGACAGGCAAGATCGTGGTTTGGGCGCACAACTCCCATCAGGGCGATGCCCGCGAAAGCGATCAGGGGGCCGTGGGCGAGTTGAGCCTGGGACAGTTGATGCGCGAACGTTACAGCAAGGATGCAGTGCTGGTTGGCTTTTCGACCTATCGCGGACGCGTACGGGCGGCAGCGAAGTGGGGCGGCAAAGACCGCGTCTGGCGTTTGCGCCCGGCGCTGCGCTACAGTTGGCATGAGCGCCTGCATCGGCTGGGACAGCCCCGTTTGATGCTGATCTTCCGCAGCAACCCGGCGCTCGCAAAGAAATTTGCCGAACGGCGGCTGGAGCGGGTTGTCGGCGTCAACTATTTGCCCAAAGACGAGCTAAGCAGTCATTATCGTTATGCACATCTTTCCCAGCAGTTTGACGCCATCATCCATATCGACGAGACCAGCGCCGTGGATTCGCTACCTTGACCGGCGGTTGAATTCCCTGATTTATTTTCCTTGTCGGGTTTGGAGGAGATCGTAGCGATATATAATTCACACAAAGCAAGATACTTGTCAGTGGTGGATGTGCATCATTGCTCTCAGTCAACGTGCCATTCGCCGCGCGCGCCCTTATTCAGTAACCTAATTCAGCTACGGAGCAACAATGTCAACTCAAAATATTCTTCCTGTTTCACTAACCCTCTCCGATGAGGATATGGATGAGCTCAACGACTTCTTATTGTCGGATGCGACGTCTGATGAAACGATGATGTTGGATTGCCTTGATGGCTTTCTGACCGCCATTGTCACCGCACCCGTCATGCCGGCACCCAGTGTATGGTTGCCGAAGGTCTGGGGCTCGTCAGAAAAGGATGAGCCATCGTTTGAAAACTACGCGCAGGTTGAACGGATTACCGGTCTGATCATGCGACATGTGAGCAATCTCGTCGTGAGTCTGCAGCAGAATCCGGATGCATGCGAGCCGATATTCGATAGTGCGGTCTATCCTGATAGTCCACGAGAATTTGTCGATGGAGAAATGTGGGCATATGGCTTTATGACGGGAGTTAATCTTCAGCGCCAGGATTGGCAGGATGTTTTTGACAATCCGGATAACCTTGAAATTTTGCGCCCCATTTATTTGTTGGGTACAGAGGAGCTTACCCCGGCAGAAGAGGCCCTGATTGAAACACCGGAGCAACGCGAAGAATTATCAAAACAGATACCAGCCAGCGTCGCCGGGCTTTACCGGTTATGGGCACCTGTTCGTCGTGCCGTTACAGATCCTGCTATTCGGCGTGAGATGCCAAAAATTGGCCGCAATGAAAAGTGCCCGTGTGGCAGTGGCAGAAAATATAAGAAGTGTTGCGGTGTAACTGTGCCGGAATGAAGCGGCGCCTGCCGAGACTGGAATTGTGTGCCATTTACCGATGCGCACGCTTTGCGATAGCAAAGTAACCGCTGATTTAATCCGGTCGAACCATGATAGGATTAAATTCAATACAATCAGATTGTTACAAAACCCTTCGACAAGCTCAGGGCGAACGGATGATTTATTCAGCGCTTCCCAAATACGTTGACTGAGAATTGTTGTGTGACTGTAACAAATTAAAGATGAAATAATATGACTATCGATAATGTGACTGTCACTAAAAAGGGTAGGAAGCCCTTATCAGGCGAGGCGATGACGCCAGCGCAACGGCAGAGCAGGGCCAGAAGCCGTGCGATGAAGCAATTATGTGACGGTAACATCATCGAAATCAGCACCAGCGGATTGATTTCACTTTTGCCAAAGTTAATTAGTGACAGTCACAATAATCTGGTTAAGACGGTTTGCAATGAAATAATCGCAAGATCAACAAAACAAATGTAACACTCGGGCAAGCCGGTGCATCCTGCCTAGTACTGAGTGCCCCACATCGTTATGCCATTATGTCAGTTCCGAATCTTGCACAGGGCTAGCCGGAAAACTTAACGAAGAAATATGAAAATGAATAAGGACCCAATCAAAGGGGTTGAAAATGCGATCGCTGGTAGGGCGTGGGAAGAGGCTGGAATATGAGTGGCTCTGGATTAAGACAGGTGCGCGGGCGAATTGATCCGGCAACAGCATATGATCCGCTTTGACCGCCACCTGTGGCAGCGCTTTAGTGCAATAGCCGCACCCTACTGGTTCCGGGAAGAAAAATGGCAGGCCAGAGGGGTGCTTGCCTTGCTGGTGGTGTTGTTACTGGGGCAGACGGGATTCGCCGTGCTGTTTAATCAACTGACGGGAGAATTCACCTCGGCATTGGCGGCGAGGGACGCTGACAGGTTCTGGACCTCTATCGCCGAGTGCCTGGCCATCCTGATCGCTGCGGTACCTATTTATGCGTTTTACTACTACGTGCGGGACAAGCTCGGCATCTACTGGCGGCGCTGGCTTACCCGAGAGTTTCTGGGCAGCTATTTCAGTAACCGTGCTTATTACGAACTGAATAACAGCACCGAGATCGACAACCCGGATCAGCGCATAGCCGAAGACATCAACACCTTTACCCAGAAATCTCTTTATTTTCTGCTGGTGCTGATCGGCGCACTGCTGCAGCTAATTGCTTTCTCGGGCGTTCTCTGGTCGATTTCCACTGAACTGGTCTTTTTCCTGATTATTTATGCGTTTGCCGGCACAGCGGTCACCGTGCTGGTGTTTGGAAAGGTTTTGATCGGCTTCAACTTCTACCAACTCAAACGTGAAGCCAATTTTCGTTTTAGTCTGGTGCGTATTCGCGAAAATGCCGAAGCCATTGCCTTCTATCGCGGCGAGGCACAGGAGTCATGGCAGATCGGCCTGCGTTTCAACGAGGCCTTCAGTAATTACAACAAACTTATCAGGGCTCAACTGAATCTGAACCTTTTCCAGTATGGCTACAGTTTTATGACCATCATCCTGCCCAGCGCGATCATTGCAGGAAGGGTGCTTTCGGGAGAACTTGAAGTCGGGCGGGCGGTCCAGGCGGCGGGTGCTTTTGCTGCGATATTGAGCGCGCTGACGGTGATTATCGATAACTTCGAAAGCTTAAGCAGATTTGCCGCAGGAATAGATCGCCTCGACAGCTTCGCCAGGTTCCTCTCTGGAAAAGCCAGCACCCCATTGAAGATCGAAGATAGTATCGCTTTGCTGCAGGATACACATCTGTCCATCGAAAACCTTATCTTGCAGACGCCTGATCATGACAGAACCCTGATCCAGGACCTGTCCCTTGTCATTAATCCGGGCGAGGGGTTGATGATCGTCGGCGCCAGCGGTTGCGGGAAAAGTTCGTTGTTGCGTGCCATTGCTGGCTTGTGGCACTCAGGCAGCGGTCGCATTATCCGGCCGGATAGCAGTGAAATGCTGTTTCTGCCACAACGGCCCTATATGCTGCTGGGTAGCCTGCGCAGCCAACTGTTGTATCCGAAGCAGGACAGGTTGATTGCGGATGAGGAGCTCATGCGCTTACTGGAGCGAGTCAACCTTCCTGATCTCGTTGCACGGTCTGGTGGTCTGGATGCCGAGTTGGACTGGGCAAAGGTGTTGTCGGTGGGCGAGCAACAGCGCATGGCCTTCGCACGCGTGCTGCTCGCAGCTCCCCGCTACGCCATCCTTGACGAAGCGACCAGCGCACTGGATATCGCCAACGAGGATAGTCTGTATCGACAATTGTCGGGCAGTGCCACGACGCTGGTCAGCATCGGTCATCGCGGTTCGATTTTGAAATATCACTCACAGGTGCTGGAACTCGACGGAAATGGCGGATGGCAACTGTATACAGCAACTGACTACCGTTTTAATCAGTAGCCTCCCGTGAGGTTTGGATCAACCTGAAAACTTCAGTTCTATCCGCATAACCTGCCACTTGAAATCACCTTGAGTCCGTATGCCCGGCAACCAGAAGCGTGTAACATGTTTCCCAACCAACTCACCTTCTGAGAATCCGGAAAATATAAAAAAGCCGTTCAATATTTGAGTTGCCCGGCCAGTAAACCGGACTTCGATTTTTTTGAGGAAACATCGCTATGGAACGATATGAAAAACGTCGTGTAATCTATGTGGCGACTGCCCTCGTGCTACTTGGCGGTGGATTTTTACTGCGGAATACCGAGTGGCAAGGCAGTACATCGCTGCATACCTTGATGGAATTGGCCGCAACGCTATTGGCTGCCTTTGTCGGCACCATGGCGCTGGTCAGATTTTTCAGCCGGGGAGATGCACAGTTTCTTTACGTTGGCGCGGGTTTTCTTGGCACTGCCATGCTGGACGGTTTTCACGCGGTTGTAACCTCCATTTATTTCCAGCCCTATATGCCATCGGATAATCCGCATCTGGTGCCATGGAGTTGGATTGCATCCCGGCTATTTCTTTCCGTATTACTGTTTGTCAGCTGGCTGCTGTGGTTCAGGCATCGCGACGATGTGAGTTTCAGGCCGAATACCAAAATGGTGATGCTCGGAACTGCGCTGGCGACGATCACTTCATTTCTGTTTTTTGCTGCAGTCCCTTTGCCGAGCATATCGATTGAAGGGGGTTTGATAAGCCGGCCCGCCGAGTTACTGCCAGCTATTTTCTTTTTCATGGCACTGACAGGTTACCTGTACAAAGGGAAATGGCGTGATGACCAGTTTGAACACTGGCTGGTGTTATCACTGATTGTAGGACTCGCAACGCAATCGGTGTACATGCCCTTTTCTGAACAGTTGTATGACACCGAATTTAATTTGGCACACCTGTTAAAGAAGTTAAGCTACATACTGGTTCTGATCGGACTGCTGACCAGCCTTTATCAAACCTACAAGGATTTTCGCAAAGAAGAGGAAGCGTTGATCAAGGCGAACGCCTATGCCCGTAGTCTGATCGAGGCAAGTCTGGACCCGCTGGTGACCATCAGTCTGGAAGGCAAGATAACCGATGTAAATAAGGCCACCGAGAAAGCGACCGGCAGGAGCCGCGCAGAATTGATAGGGGAAGACTTCTCCTACTATTTCACAGAGCCAGACAAGGCGAGGGCAGGCTACCGGCAGGTTTTCGCCGAAGGCTTCGTCACCGACTATCCGCTGGCTTTGTGCCACAGCGACGGTCATGTCACCGATGTGCTGTATAACGCCAGCGTATATCGCGACGAGGCGGGTAAGGTGTTGGGCGTGTTCGCCGCAGCCCGGGATATCACCGAGCGGAAACGCGCGGCAGCGACGCTCACGCAGCTTGCCGCCATTGTGGAAAGCACCAACGATGCGATCATCGGCAAAACTACCGACGGCATCATTACCAGCTGGAACAAGGGCGCAGAGAAAATATATGGCTATACCGCCGATGAAATCATCGGCAAGCCCATTACGTTTCTTGCCCCGTCTTCGCGTCATGCCGAGATTCAGGGATTTCTTGGCAAGATACGCAATGGACTGACCGTCGCAAACTATGAATCGGAAAGGATACGCAAGGACGGCGCAGTAATTCAGGTCGCGCTCACCCTTTCGCCGATCAGGGATGCGTTGGGCAATATCAGCGGGATTTCCACCATTGCGCGGGACATCACCGAAAAAAAACGCATGGAGCAAGCATTGCATCAGGCGAGCGTCTATAACCGCAGCCTGATCGAAGCAAGCCAGGACCCGCTGGTAACCATTAGCGCTGAAGGAAAAATAACCGACGTCAACCGGGCGACTGAGAAAGCCACAGGAAGAAGTCGTGCGGAACTGACAGACACGGACTTCTCGGACTATTTTACCGAGCCGGACAAGGCAAGGGCAGGCTACCGGCAGGTTTTTGCCAATGGCTTTGTCACCGACTATCCGCTGGTCCTGCGCCATAGCGACGGACATGTCACCGACGTGCTGTACAACGCCAGCGTCTACCGCGACGAGGCTGGCGCAGTACTGGGCGTGTTTGCCGCCGCACGCGACATCACCAAGCGCAAGAAGGCGGAAGAGGTTTTGCGTCAAAGCGAGGAAGCGCTGAAAGAAGCACAACGCATCGCCCATTTGGGCAGTTGGCATCTGGATGTAGCGACCAACCAGATTGTCTGGTCGGAAGAACTCTACAAAATGTACGGATTCGACCCGGCACTGCCGCCGCCGCTCTGGACCGAATCCATGAAACTCTTCACCCCGGAGAGCTGGGAAAGATTGAGCACCGCCCTGGCTCAAACCAGGGAAACCGGCATCCCGTATGAGCTTGAACTGGAAACGGTGCAAAAGGATGGAGGCAGGGGGTGGATGCTGGCGCGCGGGGAACTGGTGCGTGATGCATGTGGTGCGGTTGTCGGGGTTCGGGGCGTGGTGATGGACATTACCGGGCGCAAGCAGGCCGAGGAGCAACTGCGGCGCAGCGAGCATGGTTTGACCGAAGCTCAGCGCATCGCCCACCTGGGCAACTGGGAGCTTGATCTGGCGAGCAATGTGCTGACCTGGTCGGATGAGATTTATCGTATCTTCGAAATTGACCCGGAAAAATTTGGCGCATCCTACGAGGCTTTTTTGGATGCGATCCACCCCGCTGACCGCGAACTAGTGAACAACGCCTACTCCAATTCAGTGGCAAACAAGGTACCCTACGACATCGTGCACCGGCTGCTGATGAAGGATGGGCGCGTAAAATACGTGAACGAAAAATGCGAAACGCATTATGGCGAAGACGGCAAACCGTTGCGTTCTTTTGGTACGGTACACGATATTACCGAGCGCAAACTGGACGAAGAGGCGCTGCAGCGACTAAACCGTGAACTGCGCGCCATCAGCAATTGCAATCAGGCCTTGATGCGTGCCGAGGACGAGCAGGCACTGCTCGAAGACATTTGTCGTATTGTTTGCGAGGATGCGGGTTACCGCATGGCCTGGGCAGGTTATACGGAGCACGACGAAGCGAAAACCATCCATCCCGTCGCCTGGGCCGGGTTCGAGAACGGGTATCTCGATCAGGCGAAGCTCACCTGGGCGGACACGGCACGCGGGCGCGGTCCCAGCGGCGTCGCCGTCCGTAGCGGACAGAGCGCCTGCTTGCAGAATTTCGGTACAGACCCCGAGGCCGCCCCTTGGCGCGCCGCCGCCTTGCAGCGCGGCTATCGTTCCTGTATCTCTATGCCGCTCAAGGACGAAAGCGCAAATACATTCGGAATTTTCACCATCTACTCCTCAGAGCCGAATGCCTTTACGCCTAACGAAATACGGCTTCTGGAAGAACTGGCGGGTGACATGTCCTTCGGCATCATGGTGCTGCGTACCCGTATCAAGCGCCGGCTGGCGGAAGCGGAGATCAAGACGCTCAATGTTGATCTGGAGCAGCGGGTGGCCGAGCGGACGGCGCAACTCGAAGCTGCCAACAAGGAACTGGAGGCTTTCGCCTATTCGGTTTCGCACGACCTGCGCACGCCGTTGCGCGCCATAGACGGATTCTCCCACATCCTGCTGGATGACTATACCGACAAGCTGGATGATGAGGGTAAACGGCTGCTCAATGTGGTACGGGACAATACCAGCCGGATGGGACAGTTGATCGACGATATTTTGAAATTCTCCCGCACCGGGAGGGTGGAGCTGGTTTTTTCCGTGATCGACATGGAGAAGCTGGCACGCGATGTTTTTGATGAACTTCTGCCCGATATCGGCCATCTGCAACTGGACATTGAAGCTATTCCCAAGGCCATGGGAGACAATGCCATGATGCGCCAGGTATTCGTCAATCTGTTGTCCAATGCCATCAAGTTCAGCCGATCCAGAGAACAGCCCAGAATCAGGGTGGGAGGTTCCAT
Source organism: Gallionella sp. (assembly GCA_041671725.1). Classification (GTDB taxonomy): domain Bacteria; phylum Pseudomonadota; class Gammaproteobacteria; order Burkholderiales; family Gallionellaceae; genus Gallionella. Next base: position 5,908 of record JBAZAY010000013.1, on the reverse strand, counting down.
TAAAGGGGATGAAACCGTTTATTATGTACAGGATAACGGCGCCGGCTTCGACATGCAGTATGCCGGCAAGCTGTTCGGCGTGTTTCAGCGCTTGCACGGGGTGACCGAATTTGAAGGGACAGGCATTGGCCTGGCCATCGTCAAGCGCGTGATTACCCGCCACGGCGGGCGGGTGTGGGCAGAGGGAATCGTCGGCGAAGGTGCAACCATTTACTTTGCCTTACCAACCGGGGAGCAGGCACATGGATGACAGGGTGATGGAGGTGGAAATCCTGCTGGTGGAAGACAACCCGACCGATGCAGAACTGGCAATCCGGGCGCTGAAAAAAAGCAATCTCGCCAACAAGCTGGTGTGGGTAAAGGATGGGGCGGAGGCGCTGGATTTCCTGTTTTGCAGGGGAGCATACGCCGGGCGCGATACAAGATGTATTCCGCACGTCATCCTGCTCGATCTGCGTTTGCCCAAGGTAGACGGACTGGAAGTTTTACGTATTATCAAAAAGAATGAGTGCACCAAACACATTCCGGTGGTGGTACTGACTTCTTCCAAGGAGGACAGGGATGTGGCGGAGAGTTACCAGCTCGGCGTAAACAGCTACATCAGCAAGCCGGTGGAGTTCGATGAATTTGCCAAGAGGGTGTCCGAGCTCGGTCTTTACTGGCTGCTGGTGAACCGGCCTCCCACTGCAGGAAAATAAATCGTGAACGAGATCAGAATATTGTTGCTGGAGGACAATCCTAACGATGCGGAACTGCTGGAATACAAGCTGCGCAACGAAGGGCTGGTATTTGCTGATATGCGTGTTGAGACCGAACCCGCTTTCAAGCAGGCGCTACAGGATTTCAAACCCGATATTGTCCTGGCGGATTACAACCTGCCAACCTATAACGGCTATGCCGCGCTTGTTTATATACAGCAGGTTTATCCTGACATTCCGGTCATCATGGTCACCGGCGCCATCGGTGAAGAGCGGGCTGTTGAGCTATTGAAGGCCGGCGCCCGGGATTACATCCTGAAAGACAGGCTGACGAGACTCCCGGCGGCTGTTGAAAATGCGCTTCATGAACAGGATGAAATCAGGTCGCGTCGTGAATCTGAAATGAGGTTAAGGGAGGCAGAGAGCAAGTTCAGGACATTGTTCGAGACGGCGAACGACGGGATTTTTCTTCAGGATGCGGCAGGCTTCGTGGACTGCAACCAGAGAGGAGCCGACATGTACGGGCTGACCAAGAAGGAAATTATCGGCCACTCGCCTGCCGAGTTTTGCCCAAAAATCCAGCCCGACGGGCGGTTATCCGCTGAAGTTGCCGCCGAAAAAATGCAGGCTGCCTTGCAGGGTGAATCGCAGCACTTTGAATGGCGATCCGTCAGAGCCGACAACACGACATTTGATGTTGACGTTAGCGTGAGCCGGTTTGAATTCGGCGGCGCAGTTTATTTGCAATCCATTGCGCGCGACATCACCGAGCGCAAGCGGGTCGAGGATGCGTTAATCGACAGCGAAAACCGCTTGCGCCAGTTGGCGGATTACGACGCACTCACCCAACTTCCCAATCGCCGCTTGCTGCTTGACCGCATGAGGCAGGCAATGCTGGCAAGCCAGCGTAGCGGCCGTTATGGTGCGCTAATGTTCCTGGATCTGGATAACTTCAAGCCGCTCAATGATATGCACGGGCATGATATGGGCGATCAGCTATTAATTGAAGTGGCTCATCGTATTAGCAGCTGTGTGCGTCAAGTGGACACGGTTGCACGTTTTGGCGGTGATGAGTTCGTGGTGATGCTCAGCGAACTGGACATCGATAAGGATATGTCCATTGCCCTGTCCAGTATCATTGCTGAAAAAATTCGCGCCATCCTGGCGGAGCCTTATGCGCTGACAATTCAAACAGGGGTGAATGCAAAAAACACCGTGGAACACCGTTGCACATCGAGTATCGGCGTGGTGCTGTTCATCAATCATGAAGCCAGCCAGGAAGATATTCTCAAGTGGGCCGACAGGGCGATGTACCAGGCGAAAGACGATGGGCGCAACAGGGTCTGTTTTTTCGATCCGAAATGCAGTCAGGCAAGCGCTGATTTACATGGGTAATTAGCGACTTTGCAATCGTCTTTTGCCGCATGGTCGATAATTTTATTTATTCAATATAATCAGATTGTTACATTGAAGTTAGACAAGCTTATGACGGACGTGTGATTTATTCAGTGTTGTCTTAGAAAGGACGCCGAGATGAAGAACAATGATCTTGAATTCACAGCCAGAGGTTGGCAGCAGAGGTATGGCATCATGGTGGCCGTCTGGAGCGTGCTGGTGGGCGGATCGCTGCTGTGGGCAATGCATCAGGAAACGCGCATTACGCTGGGTGCTGCCACTGCCGCCGCCCGCGCCAATATCAGCAAGGATATTCTCTTCCGTAAATGGGCGACCTCACATGGCGGTGTTTATGTCACCCCCACCGAGCATACTCCGCCCAATCCCTATTTAAAATTGCCCGACCGCGATGTGGTCACCACCACGGGAAAAAAGCTGACATTGATGAACCCGGCTTATATGCTGCGCGAGTTACAGAGCGATTTTTCCGACGATTATGGCTCCAGAAGCCACATCACCAGCCTGAAGCTGCTCAACCCGAAAAATGCCCCGGACGCTTGGGAAAACAAGGTATTGCATGCTTTCGAACAGGGCGAGAAAGAACGGCTGGAAGTGCAGCAAATAGACGGGCAGCCTTACCTGAGAATGATGCTGCCCTTTATTACCGAGCAGGGTTGTCTAAAATGCCATGGTTTTCAGGGTTATAAGGTGGGTGAAATTCGCGGCGGGCTCAGCACAGCCATTTCCCTGGCGCCTTATCTGGCACGTGAGAGGGAACTTGGCGTCAGTCTGGCGCTGACCCATGGCGCAATCTGGCTGTTCGGGCTGGCGGGGCTGGGCGTCTCATACCGGCGTGACAGCAACCTGTCCGCTGAGCGGCAAAAGGCGGCAAACGATTTGCGCGAGAGCGAGCAGAAATATCACATGGTGGCGGATTACACATCCGATTGGGAATACTGGATCGGCGTTAAGGGCGAAATCATTTACATGTCTCCGTCATGCCAGGCGCTGACCGGCCACGACGTGGATGAGTTTTCCGCCAATCCAGAGCTACTGGTCACGCTCGTGCATCCGGATGACCAGGCAATATATGAAGCGCACCGGCATGCTCACAGCGAACATGCCGTAGAGGGAGAAGCGGAGTTCCGCATTGTCAGTAAAGATGGCGAGGTACATTGGATCAGCCATCGTTGCCGACCGGTATTTGACCTGCGCGGAAATTGGCTCGGCATCCGTGTCGGAAATCGCGACATTACTGCGCGCCGGACGGCCGAGGACAAGATCATTGAGCTTAACCGCGATCTGGAACGGCGCGTGATAGAGCGCACGGAACAACTCGAAGCCGCCAACCAGGAGATGGAAGCTTTTTCTTATTCTGTGTCGCACGATCTGCGCACGCCGTTGCGCGCCATAGACGGATTCTCACGCATTTTGCTGGACGACTATACCAACAAGCTGGATGATGAGGGCCGTCGCTTGCTTAATGTGGTACGGGACAATACCAGCCGGATGGGGCAGCTGATTGACGACATCCTGAAATTCTCCCGCACCGGCCGGCTGGAGCTGACTTTTTCCGAAATCGACATGGAGAGGCTGGCGCGTGAAGTAGCTGAAGAACTCAAGCCCGCCGATGACAACTTGCAACTGGAAATTGAACCTGTTCCCAAGGCTTGGGGAGACCGTGCCATGATGCGCCAGGTGTTCATCAATTTGCTGTCCAATGCCATTAAATTCTGCCAATCCAGTGATGTCGTCAGGATTAAGGTGGGCGGTTCCATTGAGGGGGATGAAGTCATTTATTATGTGAAGGACAATGGTGCCGGCTTCGATATGCAGTATGTCAATAAGCTGTTCGGCGTGTTCCAGCGCCTGCATAGCATGACCGAATTTGAAGGCACCGGCATCGGACTTGCTATCGTCAAGCGTATCATTACTCGTCATGGCGGGCGGGTATGGGCGGAGGGTAAGGTAGGCGAAGGTGCGACTATCTATTTTGCTTTACCGAAAAAGGAGGTTGAACATGGATGATACTGTGAAAGAAGTTGAAATCTTGCTGGTGGAAGACAACCCGACCGATGCGGAACTGGCGATCCGGGCGCTGAAGAAAAGCAATCTTGCCAACAAACTGGTGTGGGTCAAAGACGGTGCGGAAGCGCTGGAGTTTCTCTTCGCCACCGGTGCCTATAGCGAGCGCAAGATAGGGACTGGCCCCAAGGTGATCCTGCTGGACTTGCGTCTGCCCAAGGTGGATGGCATGGAAGTGTTGCGCCGGGTCAAGAACGATGAGCGCACCCGAACCATTCCGGTGGTGGTACTGACGTCTTCCAAGGAGGACCGCGATGTGGCGGAGAGCTACCAGCTCGGCGTCAACAGCTACATCAGCAAGCCAGTGGAGTTCGATGAGTTCGCCAAGACAGTGTCTGGTCTTGGGCTCTACTGGCTGCTGGTGAACCACCCTCCAGTTGCGGTGCAGTAGCCAGGAGCATGAAACTATGAACAAGGAGCTGCGTGTCTTGATGCTGGAAGACACGCCCACCGACGCGGAATTGGCGGGACACGAGTTGCGCAAGGCAGGTATTGCCTTTACTTCGTTGCGCGTAGAAACGCGGGAAGCCTTTATTCATGCGCTCGAAGAATTCCGTCCGGACATCATCCTGTCGGACTATAAGCTGCCCGATTTCAACGGCATCGCCGCTCTGGAAATAGTGAAGCGCGACCACCCTGAAGTGCCGGTAGTCATGGTTACCGGCGCACTTCCCGATATTGAGGCGGTGGAGATGATCCATGCGGGTGCCAAGGATTACGTGCTAAAAGACCGGCTGGCACGTCTGGCCCCCGCAGTCCAGCGTGCGTTGTCGACGGTACAAAGCAACCGCGCGCGCCAGGCAGCAGAGCAGGCGTTGCAGGAAAGCAAAGCACGCTATAAGCGCATCGCAGAAGGACTTACAGATTATCAATATACGGTGCGCATCGACAACGGATATGCCGTGAAAACCACGCAAAGCCCGGCCTGCGTGACTGTGACGGGGTACACGGCTGAAGAGTTTTCCGCCAATCCCGGTCTGTGGATACAGATGGTCGCGTCTGAGGATCGTGAATTTGTCCTGGAGCATGTGAAACAAATTCTGGCTGGAAATGATGTGCCACCGATGGAACATCGCATCATCCGGAAAAATGGCGATATTCGCTGGGTGAGTGACACGACCATCCTGTTCAAAGACGCTTCCGGTAAGTTGCTGTCCTATGATGGTGTTATCAAGGACATCACCGAGCGCAAACGGGCGGAGTTGATGCTGCGCGCCAGCGAAAGTCAGCTTGCGGTGATTTATGCCAATGTCAGCGATATCATTTTCGTTATCAGCGTGGAGCCGAACGATCAGTTTCGGTTTGCTATGGTTAACGGCAGCTTTTTTAAAACGACACATTTATCGGAAGAGCAGGTTATCGGCAGACTCGTTAAGGAAGTCATTCCCGAGCCGGGACTGGCTCTGGCGCTGGAGAAATACAAGGAGGCGATTAAGGAAGGCCGTGCCGTGCACTGGGAAGAAACATCCGTTTATCCAGCCGGACGGAAAGTCGGTGACGTAAGCGTGGTCCCGGTGTTTGACGCGAATGGCAACTGTACGCAACTGATCGGGACGGTACATGATCTTACCGAGCGCAAGCAGGCAGAAGAAGAGCTGAGGAAATATAAGGATCACCTCGAAGAGGAGGTACAGCTACGCACCGCCGAGCTGGTGCTGGCACGCGATGCGGCCGACGCCGCGAATAAGGCCAAAAGCGTGTTTCTGTCCAGCATCAGCCACGAGTTGCGC
>JBAZAY010000012.1:0-66652 GCA_041671725.1 Gallionella sp. | reverse complement strand
GAAACAGATCAAGCCCCTATGCCGGCCTCTCACTCTTTCCAGAAGGCGGTTCAGTCCAACAAGGTTTATCTGCCGCGTATGCGTTCATCGCCATGTTTAAATTTCGCTGCGCGGCAGATAAACGCTATACGTTAGAGCTACATATGATCCGCTGGGGCTTATTACTGTTGGCCGTAATTGTGAATTTGTTTTGGGTGGCGACCTCCCAAGGCGGCTGCTTTGTTTCTTGGGCGCAAATTGTTCCAAAAGAAATTAGCTGTGCATTATGTTCTCAGCCCGAAGTTCAGGCTGCCCTCATCAGGGCAGTAGAGCTTGGGCGGCAACAAATGTGCAATTCATTGCCCAACATTTGGCTGGTCATTTGTGTTGCGGTTTTTAACTTGCTGGTTATTGCGGTTCTGTTGTTCGTTCCCGCTCTAACCCTGCGCTCAAGCGGGACCGCGCAAAAGCGCGCGGCCCCTTAGCTCCACTACAAGGGCTTCCCCGTCATTGCAACTGACCTGTTGGTTTTTTGTTTACGATTTTTCTGCTCTCAACAATCACGTTTGCTGACTTCTGCTGCCGATGCGAGTAGGTGAAGGACTGCTAAACTACAACCGGTCATGTTGAGCCTTAGGCTCGGACCCTGATGAAAGACGCGCGCGGGGGCCTCATTCGTTAGTCGGGAATAACCACTTCCCCTGGAGCTAATCAGGCTCACCCCGCGCGGGTCCAACCCGCTTCACATCAACGACCTTCGTCCTGCCGTGATCCGTTGCCTCCTTTTTCTATAGACGGTTTTTTCTGTTAATTTACGCTTCGCTCGGGTTGAGCCGGAAGTCTTCTCCATATTTCAGCACCGCCCAGCATAGCCTGGCGTTCTTTGCCGCGATGGCAACGGTGGCGCGCCAGTAGCCGCGTCGTTCCAGCAGATTTCTGGCCCAACGACTGAAGCGATCCTGTTTGTCCTTCAGACTGTTGAGAACCGCTCGCGCACCCAACACCAGCAGGCTGCGGATATAGCCATCCCCGGCTTTGGTGATGCGTCCGAGCCGGGCTTTTCCGCCGCTGCTGTATTGACCGGGAACGAGTCCGAGCCAGGCCGCCAACTGGCGGCCATGATCGAAGTCATGACCCTGGCCTATGCTGGAAACGAGCGCGGTGGCGCTAGTCGGGCCAATGCCGGGCAGTTGCATCAGGCGACGACAGCGCGCATCTTCACGGGCGATCTCGGCGATGGCATGGTCGTATTCGCGGATGCGCTCGTCCAGCCGGTCGGCATGTGCCAGCATGTCGCCCACGCAACGGTTGGCCCAGCCGGGCAAGTCTTCCAGATGGGCGCCAATCTCGTGGCGTAATCGTTCGACCTTTTGCGGCAGGACGATGCCGAATTCGGCGATTAGGCCGCGTATCCGGTTGTACAGGGCGGTGCGTTCTTCGACGAAACCTTGCCGGGTACGGTGCAGGGTAAGCGTGGCTTGCTGGTGTTCGTCCTTGATCGGCACGAAGCGCATCTGCGGACGGGTGACGGCTTCGCAGATGGCGGCAGCATCTGCCGCATCGTTCTTGCCGCGCTTGCCAGACATCCGGTACGGGCTGACGAATTTAGGCGCGATCAGTCGCACGGTGTGACCGTGCTGTCGGAACAGCCGCGCCCAGTGATGCGCGCCAGTGCAGGCTTCCATGCCGATCAGACACGGCGGCAGATTGGCGATCAACGGCAATAATTGGTCGCGCGCGACTTTCGGCTTGACCAGTTCCGGCTTGCCAGCCTCATTCACCCCATGCACGGCAAAAATATTCTTGGCGAGATCAATACCTACAGTGATAATGCTCATGACTTTTCCCTCCTGACGGTTTAGATGAAAACGACACTTTCCATCTTGGCACTTTTGAGGCCGCTTGCGGCAACTTCACCGCACCTTCGGGACGGGGAAGTTTCTTTCATTCGTTAGGCATAGCTATGAAGCTGTTTTCTCAAACCACTTTGATTGCGGTCATCCATGCCACCTTCATTTTTGCGGCGTATGGCACAAAGTTCTTCGGCATCCCCGTACCTTCTGATTTCTATATTCCTCTTTGGCTTGGTGCTCCCGCAATTTTTGCATTTATGGCGTATTTCCTAGTCCTGCTAAAAACAAAGTGGTTGGCTTCCGCTTTATATCGAGAGGGGGTGTGGGTGTTTTGCGCAAGCCTGGCTGCGTTCACTTCTACATACCTTGGTGTATTTTTTGCCTTCAATACATTTGGAGAGTGAGTGTAATGCGTCAACCTATGCCTAACCCTGCGCTCAAGTTCGCTCCCTCCGGTCGCGGGGCATCATGAGATACCTAGTCGCGTTGGTCTGGCTGATTACGACCTCACCTGTTTTTGCATCGGCATGCGATGGCATTGATCGATCATTGTCGATCGAACGCAAAGCAATCCTTGCGCCTCTCGTGACAAAGCAGCTTGCTCAACAAATTGACATTCAGTCTGCTGAAGTCCTGGAGTCATTTCGCTACAAAGGCTGGTACATCCTTTACGTCGAGCCCAAGACAGCGGATGAAGCATTTCTCTTTTACAACGGCGATCCCGCAACGCATTCTTATCTCCTCGCGTGGCCTGATGCGTTTTCGGAGAATGACGAAAGGAACGTTTTACAAACGCTTTCGAGTGGCAGCACAAAACGCATCCCTCGTCCGTTGGCCCGTTGTTTTGCTTGGCATGTAACGCAAGGGGTGGCTCAGAAATGATGCCCAACCCTGCGGTCAACACGGACGCTCCGCCGACAAGCCGGCGGAGCGCCGGTTACCTTGAACGTTGAACTTCTGCTGTATCTCGCAAGGAAATGGCTATCTGAAAAGCGTGATGTCTTCATGTAAAACCTCCTCCATTTCTAAGTGAGAAAATTCTACTTCTAACTGCAACTAAATTCAGCTTTAACCACCCAACAACCTGATTAATATGGATAATTTGTAAAACTCAAAAAGCCGCTAAAATCAAACAGGCAAAAGTCGTCAGCATCGACGTTGGCCCGCAGCTTCAGATCACCGGATAGGCCTGTGCGATTTTAGTGCCCTGCTTGTAGTGGACGCCAGGCTGGGCGGTGAAGCTGACGTTGCTTGACGCCTCGAATAACACGACGATGTCGGAGCCGCCGAACTGGAAATACGAGATTTCTTCTCCCTTGCGCAGCGTCACACCCACTTCCGCCGTCATCACGACCGAGGAGACCTGAGCCATGCCGATCGGCAGCACCGCGACCAGACCGATGGGCGTATCGAGCACCAGCAAGCCGCGAGTCTGAGCAAACTGGTAACCCGCATTGTCGAGCGCATCGAACTTGCGCAAACCTTGCAGGCGGAAATTTCCTTCCGTGTCATCCACAATCGGCACGGCCTGCACCTCCAGATACACCTGTCCCTGAATGACGCGCGACTCCAGCACCTTGCCGCCGACAGGGGCATGCTGACGGTGATAATCGGTGGTATTGAGAAAACTGTGCATGAACAGACCGTTGCTGAAGCGATCCTTGTAGGGACTGCCTTCCATCAGTTCTTCGACCTTCCAGTGCAGATTTTTCAGCGTGATATGCGAATCAGGTCTGATTTCCCACTGTCCCGCAAATATCGAATCCGCTGGCGAGACGATGACGCTCTGGTCGCACAGTGCGGCAACGGGACGCATGCCCGGTTTGTGGTTTCTGGCAAACATCTGATTGAAGGATTTCCAGCCGCCGCGCGGGCAAATATAATCGCTCATGTTGTAATTGGGCGATTCGTAAAACGACTTGAGGGTTTCCGGTGTCAGCGATTCGGGCGTATCCATGAACTCGCCCATGGTGCGGGCGTACTTGACCATCCATTTGGATAGCGGCGTCAGCGGCAACGCTTTATCGTGCGGCAGCAGATTATTCTGTAATTCCCAAACGGGTTCCTGATCGAGTATGAAATAGAATTCGCAAAGGCGGTTGTACATTTCCTTGCCGGGCTCGTTTTCCGTAGGCACCCAATAGAGCAAGGCATTCATCCAGGCCAGATAATCTTCAAGGTTTTTGATATTTTTGATTTGCGGCACATGCTCTTTATGCGCGTTTTTGATCGCCTCGTCGAACTTTTTCTGCCAGTTGTTTTCCCTGATCAAATCCATCAGTTCCTGAACGACCTTGTGCATTCGCTTCATTTTCATCTCCATGTGTCGAAATTACAAACAGATCAAACATGCGCTGCGCGTCGAAGCTGCTTCGATTCATAAAGCTATCGGCTCTAACAGTAAAGCCATGACGTGATTATGCTATGAATCAACCTGAAAACCTCAGTTCTATCCGCAGATTACGCAGATTCACACAGATTAACAAAAGTTACGAAATAACTACCCGCCAGCATAATAGGGAACCAAGTGTTCGTTAAGTATTTGTTTAATCATCATTAATCCATTTAATCTGCGGACAACAGCTTTTTCTAGGATCAACCACGGATCAGCAGGTAAATCATGCGGAATCGATGCAATCTTTTTGGGCCGGACCGGCTTGCACAGGCCTTTCGGCATATTGTTTTCGAGCTGACGCACGGCTAGAGTAACATCCAGATCGCAAACACAGGAGATTGCAGCTCATGTCACAGCGAACAGGCTCTTCGAGCAACTGGTCAGCCAAAGTGACCCGCGAAAGTTTCGCACTCGAACTGGAAGAAGGCGTCTTCACCTGGCAAGACCCGAAGCGAATCGCGCTGTCGCTCAAGCATTCGGCGGACACCAGTACGCGCCGCAAGGCTGAGCCGTTACGCTCCGCCATGTCCATGCTGGTGTTTTACATCAACCGTGCGGGCAAGAATCTGGACGCAGAACAGAAACTCATCCTGGAGCAGGCGAAGGACGAACTGCGCGCGCTCTATCGCAGAGTCTGAGCCTCATTGGCGCAAGCCCCTATACATAAACCTTGCTATAAAAAGCACACGCCACATCAATGATTGCAAGAGCAAAGCTCTTAGCAAGAATTGAGTTGTTCCACCAGAGAACACCGAGATCACCGAGTAAAGCGGGGTAAGCAGGGATGATGCCCTGCGGGCATCAACTCGCAATCGCCTCTCGCAGGGATTTTGCCCTGTGGGCAAAAACTCGCAATACAAATAGTTATAATAAGTTTTCAATCACCTTTTGGGTGAATCAACAAAAAGTGGAAAAACCCATGTAACTCTCTGTGTTCTCTGTGAGCTCTGTGGCTTGAACTGCGGTTTTCAGGATAAAACCGGTCAGTGAGTTGATTGTTTATTCCATACATGTTCCGGCGGCACGAGCAGCCAGGCTATCAGCACCAGAATTCCAAATACGGTGTAGGCAACGGTAAAAACCCAGGGGGCAAAATCATAGAACAGGATTTCATGCAGCCAGTGCCGGATAAATGAACCGGAATAGGCGCTGCCGCCCGCCGCTACTCTTAACCGGCTCTCCCACCCGGTAAGCGGGCATATCAAACCCAGCCATGCCTCCGCAATCACAAATCCGATTGCCGTAAGGTGGGCCAACCTGAACCACAAGTTCCTGACCCAGACCCGATGCCTGCAAAACAGGATCGCAACCAATCCCAGAATTACAAACGCCACGAACAGCGCATGAATGACGAGAATCAGATCGGCGAGTAACAGGTTCATGTCAGTTGCTGCAGCAGTATGGAAAATCACTCTCCGGTCTCAAGTTCCCCGCCATACAATCTGAGCAGCTCCAGCATCGCGGAGGCCTTGTCCAGCGTCTCCTGATATTCCGCGTCGCAAAGGGAGTCGGCGACCAGACCGCCGCCCGCCCAGCAGCGGATTTCGCCGTGACTGTATACCAGAGTGCGAATGACAATATTGGTATCCATGTTGCCGTCAAACCCGACATAACCGATCGCGCCGCAATACACGCCACGCCGGTCGGGTTCCAGTTGTTCGATGATCTGCATGGCGCGCAGCTTGGGTGCGCCGGTGATCGACCCACCGGGAAAACAGCCCCGCAACAAATCTAGCGCATCGCGCCCTTGGGCCAACTCGCCCTGCACCGTGCTGACCAGATGATGAACGTTGGCGTAGCTCTCCACTTCGAACAACCTGGGCACGCGCACCGAGCCCGGGATGCAGCTCTTGCCCAGATCGTTGCGCAGCAAATCCACGATCATCAGGTTTTCGGCTCTGTCCTTGGGATGCCGGCTTAATTCATCAGCCAGTTGACTATCGCGCAGCGGGTCGCTGTCGCGCGGGCGCGTACCCTTGATCGGTTTGGTTTCCACCTGACCATTGTGTACGCTGATGAAACGTTCCGGCGAGGCGCACAAAATCTGGACTGCCGGAAAATTAAGAAAAGCCGAGAACGGTGCCGGGCTCAAGGATCGCAACTTGTAATAGGCGCAAAGGGCGTCACCTGAGGCAGCGGCAGAAAAGCGTTGCGCAAGATTAACCTGATAACAGTCCCCGGCCTGCAAATAACCCTGCACCTTATCGAAGGCAGCCGCGTAGGTCGCTTTGGTGAAATTGCAGCTGATCTTGCCCTGCACGCTGAAGGCATCGACGTTTGATTTTGTATGTATTTGAATACACTGTAAAATCTTCTCGAGCAAAGCTGTCGTCTCAGGAAATCGCTGATGCGAAACCAGCCGGGCTGTATGTTCCTGATGATCCAGCACCAGCGCCCAGTCGTAAATGCCGATTGCCATTTCGGGCAGCTGCTCGACCTTTCGCTCCGGAAAATCGCTGCGCGCCAGATCATAACTCCAGTAACCTAATGCGCCACCGGCAAACGGCACATTCTCTATAGGTGCGATATGCTCGCCCAACTCACGCCGTATCAGGGCGAACGGATCATCACACACGGACGCATCATCCAGCACCAGCGTGTGGTGCGGCAAGGCGGTCAGAATATCGAAACGCGCCATGCCGCCGCTGTCCAGCCATACCGACCAGGGCAGATCGGCTATCGCGGCATAGTAGCGCGCTGCGTCCGGCAGATAAGGAAGTTCTTCGCAATAGAAGCTCATAAAATCAGGATTCGGGATTCATGGCGCAAGACCGCAAGGGTCTTCCCCGCACAACTAAGAGGCAGAGCCCCGAGTTGTTGAGTGAAGGATTCAGGAAACCGAAAACTCATGTTCATGGCGCTGCTCGTTCCATGGCCTTCTCGGCGGCAATCTTTTCCAGCCATTCGCGTATCATCGGCAAGGCCGCAGTGGCCGCTTCTTCGCCAACTTTGATCAGGTGCAGCTTGCTGGTCGCATCGATCTCCGGAGTTATGCCTATCTCGGGTCGAATCACCACCTGAGCCGATTCCAGTTCCTGCGACAGGATGGACTGACGCATGATGCGCAGGCTTTGCTTGAGAATATCGATGATGTCTTTCAACTCAGAATGATCTTTCGGTTGCTGCGAAATATCCACAGCGATGATGAAATCCGCCCCCATTTCCCGCGCCAGCGTAACCGGTACGGGCTTCTTCAGGTCACCGTCCACATATTCCTCGCCGGCAATCATCACAGGATAGAACACGCCGGGAATGCTGCTGGACGCGCGCACCGCCATACCGGTATTACCGTGATTGAAAGCGACCGTCTTGCCGCTGCCGAGCTGGGTTGAAATCGCAACGAAGGGTTTTTCCAGCTGCTCGATGGAGCGGTTATTCAGCGCCCGGTTGATAAAGTCCTGCAACTGCTCGCCGCGCACATAACCGCGCCTGGAGAAATCGAAATCTTTCAGCTTCTCTCTATCCATCTCAAGCGCCAACTTCTCCAGCGCGCCCCCGTTATACCCACCCGCGTACAACGCCCCCACTACACTACCCGCACTGGTGCCCAGCACGATATCCACTTTAATGCCGTTCGCTTCCAGCACCTTGATCACGCCGATATGCGCAAAACCGCGATCACCGCCGCTGCCCAGCGCCAGCGCGACCACAGGTTTATCCGACTGGATGGGTGCCTCGTATACCGCCGTAGGTGGAACCACATCCTTATATTGTAGCGGCGGCGTGGCACAAGCCACCAACAGCAAGGGCAGCAACAGCAAACATAATTTAAACTTGTTTAATATCAATTACTTATCAAACTTTCTGTTTGATAGCCAGCACAGCCTGATTGCGCAAGGTACGCAATAACGACAATTGATGCTGCGACACCTTGAGGCTGTTGGCTTCCAGCATGTCGGCATAGAACAACACAATTGTTTTGTCTTTCAGCATGACCGGCAACAGTATGAAGCACGGGGCATTGACCGTGGCTCTGTACCAGGCAGGAATCTTGTCGGCGATATTGGGCGCGTTAATATTCTCGATCGCGATATCCAGACCTTTTTCAATCGACAGATGGAATACATCGGCCACAAACGGTAATGAAAAACGAAAACCCGGAATCAACGCTTCGATACCAGGTCCAAAGCCAAACTTGGCAACCATGGCATTTTGCTTGTTGTCTCTTATCAGAATCAGGGCGCGGTTGAATCCAATACCGCGATAAATCGTCTCCAGCACCATCTGCAACACATCGTTAAGATTGAAGTCGCTCACTAAAGAAGCGGTCACATCCTGGATTCCCGCGCCGAGTATGGCCTCCGAATTACGCGGACGACCATCGGCAACCTCCGTTTCCACGGCCTGATCCATATTGGTGATGTCGTTAAACTCACTGGACTTTTTCGCGGGCTCCGCCGCCAGCGCATGTCCGCACCATTTTCGCACCTTGGCCAGTAGCGGACTCTTGCCGGTACTGATGCCCAGAATTTCGGATCTCTGGCCTAATTCAGTCATGCCGACTTCAATGGCAGTTGACAGCTCACGTTCAGAAACACGGGTTGCGCTCTCATAACGCTTGGCCAGATCGACCAACGACTGGTGTTTCTTCAGCACAGGGGTTGATGCGGCAATCTCGCACAATTCATGAGCCAAATTAATGGTCACGGTTAAATAGTCCATATCTCCCTGTGCCGCACCGACTTTACCCGCAGGCAGCTTGCGCATTCCGGCAAGCAAACGCGGTGGGAAATTCCAGTTGCGCGCGACCGCCAGGCCCAATTCAGGATAGGTGATGCCCAACACTTTAATGGCGGCCTGAGTTTCGCTCTCGCCCTGCTCGATGAGCCGGAAAATATCTTGGCTTTCATCGAAGAAATAATAAGTTGCCAGCATCCTGCCCAGATTGTGGAACATCGAGCAGACCATCACTTCCTCGGCGTCACGGATGTTGTGACCGACAGATAATTGCGCCGCCACAATACCGGAGAAGATGGCCTGTACTACTTCATCCCTGAGTTGAACCGCCTGAGCCTTGTTTTGCAGGAATTCCATCAGGATCAGCGACATCGCAATATTGCGAACCGTCTCAAAGCCCAGAATCACTACCGCTTTGGATATCGTGTTGATGGTGCCGCCAAACTGCCCATACGATGCGGTATTGACCAGTTTCAGCAGTTTGCTGGTCAATGCAAAATCCTGCAAGATGGTGCGCGCCAGCTTGCTGCTGCCCTCCGACTCGGAAGAAACGATCTGGTTAATTTCGGAAATAATATTGGACAGCGCCGGAAAATCGCTCTTGCTGCGCATGCGGCGAAGCAAGAATTCCAGTGTACTGTGTGCCCCGCTTTGCGCGGTCAGCACCTCTCGTGTATCGCCAAGATAATCCTGCAAGGCCTGCTTCATGGCCAGCGCGCTCGGATAGCGTTCATCAGGATTCTTTGCGACAGCCTTAAGGATGATCACTTCCAGTTTTTCATCTACGCGTTCGTTACGGGTGGATGGTGCGGCAATTTTCTCATTCGCTGCACGGTTCAGGACTTCAAAGATACTATCGCCGCTCACGGCAAACTCGCCGGTCACCATTTCGTAGAGCATGGTGCCAACGGAATAGATGTCCGACATAAAATCAATCTGTTTCCCGGAAATAACTTCGGGAGCCATATAACGGGGTGTGCCACTTAAAGAGAGGTCGTGAATCTGCGCCTGATCTGAGCACGCACGGGCCAGCCCGAAATCCATTACCATCGGCACACCGCTCGTGGCAATCATCACGTTGGCAGGCTTTACATCCAGATGCGACACGCCTTGTGCATGTGCATAAGCCAAGCCTTCCAGCACACCGCAGGCAATTTCCGCTGCACGCACGAACGGCAAGGTCTTTTCCTCGTCCAGCAATTGGGCGAGAGTCTCGCCTTCGATATAGGCATAAACCAGATAGGGCGATCCCAGGTATTCGCCGGAGTCGTACAGTGCAATGATGTTGGGATGTTGCAGTCGGCTTACGATGCGTGCCTCATGCGCCAGTTGTTCGGTCTTGTTGCCGAAATTGCGCAAGGTCTTGATGGCGACCTGACGGTCAAGCTGCGGGTCGTGGGCCAGATAGACGGCTCCCTGCCCACCTTTGCCCAACTCACTCAATATTTCAAAACGACCAATTTGTTGTCCGGGCATGATTAACCAGAATTAGATATAAACGACCCTCGATCGAGGCCTTATTTGATATTAAAAAGCCGGCAGACATTAGCAATGTCAGGAGCAGCTCTGCATTCTACACCAGCAGCGTCGCCGGCGGCGTGGTCACGGAGCTGTCTGACACAACACTTTCCGCATCAAATTCCGGATATAAAAAAACGCTCCCGTGCGGGAGCGTTCTAATAAGCTGCGTGTCCGTGAACAGCAGCTAATCCCAGCTTAACGAACCACCGGTCTGATACTCGGTCACGCGTGTTTCGAAGAAGTTCTTTTCCTTCTTCAGATCGATCATTTCCGACATCCACGGGAACGGGTTAGACGCACCTTGATACAGGATATCCACACCGATTTGCTGGCAGCGGCGGTTGGCGATGAAACGCAGATACTCCTTGAACATGGTTGCGTTCAGCCCGAGGATGCCGCGCGGCATGGTGTCTTCGGCATAGGCGTACTCCAGTTCCACGCCTTTTTGCATCAGGCCGCGTATTTCCTCACGGAATTCGGCCGTCCACAGATGCGGATTTTCCATCTTGATCTGATTGATCAGGTCCACGCCAAAATTCAGGTGCATAGATTCATCGCGCAGGATGTACTGGTATTGCTCCGCCGCACCGGTCATCTTGTTCTGACGACCCAACGCCAGAATTTGCACGAAGCCGACATAGAAGAACAGACCTTCCATGATGCAGGCGAACACGATCAGGCTGCGCAGCAAGGCCTGATCCGCCTCCGGCGTGCCGGTCACAAATTCAGGATTGGTCAGCACATCGATGTACGGCAGCAGGAATTCATCCTTGTTACGGATGCTCGGCACTTCGTGATACATGTTGAAAATCTCGCCCTCATCCAGCCCCAGACTCTCCACGATGTACTGGTAAGCATGCGTGTGGATGGCTTCCTCGAATGCCTGACGCAACAGGAACTGGCGGCATTCCGGGTTGGTAATATGTCTGTACGAGCCCAGCACGATATTGTTTGCCGCCAGACTGTCCGCAGTGGTGAAGAACCCCAGGTTGCGCTTGATCAGACGGCGTTCGTCGTCGCTCAACTTGTCGCTCTTCCACAACGCGATGTCCGCCGTCATGTTCACTTCCTGCGGCATCCAGTGGTTCGCACAGGCAGCCAGGTACTTTTCCCAGGCCCATTTATACTTGAAAGGCACCAACTGATTCACGTCGGCCTTGCAATTGATGATGCGCTTGTCTTCCACGCGGATGCGCCCGCTGGCCGCCGCTGGCGCGTCCACTGTGATTTGCGCATTTTTAAAAGCGTCTGCGCGCTGCATGCCCAGTGGCTTCGCAGCCGGCATAATTTCGTCGTCAAATGACAGCATGTTGTTTCCTAAAATTAGTACTTAGACGTAAGTCGCTAGACGCTAGTTAATACCGAACCTTCGGCAACTAACGACTTCCTACTTACGACTGGTTATTGGCAAGCCTCGCACTCTGGATTGTGGCTCCGCCATTATTTAACTTTTGGTGTCGCCGAAACCCGGAATTCGAGCATGTTACTGACATGCCTCGCACTCTGGATTATCAATCGAGCAGAATTGCGTCGTTTCCTGTTGTGCTTCGCCAACCGCAACGGCATTCAGCGCGCCCGCACGGCCGGTGGATTTCTCGGCCGAGGTAGCGCCCAGCGTGCGCAGGTAATAGGTGGTCTTCAAGCCGCGCACCCAGGCCAGTTTGTAGGTCTCATCCAGCTTGCGGCCCGAGACACCCGCCATGTAGATATTCAGGGATTGCGCCTGATCGATCCATTTCTGGCGACGGGACGCAGCTTCGATCAACCAGCTTGGCTCAACTTCAAACGCCGTGGCGTACAGACTGCGCAACTCTTCAGGTACTCGGTCGATTTTAGCCAGACTGCCGTCGAAGTATTTCAGATCTGAAATCATCACCTCATCCCACAAGCCCAATTGTTTCAATTCCGCGACCAGATGATCGTTGATGACGGTGAATTCACCGGACAGATTCGATTTGACAAAAATGTTCTGGTAAGTAGGCTCGATACAGGCAGACACGCCGATGATGTTGGAAATGGTTGCCGTCGGGGCGATCGCCACGCAATTGGAATTGCGCATACCGTATTGTGCGATGCGGGCACGCAATGCATCCCAATCCATGCTGACCGACATATCCACGTCGACATAACCGCCACGCTCTTCTCTTAACAAATCGAGAGTGTCCTGCGGCAGGATGCCGCAATCCCACAGGCTACCTTTATAACTTGCGTAACGACCGCGCTCTTCCGCCAGTTCGGTGGATGCCCAATAAGCGTAATAGCACACCGCTTCCATCGAACGATCGGCAAATTCGACCGCCGCGTCCGATGAATAAGCTGTACGCCGCGCATGCAGGCAATCCTGGAAGCCCATGATACCTAAGCCTACCGGACGGTGCTTGAGGTTGGAGTTGCGCGCCTTGGCGACCGCGTAGTAGTTGATGTCGATCACGTTATCCAGCATGCGCATCGCGGTGTTGATGGTGCGGCGCAGCTTGGCATGGTCGATCTGTCCGGCCAGCTCATGCCCGACAGGGTAGAGATGTGCAGGCAGATTCACCGAACCCAGATTGCACACGGCAATCTCATCCGCATTGGTGTTCAGGGTGATTTCGGTACACAGATTTGAGCTATGCACCACGCCTACATGCTGCTGCGGCGAACGGATATTGCAAGGATCCTTGAAGGTGATCCACGGGTGACCTGTTTCAAACAACATGGTCAACATCTTGCGCCACAGGCTGGCAGCCTGAACCGTCTTGTACAACTTGATCCCGCCGTTGGCGGCCTGTGCCTCGTAAGCCACATAGGCGGCTTCGAAATCGATGCCGAACAGATCGTGCAGATCCTTGACGTCCGATGGCGAAAACAGTGTCCAGTTGCCGCCTTCCATCACGCGCTTCATGAACAGATCAGGAATCCAGTTGGAGGTATTCATGTCATGTGTGCGGCGACGATCATCGCCGGTGTTCTTGCGCAAATCGAGGAACTCCTCGATGTCCAGATGCCAGGTTTCCAGATAGGCACACACTGCGCCCTTGCGCTTGCCGCCCTGATTCACTGCCACCGCAGTATCGTTTACTACTTTCAGGAACGGCACCACGCCTTGCGATTCACCATTGGTACCCTTGATGTGCGCACCCAAAGCCCGGACCGGCGTCCAGTCGTTGCCCAGGCCACCGGCGAATTTGGCGAGCAGCGCGTTATCCTTGATAGCATCGTAAATGCCTTCCAGATTATCTTCCACCGTAGACAAGTAACAGGAAGACAGCTGTGAACGGCGTGAGCCTGAGTTGAACAACGTCGGGGTGGAGCACATGAAGTCGAAACCGGACAACAGGCGATAAAATTCAATTGCGCGCGCCTCACGGTCGATCTCGCTCAAGGCCAGCCCCATCGCCACACGCATAAAGAACACCTGCGGCGCTTCAATACGCGTGCCCCCGATATGCAGGAAATAACGGTCATACAGTGTTTGCAGACCGAGATAACCGAATTGGAGATCACGCGACGCGTCCAGCTCAGCCGCCAGGCGCGGCAAATCGAAACTCGCCAGCTTCTCATCCAGCAACTCAGCTTCGACGCCGCGCTTGATGAATTTCGGGAAATATTCCGCATAGCGCGTTGCCATGTCGGCAGGCGCTACGTCTTCACCCAGCACTTCGCTGCAAATATTGTTCAGCAACAGTCGTGCAGTGACGAAGTTATATGCGGGTTCTTTTTCAATCAGTGAGCGCGCCGACAGGATCAGACATTTGTGCACCTCATGCAGCGGCACACCTTCGTACATATCCTTCAGAGCACTCTGAATGACCACATCCGCATTAACCACCTCACCCAAACCAGCACAGGCGGATTGCACCAAAGCGGTCATGCGATCCAGATCCAGCGGGCGCACCACGCCATCGAGACCTGTGACATTGATGACATGCACAGGCTCCTGAACCTTGGTCTGAGCGCGGGAACGGGCGTGCTCTTCGCGATACAGCACATAGGAGCGGGCAACATCGTGCTCGCCGGAACGCATCAAACCCAGCTCGACCTGATCCTGGATGTCTTCGATATGCAGCGTGCCGCCGTGCGGCTGACGGCGCATCAGTGCGTTCACCACCCCCTGTGTCAATTGTTCGACAATCTCGCGAACACGAGAGGATGCCGCACCCTGCCCACCGCTCACAGCGATAAACGCCTTGGTTAGCGCGACGGCAATCTTGGCCGGCTCAAACACCACCACCGAGCCGTTGCGGCGAACAACCTTGTATTGATCAAACTGAGCGACAGCGCCAGAAGCGGCGGACGGTGCAGGGGTTGAAGCGCTAGTGGCGTTTGGCATGAGTATCCTTTTTGTTGACTGGTCAGAAAATCCTGTGTACCACTATATATAGTATTTTTTTTAGCGGTCGGCGCTGATTGTAGTGTTATGGATAAATATTGCAAGCAAAAAAGAAGACGCAAAACAACTATCTGATGTAACTCATATACATAGAAGACATTGCCCACAAAACGGTTCAAGCGAAGATAAGAAGGGAAAAGGGTGAAACCATTTACCTTTGCTGCATTAATGAAAATCCGCGTGAATCTGCGTAATCTGCGGATTGAACTGAGGTTTTTAGACAGGATATTCGTCGAAACACAATCCGACAAGGTAACGCAGCCAGTCAAAATACGGGCCGGGATCGGTTTTTCGCCCCGGCGCAATATCGCTGTGGCCTGCGATGCCGCGTATCGGTAAGGCGGCGCGCAAGGCTGTGGTCAGATCGTGCAGTACGGCATACTGCGCATCGGTAAACGGCACATTATCGCTGCCTTCAAGCTCGATGCCGACAGCGAAATCATTGCAACGAGTCCTGCCCTGCCAGATAGAGACGCCCGCATGCCAGGCGCGCTGCAAAACGGAGACAAACTGAATCAGCTGCCCATCGCGGCGAATGTAAAAATGCGATGAAACCTGCCCCTTGGGAATAGTCCGGTAGTATGGGTGGGCATCCAGATCCAGCGTATTGGTAAACAGGCACTGCACGCCATCTCCGTCAAATTCGTCTGGCGGCAGGCTGATGTTGTGTATCACCAGCAAATCGATATCGCCCGCTGCGCGTTCATCAAAGTTGGGCGACGGCACGTGATCGACCCCAACCAGCCAGCCATCAGAATCAAAAGCGCGCAGCGGTACGTTTGTCCCTGCCCCTGCTTGTCGCGCCAAGGTCGCTGCATCGCAGCGGGAACCTGGCGGAGATGCCCCTTGCGGGTGCGGGGGAAGGTTTGGAAGGGGGGAACGGGCATGACCAATTCTATTTTCAGGCGTAAATTTTTTGCCATGCCCGTTCGAGTCAATCTCCATCGTCAACCCCTGCCGGACTTTTAATACCGAGTCGCTCCATGCGATAGCGCATGGTGCGTAATGTCAGCCCCAGCAGCTTGGCTGCCGCAGTGCGATTAAAATTGGTCTGTTGCAAGGCCTCCAGCAAAGCCTCTTTTTCAACCCGATCCAGATAATCCGGCAACGGATATTTATCACTGACCTCGCCCACATCAGATTGAACACGCTCGACAGGCGCAAGACACAAATCCTGCGTTGTAATCACCCCCTCCGAACACAAGGCCAGCGCACGCTCGATAATATTCTCCAGCTCGCGAACATTCCCAGGAAAATCATAAGCTTGCAACGCACTCAATGCATCGTCTGAAAAGCGTACCGTCACCCCCGCGCGCAATCGTTCCAGTGTCTGGCTTGCAATTTGTGCAATATCCTCCCGCAATTCGCGCAGCGCGGGCATCTGAATGGGAATCACGTTCAGACGGTAATAAAGATCCTGGCGAAACCTGCCCAGCTTGACGCACTCGGCCAGATCTTTGTGCGTCGCACTGATAAGTCGCACGTCAATCGGCTCTTCAGTGGTCGCGCCCACCTTGCGGACACGCTTTTCCTGTATTACACGCAACAATTTGACCTGCATGCCCAGCGGCAAATCAGCGACCTCATCAAGGAACAAGGTTCCGCCGTTCGCGGCCTGAAAAAAACCTTCTCTGTCCTTGTCAGCCCCGGTAAATGCACCCCTTTTATAACCGAAGAATTCGCTTTCCATCAGGTTTTCAGGAATCGCACCGCAGTTCACCGCGATCACCGGTTGATCGCGCCTCGGCCCGCTTTGCACTATCAGTCTTGCCGCCAGCTCTTTACCACTGCCTGACTCACCGCTGATATGCACAGGTGCCTGACTGCGTGCCACACGCTCGATCAAATCGCGCACCTTCTGCATCGCAGGCGCATGGCCCAGTAACAGCTTGTCGCCCATGGTGCCGGGCTGCTGCAAACTCAGCGCTGACTTCACCAATGTGCGTAACTGTTCCAGCGAGAGCGGTTTGGCCAGATAATCGAATGCGCCCGCTTTGAGTACCGTGATCGCATTTTCCATATTGCCATGCGCGGTAATCACCGCAACCGGCACGTCAAGGTTTTGCGTGGTGATGTACTTCACCACCTCCAGTCCATCCCCATCCGGCATACGCATGTCAGTCAGACACAAGTCATAGTGATTGGCCGCCAACTTGGCCAATGCTTCACGCACGCACACCGCCTTATCTACAACCAGCCCCATTTTAAGCAGGGTCATTTCCAGCAATTCCAGAATATCCGGCTCGTCATCCACCAGCAGCACCACACGCGGTTGCGCTGTGCCGCCTTCGGTGAGTGTGGGCAAGTGATTGCGCATCGTTCTATCCACCATATTCGTTCACCGGTCTTTTTCCAAACCGCCTCTCTCCAAACGTGATATGGAAGCAGGCGCCGGATTTGCGTTCGCCCGCCCGGTCATGGTATTCCAGCCAGGCACCATTCGCCTCGCACAACTCCCGTGCGATATACAATCCCAGCCCCGTCCCCTGCTCTGCTGTGGTAAAAAACGGCTCGAACAATCTGGATTGATGCTCCACAGCAATACCCGGCCCATCATCCTGCAGCTTCAGTGTCACGCGCCCACGCTCAACGCCCGTCACCAGCGCGAGACTGCCAGGCAAATGGCAACCATAATGCAGGCCGTTGCGACACAAGTTCCACAACACCTGACGAAAATGCCCACGATCGAAGGTTACCATACGGTTTTGCTCTGCCTGCAGCGCCAGCACACCGGGCTCTACGCGTTCTGCCTGATTGAACTCATCCACGAACACCGGCAGAAATGCAGCCAGATCAAAGGTCTCAGGCTGTGCGCGATCACGCCGGTTAAGCTGCATCACATCTTGCACAATCCGGTTAATACGTTGCGTATTATCCCGAATCAGCTGCAATAACCGCTCCTGCTTGGCGTCGCCAGGTTCTTCTTGCAGCAATTCAGTTGCATAGCTGATGGCGGACAAAGGGTTGCGCACTTCGTGAGCCAGATTCGCCGTCAGACGCCCAAGGGCTGCCAGCTTAATTTGCTGTGCTTCCGCCTGTACATGCTGCATATCTTCCAGAAAAATCACCGCACCCTGCGACACATCACGCTCCACGCCGATAAAGCGCAATCTGGCCTGTAACCCGCCGTCTAATTGCAAAGTAGTACGAACGTTCATCGCACTATTTTTCCACAGCAAATACTGCTCATATAACAGAGGAAAACTGTCGGCCAGACTGCTTTCCGATGCTTCTATGCTATGCAGCAAGCGGGATGCGCTGGGATTCATTTGCACGATTCTGTCATTTTCATCCACCACCAGCACGCCATCCTGCATATCGCGCATCACCAGACGGTTCGCTTCCGCCATACCGATCAGCTCCCGACCACGACTCTGCGCCAGCTTCTGATTGTCCAGCGCATACCGGGCCAGTTTATGCGCCAGACCTGCTACCGCAAAATAGGATACACACAGCAAGCCGACCTGAATATACTGCGTGATAGGTGCCTCGTCGTACAACACCGCGAAAGCATGTTCCAACAAGGCAGCAATGCTGGCCAGTGCTGCAAAAAACAGGGTCATTCTGCCGCGACTGATGATCCCCGCCACGGCCATCGACACCATCAGCAACAAACCGACGCTGCTCTGTATCCCGCCACTGGCATGGGCCAGCACGGTCAGTGCAACGATATCGCTGCAAACCTGACCGAACAATTGCCAGGAAAACTGCATCCAGCGCAAGCGTAGCGGAATAAAAGACAGGATTACGACAGCGGCATACAGCAAGCCCGTCACCAGAAATAATTGCCCTTTTATCTGACCGAACATCCGTTCGGCATCGAAGGCCAAAGCAATAAAAACAATGAAACAGACCAGCGCCAGACGGTACAGATTGAAATAATTCATCGAACGCCAGAAATCGGCGGGAATGGTATCACTGATGTCAGGCTGCGCAATCAACATGCGGCAAACCTATTTCCGATGGGCATCGCGATGTGCTGCACAGCAAAACTGCTGTTCGCCCGAGCGGACGGCCTCGCCTATGGGCAGATGTACGCCACAGTGCGCACAACGCACCATATCTTCAGCCTGCGATTTCTCTTCAGCCTGTTTCGGCGCAGACTTGCGATAAGATTTGAGCAGCAGGTAGACCACTGCGGCAATGGCAAACAGAAATATCAGACGACTCATGGGGACTCCATTGCAGCGACCAGGCTTGGTCGGGGTGAGAGGATTCGAACCTCCGGCTTCTACGTCCCGAACGTAGCACACAACCTGTCTGAGCTACACCCCGCGATTTTCAGGTTAGTGCTGCCGCGTGGCAGCAAAGTGCGCCAATTCTATCAGACATTTTTTGTACTTAGAATCGGGCATACCGGCAATGGCTAAACAGGCGAATTCCACCTCGCGCATGGCCTGCAGACGTGTAAATTCCAGTGCGCCGGTGGCATTGATAATTTGCAGCACGTCAGCAAACTTGCCCACATCGCCCTGTTCGATCGCCCCCCGCACCACGGCGGTTTGCTCGGGCGTGCCATGCTGCATGGCATAAATCAGCGGCAAGGTAGGTTTTCCCTCGGCAAGATCATCGCCAAGATGCTTGCCCGTTTCCTGTTCATCGGCCGAATAATCCAGCACATCGTCGATTAACTGAAAAGCCGTGCCGAGGTGCATGCCATATTTGGCGGCGGCCGCTTCATCGGCGTCAGACGCCTTCGCCAGAATCGCGCCCAGACGCATCGCCGCCTCGAACAGCTTGGCGGTCTTATAATGGATCACGCGCATATAGTTTTCGGCGTCCACATCGGCGTCATTGCAGTTAAGCAGTTGCAGCACCTCACCCTCGGCGATCACATTGGTGGCATCGGCCAGCGTCTGCATCACGCGCATCTCGCCTACCTCGACCATCATCTGAAACGCACGCGAATACAAGAAGTCACCGACCAGTACCGAAGCCGCATTGCCGAACAGCGCATTCGCCGTCTCACGCCCACGTCGCAGCCCGGATTCATCCACCACATCGTCGTGCAACAAGGTCGCGGTATGAATGAACTCGACGACAGCAGCCAATTCATGGTGATGCACGCCCTTGTAAGCGAAGGCATGGGCGGACAGGACCACCAGCGCCGGGCGCAGACGTTTGCCACCACCATTGACGATGTATTCGCCGACCTGATTGACCAGCAGCACTTCCGAGTGCAGCCGTTTGCGTATCACCTGATCGACTGCAGCCATATCGACTGACAACAATTGCTTGAAGTTATCCAACTTTCCGCCCTAATAAATTCTCAGTGCATGCGGCACCTGATGAATCGCGTATTGTCTCATAAAACACCATTCAACCGCACGCGCCAAACATACACCAGACTTACACCCTGCCTGGAATGAGCATTTTTTCGCATCGTCTCAAATACAGGCCGATCAACACGCCCACGGCACTCAGCAGCAACACATAATGTGCAGGCGCCAGAGGATCGAGCGGCAAAAACAGACTTACCAGCACCGGCGTGAGCCCGCCAAACACCGCGTAGGCCACATTATAGGAAAACGACAAACCGGAAAATCGGATGGCGGGTGGAAATGCACGGACAGCGGCACTCGGTATCACGCCGATCACGCCGACAAAAAATCCGCACAACGCGTACAACTCATTGATGTATTGGGGAGAGACAGACATTTGGCTGTAGAACAGCATCGCCGTAAAACCTAACATCACACAGCCCGCCATCATCACCCGCCCCGCACCGAAACGGTCAGACAGCGCGCCAAACACAATGCAGCCCATACTCAAAAACAGGGTGGCGATGCTGCTGGCCTGCAAAGCAACTGTCGCCGGGATGGCATACAGTTTTTGCACCATGATCGGGGTCATCAGTATCATCACCACGATCGCCGCCGACAACAACCAGGTCATCGCCATAGTCAGGATAACGCTGGATCGGTGAGCCCGAATTACGGTTTTCAATGGCAGTTCATCGGCCAGCATCTGACGCATCTGCATCTCTTTGAACACCGGGGTTTCCTGCAACCACTGGCGCAACCATACCGACAACAACCCGAATAGTCCGCCGATAATAAACGGCACTCGCCATCCTTCACTGAGCAGCTCCGCAGGCGTATAGGCTTTATGGACAGCTGTAGCCACCAGAGAACCGAGCAGAATCCCGCCGGTCAGACCCGCCGTGAGGGTGCCGCAGGCAAATCCGACATGGCGTGCGGACACATGTTCGGAGACGAACACCCACGCACCCGGCACCTCCCCCCCTATGGCCGCGCCCTGCATGATGCGCAGCGTCAACAGGAGTATCGGCGCCCAGATGCCGATCACGGCATAGGTAGGCAACAAACCAATCGCCAGGGTAGGCAGTGACATCAACAAAATACTCAGCATAAACATGCGCTTGCGCCCAAGCAGATCGCCAAAGTGCGCCATCACGATGCCGCCCAACGGGCGCGCCAAGTAGCCCGCCGCAAAGATGCCGAAGGTTTGCAGCTGCCTTAGCCAATCCGGCATATCCGGCGGGAAGAACAATTGGCCGATCACCACCGCAAAGAACACGAAAATGATGAAATCGTAGAATTCCAGCGCCCCGCCTAACGCGGACAGCACCAGCGTACGGTAATCATTGCGACTCAGTGCAGACATCAATACTCCCTGTCAAAATCATTGTAGATTGGGCGACTCCACCAGCCACAGCATGCTTGGTTCTTTCCCTGCCGCAAAAAGAAAAATGGCCCAGGTTTTTACGCCTGGGCCACTTATTGGTGGGTCGTCACGGACTTGAACCGTGGACCAAAGGATTATGAGTCCTCTGCTCTAACCAACTGAGCTAACGACCCGTAAACTATTAACCTTCGCTATCGAGGAAGCTTTTCAGCTTCTCGGAACGCGAGGGGTGACGCAACTTGCGCAACGCCTTGGCTTCGATCTGACGGATACGTTCACGTGTCACGTCAAACTGCTTGCCCACTTCTTCCAGCGTGTGATCGGTGTTCATCTCGATACCGAAACGCATGCGCAGCACTTTCGCTTCGCGCTGCGTCAGACTGTCCAGTATATCCGACGTTGCGCTGCGCAGACTCTCGTAAACTGCAGCTTCGATCGGCACCGTGGTATTCGAGTCCTCAATGAAGTCGCCCAGATGAGAATCATCGTCATCGCCAACCGGTGTTTCCATCGAAATTGGCTCTTTGGCGATCTTCAGGATCTTGTGAATCTTGTCTTCCGTCATTTCCATCTTGGCGGCCAGCGTTGCGGCATCCGCTTCCTGACCTGTTTCCTGCAAAATCTGACGGGAGATGCGATTCATCTTGTTGATGGTTTCGATCATGTGCACCGGAATACGAATGGTGCGCGCCTGATCGGCGATGGAACGCGTGATCGCCTGACGTATCCACCAGGTAGCATAAGTCGAAAATTTGTAACCGCGACGGTATTCGAATTTATCGACCGCCTTCATCAGACCGATGTTACCTTCCTGAATCAAATCAAGGAATTGCAAACCACGATTTGTGTATTTCTTGGCGATCGAAATCACCAGACGCAGGTTGGCCTCGATCATGTCGCGCTTGGCGCGGTGTGAACGTGCTTCGCCATTCGTCATGCGGCGGTTGATTTCTTTCAGATCGGTAATCGGCAAGCCGACACGCTTCTGCATATTGACCAGATTCTGCTGCTTTTCAATAATCGCGTGCTGATAACGTGCCAGCAACTCACTATAAGGCTTGTTCGCTTTAACTTCCTGCGCCAACCAGTCCATATCGACTTCGTGGCCGACAAAGCTCTTGATAAAATGCGGACGGGGCATCTTGCTCTTCGTCACGCATATTTCCTGAATACCGCGTTCGTTGGTGCGAATTTCCTCAACAAGACCGCGCATGGTATTGCACAACGCATCTACCTGTTTAGCCGTAAAGCGGAAAGCCATCAACTCTTCAGTAATGCCGGCCTGATGTATATTGTATTGCTCGCTGAGGTAGCCGTATTTCTCAAAGGCCTTGCCCATTTTGCTGAACAAATCAGCAATCACGGCAAACCGTGCCAGCGCATCCGCCTTTAACTGCGCCAGATCAGCGGCAGCAGCTGCAGCTGACGCTGCTGCCATCGCCTCTTCATCTTCATCGTCTTCATCTTCATCAGCACCCGACTCATCAGACGACTCATCATCATGCTCGCTATCTTCATCCTGATCTTCGCCCGCATTCAAACCGGACTCATCCTCAAGTTCCACATCCACAAACCCGTCGATCAGTTCATTGACGCGAATTTCGTCGATTTCGATCTTGGCAGCCAATGACAGAATTTCTGCAATAGTCACAGGACAGGCAGAAATTGCCTGGATCATGTTGCGCTGACCTTCTTCGATACGCTTGGCGATCTCGATTTCTTTTTCGCGGGTCAACAGATCAACCGTACCCATTTCGCGCATGTACATGCGCACAGGATCCGTGGTACGGCCAAACTCAGAGTCAACCGTAGACAAAGCCGCTTCAGCTTCTTCGGCCGCATCTTCATCGGCCGCAGTAGGCGCAGAGTCGGTCATGATCAGCGCTTCCGCATCAGGCGCCACGTCACAGACACGGATACCCATGTCGTTGATCATGCTGGCCACGCTTTCAATCTGCTCGACTTCGAGCATATCGGGCAAATGGTCATTGATCTCGGCATAGGTCAGATAGCCACGTTCCTTGCCCAGCACGATCAGCGCCTTCAGACTGGTACGACGCGCGTCAATATCCTGCTGCAACTCGGCAAGCGGCAACGCGATGACGTCATCTTTCTTGTCAGTTTTTTTCTTGCTCTTTTTAACCGTTACCATAATCTTGTTTCCAATTGCGTAAGACCTACGTTAGGACCGCAGAAAAGCGCACTATTATACCCGAAATACGCTAACGTTTTTTAACCTTTTTTGGACAGCCGACTGCAGTCAACCGTCCTGGTCGCTCGTGGCATCCGACTTACCGCGCTGCAGCAAGCTGCTTATACAGCTCACGTTCCTCAACACTCAGACCGGACAAACCACCCTGCGCCAACTTACCTTGCAAAGCCTGAAATTGTTCACGACGCAACCCTTCATCAAGCTTGCTGATAAGCCCTGCAAATTCAGCTGCGACATCGAAGGTCTCCCCCCACGCCAGCATTTCAGCCTCCGCTTGCGCAAGCGCCCGCGCATAGCTCGTACCCTCGAACATCTGCATCAATGCAGGACTGCTGATCACATAATTCGCTTCGCGCAAAACCGACAGCACCGCCACAATTGCCTCAGCATCCGCACCTTCGCCATGCCAGTCAGCAGGCATCTGCACACCTAATTCAGGCTGCGCAATCAGACACTGCAACAACAACCGCTGCACCGGAAATGGGGTGCGTGCAGCTTTTTTCAAGGAGGGGCGCGGCGCGTGTGCAATCGGCTTGATTTCATACAGCGCCTCCAACTCTGCCTGACTAACACCCGAGAGCGCCGCCACCTCCTTGCGCAACAGCAATGAAGTAACGGGGGACGCGATTACCGACAACAAGGGGCGCGCACGATGCAACAACTGATTGCGTCCTTCCTGACTCTTCAAATCCAGATCGACGCTGATCTCACGCAACAGGTAACCGGACAACGGCATCGCCTCAACCACCTGCCGCTCAAAAATTTCTTTGCCGAACTCACGAATAAAACTGTCGGGATCATGCTCAACCGGCAAGAACAGAAAACTGATCAGCTTACCGTCCTGCAAGTGCGGCAGCGCATTTTCCAGCGCGCGCCACGCCGCCTTTTGCCCCGCCTTATCGCCGTCAAAACAGAACACGATCTGTTCTGCAAGGCGCAATAATTTCTGGATGTGATAGGGCGTGGTGGCTGTCCCCAAGGTAGCCACGGCATAGTCGACACCATGCTGAGCCAGCGCAACCACATCCATGTAACCTTCCACAACCAGCACACGCCCTTTTGCACGAATAGCTTTTTGCGCCTGATACAAGCCATATAACTCATGACCCTTTTCAAACAGCGGCGTCTCCGGTGAGTTGAGATATTTAGGCTCACCCTTATCCAGAACACGCCCGCCAAAACCAATGACCTGCGCGCGCACATTAATAATGGGGAACATGATGCGATCTCGAAACCGATCGTAACGCTTGTCACCCTCACCCGCGATCACCAAACCAGTCTCACTCAGCGCGGCATTCTGATAATCAGGAAAAACTGCGGCCAGATTTTGCCAGCCGTCCGGCGAGAAGCCGATAGCGAATTTTGCAGCAATCTCGCCGCTCAATCCGCGTTGTTTAAGATAGTTGATTGCCCGCTCGGAGAGCTTAAGTTGCTCGCGGTAATAACGCGTGGCGACTTGCATCACCTCGTACAAATCGGGCGCAACCTTTTTATAAGTCTCGCCTGACGCCTGCCGCTCATGCGGAACTTCCATTCCCACACTTTGCGCCAGGTCTTCGATAGCCTCGACAAAGCCAAGCCCCAGATGCTCCATGACAAAACCTACTGCCGTGCCATGCACACCGCAGCCAAAGCAATGGTAAAACTGCTTGGACTGACTAACCGTAAATGAAGGGGATTTTTCGTTGTGAAACGGACAGCAGGCGACGTAATTGCTACCTGCTTTTTTAAGCGGCACATAACGCTCAATAACGTCGACTATATCCAGACGATTGAGCAAATCCTGAATGAAACTTTTTGGAATCATGCCAGCAGCACCCTTTTCAGCCAAACAAACAGGCCGGCAAAAAGCCGACGCTTATTGCTGAACAGAGCACGAAGAAACACCCCGGAACGAAACTACCTGGATAACTGCGCCTTGATCAGAGCAGAAACTTTCGCCATATCAGCCAAGCCAGCCAATTTTGGCTTAAGCACACCCATGACTTTACCCATATCCTGCGGGCCAACAGCACCGACAGCCGAGATAGCCTCAATGACAGCCTCAATAACCCGGGCTTCATCAAGCTGTTGCGGCATATAAGCTGCCAACACGCCCATCTCAGCCTTTTCGACATCCGCCAAGTCCTGGCGGCCAGCCGCCTCATACTGACTGATGGAATCGCGCCGCTGCTTGTTCATCTTTTCGATGATAGCCACCACATCTGCATCCGATAACTCGATACGCTCGTCTACCTCGCGCTGCTTGATGGCAGCGAGCAATAGACGAATAGCCGAAAGGCGTGCCGTATCTTTGGCGCGCATCGCGGTTTTCATATCGTCGGTAATTTGCTGTCTTAAACTCATATCACCAGCCACGCGGACGTGGACAGCTTAGTAAAGCTTAGGAGGCAGAGTCTGACTGCGCAGACGCTTGTAATGACGCTTAACAGCTGCCGCGAGCTTGCGCTTGCGTTCAGCAGTTGGCTTTTCGTAAAATTCACGCGCACGCAAATCGGTCAACAGACCTGTCTTTTCTACAGAACGTTTGAAACGACGCATTGCGACTTCAAACGGCTCATTCTCTTTAACACGTACGGTTGTCATCTGCGAACTACCTTCTACCAAAAAATTGAGGGCGCGATTCTAGCAAAATCGCCCGTGCATAACAACTGCTATTTCATCACCGCATGCAAATAAACTTACTCTGCAGCTATAAGACAGTGATTCTGGCGAACTTGCGCTTACCCACTTGCGCCACAACCACCCGACCCGCCGCCACCACATCAGCCTTATCGTTCACACGCTCGCCATCCAATTTAACGGCTCCCTGTTGAATCATGCGGATCGCTTCCGATGTACTGCCCACTAAATCAGCTGATTTGAGCAACTGCGGCACTGCAATCATGCCATCCACTGACGCCACATTGATTTCAGGCATATCGTCAGGCAACACGCCACGACGGAAACGCGCTTCAAACTCCTCCAAAGCGGTTTCGGCATCGCGCTGCGTATGGAAACGCGTCACGATCTCCTGCGCCAACAACACCTTAATATCGCGCGGATTGCGCCCACCCTCCACTTCCGTACGCCAGACTGCAATTTCGCCCAGACTGCGGAAAGACAACAATTCCAGATACCGCCACATCAAGACATCCGAAATCGACATCAGCTTGCCAAACATATCTTGTGGCGCATCCGTGATGCCGATGTAGTTACCCAGCGACTTGGACATTTTGTTTACGCCATCCAATCCTTCCAGCAATGGCATGGTCAATATACATTGCGCAGGTTGACCATAATGCCGTTGCATCTCGCGCCCCATCAACAGATTAAATTTCTGATCTGTTCCACCCAACTCCAGATCCGCCTTCAAAGCGACAGAATCATAGCCTTGCACCAGAGGATAGATAAATTCATGTATCGCTATCGGCTGACTACTCTTGTAACGCTTGGAAAAATCGTCACGCTCCAGCATTTGCGCCACGGTATGCGTCGCTGCCAACCGGATCAAATCAACCGCGCTGAATTTATCCATCCAGGTCGAGTTGAATACGATATCGGTTTTATCAGGATCAAGTACTTTGAAGACCTGATCGCGGTAAGACTGTGCATTTTCCAGCACCTGCTCACGCGACAACGGCGGACGCGTGGCATTCTTGCCAGTCGGATCCCCTATCATGCCGGTAAAGTCGCCAATCAAAAACAGCGCGTGATGACCGAGATCCTGCAACTGGCGCATCTTGTTCAGCAACACGGTATGACCGAGGTGCAAATCCGGCGCCGTCGGGTCAAAGCCCGCTTTGATGCGCAACGGCCTGCCCAGCGACAGCTTCTGCTTAAGTTCAGCCTCTATCAGCAGCTCATCTGCGCCGCGCTTTATCAAATCCATTGCCTGTGTCATTTCATTCATATTTTATTTCAATTCAAGTTCAGGAAAAACGCTACCACTCGTCGGGATTTCGTACCGCCTGTCGATCAGGCAGCACCTGCCGGTTAATTTTCACACCAATTATCAGTTAACCCTTTAAGGAATAGCATGTTTCTGTTAAAGTTCGCGCCAATTAAAATGCATCTGCTAGCAACAAAAAACGCAGGCCGCTCACGGAGACGCGAATGTTAACGCAAAACATGCTCAATCAAGAACGCAAAAAGAAATTGCGCTGGTTTATCACAGTATCCACCATGCCTTTGTTGGGTGTCGTGACTGCTTTCGGCCTTGTGCCAACCAGCAATCTTGGTCTGAACACCGGAAAAATCGCCATTGAACAACTCGCCTTGCCAACCACCGCACCTGCAGAGACGATTGCAACGACCTTCTGGCACACCGAACGTTTGCAGCGTGGCGATACCGTAGCGGAATTGATGCAACGACTGAACATCAAGGATGCGGCCGCCAGCGACTATCTGCGCAACAGCGCTGATGCACGCGCTTTCCGGAAATTATCGGTAGGAAATGAAGTACAAGCCGAAACAGATGCGACAGGTGCACTTATTTCGCTGAGCTATCTTGGCGAGCAGGGCGCTAAAATCGTCATCAGAAAACAAGGCGACACGTTTAACACCAAGACTGTCGCGGCTCAACTTGAAAAGCGCTTGTTCGTGCGCACCGGCGAAATCAAGACCAGTTTGTACGCAGCTACAGATGCAGCGGGAATGCCTGAATCAGCAGCCAACCAGCTGACCGAAATTTTCAGCGGTGACGTGGACTTCCATCACGACTTGAAGCGCGGCGACCGTTTCACAGCAGTTTATGAAATGACCTACAGCAACGGTGCCCTGGTTAAGGCAGGCCAAATCCAGGCTGCCGAATTTATCAACCAGGGCCAGGTGTACCGCGCCGTTCGTTTCCAGAGCGATGCCAACCATAGCGACTATTACACGCCTGAAGGCCGGAGCCTGAAAAAAGCCTTTTTGCGTTCGCCTATCGCTTTTTCACGTGTCAGCTCAGGCTTCACCATGTCGCGCTTTCATCCGGTTCTAAACAAGTGGCGCGCTCATAAGGGCGTGGATTTTGCCGCTGCCATGGGCACACCGGTCAAAGCAACATCGGACGGCATCGTATCTTTTGTCGGTCAACAAAACGGCTACGGCAATGTCATCAATCTGAAACACCAAAGCAATTTATCCACGGTTTACGGTCACTTGTCGCGCTTCGCCAAGGGTCTGCACACTGGCGCACGCATCAGACAAGGTGATGTGATCGGCTATGTCGGCATGACTGGTTTGGCGAGTGGCCCGCACTTGCATTATGAATTCAAGATTGACGGCCAACAACGTGATCCACTGCGTGTTGCCCTGCCCAACGCACTGCCTGTCAATGGCGCCAACAGGACAGCTTTCAAGGCGATGGCCGATAAATTTGTAGCCAGCCTGGTCCAGTTACGCAATACCAACCTCGCAAAACTTGACTGAAGTTTACACTCACAACTTGAATCAGCCCGAACTGCATATCGGGCTGATGTCAGGAACCAGTCTGGACGGCATCGATGCCGTCCTTGTTGATTTGGGCGAAGCCAACTCGAAACTCCTGGGCAAATTTTTCCTGCCATTCGACGATGCGTTAAAACAGGCTGTGCTGGACTTACATAAACCGTCTTACAACGAACTACACCAAACTCAACTGATCGCCAATCAACTGGCGCGTCTTTATGCACAAGCTGTCAACTCGCTGCTGGCTAAAACCGGATATTTACCTGAACAAATACGGGCTATAGGCTGTCACGGCCAAACTATCCGTCACTGCCCGGAACACGGCTATACGCTGCAAATCGGCAATTCCGCACTGCTTGCCGAATTGACCGACATCACGGTTATCAGCGATTTTCGCAGCCGCGATATCGCGGCCGGCGGGCAAGGTGCGCCGCTGGTTCCCGCCTTTCATGACAAGCTGCTGCGCCACCCTGATATCCACCGCGTGATCGTCAACATCGGCGGCATCAGCAACCTGACCAATCTGAAGCCTGGCATTAATACTTCCGGTTTCGACTGCGGCCCCGGCAACCTGCTGATGGACGCGTGGTGTATGCAACACCTGAGCAAACCCTATGATACAGACGGCGAATGGGCTGCAACCGGAAAAGTTTTGCCGGAACTGCTGGATCACATGTTGAGCGAGCCGTTCTTCGCACTCCCGCCACCCAAGAGCAGCGGACGCGACCTGTTTAACATGGCGTGGTTGCACAGCAAACTGCAAGGGAATGAATCGAGCGAGGATGTGCAGTCCACCCTGCTAGAGCTTACTTGCCGGACCATCGCAGATGCAATTACGGAACGATGTAACGGTGCCCGTGAAATCTACCTGTGCGGCGGCGGTGCGCATAACCAGACCTTGCGCCGCCGTCTCGCCGTACTGTTGCCTGGCTGCAGCGTGCAAACCACCAACACGCTAGGCGTGGATGGTGACTTTCTGGAAGCCATCGCCTTTGCCTGGCTGGCACAACAAAACCTGCATGGCATTCCCGCCAACCTGCCGCTGGTCACTGGCGCCCGTCACGCCTGCACATTAGGTGCTGTTTATTCAGCATAATCTCCGCCGGCATCCCTGATTCAGAAATCGAAAATAATTTTCATCAAAGTGCCGCGCTCATCGGCACCGGACAGCGCATAAATTTCGGCACGATGACGATGCGCAATTTCGCGGACAATGGACAAACCCAACCCGCAGCCATCCTGACACGTCCCCTGCACACGGTAGAACCGTTCAAATACTTTTGCACGTTCGTGTTCCGGAATACCCGGACCGTTATCTTCCACCTCCAGGCTAACCTTTTTGTCATCACGGCTGATTCGCACCGTCACCCGCCCTCCGACCTGGGTATACCGCAACGCGTTATCAATCAGGTTGCTGAGCATCTCACCCAACAATAACGCATTGCCCTTAAAACTAAAATCGCTCGCACTGCTTTCAAAACCCAAATCTATTTTTTTATTCACAGCAGTTTGCACCCAATATTCGGTGACCTTCCGTGCCAGCGTTGACAAATCCAACTCGGTAAAACTGTCCCGGGTTTGCGCCCCCAGTTCGGAGCTTGCCAATACCAGCAATTGATTGATCAGGTGCCCGGAATGATCCGCCGCAATGTGTAACTGTTGCACGGTGCGATGTATCTCATCGACATTATTCATGCGCATGATCAACTCTGCCTGCGTTTTAAATCCGCTGAGCGGTGTGCGCAATTGGTGTGCGGCATTTGTGACAAAGCGACGCTGCGAAGTCAGCGACTGATCTAGTCGTGCCATTAATTCATTGAAACTATGAATGAGCGGACGAATTTCAGTAATGATTTGCTTCTCAGGCAAAGGGTGTAAATCCCGTGATGAACGTCTTGTCACTTCATCGCGCAAGTGCAACAAAGGACGCAAGCCGCGCCCTACGCCCCACCACACCAGAACAGCCGATAGCCCCATCAGAATAAAATGTGCGGGCAGTACACGCCATATCCACTCTTTAGCACGCTCATGGTGCAACACCAGCGTTTTCCCCACCATAACGACAACACGAGCACCATCCGCATCCGGCATGATGGCGGCCATCATGCGTACCGGGTGACCGGCATAAGTGGCAAAATAATAAACAGGACTTTCACCAATCGCATCTGGCGGCACTGGCAAATCAACATGACCAAACCGGTAGTTTTGCTGAACTCCGCTCAGGAAGTAATACACCTGATCATATTTATCTTCGAACAACTTGCTCAACGTACTGCTATTTCCGTTGAATTCCGCCTTCCCTTGCCTGGTATGCAACTGGTCCATTAATGTATCGGCAGCACTCAACAGAAAATGGTCATGCCTGCGGTTTGCACTGTCATAGCCAAATTTACTAACCACCGCAATATTGATGATCAGCAGAATCAGCATTGGCAGCAGCACACTCCACAATAATCTGTGGCGCAGACTCACCGAGCTTTCCCAGGAGTTATAAAGCTTCATGGCGTTTCCAGCATATAACCCAGTCCACGCAAAGTACGTATATTGATACCACCCGACTCCAGCTTCTTGCGTAAACGATGCACATATACCTCAACAGCGTTGATGCTCACCTCCTCACCCAGGCTGGACACTTGTTCGCACAGCTGCTCTTTGCTCACCACACGACCGACTCTCAGCATCAATATTTTCAGCACACTCAACTCACGCGCCAACAACTCGACCGGCTCACCCTGCAGCGTGGCACGCTGCCCCACGGTATCCAGACACAACTCACCGACCTGCAATTGCGCAACAGACTGTCTGCGCCGCAACAACGCCCTTATCCGCGCCTCCAGTTCGCGCAAATCGAACGGCTTGGCAAGATAATCATCCGCTCCGCAATCCAGCCCCAGCACACGGTCACTCAGGCTATTGCGCGCCGTTAATACCAGAACCGGCACATCGCTGCCGCGCTGACGCAGGCGCAGCAGGACTTCAGATCCATCCATATCCGGCAACCCCAGATCCAGAATGACCAAATCGTAATGTTTTACAGTCAGCAAATGATCGGCGCGTTCGCCATTTGCCTCATGTGTAACGGTAAAATTGGCACTCTGCAAGGTGTGCATCAGGCCGTTGGCCAGCACAGGATCATCTTCAATAAGTAGTAAATGCATGTTTCACTCTGCCAGGTTGTTAAAAAAAAGAACGCTAGATCAACCCCATCACCAGCGCGATGAAGGTGACGAACAGGGCAAAATAACTGATACCTTCGATGGCATTAGTATCACCGTCATGCAGATATTGTACGCAAAATAAAAAACCGACTTTCGTCGGTTTTTTATTTGCCTCACATCGATAAATTGAATTACTTCAAAGTCACGATGAATTTAGACAAACTAGCGATCTGCGCTTCGCTGGCGCCCATGCCTTTAGGTGGCATATTGCCCATTTTCCACCCAAACTGACCACCCTTGGTAATATTGGCAGTCAAAGTTTTTTCTGCATCAGCCTGACCCTTGTATTTAGCAGCAACGTCATTCCATGATGGACCAACCAACTTCTTGTCGATTGCATGGCATGCACCGCACTTGGCCTTACCATCAGCTGGCATATCCGCAGCCATTGCATTTCCCGCAAACATCAAACCTGCCAGAGACAAACTAATAACGATACTTTTCATGCTTATTCCTTAAATGATTATTAACAAGCTATCCATTCAAGCGGCAAAAATAGATGCGCAACGATCCAGTAGTTAAGAGGAAACGCTGCAACAACAATTGGCCACTCGCCGCATAGACGTATTATTTAATATTTAGTTCACTTCTGGAATGCGACAATTTGCCGCAACCCTGACGTTATACCGAAAATGACGATCCGCAACCGCAGGTGGTGGTGGCGTTCGGGTTCTTGATGACGAACTGCGAACCCTCCAAACCTTCCTGGTAATCAATTTCCGCACCAACCAGATATTGATAACTCATCGGATCTATCAGCAATTGCACCCCGTCCTTGTCCAGCACGGTGTCATCCTCATTAGTAATTTCGTCAAAAGTAAAACCGTACTGAAAGCCGGAACATCCGCCACCGCTGACAAACACGCGCAGCTTGAGCTCAGAATTACCTTCTTCTTCAATTAGTTGCTTCACCTTGGCAGCCGCATTGTCGGTGAACACCAGCAGGTCTTGTGATACTTCAGTCATTGCATTCATGATTTCTCCTAAAAATTATTGGTTATTGCTTGTTTTAAACGCCACCACTTTTTCATGATCGGCGGCGTTAATGTGTATCAGACGCCCTTCAAGAACCGCGCCCACTTGAATTTCCAACATTTTATAATGTACGTCGCCTGTGACACGCGCCTTGGTATGGAGTTCCAGATACTCACTTGCCGTTACCGAACCGCTGATAACGCCATTGACCACCAGATGAGTGACATTCACCTCACCCTGCACGGCCCCCTGCTCGCTCAGCACCAGCGTAGAAGGCTTATCCGGTGTAGCAATCACGTTACCGTTCACCCGGCCATCAATGCGCATACCACCGTTAAAATGAATGTTCCCGTCGATGACAGTGTCGGCCCCTATCAGGGTATCAATCCGGTTTTGCAGCTTGCTGTGCTTCTTGTTAAACAAAAGATCTCCTGACCTGCTAAATACTGACGTTCTGCCGCACGCGGGGCTCGTGCACACCTTGCTCAAACAATCTTACCTGCACACTTTGTAATTGCGCACCGGCGGGAAGTCGAAAACTTTGCTCCAAACGCAGATAATACTTGAATTTGAGCTGAAAATGCTCATGCCCGGATTCATCAGAGGGGAATAACTGGGTTGTTTGTCGTCCATTTTGCACCAAGGTAGCGATGAGCTGATAGCCGCCACTAAACTCCTTGATGCGCTGACCACTCTGCACCAACAACATACGCACACGGTATTCACCGGGAAGACTGTCGCGCTCAATGCTCAGACGATGAATCGCCAATTCACCTTCCTTGCCTGCCGTCGCAGTCAGATTTTGAAAAAAAGTAAGATCTTCCTGCAAACGCGTATTGTCGTCGGTCAGACTTTTTATCTGCCTCGCCGTCTCCCGACCGTGCCCCTGCTCTATCTGAATTTGCTGTTGGTATTGCGCAATTTTGCTGCCAAGTTGCGCATTTTCAACGGCTGAACTGGCAAGCTTTGCCTGCAAGCCTGTCAATTCGCGCTGCGTCGCCACGCGGCTGAAACCGGCAGATTCCTGTCCGCTAACATAAGCAAGCCAGACCAGACCAAGCACCACCAGCACAAACAGCAACATCATGCTCCAACGCACATACCAGACGATATGCGGGCGCACCGACAAACGCGGCGCAGATATACTGAATTTGCGCCGGGCTTTACGCCACACTTTTTTAATAAATACCTCGCACAGCAGCGGTCAAAGCATCAGAAAACAACTTCATACCTCGGCTGACCGACTCAAGGCAGCAAAGGCACGATATTTAATGCCATATTTTCCGGTAAATTGAACATGATGTTCATATTCTGCACAGCTTGCCCAGCAGCACCCTTGACAAGATTGTCGATCACCGACAACACAACCACAGTATCACCGCCTTGCGGCCTGTGCACCGCAATCCGGCAGCGATTTGAGCCACGTACCGAGCGTGTTTCCGGATGACTGCCGGCTGGCATGACGTCAACGAATGATTCACTGGCATAACGCTGCTCGAACAGCGCCTGCAAGTCCACGTCCCGTGTCAGCTTGCCATATAAAGTTGCATGAATACCGCGTATCAGCGGGGTCAGATGCGGCACGAAAGTCAGACCTACGTCATTGCCAACTATACGCGCAAGTCCTTGTTTAATCTCAGGAAGATGACGATGACCGCTCACGCCATAGGCTTTGAAGTTATCGCCTGCTTCAGCAAATAACGCAGAAATTTCCGCCTTGCGCCCGGCACCGGACACGCCTGATTTTGCGTCCGCAATCAGACTTCCCGCATCAATCACACCCGCTTCGAGCAAAGGAATAAACCCCAGCTGCACTGCGGTAGGATAGCAACCCGGATTGGCGATTAACCGCGCATTTTTGATTTTGTCACGATTGATTTCCGGCAGGCCGTACACAGCCTCGCTAACCAGGTCAGGGCAGGCATGCGTCATGCCATACCATTTTTCCCACGATGCAATGTCCTGCAAACGAAAATCTGCCGCCAGATCGATCACCTTCACGCCTGCATCCAGCAGTGCGCGCGTCTGCTGCATCGCGATACCATTAGGTGTCGCAAAAAACACCAGATCACACTGCTCCAGATGAGCTTCATCTGGATGAACGAAAAGCAAATCAACCAGACCGCGCAAACTTGGAAACATTTGATTAACGGCCGTGCCGGCATCGGCGCGCGAGGTAATCACTTGCAGTGAAACGCGTGGATGTAACGCCAACAGGCGCAAAAGTTCAACCCCGGTATAACCTGTTCCGCCCACTATGCCAACTTTAATCATCGCAGCCTCTTTTTAAATACACGCCATCATACAACAAAAGCAAAAAACCGCCCGAAGGCGGTTTTGTGATCCAACCAAACGATTAACGCTTGGAGAATTGTTTCCTGCGGCGAGCTTTACGCAAACCGACTTTCTTACGTTCAACTTCACGCGCATCGCGTGTAACCAAACCTGCTGCCTTCAGAACCGGCTTGAAGTCAGCGTTATAGTCGATCAATGCACGAGTAATACCGTGGCGAACCGCACCAGCCTGGCCGTTTTCACCGCCACCGGATACGTTAACCAGGATATCGAACTGACCCAGTGTTTCGGTCAGGTTCAACGGTTGACGCACGATCATGCGGCCGGTTTCACGTGAAAAGTAAATATCCACAGGCTTGTCGTTTACAACGATATCGCCCTTGCCTGCCTTGATGAATACACGCGCCACCGCACTCTTGCGACGACCCGTTCCGTAGTTATAAGTTACGCTCATGATTAAGCCTTCAACAAGTTAATGAGTGTCGGTTGCTGTGCTTCATGTGGATGAGCAGCACCTGCATACACCTTCATTTTGCGCAACATCGCGTAGCCCAACGGGCCTTTAGGCAACATGCCCTTAACGGCTTTTTCCAGAACGCGGGCAGGATGACGGCCTTGCATCTTGGTGAAGTTGGTTGTGTACAGGCCGCCAGGATAACCTGTGTGGCGATGATACAACTTAGCTTCAGCCTTATTACCTGTTACTCGCAATTTATCCGCATTGATGACTACGACGAAATCGCCGGTATCCACGTGTGGGGTGTAAATTGCTTTATGCTTGCCGCGCAGACGCGAAGCAATTTGTGCTGCCAAACGGCCGAGCACTTGATCTGCAGCATCAACCAGAAGCCATTCGTGCTGGACTTCGTGTGCTTTTGCGGAAAATGTTTTCATATCCACTAACCCTATAATTCTTTATTGAAACCTCGAAGGGCGCGAATTTTAGTGCATCCAGCAGCGCCATGTCAAATGATATTTTCATTTCCCGAATCGGCCAGACTATCAAATTGACTCGCCTGCACATAGAACAGGAAGAAGACACACTATATCCAACCTGGCATGTGTAATAAGATAGCGATACTTAGCTATTTTTGATAATTCATTATGTCCTGGTTCGCAACCAACCTGATCAGCAGCTTACTGCTTCCGCCGTTGAATCTGTTGCTGATACTTCTGCTTGGCATCGCTCTGCTCTACCGCAGACCCAAGCTCGCATGCGGACTCATCATTGCCTCATTCGCACTGCTCTGGCTGGCGTCCACACCTTACATCGCCGAAGGCGAGCTTCACCTGCTGGAAGCACAAACGTCCCCGCTGAAAAATCAGGACGCAGCCGCTATCGTGATACTGGGTGGCGGCACCTACTTCAATGCACCTGAATATGCAGGACAGGATACCGTCAGTGCAGTTGTCCTTCCCCGCCTGCGCTATGGCGCCAGGCTGCAACGCACATTTAAATTACCCATTCTTGTGACAGGCGGCAAGCCACTCGGCAATAGCACTTCAGAGGCACAGCAGATGCGCTCTGCACTGGAACAGGATTTTCAGGTTCAGGTGCAATGGACCGAAGACGCCTCCGACAACACGCTGGAAAATGCCCGCAACTCATATCAGATGCTGCAAAAATCCGGCATCCGGAAAATATATCTGGTCACGCACGCATGGCACATGCCGCGCTCGGCTGCCGTTTTTCGCCGCGCCGGATTTGAGGTGGTTGAGGCGCCCACTGCATTTACCACGCGCTACCAGACAGATTTACTGGCCTTCGTGCCGCACACTGCAGCTTTGAACGAC
Source organism: Gallionella sp. (assembly GCA_041671725.1). Classification (GTDB taxonomy): domain Bacteria; phylum Pseudomonadota; class Gammaproteobacteria; order Burkholderiales; family Gallionellaceae; genus Gallionella. The sequence goes on along the minus strand of JBAZAY010000012.1, from coordinate 29,301 downwards.
AGCAGAATATTTTTCCATGAAGCAATCGGTTTGCTCTGGTATCAGGCAAAATCACGCCTTCACACTTAAGAAGAAATACTTTAGTCCACAGATTACACAGATTTACGCCGATTAAAAGCCAACCAAGCCTTGCCAATATTGAACACCTCAATCATTTGCGGTATTTAATCTGTGCTAATCCATATAATCTGCGGACAAAAAGCTTTACCTGGTAAAAAAACACAAGGAGATATTATGAAAGCACGCGTCAAATGGGTAGAAAATGTCGCCTTTTTAGGTGAAACCGAAAGCAATCATGCCGTCCTGATGGACGGCTCCCCCGCAGCAGGTGGACGTAATCTTGGCCCACGCCCGATGGAAATGTTACTGTTGGGCGCAGGTGGCTGCACCAGCTTCGATGTGATTTCCATCCTGAAGAAGAGTCGCCAGGCTGTAAGCGATTGTTATGTAGAACTGGATGCAGAACGCGCCGAAACCGACCCCAAGGTATTTACCAAGATACACATGCATTTCGTGGTCAAGGGCCGCGATATCAAGCCTGACGTAGTCGAGAAAGCAATCAAACTCTCCGCCGAGAAATATTGTTCAGCTTCTATCATGCTGGGTGCAACTGCCGTCGTCACTCATGATTTTGAGGTTATTCAAGAACGAGACTAAAACCCTACTCACGCGGAGGCGCGGAGAACGCGGAGAAATTCAAAAACAAAAACAAAATATGAAAGCAAAATCGATTAGATGAGCGGTGTTACTTTTAGCACTTGGATTTGCTTTTAGTATTTAGCTTTTCTCCGCGTTCTCCGCGCCTCCGCGTGAGATTAATTTGCAGCTTTTAAATCATTGATCGCCGACACCATGAGCCAGGTCTTTCTCTACGACACCACACTGCGCGACGGCACACAGCGCGAAGATATTTCATTGTCGGTTGACGACAAGCTCATCATCGCCCGTCGTCTGGCAGATTTCGGTTTTCACTACATCGAAGGTGGCTGGCCAGGCTCCAACCCCAAGGATGCCGAGTTCTTTGCACGCGCCGCAAAACTGGATCTGGGGCCGGCCAAACTCGCCGCCTTCGGTCGTACTCGTCAGAAACTCAAACAATGCGAGCAGGATGACAACCTGCAGGCGCTGCTTGACGCTGCCACACCTGTGGTCACGATGGTGGGCAAGAGTTCGGATTACCACGTCAAGCTGGTACTCTCAACCACGCTGGAAGAAAACCTCGCGATGATTCGTGACAGCGTGGCCTACATGAAATTCAACGGGCGCGAAGTAGTGTTCGATGCCGAGCATTTTTTCGATGGCTTCCTGGCCAATCGCGATTATGCGCTGGCGACTTTGCAGGCCGCAGCGAAAGCGGGCGCCGACTGGCTGGTATTGTGCGAAACCAATGGCGGCAAGCTACCTTGGGAGGTAGAGGAGATCGTGCGCGAAGTGGGACGGCATATCCGTACCCCGCTGGGCGTACATTGCCATAACGACAGTGGTTGCGGCGTCGCCAATTCGCTGGCGGCTGTACGCGGCGGCTGCACCCAGGTGCAGGGCACCATCAACGGCTATGGCGAGCGCGTCGCAATGCCAATCTGACCACCATCATTCCCAATCTGCAGCTCAAGATGAATAAGCCGGTGGTGACACCGGAACAGCTGCGCGAACTGACCTCGCTCGCCCACTATATCGCCGAGGTGGTCAACCTCAAACACTACAACCACGCGCCTTACATCGGCCATAGCGCCTTTGCACACAAGGGTGGCATCCATGTGGCGGCGATGCTGAAGGCTGCCGACACCTACCAGCATATTGACCCCCAGCTTGTCGGCAACCAGATGCGTTCGGTGGTTTCTGAATTATCCGGACGCGGCAATATCCAGTTTCATGCCAAAACGCTGGGTATCGACCTGAACAACGAAGATGCCCACCGCGTGCTGGGCCACATCAAACATCTGGAACACGAAGGGTTCACCTTTGAAGCCGCCGAAGCCAGCGTGGAGCTGATGCTGCACCGCCTGCGCAAGAATTACACGCATCCATTTGAATTAATTGATTATTTTGTGATAACCGAACGCCGCCAGAGTCGCGGACTGTTGTCCGAAGCAACGGTAAAGGTAAAAGTGGATGGCATCGTCAAGTTCGTTGCGGCAGAGGGCAACGGACCGGTCAATGCCTTATCTACCGCTTTGCGCAGCGCGCTGGCAGACGTTTATCCTGTGCTCAAGACCGTACGCCTGACCGACTACAAAGTGCGAATCCTGGATAGCGCAAAAGGCACCTCCGCGCAAATACGCGTACTGATTACCTTCCAGGGAGGCGGGCATGTCTGGACGACCGTGGGCGCAAGCGCCAACATCATCGATGCCAGCTGGCACGCACTCTCGGACAGCCTGGAATATGCGCTGTTAAAACTTAGCGATAAGGCAAGCACATAACCCTGATTGGGTCAGGCTTACTCCTGCCGTCCGCACCAATCCTTTGCAAACTGCCCTGCCACGCGCCCGCTGCGAGAGCCGCGCGACAGCGACCACTGCAATGCCGCGCGCCGTACTTCGTCTGTCATACCCTGCTGCCAATCGTGGTGTTGCAACCAGCGTGCACAGATAGCCAAATATTCGTCCTGACTGAACGGGTAGAAAGAAATCCACAAACCGAAACGCTCGGATAACGAGACTTTTTCCTCGACGCTTTCCGCCGGATGAATTTCATCGCCGACATATTTTGTCGCCAGATTGTCTGCCATGTAGTCCGGCATCAGATGACGGCGGTTCGAAGTGGCGTAGATCAGCAGATTGTCAGAAAAAGCGACCAGATCGCCGTCCAGCGCAGCCTTGAGCGTCTGATAGCCCGCCTCATCTGCATTAAATGAAAGGTCATCGCAATACAGAATGAAGCGCTCAGGCCTTCCCTGCATTAAACCCACGATCAGCGGCAAATCAACCAGGCCTTGCTTATCGATCTGAATCACACGCAGGCCGGCTTCAGCATACTCATTCAACAGCGCTTTCACCAGCGACGACTTACCGGTGCCGCGCGCGCCGGTAAGCAGCACATTATTTGCCGTACCGCCATTTACAAACTGCCGGGTATTTTGCTGGATGCGTTTTTTTTGATCGTCAATGCCGAGCAAATCGACGAGTGAGATGCGCTGAAAATTCACAACAGGATGCAAGGTGCATTGCCGGTGATCCCAGCGGAAGGCGGCAGCAGCTTGCCAGTCCGGCTCTCGCACCTGAGAACCGGGCAAAACACTTTCCAGACGGGCAAGCAGTCCTTCAGCGCGAGTGAGTAATTGATTGAGTTTGTTCATTATGTAAAAGCCATCATCCGCAGATTACACAGATTAAAATCCAACGACCACATAGATCGGCTACATTGCGGGCGGCTGGTGAGAAGTAAAAAAACAAGGTACCACCCGAAGCACCGAGTTTGGCAGTGCAAATCGGGATACTTTCGCACTGCCTGCAGATCCGAAGATTAAACAGACTAAAGACTATTCAAGCTAATAAGATTGCAATGAGTTTAGCTGTTAATCGGCATTAATCTGCGTAATCTGCGGACAAGAAAGGTTAGCTGCGATAGCTGGCGTTGATCTTGACGTAATCGTAGGAGAAGTCACAGGTCCACAGCGTTGCATTCACATCGCTTCGATTCAGCACCACACGGATGGTAATGTCGGACTGCTGCATAATGCGCTGACCATCCTCTTCCTGATAACTTGCCGCACGACCGCCATTTTCGGCAACCAGTACATCGTCCAGATAAAGCTGCAACGCGGCCACATCCAGATCGCCCACACCCGCATACCCTATTGCGGCCAGGATACGACCGAGGTTGGGATCAGATGCGAAGAAAGCCGTCTTGACCAGCGGCGAATGGGCGATGGCATAGCCGATTTTCTTGCACTCATCCTCATCGCGGCCGCCTTCAACCTTGACTGTAATGAACTTGGTCGCGCCCTCGCCATCACGCACAATAGCCTGCGCCAGGAAAATTGCCACCTCGGTAAGAGCTTCCAGCAAGATACTATAAGCATGGCTGCCACGCGCACTCACTTCGGGCAGGGCTGATTTGCCGGTGGCGATCAGCATCAACGCGTCGTTCGTAGAGGTATCGCCATCCACGGTGATGCAATTAAATGAACGGTTTGCAACCTCGCGAACCAGTTCCTGCAACAGAGGCTGACTGATGCCGGCATCGGTAGCAATATAACCCAGCATGGTCGCCATATTGGGATGGATCATGCCGGAACCTTTGGCGATACCGGTAATCGTGACAGTCACCCCGTCGACGTTGACTTGTTTGGAGATCGCCTTGGCGACGATATCGGTGGTCATGATCGCCTGCGATGCATCGAACCAGTTATCGGCAACCATGTTGCTCACGGCGGCAGGCAGGCCTGCGGCAATTTTCGCGACTGGCAACGGCTCCATGATGACACCGGTAGAAAAAGGCAGAATTTGAGTAGCCTTGCAGCCCAGCAAGCCGGCCAGTGCCGCACAGGTATTGCGCGCATCCTGCAAGCCCTGCTCGCCGGTTCCCGCATTGGCGTTGCCAGTATTGACCACCAGCGCGCGTATGCCGTCTGCCTTATCCAGATGCTCTTTGGCCACGATGACAGGCGCCGCACAGAAACGATTTTTGGTGAACACCCCGGCAACCCTGGCACCGTCGCACAACTGGATTACAAGCAAATCCTTGCGATTTTCACGCTTGATGTTTGCCTCCGCGATTCCCAGAGATACGCCCGCGATGGGCAAGAGTTGCGCCGCCACGGGCGGATTCAGATTAACCGGCATCAGACTTTCTCCTGCTTTTAGTAACGACCACCGGTCTTGTAAATGTAATTCGACAATTCTGCGGATTCGATATTCACGCGACGCACGATGCCGTGCATGTTGCGAATGATGCCGCGCATGACACGATACACCAGCATCGGATGTGAATTAATCAACGTTTCAAACCGGGTGCGCTCCATGGTAAGCACTTTAGTAGGGCCTACTGCATAAAGCGTCGCACTGACCTGAGTTGCAGCACCACCGGCGAACGTGATCATACCCGCCAGATCCCCCGGCTTGAGTACGTGGACAGTAGAATCCTCACCGCTACTTTCAATCTTTACGTCAATTTCGCCAGAGGCCAGAATGTACAAATTATCGGGCTGTTCATCATTTGGCTGAACAATGATATCGCCCGCTTTGTATTCCTGAACTTCAAACAATTCTGCCAGAATTTCTACTTGTGCTTCGCTCAACTCTTCCGTCACCGGTGAGGTGCGCAACGTATCGATCACTAATGACATTGCCGTCTCCTGTAGTCTATTAACTCAATTGCCCATGACACTGTTTATATTTCCTGCCCGAACCGCATGGACAAGGGTCATTGCGCCCGATTTTCCTGCCATCGCGCACAAACGTTTGCTGCTCTTCTTCGGTTGACGCTGCCCCGCTGGACAGCGCCTCTTCATAATCTGCGTGATGATACTGTACATTCTCAGCTTGAGGCGCGGCTTCTACCGATTCGGCTTCCGCTTCGCTGCGCACCTGCACCGTCATCAACACTTGGGTGACTTCGCGCTTGATCACATCCAGCATGGATGAGAACAACTCGAAGGCCTCGCGCTTGTATTCCTGCTTGGGGTTCTTCTGTGCATAACCGCGCAGGTGTATTCCTTGTCGCAAATGGTCCAGCGCAGACAGATGTTCGCGCCAATGCACATCCACATTCTGCAACATGATCGCGCGCTCGTAGTGATGCATGGCGTCAGAACCCACCAAGTCCACCTTGGCCTGATATAACTCGCGTGCAGATTCGAAAATGCGCGTACGCAACCCTGCTTCGTTCAGGTGATTGTCTTCCTCAAGCCACTGCGCCAACGGCAACTCCAGACGAAAATCAGCAGCGAGTGCTTTTTCAAGGCCCGCCACATCCCACTGCTCTTCCATGCTGTGCGGCGCGATGTACTGACTGATCTCATCATCCAGCACGCTGTCACACATTGCTGCAACTGTCTCGGAAATATCGTCGCTTTCCAGCAATTCGGTGCGCTGCTGATAGATCACCTTGCGCTGATCGTTCGCCACGTCATCGTATTCGAGTATCTGTTTACGCATATCGAAGTTGCGCGCTTCGACCTTGCGCTGCGCATTTTCGATCGCACGCGTCACCCAGGTGTGCTCAATCGCCTCGCCCTCGGGCAACTTGAACTTGTTCATGATCGCGGCGACCCGATCCGAAGCAAAGATGCGCAGCAGCGGATCTTCCAGCGACAGATAGAAACGGCTCGATCCCGGATCGCCCTGACGACCGGAACGGCCGCGCAACTGGTTATCCACACGCCGCGACTCATGGCGTTCGGTGCCGATAATATGCAGACCACCGCTCTTAAGCACCTGTTCGTGCACCAGTTTCCACTCGGCTTTCAGTTGCTCGATGCGGGCATCGCGTGCGCTATCGTCCAGCGTCTCATCGTCACTAATCGACTCGATTTGCTTCTCGATACTGCCGCCCAGCACGATATCCGTGCCGCGTCCTGCCATGTTAGTCGCTATGGTTACCATTTTTGGCTGACCGGCCTGAGCAACGATCTCCGCCTCGCGCGCATGCTGCTTGGCATTAAGCACCTGATGCGGCAGATTTTCCTTCTCAAGCAGATGCGACAACAACTCAGAATTCTCGATGGAAGTCGTACCCACCAGCACCGGCTGTCCACGCTCGTAACAATCCTTGATATCGACGATTACTGCGCGATATTTTTCCATCGCGGTCAGGTACACCTTGTCCATCGCATCCTTGCGGACTGTCGGACGATTTGGCGGAATGATGACCGTTTCCAGATTGTAAATCTGCTGGAACTCGTAGGCTTCGGTATCTGCGGTTCCCGTCATGCCGCCCAGCTTGTTGTACATGCGGAAAAAATTCTGGAAGGTAATCGAGGCAAGTGTCTGATTTTCCTTCTTTATCTCTACGCCTTCTTTGGCCTCGACGGCCTGATGCAGACCGTCCGACCAGCGTCGGCCCGACATAAGACGGCCGGTATGTTCATCCACGATGACCACTTCACCGTCCTGCACCACATAATTCTGATCTCGGTGATATAACGAATGCGCGCGCAAAGCCGCGTACAGATGGTGTATCAGGCTGATATTCGCGGCATCGTACAAACTGCCATTTGGTGGCAACAGACCTGCTTCCGTCAGAATATTTTCAGCGTGCTCATGACCAATCTCAGACAGCAGAATCTGATGGTTTTTCTCATCGACCGAATAGTCGCCCGGGCCATCCTCTTCGGTCTGGCGCACCAGTTTCTGCACCAATTCGTTGATCTTCACATAAACATTGACATCGCCTTCAGCCTGCCCGGAGATGATCAGCGGCGTACGCGCCTCGTCAATCAGAATGGAATCCACCTCATCGACGATAGCGTAGTTCAATTTGCGCTGAAAACGCTCGCCCATCTGGCTTGCCATGTTATCGCGCAGATAATCGAAACCAAATTCGTTGTTGGTACCGTAGGTGATGTCTGCCGCATAGGCTGCCTGCTTCTCGTCCGACGGCATTTGCGACACGATCACACCGACGCTCAAACCCAGGAAGCGGTAGAGCTTGCCCATCCAGGCGGCATCGCGTGACGCCAGATAATCGTTCACCGTGACCACATGCACGCCGAATCCGCTGATCGCATTCAGATAAACCGGCAAGGTGGCCATCAGCGTCTTACCTTCACCGGTACGCATTTCAGCAATTTTGCCGTAATGCAACACCATCCCGCCTATCATCTGCACATCATAGTGGCGCATCCCCAGCGCGCGCGTACCGGCTTCGCGCACCACGGCAAATGCTTCAGGCAACATCGCTTCCAGCGTTTCACCCTTGGCATACCGCTGCCTGAAACTGTCCGTTTTTCCGCGCAACTGCTCATCGGATAGTTTCGCGATGTCAGCTTCCAGCTTATTAATCTCTTTGACTGTAGTGCGATATTGCTTGAGCAAGCGATCGTTACGACTACCGAAAATACTTTTAAGCGCTTTTGAAATCATGTTTTCTCAACCACAGGGCGGTGCAGCTCTAAACCATCTCGCCCATATAAATTATAAAAATCAATTACTTAATTAGACTAACCGGCTGCAGCTTGCAGGAAGCGAACAGGATTCTGGGCCATACCTTTATATCGGACTTCAAAATGCAAATGATTGCCTGTGGAGCGACCGGTACTGCCTACCTCGGCAATTTTATCGCCGCGTCGCACCACTTGCCCCAACCTGACTAACAGTTTCGATGCGTGCGCGTAACGCGTCACCATATCGTTGCCATGATCCACCTCGACCATATTACCATACTGAGCATGGGTATCCGCATACACCACCACGCCGCCTGCGGAGGCATGTATCGCCGTGCCGGGTTCTGCCATGAAATCCACGCCTTCATGCATGGCAGTGCGTCCTGAAAAGGGATCGACACGCCAGCCAAAATTTGACGTATAAACGCCGTCAATGATCGGGGCTATCGAAGGCAGCAAGCCACGGCTCAACTGATCCTGCATCAGCAGCGTATTGAGCGCCACCAGCTTATCGGACCTGTCATCAACCACCTGAGTCAAGGAGTCCAGTTGCTGCGACAAACTTGCAGACGACAGCGCGCCGATGCCGACCAATGGCCCGCCCAGAGCGGGTGGCTGATCAAACTGAAACTCCGACGACTTCATACCCGTCAATTTAACCAGACGACCACCCAGCGCATCCAGACGCTGCACGCGCGCCTGCATCTCGCCCAACTTTATGGCGAGCCTATCCAGACTACTGCGTTCATACTGACTTGCGCTAACCTGCGTGCCGCCTACGTGCATCAGGTTACCCGCTGATACGCGCATCGACTGCACACCGATTACCGAAAGTATAACGAGTCCAGATAACAGCAAGATTAAAATTGCGATCTGCTTGCCACCTAAATATATACAGCGAGATGCTGCCCATCGACTGGAAACTAGAATAACATTCATTCTTCCTCCTATTCTAAGTGGTCATCAGCCTGTGCCCCAACGTTTAAAATACCTGATGAGCGGCAGTTCGGAAATGCGCTCCTTGCTTAACACCGTACAAACGCTGACGGACCTGCAGCGGCATTTTGCCCAGGTTGCGCCGCCCTATTTTGCTCAGTCCTGCCAAATACTGGGACTGCGCCAAGGCACGTTGAGCATCGCCACGGCCAACGGTACGCTTGCTGCAAAATTGCGCCAGCTTGCCCCGGAATTAGTGACCAAGTTGCAAGACAGGGGCTGCGAGGTTAGCGGAATCAGGGTCAAGGTGCAAGTCAGCTATGCCCCTGTTATACCTAAACGAACTCCGCGCACCCTGACCAGCACAGCGAAATGCCAACTTCATGAGTTAAGTGAAAGTCTGACTGATTCACCCCTGAAACTGGCGCTGGAGAAATTTTCGAAGAAGAAAGACTAGGAACTGCAAACCGAAAACTACAAGAACACCCGCCACGCCGCCAATACATAGCGCTCCAGCACAAACAGCAAACCGAACACCAGCAGCAGCAGCACCGTGAAGCGGACTGTTTGCCAGGCAAAGTTAAGGTAACGCCGATTGCGCGTAAAGATATACATACCGCCGGACAGTACCAGCATCAAGGTGACAAAAACAAGAATCAGGCGCAGGATCAACACAGGTAATCCTCCATGCTGGCGGTTTTAACGTGAAACTCGCACAAGCGTTCGTTTGCTCTTTCCCTCGCTTGCGGGGGAAAGTTGAAAAGGGGGCAACGGGCATAGTGAGTTTGCGAGTTATTGCCCGCAGGGCAATAACTCTGCGAGAATCATTTGCATTTTCATGGGTTGTTTCTTTGCCATGCCCGTTAGACAGCTATGCGGCTTGCAATTGCGGACGTAAAAATTCAGGCGCATCGTCCAGATTATCGAACGTGACAAACTCCCAGGCCTGATCATCAGCGAGCAGTGCACGCAGCAAGGCATTGTTCAGCGCATGACCCGATTTGAAGCCGGAAAAAGCCCCGATCACCGCATGCCCCAACAGATACAAATCTCCGATCGCATCCAGCACCTTGTGTTTAACAAACTCGTCTTCGAAACGCAGGCCATCGGCATTGAGCACACGATATTCGTCCATGACTATCGCATTGTCCAGGCTTCCGCCCAGTGCCAGCCCCTGTGCACGCATGTTTTCGACATCCTGCATGAAGCCAAAAGTGCGTGCGCGACTGATGTCGCGAATATAGGAATGCTCGTCGAGATCGACCGTGACATGCTGCTTGGTGTTGGCAAAAACAGGATGAGCAAAATTGATGGTAAAGGTTAATTTATAGCCGTTATAAGGCTCAAATCTGACCCATTTGTCGCCCTGCTTTACCTCAACTGTTTTTTTGATGCGGATGAATCTCTTAGGCGCAGATTGTTCGACTATCCCTGCGGATTGCAGCAAAAAAATAAACGTACCGGCACTGCCATCCATGATCGGCACTTCCGCGCCGTCCATTTCGACAATGACGTTGTCTATCCCCAGGCCTGCCAGCGCGGACATCAGGTGCTCGATCGTGGCAATCCGCACACCATTCTGCTCCATACAAGTCGACAACCTTGTGTCATGCACCAGATCGGCACGCGCCTGAATTTCCTCCACCGGCTTTACATCCACGCGGCGAAACACGATGCCGCTGTTTACCGATGCCGGACGTAAAGACAGCGTGACTTTTTCACCGCTGTGCAACCCGACTCCGGTTACGCTGACGGAAGTTTTCAAGGTGCGTTGCTTAACCATCGGCTTTTTCAGTACTAGTTTCATGCGGCGATTCTAACATACAGCCCTGCAGGCATGGCGATTAGGGCACGCCGATCACGCCCCCCCTGCCCCGCCCGCAAACAACCAGTCTTAATCCGCGCGATCCGAATTCCGCAATTCCTGCTCTTAGTCCGCCTGTTTACGCAGGAAGGATGGAATGTCGTAGGTATCCACACCGGATTTTTCCATTGCATCCACTGCGGCGCGGCGACCACTGCGCATGATGGTCGGTGTTTCCAGTTCTCCGTAGTTTACGTTGGACATCGGCATATCGTGTGTTCCGGTTCGCTTATAGTCCTGATCGACATAGACAATTTCGGGTTTCGCCTGTTTACGCTCCAAAAGCAGACCCAGGCCGGTCGCAACCACGGTTACGCGCAATTCATCGCCCATCGATTCGTCGAATACCGAGCCCAAGATGACCGTCGCTTCTTCGGCAGCGAATTGCACGCACGCCATCACCTCTTCCATTTCCCTGACCTTCAAGGAACTAGTGGATGTAATATTGACCAGCACACCGCGCGCGCCTGTCATATCCACATCTTCCAGCAAGGGACTGGCGATAGCGCGTTCAGCCGCAATTCTCGCGCGATCTGGGCCGGAGGCGACTGCAGAGCCCATCATAGCCATGCCGTTTTCCGACATCACGGTGCGCACATCGGCAAAGTCCACGTTAATCAAGCCGGGCACATTGATGACTTCAGCGATACCGGCAACCGCGCCCTGCAGCACGCCATTGGCCGCCCTGAAGGCTTCAGGTACCGTGACATCATTGCCCAGCACTTCCATCAACTTGGAATTAGGCACAATAATCAGCGAATCCACATGTTCATGCAGCTCCTTGATACCTTCGGCGGCGAAACGCATGCGATTGCCTTCGTAAATAAACGGTTTGGTCACCACCGCCACGGTCAGGATATTCATCTCACGCGCGATTTGTGCAACGATAGGTGCGGCACCGGTTCCTGTCCCGCCGCCCATACCGGCCGTGATAAACACCATGTTGGCACCGGAAATCATCTCTTTGATGCGTTCGCGATCTTCTTCTGCGGCAGCACGGCCAATCGATGGCTTGGCACCTGCACCCAGGCCTTTGGTAATCGCTGCACCAATTTGCAGTTGTGTTGCGGCCTTGCTGCGGTTCAGCGCCTGCGCATCGGTATTGATGACAATGAACTCAACGCCCTGCACGCCTTGCTCGATCATATGATCTACCGCATTGCCACCGCAACCACCCACACCGATCACTTTGATTACTGCATCCTGAGATTGTGCTTCCATGATTTCAAACATTACTGCCTCCCTAAATAACACAAAAATTTCAATTGATCAGAGCCTGATCGCAAGTAAGCTAAAAACTAAAACCACGACTTCATTTTCGCCAACACATCCCCAAACGTATTCGCTTGCATACGTGCCGCCTCATTATTCTTGTGGTGCTCGAGGCCATATAACAACAGCCCTACCCCCGTCGCCATGCGTGGCGTTTTCACCACATCCGACAAACCGCCTACGTATTTTGGAATCCCCAGCCGGACCGGCAAATGAAAGATCTCCTCGCCCAGCTCAACCATCCCCTGCATGGCGCTGCTGCCGCCGGTAATCACGATGCCTGAGGACAGCAAATCATCGAAACCACTGCGACGCAACTCCGCCTGCACCAGCGAATAGAGCTCTTCGACACGAGGTTCGATGACCTCGGACAAGGTTTGCCTCGACAACATGCGCGGCCCGCGTTCGCCCACACCCGGCACTTCGATCACACCGTCATCTGCCAGTTGGCGCAATGCGCAACCGTGACGGATCTTGATGTCCTCGGCATCCTGTGTCGGCGTACGCAACGCCATGGCGATGTCGTTAGTAATCTGATCCCCTGCAATCGGAATCACAGCGGTGTGCCGTATCGAGCCACCGGTAAACACGGCAATATCGGTCGTACCGCCGCCGATATCTACCAGACACACGCCCAGATCCATCTCATCATCGGCCAGCACCGCGCGGCTCGACGCCAAGGGTTGCAGAATCAGCTCGTTGACCTCCAGACCACAGCGGTGGATACACTTCATGATGTTCTGCACCGCAGCTATCGCACCCGTGACAATATGCACCTCGACATCCAGACGCATTCCGCTCATGCCCAGCGGCTTTTTGATGCCATCTTGCCCGTCTATACTGAAGGCCTGTTCCAGCACATGCAGAATCTGCTGATCGCCCGCCAGACTGATCGAACTGGCCGTCTCAAGTACGCGATCAATGTCGGCCTGAGTGACTTCCTTTTCCTTGATCTTCACCATGCCGCGCGAATTCGTGCTGCGTATATGGCTGCCGGCAATGCCGGTATGCACCTCGGTGATTTTGCAATCGGCCATCAGTTCGGCTTCCTCCAGCGCACGCTGAATCGCTTTTTCCGTCGCCTCGATATTGACCACCATGCCTTTTTTCAAGCCGGATGATTCGTGCATGCCCATGCCGATCACTTCCAGCATGCCATCAGGTTTGACTTCCCCGACTATGGCAACAATCTTGGAGGTGCCGATATCCAGGCCAACCACCAGATTTTTCGTTTCCCTATTTCTGCTCATCGCTTGATCTCCACTGCCATTTTCCGTTTTTCATTCGCATGCGCTTATACATTGCCATGTCGCTTTTTCACTGCAAAACCATCGCGGTAACGCATATCCACAACCTGCAGCGCAGGCTGCTGTCCCGAAACCCCCTGTGGCAATTGCGCCAGACTATAGGGATAGACAGACACAAATCTTGCCAGCCGTTGCCCCATCGCCTCGCGGCCCAACTCCACTACCATGTTGTTACTCAACTGCAACTTCCAGGCATGACGGGGAGACAACGCCAGCTGCACCACCTGCAAATTCAGCACAGCCAGCTGTCCGTTAAATTTTGCGTATTGCTGCGAAACTTCTGCCGACGTACCTTCGTACCCCATAAATCTTGGCAGCACTTGCCTCGTTTCGGCCGCGAAAACTTCGCCTTGTTGATTCACTAATGCCACATCATTCCAACGCGCCAAAGGCTGATGTTCTTCAAACTGCAACGCCAGGCTGTTAGGAAATTCACGACGTATGCTGACATTGCGCACCCAGGTCAACTTCCCCAGCGAACGCCTCAACTTGTCGATATCCACCGTCAGGAAATTACCCTGCACGTCCCTGCGCACCATCGCCAGCACATCATCCGTTACCAGTCTTCCGGGCGGAGTGACTAGTCGCACCGTCTTGATTGGCAGCAGTTGCGGCAAATGCACCACGTAATGCATCGCGCCGTACAACACCAGCACCACACTGCAAAAAAACAGTGCACTGGCGATACTGCGCAGCAATGGTGCGTTATCCCACATGCGCCAAACCTAAAACATGCAATACCAGTTGTTCAAAGCTGATACCTGCCTGACGCGCCGCCATCGGCACCAGGCTGTGATCAGTCATGCCAGGCGAGGTATTCGCTTCCAGCACGTACGGCTTTCCACTCTCACTCATCAGGAAATCCACGCGACCCCAGCCTTGCCCACCGATCAGCGCAAATGCCATCTTCGCCAGGCGCTGCATTTCAGACTCCTGCTCGGCATTGAGACCGCTCGGGCAAAGATAGCGCGTATCATCGCGCAGGTATTTCGCTTCATAATCGTAGAACTCATTGGCGGGTTCGATCTTGATAACCGGCAGGGCCTGCTCGCCCAGAATCGCCACGGTGTATTCCCCGCCGCCGACAAAACTCTCCGCAATCACCAGTTTGTCGTGCTTTGCAGCATTGCCATAAGCGGCGGCCAGCTCGCTCTCGGTCTTGACCTTGCTGATGCCGACACTGGAACCTTCATTGGCCGGTTTGACAAACAGCGGCAAGCCCAACTGACCGACCACATCGGCACTCGCACTTGATTCATTGATCAGCAAAAAGGCGGGGATAGGCAAACCGCCCGCCTGCCACACCAGTTTGCTGCGCCACTTGTCCATGCCAAGGGCAGAGGCCATCACGCCACTGCCGGTATAAGGAATACCCAGCAACTCCAGCGCACCCTGCACCGTACCGTCTTCACCGAAGCGTCCGTGCAGCGCGATGAAGGCGCGATCGAAACCTTCATCCACCAGCGACTGCAAATTCCTTGTGGCAGGATCGAACGCATGCGCATCAACACCGCAACGCAGCAGGGCTGCCAATACGGCGGCACCGCTTTTCAGCGAAACTTCTCGCTCGGCTGAGCGCCCGCCAAATAACACGGCAACCTTTCCATATTGGCAAGGTGAAAGTGGGAGGGTTGAAGGGTTATTCATGTGTGTACTCACCAATTATTTTCACTTCGGGGTGCAACACCACCCCGGTTTGTTTCGCTACAATTTCACGCACCGAACAGATCAGATTTTCAATATCAGCCGCCGATGCACCACCTGCGTTAACAATAAAATTTGCATGTTTATCAGACACTTGCGCACCACCAACCTGCATCCCCTTCAGCCCGCACAGCTCAATCAGACGCGCCGCATAGTCGCCTTGCGGATTGCGGAACACAGAACCCGCATTCGGCAAGTTCAACGGCTGACTGCTGATGCGTTTGCTTAGCAGCTCCTTGATTTCTTTACGCGACTGTTCTGCGTCGCCCTGCTCAAAGATCAGCCATGCACCGACGAATATTTCGGAGGATTCAGGCTCCTGACTCCTGACTCCCGCATCCTGAATCCTGGCCACACTCCGGTAGCCGATCTCGTATTCCTCAGGTGTACGCACCTTCAATTCGCCGCTGCGCGTCACAACCTGCACCTTCGCCACGTGCTGCCAGATTTCGCTGCCATAACAACCCGCGTTCATCGCCAGCATGCCGCCCAGAGTTCCCGGGATACCGGCGCAAAATTCTGCGCCGCGACGCGCGTGCAATGCTGCAAAACGAGCCAGCTTCGCGCCCGGTATGCCAGCCTGCACATAGATCAGCCCGTCAGCCTGCAAGCTCAGTTCGTTCAACGCACCATGCAGCGCTAACACGGTGCCGCGCAACCCGCCGTCGCGCACCAGCAGATTGCTGCCCAGCCCGACGGCAACCACAGTTTCCGTGCTTGGCAGGCTGCACAAATACGTCCGCAAATCCTGCAGATCAGCGGGTTGATAGAACCGATCAGCCAAGCCGCCTGCACGCCAGCTGGTGTGGCGGCGCATGGCCTCATTCAGACTCAACTTGCCTCGTAGTACGGCTGCGATGAACTGTGTCGGCTCACTCATATTCATTTCTGTGCCATCTGCCTGACCGCGCCCGGCACGTTGCCAATCGAACCCGCACCCATGGTGACGACCACATCGCCATCTCTGGCCCACTGCATGACCGACTGCGGCATGTCGGCAATCTGCTCGACAAAAATCGCCTCACTTTGTCCTGCCAGCCGCAACGCGTGCATCATCGCCCGGCCATCGGCCGCAACCAGTTGAGGCTCGCCTGCCGCATATACTTCAGCCAGCAGCAATGCATCCACGCCACACAGTATTTTTACAAAGTCCTCGAACAGATCACGGGTACGCGTATAGCGATGCGGCTGGAATGCCAGCACCAGCCGGCGACCGGGAAAGGCGCCGCGCACTGCGGCCAGCGTCGCCGCCATTTCGACCGGGTGATGTCCGTAATCATCTATCAAGGTAAACGTGCCACCATCGGGCAGGGCAATTTCCCCATAACGCTGGAAGCGTCTGCCGACACCTTCGAATTCACCAAGGGCTGCCACAATCGCCTCTTCCGCCACACCGACTTCCAGTGCAATCGCAATCGCAGCCAGCGCGTTCAACACGTTGTGTCTGCCGGGAAGATTGAGGGTAATCTCCAGATCGCGCGGTGTGCCGTTCTGCCGGCATTGCGCTGTAAAACACATCTTGCCGCCCTGATGCCGCACGTTGACCGCGCGAATTTGCGCCTGTTCGCTGAATCCGTAAGTCGTCACCGGCTTGGTGATACGCGGCAAAATTTCACGCACATTAACGTCGTCCACGCACACCATTGCCCGGCCATAGAACGGCAGGTGCTCGACGAAATCGACGAATGCCTGCTTCAGTCGCGCAAAGTCATGGCCATAAGTTTCCATATGGTCCGCATCGATATTGGTGATTACGGCGAGTATCGGTTGCAGATACAGGAAAGAGGCGTCAGATTCATCCGCCTCCACAACGATAAATTCACCGGTTCCCAACTTGGCATTTGTGCCGCTGCTGTTGAGTTTGCCGCCAATCACGAAGGTAGGATCGAATCCGCCCCGGGCCAGGACACTGGCCGTCAGCGAGGTGGTTGTGGTCTTGCCGTGCGTTCCGGCCACCGCAATCCCCTGACGCAGACGCATCAGTTCTGCCAGCATCATGGCGCGCGGTACGACCGGTATATGGCGCGCGCGTGCAGCCAGCACCTCCGGATTATCGCCACCCACTGCGGTGGAGACCACCACGACATCCGCATCGGTCAGGTTAGCCTCATCATGGCCGATGGCGACCTTGACGCCCAGTTCGCTCAGCCGTTTAGTCGCCGCGTTCTCCCCGAGATCAGAACCGCTCACCCCGAAACCCAGATTGAACAGCACCTCGGCGATGCCGTTCATGCCTGAGCCGCCGATACCGACAAAATGTATCCGTTTGATTTTATGTTTCACTCTGCCAATTCCTTGCATATGTTCGCCACTGCATCGGCGGATTCAGGCTTGGCAAGGCTGCGTGCCTGCCGTGCCATCGCCAGCAATTTTTCACGATCCAGCCCGCTTAATAATTGCGCCAACTTGTCCGCATTCAGTTCTGTCTGTGGCAACAACACCGCAGCGCCACGTTCACTCAAAAAGCGCGCGTTATGAGTCTGGTGATCATCCACCGCGAATGGGAATGGGATCAAAAGGCTGGCGACGCCGGCCGTTGCCAGTTCGGCAATCGTCAATGCACCGGAGCGGCAAATCACAAGATCCGCATGCGCGTAGCTTGCGGCCATATCCTCAATAAATGGCTGGACATCTGCCAATACCCCCGCCTCCTTGTACAAAGCGACAACGGCGGCGTGATGATTCTTGCCGGTTTGATGCAACACATTGGGGCGCATCGCTTCCGGCAATCTTGCCAGCGCCTGAGGCAAAGCTTCATTAAGCGCCTTCGCGCCCAGACTGCCACCCACCACCAGCACATTTAGCCGTCCGTTGCGCGCTGCATATCGCTGCTGCGGTTCCGGCAAGGCTGCGATACTGCTGCGTACCGGATTGCCACACCAGAGCGCTTTAGGCAGTACATCGGGAAAACCGCAGAGCACTCTTGACGCCAGCATTGCCAGCACCTTGTTGCTCAATCCGGCCACCGAATTTTGCTCGTGTATCACCAAGGGTCTGCGCAGCAAGGCCGCCATCAAGCCGCCCGGGAAGGTGATGTAACCGCCCATGCCAAGCACCACGTCCGGCCGATAGCGAAACATCGCCAGCGCGCTTTGCCATAACGCAATCAACAAATTCAGCGGTAACAGCAACTTGCGCAGCAAACCTTTGCCGCGTAGTCCGGAAAATCTTACCTGCGCCATTTCATAACCGTGCTTCGGCACCAAATCGGCTTCCATACTGTTCGGCGCACCCAGCCAGGTCACCTGCCAGCCCTGCTCGCGCAGGATGTCAGCCACCGCCAGTGCCGGAAAGATGTGCCCACCCGTGCCGCCCGCCATGATCAGGATAGAGCGGCTCATGCAGGCATCCCCCGTGCAATACGACAATTTTGGCGCAGATACCCATATAATTTTTTTGGCTGTGCCGAAACCGAAGGTTGGAATATGTTCGTTTTCATGCGGGCATGCCTCTGGCCAACCGAGAGGTTTTGGCGCAGATGTCCACATATGCCTCTTGCCTGCGCCGAAATAGAAGGCTTGCGATTATTTAAAATCATGCAGGCATCCCCCGTGCAAGCCTTCTATTTTCATAGTCGACACGGAGCAGAACGGCGGCGGCGATGCAATTCACCACCACGCCGCTGCCACCAAAACTCAGGAACGGCAGCGTCAAACCCTTGGTAGGCAACACGCCCATATTCACACCGATGTTGATCGTTGCCTGCACTCCGATCCACACCCCGATACCCTGCGCGACTAAGGCTGAGTAATTGCGTTCCAGAAACGCGGCGTGACGGCCAATCTGAAACGCGCGTATCACCACTATTGCAAACAACGCAATCACGCAGATCACACCCGCCAGCCCCAGTTCCTCCGCAATCACCGCCATCAGAAAATCGGTATGTGCTTCGGGCAGGTAGAATAATTTCTCCACGCTCGCACCCAGTCCGACGCCAAAGCGTTCTCCGCGTCCAAAAGCGATCAGCGCATGACTGAGCTGATAACCTTTGCCATACGGATCGGCCCAGGGATCCATGAAGCCGATCACGCGCTGCATCCGGTAGGGCGAAGAGAATATCAGCGCGGCAAATGCCAGCGGCAATGCCACCAGCAGTGCGCCGAACACCTTGACGTTGAAACCGCCCAGCCACAGGGTGCAAAAAGCAATTGACAGGATCACCACGAATGCACCCATATCGGGTTCAAGCAACAGAAAACCGCCTACCACAGCCATGACCGCGAACATCGGCAGAAAGGCTTTCATCAGCGAATTTTTTTCCTTGCCCTTGCGCACCGTGTAATCGGCTGCATACATCACGGCAAACAGTTTCATCAATTCGGATGGCTGCAAATTAATCACGAACAGCGACAACCAGCGACGACTGCCATTCACTTCGCGACCAACATGCGGAATCAGCACCAACACCAGCATCGCCGCTCCTGCCAGAAATAAATAAGGGGAGTAGGTCTGCCAGAACTGCACCGGCACCTGAAATGCAACCACGCCCGCAATCAATCCCACGGCGATGAACATGCTGTGCCGCATCAGGTAATAGGTGGCCTGATGTCCGGTAAATTTGCTGCCTTCTGCAGTCGCGATCGATGAGGAATACACCATCACCAGGCCGACAGACAGCAGCGCTATGAATACCCAGATCAACACGATGTCGAACTGCACCTGAGGAGGCGGCGTACGTGTCCTTACTAAAGAGGCCATGATTCCCTCGTCATCTGAAGTTCGCGCAGCGATTCGTTAGCATCCTCTCTCGCTTGCGGGAGAGGATTGAGGTGAGGGAAACGAGCATCACTGACGTCATCGTCAACAGCCTTGCCATGCTCGTTTATCAGCTTGCGCACTTCCTCGACAAACGCATCGGCCCGATGCACATAATTTCGGTACATATCAAAGCTGGCACAGGCAGGAGATAGCAATACGGCGTCTCCCTGCAGCGCGAGCTTCGCGGATTGACGCACTGCATCATTCATATCCAATGCGAGCTGCACAGGAACATCGCAGCCAGCCAGTGCTGTTGCTATCAACGACGCATCGCGACCGATCAGCACAACCGCACGCGCGTGTTCTTTCACGACAAGCTTGAGAGGGGAAAAATCCTGTTCCTTGCCGACGCCACCGGCGATCAATACCGCACGGCATCCCAGGCCTTCAAGTGCTGCGACAGTCGCGCCGACATTGGTTCCCTTGGAGTCATCGTAGAAGGTCACGCCGTGTATATGGGCGACACGCTCCACGCGGTGCGGCAATCCCTTGAAGCTGCACAGTGCGGCCAGCAGAACAGGCATGGGCAAGCCAATTGAGTGGCACAGCGCCAGCGCTGCCAGCGCATTGGCAACATTGTGCAACCCGGCGAGTTGCAACTCGCCGGCTTTAATCAGGCGTTGACTGCCATGCACCAGCCAGACATCATTGTTTTCCCGCTCAATGCCAAAATCCGTTTCGCATGCAGGCAGATTCAAGCCGAAGCTGATGATTTCGCCTGTCGCTTTCTTCATTCCGATGCTGCGTTTATCGTCGCGATTCAGCACCTGTACGCGGCATCCGCTTAAAACTCGCTCCTTGGCCGCCGCATATTCATCCATGCCCGCATAGCGATCCAGATGATCTTCGCTGACATTTAGTACCGTGGCCGCATCGGCACACAGGCTGTTGGTTGTTTCCAGCTGAAAGCTGGACAACTCCAGCACCCATACCTCGGGCTGCTTGTCACCGCGCTGCAACACAACATCCAGTACCGCTGGCGAAATATTCCCTGCCGCTACGGCATCTTTTCCCGCTGCACGGCACAAGTGTTCCACCAGGCTGGTGACCGTCGTCTTGCCGTTCGAGCCGGTTATCGCAATAATCTTAGCCACGCCTTCTGAATCCTGAATCCTGAATCCTGAATCCTGTATCTGTTGTGCGAACAACTCTATATCTCCAACCACAGGTATGCCTCGCGCTTGCGCAGCGGCCACATGCGGGTCGGACAAAGGCACACCCGGGCTGATCGCAATCAGGTCAACATCCGCAAACAGCGCGTCATTGAATGCGCCACAAAATATCTGCTCCGCAGCAACCAACTTGACAACTTCGTCCAGACCGGGCGGCGTGGTACGGCTGTCCGCAACGCGCAGGCGTGCGCCTTGCGCGCTCAACCAGCGCACCATGGATAACCCAGTCTCACCGAGACCGATTACCAGTACAGATTTTGTTGCCAAACTTTTCAATGGATCTCCCTAAAATCAGTCGTTAGTTGGCGCGGTCCGCTACGCGGGCTTTGGT
The DNA here is from genome assembly GCA_041671725.1 of Gallionella sp. Taxonomy (GTDB): domain Bacteria; phylum Pseudomonadota; class Gammaproteobacteria; order Burkholderiales; family Gallionellaceae; genus Gallionella. The sequence continues at coordinate 7,910 of JBAZAY010000012.1, read as the reverse complement.
TTAACTAACGGCTAACGACTAGCATCTAATAACTATCTCAACTTCAACGTAGCCAATCCCAGCAATACCAGCAACATAGTGATAATCCAGAAACGCACGACAACCTGCGTCTCCTTCCATCCTTTTAATTCATAGTGATGATGGAGCGGTGCCATGCGGAACACGCGTTTACCGGTCAATTTGAAAGAGGCAACCTGTACCATTACCGAGATGGCCTCCATCACGAACACGCCACCCATGATGAACAGCACCAGTTCCTGACGCACGATCACCGCCACTATGCCGAGTGCAGCACCGAGCGCCAGCGCGCCCACATCGCCCATGAACACTTCAGCCGGGTAGGCGTTGAACCACAAAAAAGCCAGGCCCGCCCCCGCGATTCCGCCGCAAAACACCGCCAACTCGCTGGCACCGGGGATGTAGGGAATCCCCAGATATTTTGCGAACACGGCATTGCCCGCTACGTAGGCGAATATCGCCAGCGCACTGCTCACCATTACGGTTGGCATGATCGCCAACCCGTCCAGCCCGTCGGTCAGATTCACCGCATTGCTGGTGCCAACAATCACAAGATAGGTCAACGCAATAAATGCGAAGGCACCAAGCGGGAAAACAAAGAACTTCATGAATGGCACGATCATTTCAGTTTGTGCCGGAAGGCTTGCTGTTTTCCACAGATATGCCGCAACAACCAGCGCGATGATGGACTGCCAGCCCATTTTGGCCTTTGCAGATAGCCCCTTGGGGTTTTGATGCACAACCTTACGATAATCATCGATCCAGCCGATCACACCAAAACCCAGCGTGGTAAACAGCACCACCCACACGTACTGGTTGTGCAGATCACCCCACAGCAAAGTCGTGATCGCAATCGAAGTCAGAATCAGCGCGCCACCCATGGTCGGTGTTCCCGCCTTGACCAGATGTGTTTGCGGCCCGTCCGTGCGCACTGACTGACCGATTTTGTAGGCCGTCAGCTTGCGTATCATTGCAGGCCCGACCATGAATGAAATTCCCAGCGCCGTCATGGCCGCAAGTACGGTGCGTAGCGTGATGTAATTGAATACGCTGAAAAAGCGTATATCCTGAGCCAGCCATTGTGTAAGTGCTAATAACATGCTTATTCCTTTTCTGTTGCCACACAACAGGCAACTACGCGTTCCATCTTCATGAAGCGCGACCCCTTAACCAGCACGGTCGTGCCTGCTTCCAGCTCATTGTTCAAAGCACTTTGCAAATCTTCAATAGATTCAAAATGTTGCGCACCAACACCAAATTCACGCGCAGCATTGCGGCTTAATTCACCCAAGGCATAAAGCTTTTCAATACCCGACTCACGCGCAGTTACTCCAATCCCGGCATGAAAGTCCACCGTGTGATCGCCCAACTCGCCCATATCGCCCAATACCAGCACTTTTTTTCCAGTCACTTGTGCCAATACGGCAATTGCAGCCTGAAGGGACGCCGGATTCGCGTTATAGGTATCATCAATCACCACCGCGCCATTCCTGCCAGGCTTGTGCTGCAATCGGCCCGCCACTCCGCCAAAGTTTTCCAGTCCCGCCACGATGCTCTCCAGCGACAGGTTCAGTGCAATCGCCGCCGCTGTCGCCGCCAGTGCATTGCGTGCGTTATGCTCACCGGGCACCTGCATATCCACTGTAAAATCACCCGCTGGAGTCTGCACAGTCAGGCGCAGACCGGTTGCGTGAGGAGACCATACACCGGACACATCAGCCTCGCTGTTCAAGCCGAACTCCAGCAGCGAATGCACGCCGGCAAGACTGCGCCACAGCGGTGCATAGTCATCATCCGCGTTGATAATTGCGCTGCCTTCATGCTGCAAGCCTGCGAATATTTCTCCTTTGGCATGAGCCACTGCGTCTACAGATCCCATGCCTTCCAGATGCGCACCACTTGCATTGTTGACGAGCGCTACTTGAGGACGGGCAATCTGCGTCAGATAGTCAATCTCACCTGGATGATTCATGCCCATTTCAATCACGGCATAGCGGTGCTGTGCGTTCAGTTGCAAAAGCGTCAGCGGCATGCCAATGTCGTTGTTCAGGTTGCCTTTAGTCGCCAACACGGCATCAACTGATCCTGACGCTGCGCGCAGGATAGCTGCCAGCATTTCCTTGACGGTGGTCTTGCCATTGCTGCCGGTAATCGCAACCAACGGAATATCAAACTGACGACGCCAGTGCGCAGCCAACTGCCCCAAGGCAAGACGTGTGTCTTCAACTAATATCAACGGGCAGGCTGATGCTGCGCCGTGATAACTATCCGCATTGATCAGCGCTGCAACCGCACCGCTCTCGACGGCCTGCGCAATAAAGTCGGCACCGTCGAAATGTTCACCGCGAAGCGCCACATACAAATCACCCGGCTGCAAACGACGAGTGTCGGTTGAAACTGCGGTAAAGCGCACAGCGCCCACGCCGTCAATTACACGTCCGTTTAACACCTTGGCAGCCTGTGCAAGCAACATCATTGAACACCTCCGGACTGCAGTGTCCACTTTTTCAAGGCTTGCACGGCTACTTCCACATCGCTGAAACTGTGCTTCACGCCCTTAATCTCCTGATAGTCTTCATGCCCCTTGCCTGCGATCAAAATAATATCGCCGCGCTGTGCTTGTCCGATGGCGCGTGCTATCGCCGCCGCACGATCAACAATGATTTCGTGCTTGTTCGCGGACATGCCACTTACCACATCGTTAATGATGTGCTGCGGATCCTCGCTACGCGGGTTATCACTGGTGACAATGCAATTATCTGCAAATTTTTCTGCGACCAGCCCCATCATGGCGCGTTTGCCTCGATCACGGTCACCGCCGCAGCCAAACACGCAGATCAGTCTGCCGGCATCTGGCGCATCATCAGACACCAAACAGGCCTCACGCAGCGCCAACAAGACTTTCTCCAGCGCATCTGGCGTATGCGCATAGTCCACAACGACTGTCGGCTGTCCTTCAATTCCGACTTTTTGCATCCGCCCTGCCACAGGCATAACCTTGCTCAATGACTGCACGGCTTCGCCCAAACTGATATCGCTTACCAGCAATACCGCCAGCGCGCCTAACAGGTTGGCTGCATTAAATTTACCCACCAGCTGGCTGTTCAATTCGCAGCCCCCCCAGCTCGAATTTATTTCAAGACGCATGCCTTGTGCGCTCATTTCCAGCAACTGACCGTAAACCATGCGCATCCCGTGCCGTTCTGCCAGATGCAGAGCGGCCTGGCTCAGCCCATAGGCGATGACTTCCACATCCTGATCGCGTAACTGCAACGCCAACTCGGCGCCGAACGCATCGTCAAGATTGATAACGGCATACTTCAGCGCCTGCCAGTCAAATAATCGCCGCTTAGCCGCAGCATATCTTTCCATATCACCGTGATAATCCAGATGGTCACGGCTCAGGTTGGTCAGCAACGCCACATCGAAACGCACACCGTTGACCCGTCCCTGCGCCAGCGCATGCGAAGACACTTCCATCGCCACGGCCTCTGCACCGTTGTGCAGATATTCACCCAGCAGTCCCTGCAAACAAATCGCATCCGGCGTGGTATTGGCGCTGGCCTGTAGCGCATGAACAAATCCGTTACCGAGCGTGCCGATCAACGCGCATTTTCGACCCGCATCATTCAAGGCTTGAGCTATCCAGTGGCTGGTCGAGGTCTTACCGTTGGTTCCGGTCACCCCCACCATCCACAAATGTTCCGAAGGCGTGCCGTACACCGCATCGGCCAGCCAGCCCGCCTTGTGGCGTAAATCAGACACAGCAAGATGCGCTATATTCCAGTTCGCATCCCATACAAAATTCTGCGCATCTCCCCCGGCAACATGCTTCTCGTAGATCACCGCATTCGCTCCCCCAGCTATCGCCTGAGCGATAAACTGACGGCCATCTGATTTTTCACCGGGATAAGCGACGAAGGTATCGCCAGGCTTAATGGTGCGACTGTCAGTGACCAGTCGCGTAACTGGCACACCGAGTGTTTCCTGCAACTGTTTCAGGGACGGGATCATATTTCCTCCCGTATGATTTCTGTTGGCGCCGCAATCACGTTATCCAGCGGCGCGTCATTGGGTACGTTTAATAAATGAAGCGTGCCGCCCACCACCCGGCTGAATACGGGTGCTGCCACCAATCCGCCGTAATACTGTCCATTGTTTGGCTCGTCTATCATTACCGCCACGATCAGTCTCGGTGCAGACACGGGTGCCAGCCCTACAAATGAAGCAACATAACGGTTGGCGTAATGCCGTCCGTCCAGTTTATGTGCCGTGCCGGTTTTCCCCGCTACGCGATAGCCCGCCACTTGCGCCAGCGGTGCCGTGCCGCCTGGCAATACCACTGATTCGAGCATCACGCGCAATTGAGATGCCGTTTTGCTGGAAAAAACCTGATGCCCGGCAGCGGGCGTATCCAGTTTCAGCAATGAGATGGGTTTTAACTCGCCGTTGTCGGCGAATATGGTATAGGCGCGCGCCAGTTGCAACAGATTGACTGAAATACCGTGACCATATGACATGGTGGCCTGTTCAATCGGAAGCCAGTTTTTAGCTTCGCGCAACTTGCCGATTGCTTCACCGGGAAAATTGCTGCCTGTATGCGCACCAAAACCAGAGGAATTAAATGTCTGCCACATGGCTTCCGGCTCCATCGACAATGCAATTTTTGCTGCGCCGACATTGCTTGATTTCTGTATTACCTGCGACACCGTCAGCATCGGTTCTGAATGGGTATCGTGTATCGTTTTATTGCCGACCCTGAACACGCCGTTTTCAGTATTGATCTGTGTATCGGGGCGCACCTTCCCCATGTCCAGCGCTGTTGCAATGGTAAACGGCTTCATTGTTGAACCCGGCTCGAATACATCGGCAACCGCGCGATTGCGCATCGCCTGTGTACTGACATGCGTGCGGTTATTCGGGTTATAGCTGGGGTAATTGGCCAGAGCCAACACCTCACCGCTCTTCGCATCCAGCACTACAACGGCGCCTGCTTTTGCCTGATGTTGCTGAACGGCCAGTTTCAGTTCGCGATAGGCCAAGTGTTGAACTTTACTATCCAGGCTGAGCATAATATCGCCTCCAGGCTTTGGCGGAGTTAGGCTTCCTGCATCTTCGACGATATGCCCGCGCCTGTCCTTGATGACGCGCTGACTGCCCAGCTTGCCCGCGAGCTGCTCTTGCAAAACCAGCTCCAGACCTTCCTGACCATTATCATCCTGTCCGGTAAACCCCAGCATCTGAGCGAACTCTTCGCCAGCCGGGTAATAGCGACGGTATTCGTGTTGCAGAGAAATCCCCGGCAGATTCAGGCTTGCCACATTCGCTGACTGCTCGGGCGGGAGCTGGCGCTTCAGATACACGAAATCCCGCGAACTATCCGCGAGACGGCTTTGCACCTCATTCACGCGCATATCCAAAGCGTGTGCAAGCTGCTTTAACTGCTGATCATTGAGTCGCGTTTCCTTGGCATCGTTTATTTTGATATCCGACGCACTTGCCCACACTGACTCGACAGGTGTGCTGACCGCCAGTGGCTCACCATTACGATCGGTAATCATGCCGCGATGTGCACTGACTTCAATTACCCGGCTGTAACGTTGATTGCCCTTTTCCTGCAAAAAGTCGTCTCGTATACCCTGCAGATAGACAGCGCGGCCGATGAGCCCCAACAGACACAGCAACAACACCAAAAATAACAGAGTCGCGCGCCAACCCGGCAATTTCGCCGTATGGTTGTCATTTGCGCTGGTCGCATATTTCATGGTTGCTTATCTGTCCCGCCGTTATGGCCTATCCGTATAAACTTTACTTGTTCTTTCCTTGGCAGCTGCATTTGCAGCTGTTGCGACGCAATTTTTTCCACCCGTGCGGGTGCTGCCAGCGTGCTTTGCTCCAACTGCAACTGCCCCCATTCAATTTCCATTTGATGGGCGTGCTCTTTTTCCTGCTGCAATGCAATAAACAACTTTCGCGCCTGATGCTGCGTGGTGACCACGCTCAACGCGCCCATCACCACCAGCACCAGCAACAAACCTTGTAAAAATCCGTTACGCCACATCACTGCGCTCTGCCACACGCATCATCGCGCTACGCGCACGCGGATTGACCTGTAACTCGTCATTCCCCGCACGCACGGCTTTTCCGATCAGTCTCATCTTGCCTTGCGGCACTTCGCTGGCACGAATGGGCACATTGCGCGGCAATTTGTCGGCATCATTCATGTCGCGCATGAAGTGCTTGACCAGACGATCTTCCAGCGAATGGAAACTGATCACCACCAGACGTCCGCCGCTTTTCAGGTGGGTGACACACTGAGGCAAAACCTGTTCTAGCTCTTCGAGCTCTTGGTTGAGATAAATCCGTATAGCCTGAAAGGTGCGTGTCGCCGGATTTTTACCGGCTTCGCGGGTACGTACCGTCTTGCCAACCAGCTCGACGAGCTGCCCCGTGGTCTGGATGGGTTGAATCGCACGCGCAGCAATAACCGCTCTTGCAATCTGCTTAGCAAACCGTTCTTCGCCGTAATCACGTATAACCTCCGTCAGCAGACCTTCGTCTACTGTTTCTAACCATTGTGCGGCGGTCATGCCGCGACTTGTATCCATACGCATATCCAGCGGCGCATCGAACCTGAAACTAAAACCACGCGCAGCCTCATCCAATTGGGGAGAAGACACACCCAAGTCGAGCAGAATGCCATCGACACGCTCGACGCCCACTTTGCTCAACACATCAGACAGATGGGTAAAACCGCTGTGCTCAATTTGAAATCTGGTATCGGTCCATTCGCGGCCGTGGGCGACTGCTGTCATATCCTTGTCCAAGACAATCAAACGTCCATGCGGGCCTAATTGCTGCAAAATCCGCGCACTGTGACCGCCCCTGCCGAATGTGCAGTCCACATAGATACCATCCGGCTTGATTGCGAGTGCATCGACCGCCTCGCGCAACAGGACGGTGGTATGGATCAACTCCTCACTCACAACGAAAATCCTTCGAGCTCGGATGGCAATTCACCTTCCATGAACGACAGGTCAGCTGCCTGCTGCGCCTGCCATTTCGCCTCATCCCACAGTTCGAATTTATTACCCTGCCCGACCAGCATCACGCTTTTATCCAGCGCGGCGTAAGTACGCAGCACAGGCGATACCAGCACGCGTCCGGCACTATCCATCACGACATCTTCTGCATAACCAATCAGACGCCGTTGCAAGGCGCGAATTTTGGGATTAAGGGAGGACATCTTGATCAATTTGTCGCGTATCGGCAGCCATTCAGGCTCAGGATAGACCAGCAGACAACCATCCGCATCGGCAGTCAGCACCAAATTTCCGGCGCAGCTACTCAGCAGCTCATCGCGATACCTTGCCGGTATTGCGAGCCTGCCTTTGCCATCCAGATTAAGTTGTGCTGCGCCTTGAAACATCCAGTTACCCCACAATTACCCACTTTTTACCACTTAAGCCCACTATATTGAAAAAAAACCAGCAGGTCAAGCAAAAAACAGATTTTTTCTTTACAAGACAAGGAGTTAGCGCGAAATGTTAAGAAAATACAAATATGCTTATAAAGCAATGAATTGCAGAATTAAGCTAAAGTTGTTTGTAACGGGGAGTATGGGGTTTTGGGCAGATTGCCCGGATTTGATGGAGAGAAATAAAGTCTTCGGCACAGGATCGTATTGTTCCCATCGCCTCGCAGTTTCTATAGGCCAGCCGTCTGCAATGCCTTCAGGATGGCAGGATAGTCGTAGTTTTCCGTCAGATGTGACAGGGTCTTTTGCAGTTTCGCATCATGGGATGCAACTTGCCTTATGGCGGCGCTGATGCGTCCGCCCTCCAGGCTTTCCAAAGCCGCGCGGAGTTCGCAGCGCAAATCAGGCGGCAACA
>JBAZAY010000011.1:22661-67943 GCA_041671725.1 Gallionella sp. | reverse complement strand
CCTTCACCCTTCACCCTTCACCCTTCACCCTTCACCCTTCACCCTTCACCCTTCACCCTTCACCCGCCACTCTTCACGCGTTTTATAATGGCGTAAAGCAATGAAATGCTGCGCTTAGTGAAAACTGACATCACTCGTCAGGCTGATTTGTTTTAGAATGCACCGGCAGGAATATAAATGAGGAGTGCTGCATGTTAGTTATCGTAGGCTATGTAGTCGTGTTGTTTTCGGTGTTCGGTGGCTTTGCCATGGCTGGCGGTCACTTGGGCGCGTTGTGGCAACCGCTTGAATTGTTGATGATTTTTGGCGGCGCGCTAGGCGCGTTTTTCGTAGGCAACAACATCACCTCCATTAAAGCTACTTTTAAAGATTTGCCTACGGTATTTAAAGGCCCTAAATACACAAAAGCCGCTTACATGGAGCTGATGGCGTTATTGTACGAATTGCTGACTAAAGTCCGCAAGGAAGGGCTGATGTCGATAGAAAACGATGTTGAGCAACCTCAGGAGAGCCCCGTTTTCTCCAAATATCCCACGATTTTGGCGGATCATCATGTGGTCGAATTTATTACCGATTATCTGCGCATCATGGTCAGCGGCAATCTCAATGCAATGGAGATTGAAAACCTGATGGATGTCGAGCTTGAGACGCATCATCACGAGGCCATGGTTTCTTCACATGTTATCGCCAAGATGGGGGACGGTTTGCCGGCGTTTGGTATCGTGGCTGCGGTGATGGGTGTGGTGCATACCATGGAGTCTGTCGGTATGCCGCCGGCGGAATTGGGTAAATTAATTGCGGAAGCGCTGGTCGGGACTTTTCTGGGTATTCTGCTGGCCTATGGATTTGTAGGTCCTCTGGCTAGTGTGCTGGAGCAGAAGGCGGACGAGGGAGGCAAGATGTTTCAGGCCATCAAGGTGACGCTGTTGGCTAACCTGAACGGTTATGCACCTGCAATGGCAGTTGAATTCGGTCGCAAGGCGCTGAGTTCAGTTGATCGCCCGGGCTTTCTCGAACTTGAAGAGCACGTCAGGCAAAAGCGCTAAGAAGCAGCGGCTAGCCTGTAGCTACCTGCCGCAAGCCACCTGCTACTAACAACCAACGACTAACGATTAACGACTTCAAGATATGGCCGAGGATAAGAGCAAAAGACCCATCGTTATAAAACGCATCAAGAAGGTGGCCGGAGGTCACCACGGTGGTGCGTGGAAAATTGCCTATGCCGACTTTGTCACGGCAATGATGGCTTTTTTCTTGTTGATGTGGCTGTTGGGCTCGGCCGCCAAAGGGGATTTGGCGGGCATATCGGAATATTTCAAAACGCCGCTCAAGGTGGCTTTGGCAGGTGGTTCCGGCAGTGGCGATAGCTCCAGCATTATCAAGGGGGGCGGGACGGATTTGACGCGCAGTTCAGGTCAGGTGAAGTCAGGTGCAGTCACGCCTGATAAAAAATTGATCAACGTTAAAGAGGCGCAGCAGCTGGCGAAACTTGCGGAGCAGGAGAAGCTCAAGGAATTGAAGACCAGTATCGAAAAGGCGATTGACAGCAACGAGAAGCTCAAGCAATTCAAGAGTCAAATTCTGCTCGATATCACCAGCGAAGGATTGCGTATTCAAATCGTGGACGAAAAAAACAGACCGATGTTCCAGAGTGGTCGTGCGCAACTTGAGCCTTACACACGGGAAATATTGCATGCGATTGGACAGACGTTAAACGATGTGCCCAACAAGGTGAGTATCTCCGGTCACACCGACGCGTCGTTGTATAGCGGAGGCGGTGTGGGCTATAGCAACTGGGAATTATCTGCAGACAGAGCCAATGCCTCGCGTCGGGAACTCATTGCCGGGGGAATGGCGGAGGAAAAAATTGTGCGTGTGGTGGGGCTGTCTTCTGCCGTGTTATTCAAAAAAGATGATCCGCTGAGCCCGATTAATCGTCGTATCAGCTTGATTGTAATGAATAAACATGCGGAGGAGGCTGCCAGTCATGACGGAGGTACCGTCGGAGTAGACGCCGAGGGTGATGCGCAAAATATAAAGGAAAGCATCAATGAAGGCGTGCAGACATTGCCCACGGTCCCCGCAGCACGCCCCGCGCATTAGCGCCAGAACATCTGCTTTCTCACATCTGAACGTGAAATGCTCTGTGCGAATTTCACGTTTAGATGCGCCTCGCACCCCTTGCCTGAAACTTCAATCCCGCGAATTGACGGATTTTCTTTTCTCTGTTCCCCTAAAGAAGTCTCATTCTTTGCCGTTACAGTACACAGGCCGAAACATTTGAACTTTGCACGCAGCTTTGTCAGGAGAGCAGGAAATGATTGATTGGTGGAACCGTTTGTCCCTGAAAAATAAATTACAGTTGCCCATACAATTGATATTGCTGGTGGTGATGATACTGGCACAGCAAATTGCGCTCAACAGGTTTGAAAAACATGTGCTGGAACAGTCTAAACAAACCGCGCTGATCTCAGCTGACGGTGTGTTGAATGGCCTTAACATGTTGATGATTAACGGTATTATCAGTAATTCAGAACAGCGCGCCCTGTATGTCAAAAAAATGGCTGCGTCGGATAAGGTCAATGAATTGCGCGTAATACGCAACAAGCCGGTACAGGATCAATACGGGCCGGGCCTGCCTTCCGAGCAGCCTGTCGATGCAATGGATCGTGCGGCATTCGACAGCGCACAGGTACAAACCAGGTTATCGGAAGAAAGCGGCAAAGAGTCTTTGCGTGTGGTTGTTCCTCTGATCGCACACAAGGATTTTCGCGGCACCAATTGCCTGATGTGTCACAGCGTGCCAGAGGGAACGGTGAATGGCGCAGCGAGTATTACACTGGATCTGACGGATGAATTTGTCCTGATGCATCAGGCAAATTATGCGATGTGGGGCGCGCAGATTGCCGTGCAAGTGTTTCTGTATTTTGTGGTTGGCTGGATGATCGGCTTCATGACCCGGCCTGCGCGTGAATTGCAACTCACCATGCAGGCCATGCAGACCAGTGGCGATCTGTCCCGCCGTGCCATTGTGCGCAGCGGGGATGAGATCGGGCATACGGCACAGGCTTTCAACGATCTCGCGCAAAGCTTTCAGGTCATCGTGAGTCAGGTCGAAGGGCATGCCGGACAAGTCGTTAAATCCGCGCACAAGATGGCAGAAAATGCCGGCCAAATTGCGGAGGGGCTGCAACTGCAGGCGGATGCTGCGGACAGTACCTCCAGCGCCGTGAGCCAGGTGAGTAACAGCATCAATCATGTGGCCGAAAGTGCCGGGCAAGTCGCCCATCTTTCGGAGGAAAGTGCCGAGCGTGCTCATCAAGGTCAGCGCAGTCTGCAAGACATGATGCAGGAGCTGGAGCTGGTCGAGCGCGCGGTCAATGAAATTGCGAGTTCCGTTAGCGCATTTGTCAGCAATACCCAGAGTATTACCAATATGACGCAGCAGGTGCGCGACATCGCCGAACAGACCAATCTGCTGGCGCTGAATGCGGCGATTGAAGCCGCGCGTGCCGGTGAACAGGGGCGTGGCTTTGCAGTGGTGGCAGATGAAGTGCGCAAGCTGGCAGAAAAATCGGCACTTTCTGCATCGCAAATCGATGAGGTGACGCAAACTATAGGCACGCAATCAGCACAGGTTGACAAGACGATACAGCGCGGTATCAGTGCGCTGCAAAGCAGCAAGGAACATATCACTGAGGTGAACAATGTGCTGAGTTCATCGAATGATTCGGTGGATGGTGTGAATCGTGGTCTGGAGGAAATCGTAGGCTCGATCAATCAGCAGCGTGATGCCAGCCAGGAAATTGCCCGCAATGTCGAACGCATTGCCAGTATGGCCAATAGCAGCAATCAGGTGGTCAAAAACTCGGTGGAAGAAGCCCGTCAGATGGAGCTGATATCAGAGAATCTCTCCAAGACGGTGGGTAGATTTAAAGTGTAATTTGCTGCTGGATCGAAGGGTTGGGTCAAGGCGGAAGGTTGAAGGGATGTTTTTTACATCGCCCCTTGCCCCGGTTCCTTGTGTCTCATGAAAAATAATAACAGGGAGCGGCCATGCAAAACAAACACGCACACGTGACACAAAAAGAAGTGTCCTTGCCGGGCAACTCGGTGTTAATCACCAAGACCGATACACGTGGCATCATCACCCATGCGAATGATGCGTTCGTGGAGGTTTCCGGGTATTCGCGCGCTGAGTTGTTGGGCAAGAATCACAATATAGTGCGTCATCCGGATATGCCGCCGCAGGCCTTTCGGTGGTTGTGGGATACGCTCAAGTCTGAGCGTCCCTGGCGCGGCATGGTCAAGAATCGCTGCAAGAATGGCGATCACTATTGGGTGCGTGCGACCGTGGCTCCCATCATCGAAGGCGGCAAAATTACCGGTTATGTATCGGTGCGTAAATCGCCCACGCGTAATCAGATCTCTGATGCGGAAACGTTGTATCGCAATTTGAATCAGTCAGGTGCGGAGATCGTCTCCCGCTACGAGCGCTTCAAGATCAAAAACTGGTCGATGAAGGGCAAGTTGCAGACGGCGATTCAGATTCCGCTGCTGTTGATTCTGACCCTGGCTCAGCTATACATGACCAATTCGCTGAAAGAGGATGCGTTGACCAGCGCCGAAGAAAGAGGTGATCTGATCGCCAATCAGATTATCGATAGTTCAAATATGTTGATGGTGACCGGGCAGATCGGCGAAATAGAGAATCGCCGCTTATTGATCAAAAAGGTTACCTCCTCAGGCAATGTTAAATCGGCATATGTAGTTCGCACACAACAAGTCTCCGACCAATATGGTGCAGGGCTGCCGGAAGAGCAAATCAAAGACGATGTGCAACGTCAGGTGCTGGAGAGCCGGGTGCGGCGGGTCGTGATCTCGGATGATGCGGCAGGCGATCCTGTGTTGCGTGTGGTGACGCCTTATCTGGCCAGCAAAAACTTTCATGGTACGGATTGCACCTCTTGCCATACCGTGGCTGAAAATGCGATTGTCGGGGCATCAGATTTACTGATCGATCTCAAGCCGGACTTTGCACGCATACACCGGATGGAGCTGCACATGGCGACAGGGCAGCTGCTGTTACAACTGTTCCTGTATTTCTTCATCGGCTTTTGTGTGGATAAATTTATCCGCCACCCTCTGGCTGAAGTGGACAGAGAGTTCCGCAACATCATGGAGGGCAATCTGGATACCGAACTGGATGTGTCGATACAGGATGAGATGGGGCAGTTACTGTGCGCAATTCAATCCATGCAATGCTATTTGCGCACCATGGTTGACGAAATTGTCACGCCGGTGGCTTACATTCAGGGATGTATTAATGATGTGGATGGCAGGGTGAGTGGGGTGGCCCAGAATGCCGTGACTGAGCAAGATCATATTCAAACCATTGCCGCCACGATGGAGCAGTTTAGTCAGTCTGTCGCGGAAGTCGCAAAAATGGCAACCGATTCACTCAATGATGCCCGAGCTATGCAGAGCATCGTCGAGGAAAATAATCGCAATATGGAACTGAGTATTTCCGCAACTGGCAAGGTGGCGCGTACGGTTGAAACATCGAGCAAGACCATCTCTGATCTGGGTGAGTCAATTCAGAAGATTGGCAGCATCGCCAATGCGATCAAGGACATCGCTGAACAGACCAATCTGCTGGCCTTGAATGCAGCGATTGAGGCCGCGCGAGCCGGTGAGCAAGGGCGTGGTTTTGCTGTTGTGGCGGATGAGGTTCGCAAACTGGCCGAGCGTACTGCCACCAGTACCAAGGATATTTCCAGTACCATCGGCGAGATTACGACCATTTCCGATGCCGCTGTGACGTCCATGCGGAGTGCGGTAGGTGAAGTGGAAACGGGTATCGCGCTGATACGCAAAAACGGTGTAGGGTTGAAGGAAATTATGGTCGCGGCGGTCAATGTTGCGCAGTGCGTTGAGCACATTGCCAATGCATCGCAGGAACAAACTGCTGCCAGCGAAGGTGCGACGCATAGTCTGGAGCGTATTGCCAGCCTGGTCAACCATAATGTGCAGTCTGTGCAGGATGCCAGGGCTGCGGCTAAAGAACTGGCCAATTCTGCCGATGAGTTAAGTCGGGCCGGTTATCCGTTGACCAAGTGTGCGTTAAAGTCGTGATCAGTAATGCGCTGTTTTCGGGGTTGATTAATAGGAAGAGTTGCTGTGTGCGTGAGTTGGTTCAGGGTTTAAGAATCAGTCGTTAGTAGTTAGTTAAAAGCAGTTGTTATTTGCTATTGTTGCCATGCGTTTTTTCTGGCGACCAGCAATATTTAACTGTTTTAATAGGAGATTTTAAATGTTGAATGATATGAAAATTAGCAGCCGCTTGACTTCCTTGTTGGCGGTGTTGTTGTCGCTGATAGCTTTAATAGGTGGGGTAGGGTTGTATATCTCCAGTCAATCGAATACCGCGTTGAAATCAGTGTACGACGACCGGATGATTCCGGTTATCCAATTGAACGACATCGCGCGAAAAAACCTGCGCAACCGCATCGCAATCGGTAACGGGTTTATTCAACCGGACGGGATGGAAAAATATATCCAGGAGATTGATGAGAACCGCAATGAGATCAACAAGCTGTGGGAAGCCTATATGGCAACCTATTTGACGGAAGAGGAAAAAATGCTGGCGCAGAAGTTTGCAACTGCACGGGAAAGATTTGTCGAAGAGGGTATCAAGCCAGCGGTCGCGGCGATGAAGGCGCATGATACTGAGGCGATCAAACGCGTCCAGGTGCAAGCCATTCGCCCCTTGTATGCGCCTTTAAAAGAATCGCTGGATGCGTTGATCGTGTTGCAGGAGCGCGAGGCGAAGCAAGCCTATGAGACTTCAAATTCCACTTTTCAAACCGTGCGTACATTGTCCATCGCGCTGATACTGATTGGCATGGTGTTCGGCGCCGTGCTGGGTGTGTCTATCATTCGAGGTATCCAGCGCTCTGTAGGCGAATTACGTGCCGTGATGGTGAGGATGTCGGCGGATGGCGATCTGAACGCACGCGCTAAAGTGTATGGACGTGATGAAATTGGCGAGGCGGCAACAGCATTTAACGCGCTGATTGACGGTTTTTCGACCATTATTCGTCAGGTGAGCAACGGCGCCAATACCGTGTCGAGTACAGCCGGCAATCTGTCTGCAGCTTCGCTGCAAATCGCGCAGGGTTCACAGGCGCAGACTGAAGCGGCTGCCTCAACCGCTGCTGCGGTTGAAGAAATTACCGTCAGCATCAATTCGGTAGCGAGCAATACCGACGATGTGCGCAAATTGTCAGAGCAAAGCTTGCAGAAGACTCAGATGGGCAATCAAAATGTGACCAGCATGATAGGGGAAATCGAGCGTGTACAAGATGCGGTCAAGCTGATTGCGGACTCAGTCAAGGAGTTTGTCGACAGCACTCGCGCAATTGCGGGTATGACGCAGCAGGTCAAGGATATCGCCGATCAGACCAATCTGCTGGCCTTGAACGCAGCGATTGAGGCCGCACGTGCTGGAGAGCAGGGCAGAGGATTTGCGGTGGTGGCTGATGAAGTGCGCAAACTGGCGGAGAAATCCGCGCAGTCGGCCAACGAGATTGATCAGGTTACGAATTCGCTGAATCAGAAATCAACCCACGTCGAGGCAACCGTGCAGAGTGGCCTGCGTTCCTTGCACGCGACTCAGGAACATGTCGAGAGCGTCTCTACCGTATTGACTGAAGCGGGTATGCTGGTTGAACAGTCCAGCCATGGCGTGAATGATATTTCAGCATCGGTTCATGAACAAAGTCTGGCCAGCAACGAGATCGCGCGCAATGTGGAAAAGATTGCGCAGATGTCCGAAGAAAATCATGCCGCCGTAGAGTCAAACACTCAGGAGATCGTGCGTTTGGAACAATTGGCCAGAGAATTGCAGGGCGCAGTCAGCCGGTTTAAGGTTTAAAAATCAGTTAGATACAGTTGTTAGACGCAGTTAAATTCGCGTAGCGACAACATCAGCTAATAACTAAGAGCTAACGACTGTTTTATTGGAGCAAGAAATGTCTGATCTGTTAAAAAACATTGACGCCCGAACCAAGCTGGCGGGAACGAATAAACTGGAGATCTTGATGTTCTCGCTGGGGATGGATGTGCGCACCCAGCGAGAGGAGACTTTCGGTATCAATGTGTTCAAGGTACGCGAAGTAATGCGTATTCCCGCTATTACCCGTGCCCCGGAAATGCCTCCATCGGTTGAGGGGATGGTGAGTTTGCGCGGTGCGTTGGTGCCGGTGATCGATTTGGCAAAATATATTGGACTGGTAACTGACAGCCCGCCAGAGATCATGATTGTCACCGAATACAACGGTCATACTCAGGGTTTTCTGGTCAAGGGGGTGGATAATATCCTGCGTCTGGACTGGTCTGCCATGCGCGTGCCGCCTGCGATGCTGGCTGCGGAGTTGGGCGGTCTGGTCACGGCGATTACCGAACTCAAGGATAAACGCCTTGTGATGATGATTGATGTGGAAAAAGTGCTGGCTGAGACAGGGCATTTCGGTACCGACGAGATGATCTTTAACGCAGTTAAGCCACTGGGCCGGGAGAACCGCACGGTGTTTTTTGCCGATGATTCTTCGGTGGCACGTAATCAGATCACCCGCACGCTGGATGCAATGGGTGTGAAGCACATCTCGGCGATCAATGGCCGTCAGGCATGGATCGAGTTGTCGAAAATGGCCGCGTATGCTGAAAATACGGGCACACCCTTAAAAGATATCATTCAGGTGATTCTGACCGACGTGGAAATGCCGGAAATGGATGGCTACATGCTGACGCGCAAGATCAAGGAAGATAGTCGTTTCAAAGGTATTCCGGTGTTGATGCACTCGTCTCTGTCCAGTACTTCGAATCAGCAATTGGGCAAGACCGTCGGGGTAGATGAATATATTCCGAAGTTCGAGCCACAGAAACTGTCACAGGCTCTGGCGAGATTGTTGGCCTAAGAACAGTTAAGAGCAGGCTGTAGGGTGGGCTCTGCCCACCATGTCTGTTTTTCAAGGAGATTTAAATGTCATATTCAGACGAGATGATGGGCAGCGGCAGTGACGAAGGTTTGCTCGAACATGTCGATGCCAGAACCAGTCTTGCCGGGACAAACAAGATGGAGATCCTGTTGTTCAGTCTTGGCAGCGATGAGAAATTCGGTATAAATGTTTTCAAGGTCAAAGAAGTAAGCCAGGCCGGCAAGATTACCCGCACGCCCAATATGCCGCGTGGCGTTGATGGTATTGTGTCCTTGCGCGGACATGTGATGCCGGTTTTGAATCTGGCTGAGTTCATGGGCATGACGCCAACCAAGAAGCACCAAACCATGATGGTTGCGGAATACAACACACATATTCTCGGTTTCCTGGTGGAGGGTGTGGATCGCATCATTCGCGTGGACTGGGACAAGGTACGCGCTGCCGAAGGCATGTTGTCGGATAAGGGCGCACTGATTACGGCGATCACCGAATTGCCCGATGGATCGCTTGTGTCCTTGCTGGATGTAGAGCAGATTTTATCAAACGCATTTGGTGAGGCGATTGTCGGTAATGTGGAAAAGGTCGAGGCAGGCCACGACTTGTGCGTGTTCTTTGCTGACGATTCAATGGTGGCGCGCCGCAAGATCGCCGAGGTGCTGGACAAGATGGGCGTCAAACACATTCAGTCGAATAGCGGTCGCGAAGCCTGGGACAGACTCAAGACCATGGCGGATGCCGCTCACAGCGCCGGAACGAACTTGCACGACCAGATTCAGGTTATCTTGACCGATGCGGAGATGCCAGAGATGGATGGTTATGTGTTGACCCAGCACATCAAAGCGGATCACCGTTTCGACGGTATTCCGGTGGTGATGCATTCGTCGCTGTCCTCCGATGCCAATCGCGCGATGGGCAGTCGTGTGGGGGTTGATTATTACGTGCCGAAATTTGATTCGATGGTATTGTCCTCAACGCTCAGGCCGTTGTTGACTTAGGGGTAGTTAAAGGCAGTCGTAAGTCGTAAGTTGTTAGTTAATGCCGCAAGGGTATTCCCACAAAACATGTCGCGCAAGCGCTCGTGTTTTTGAATGAATGCCGCGCAGCGACAACATCAACTAACGACTAATAACTAACGACTGGCGTCTGAATTCAGGAGATGGTAATGGGAATAGAAAGTACAAGGTTTTTGGTTGTGGATGACTTTTCGACGATGCGCCGCATCGTGCGGAATCTCCTCAAGGAGTTGGGCTTCGTCAATGTTCAGGAGGCCGAAGACGGCATTCAGGCTTTGGCCAAGTTGCGCGCCGATACGTTTGATTTTGTTGTATCGGACTGGAATATGCCGAATATGACGGGCATTGAACTGTTACGGTCGATTCGGGCGGATGCAAAACTCAAGCACTTGCCGGTATTGATGGTGACGGCTGAAGCAAAGCGCGAGAATATTATTGAGGCAGCGCAGGCAGGCGCTTCCGGCTATGTGGTCAAGCCTTTTACGGCGGCTACACTGGACGAGAAGTTGAAAAAAATATTTCAAAACATGAATAAGTGAGAACTGACATGGCCACCAATATTGCAGTCCAGGAATGCGATGATCTTGAATCGCTGTTTGACAGCATCGTCGCTGCGAATGCTATCGAAGAGCCGCAGGAACCAGCCCAAAAGGCAGTGGTGGCAGTGAGCTCAGATAAGGTTCTTAATCAGCTGGGGCAGATGACGCGAACTCTGCATGATACCTTGCGAGAGCTGGGTCTTAACAAGGAGATCGAGAAGGCGGCTTCATCCATTCCCGATGCGCGAGATCGCTTGAATTATGTGGCCACGCTGACACAGCAGGCCGCAGAGCGGGTGTTGAATGCGACGGAAGCGGCACAGCCGCTGGTACAAAATATGGAGGTGGAGGCGCATCGTTTGGGCGGGCAGTGGACGTTGTTGTTTGACAGGCAGTTGAATGTCGATCAATTTAAAACGCTGGTCACGCAAACCCAGGCTTTTCTTGATTTCGTGCCCAGGCAGACCAAGTTGACCAATGCCTATTTGATGGAAATCATGATGGCGCAGGATTTTCAGGATTTGACCGGACAGGTCATCAAGAAAGTCATTGAACTTACCCAGAATATGGAAAAGCAGCTGTTAGCATTGTTGCTCGAAAATGCGCCGCCCTTGGTTAAAGCCGAATACGATGCAGGGTTGCTGAACGGCCCGGTCATCAATCCGCATTTGCATAGCAATGTGGTGACCAGTCAGGATCAGGTAGACGACTTGCTGGAAAGCCTGGGCTTCTGAAAAGGTAGTTAAAGGCAGACGTAAGACGTAAGTTGTTCGTTGGTGTTGTCGCTGCGCGGCTTTTACTTACGACTTACGACTACTAACTAAGGACTGAGGTTAGATATGAACGATTTTGCAGGCATGGAAGAACTGTTAAGCGACTTTTTGCTCGAAGCGGGCGAAATGTTGTCCGATGTGGATAGCAAGTTGATGGAATTGGAGAAGCGCCCGAACGACAGCAATCTGCTCAATGAGGTTTTTCGTGGCTTTCACACCATCAAGGGCGGCGCTGGATTTCTCAATGCGTCCGAGTTGGTGACGCTGTGCCATCTCACCGAAAATCTGTTCGACAAATTGCGCAACCGTAATCTGACCTTGAGCGCTGAACTGATGGATGTCATCTTCGCCGCCACCGCTGAGGTGAAGCAAATGTTCGGTTCACTGCAGCAGAATCAACAGCCACAGGCGGCCCCCGCACATATACTTGAGAATTTGAAGGCCGCGCTGGATGGCAAGCCTGTGTTGAGCGCGGCAGGAAAAGGGCAGGCCGTTGTCTCTCCGTCTTCGGGGCCCAGCTCAGCTTTTGCTCAGCCCCAGGTTTCCGGTTCTCAGCCCTCTGGCGTGGATTGGGATGCGCTGTATACCGCGCTGACCGGTACGGACATCGTTGCAACGGTTGGGGCCAGCCGCGATCCTGAAAAAATTGCCGTGGCGTTGTCTGAAGAAGAATCCACTAAAAAGGCCTTCGGTCGTCGTTCCAACGATGTGCCCGGAGCCACGATAGGGCGTCGAGATGGCGATGTGGCGGTCAAAGATGCCAAAGAGACCACCATCCGTGTCGATACCGAACGTCTGGATCAGGTGCTGAATCTTTCCGGTGAAATCGGTTTGACCAAAAATCGTCTCAATCATCTGCGTTCGGATATTCTGCAGGGACGGCATGACGTCGATACGCTGCGCGAACTGGATCAATCCGTCACACAACTGGACATGCTGGTGGTGAATCTGCAAAACGCGGTGATGAAGACGCGTATGCAACCTATAGGACGTCTGTTCAAAAAATATCCCCGTCTGGCGCGCGATCTGGCGAGATCGCTGGGTAAGGATGTCGAACTGGTGTTGACCGGTGAAGAGACTGAAATGGACAAGACCATGATTGAGGATCTTAACGATCCACTGGTCCATCTGGTGCGTAATGCGGTCGATCATGGCGTGGAAACCATAGAAGGGCGTATCGCCGCAGGAAAGCCGGAAAAGAGTCTGGTTGAGTTGAGTGCCCGGCATGAGGGCGATCACATCCTCATCACCATCGCCGACGATGGTCGCGGGATGCGTCCCGAGGTGATCCGCAATAAAGCCATTGAAAAGGGGTTGCTTACCAACGAAGTGGCGAATACCCTGGACGAGAGTCAATGTCTGGAACTGATCTTTCTGCCGGGCTTCTCCACCAAGGATGAAATATCCAGTGTGTCCGGACGGGGCGTGGGTATGGATGTGGTCAAGACCAATATCCAGAAACTCAACGGCTCGATCAATATCAATTCGCTACCTGGCAAAGGCAGTGTCTTCACGATTTCGCTGCCGTTGACATTGGCGATACTGCCGGTGCTGATCCTGCGTCTGGGTGATCAGTCCTTTGCCGTACCGTTGTCCATGGTGCGCGAAATTCTGTCCGTCACTCCCGGGCAACTACAAAGAATCTCGGGCCGCGCCACCATGGTGGTGCGCGGTGAAGTGTTGCCGGTACTGCCATTGGCTCAGTTAATCGGTTGGGATGCCTCCGATAAGGAGCCTGAAGTAGGGGTGCTGATGCAATTTGGCAATAGCAGCTTTATCTTGTCGGCCGATGGTTTTGCCGGGCATGACGATGTGGTCATCAAGTCGCTTGATACCTTCCGGCCCAAAGGCGTGGCAGGCGTTACAATGTCCAGCGAAGGCGATATTGTGCTGATACTCGATATCAAAGAACTGCTGAGCGATGTGCGTGGAGGTTAGAAACTGGAAGTGCTGAGTGCTGAGTGAAAAGCACGGGTGTGCTTTTTACTCAGTCCTCGATCTTTATAGCGCTTTCAGGTAATTTATATGGCCGATACAAGAAGCAATAGTCCCGGCACCGGAATGACAGACCCTTCCTCGCGTGAATTTTATTTTACTGCGCAGGATTTTCAACGCGTGTGCAAGTTGATTTACGATCACGCCGGCATCTCGCTGAACGCAAGCAAGCAGGAACTGGTGTATAGCCGTCTGTCGCGCCGTTTGCGGGCGACCGGTATCCGCACCTTTAGTGACTATCTTAAGTTGTTGGAGCAAAATGATGCGCAGGAATGGGAGGCGTTTGCCAATTCTCTGACTACCAATCTGACCTCGTTTTTTCGCGAGCAACATCATTTTCCGTTGCTGGCTGAACAGCTTAAAAGTTTAGGTGGTTCTCATCCCATTGTTATCTGGTGTTCCGCCAGTTCCACAGGTGAGGAGCCCTATTCGATCGCCATGACTGCAGTGGATGCGTTCAACAGTTTTACCCCACCGGTTAAAATTATTGCAACTGATCTGGATACCGATGTGCTGGAAACGGCCCGTCAGGGCGTGTATGCACTTGATCGCGTTGAAAAAATGGACGAGGCGTTGCTCAAACGCTTTTTTCTCAAGGGCGCCGGTGAACAAGCGGGTTTTGTTAAAGTGCGTCCGGAATTGCAGAACATGATTACCTTTCGCAAGCTCAATTTGTTGGATTCGATCTGGCCGATACGCGAGAAGCTGGATGTGATATTTTGCCGTAATGTGATGATTTACTTCGATAAAGATACGCAATTGGCTGTGCTGAAGAAAATGGCCCCCTTGCTGCGTGCCGACGGATTGCTTTATGCGGGGCATTCAGAAAATTTTTATCAGGCCGAAGCCTTTTTCAAGCTGCGTGGCAAGACGGTGTACGAGTTATCTTCGCAATTAAAGGCGGTGCAAGCCGAAAAAACTTAACAGGTACTGCTCATTTGGATAAGTATCGATCGAAATCATCAGTAACATCCGCTTCGCTGCGAAGGTGCGTTTGAAAGTGGATAAATCCAGTACGCCTGCGGTAGTCGGATTGTTGATGTCAGGTTGCCGTATATACAGCAGCGAGAAGCTGATTGTGGTAGGCTCATCTACTGGCGGGACGGAAGCGCTCAAGGAATTTTTAGTCGCGATGCCAGCCAATTCGCCCGCAATTCTGGTAACTCAACACATGCCTGAGGCCTTTACCGGATCGTTTGCCGATCGACTGAATGGCTTGTGCAAGATGACGGTGACTGAAGGTGCGCATAACGAACGGGTGTTGCCGGGGCATGTGTATATTGCCCCCGGGCATTCGCATATGCAGGTCAGGCGCAGCGGTTTGAATTACGTCATTGAACTTAATCAGTTGTCCCCGGTGAATCATCATCGTCCCTCGGTGGAAGTGCTCTTTCGTTCCGTTGCGCAGTGCGTGGGGGCCAACGCGATCGGTGTGATGCTGACAGGGATGGGTAAGGATGGCGCGGTGGGTATGCTGGAGATGCGCCAGGCGGGGGCGTACAATTTTGCTCAGGATGAAGCGACTTGTGTGGTGTATGGTATGCCGCGCGCAGCGGTTGAAATCGGCGCTGCACATGAGTCGGTGCCCATCCAGGATATGGCCAGGCGCGTGCTGGTGCGAGTGACAAGCAACGCTTCAAGAAATCGGTTGTAAGCTGGGTAAAACCAATCTGTCCAGAAAAGATACCTGAGCCCTGCAACAATCCGTTACTGCTCCCCCCATTTTGTTTGCTCTATACCCGGTCACATCTGATACTCCTCAGTTACGGCTTCTCGCATATTAGCTCCTGTCTGGATGAGGTTTTTTCGTATTTTTTGTGTCTTTAGTGGACAAAAGTGTTCCGGTTTGCAGCCTGTTAGTAAAATTTATGCAATCCCAGTTGCGTATTTACTTTACATCCCATCCTGAACATGTTGAAAAGCAAGCTAATTCCCTTCTTATTTGCATGATTGAATGCTGCTGTTTTGCGTATAATCCGCATCATCAGCGGAGCCCATCATGGCAGAAGACAGCGATTTAGAAAAAACAGAACAGCCCTCACAGCGGCGACTTGACCAGGCGAAGGAAAAAGGTCAGGTCGCGCGCTCTCATGAGCTGTCCACGTTTTCTATATTGCTGGCGGGGGGGGCTACGCTCTGGTTTATGGGGGCGTCGCTCAACGCTCAGATGGTGAAGCTGTTGCATGACGGTCTGACGTTCAATCGTGATCTGGTTTTTAAACCGGAATTGCTGGTGCCGCATCTGTACGATTTGTCCATTGCTATGCTGATTACCTTTGCGCCGGTGCTGATGATGTTGTTTCTGACCGCCTTGGGTTCGCCGCTCATCTTGAATGGCTGGCTGTTCAGTACCGAAGCGTTAATGCCGCAATTCTCGCGCATGAATCCCGTCTCCGGCATCACCCGCATGTTTTCGACTCACGCACTGGTGGAGTTGACCAAGGCCCTCGGTAAGGCAACTATCGTCGGCGGAGTCGCAACCTGGGTGATCTGGTCCCGTCGTGATGATGTGCTGCAATTGGCTACGCTATCGATTACCACGGCGATTCCCCAAATGGGCTATCTGGTCGGCGGCTGTTTCCTGGCGATTGTCGGTGCAATGTTGCTGATCGTGGCGGTAGATGTACCGTTCCAGCTTTGGGATCACAACAAAAAGTTGATGATGACCAAGGAGGAGGTGCGTCAGGAATCCAAGGAAACTGACGGTAATCCTGAGGTTAAGGGGCGCATACGCAGCATGCAGCGTGAAGCTGCGCGGCGTCGTATGATGTCTGCGATTCCGACCGCCGATGTGGTGGTGACCAATCCTACCCATTACTCGGTGGCGCTTAAATACAGCGACAAGGGCATGAGCGCGCCGACCGTGGTGGCCAAGGGTTCACATCTGATCGCACAGCGCATCCGTGAAATCGCGATTGAAAATCATGTGCCTATACTCGAGGCGCCGCCGCTGGCCCGTGCGCTGCACAAGCATACCGAGATTGGCGAGTCCATTCCAGAGGCCCTGTACACGGCTGTTGCTGAGGTGCTGGCCTATGTTTATCAATTGAAACGCTATCAAACTCAAGGCGGTGCACGCCCGGAACAGCCGGACAATTTGCCCGTGCCAGCCGAGCTTGATCCAGCATCAGGTGTCGCGATATGAATATGACCTCCATGCTTGCATTCCTTAAGGCCAGTGTGAAGTTGCGCAGTATGGCCGGCCCGATATTGATCATTTTGATTCTGGCCATGATGGTGCTGCCGCTGCCACCGATGCTGCTGGATATACTCTTCACATTCAACATCGCCATTGCGGTGATGGTGCTGCTGATCAGCATGAACACCACCAAGGCGCTGGATTTTCTGTCTTTCCCGACTATTTTGCTGATCACTACGTTGCTGCGTTTGTCGCTCAACGTGGCCTCTACCCGCGTGGTGTTGCTCGAAGGTCATAAGGGCGGGGATGCGGCCGGTAAGGTGATCGAATCGTTTGGCCAGTTTCTGGTGGGAGGCAATTACGCGGTCGGTATCGTGGTATTTGCGATTCTGGTGGTTATCAACTTCATGGTTATCACCAAGGGTGCCGGACGTATTGCCGAGGTGGGTGCACGTTTTACACTGGATGCGATGCCAGGCAAACAAATGGCGATCGATGCCGACTTGAATGCCGGCCTGATCGGTGAAGATGTGGCGCGTAAACGGCGCGCTGAAATTGGTCAGGAGGCCGATTTCTACGGTGCGATGGATGGTGCATCCAAGTTCGTGCGTGGCGATGCGGTAGCCGGCATCCTGATCTTGTTCATCAATCTGATCGGCGGACTGATCGTGGGGGTGTTGCAGCACAATATGGATATCTCGACTGCCGCCAGCCGATACACCTTGCTGGCCATCGGTGATGGTCTGGTTGCACAGATTCCGGCGCTGGTGATTTCGACGGCCGCCGGTGTGGTCGTGAGTCGCGTGGCCACAGATGAAAATATCGGCGAGCAAATGATGGGGCAGTTGTTCAAACAGCCGCAGATCATCATGTTGACCGCTGCGATTATCGGCATGATGGGCATGATCCCCGGCATGCCGCATATTTCATTTTTGCTGTTGGCGGGTGGGATGGTCTGGCTGGCCTATTACTTGTCGCAAAAAACCGAAAAAATTACCGAACAAGCGCAAGCTGAAGTGGCGGCAACGCCGGTTATTGCCGAGCCAGCGGATGCAAGTTGGGAAGATGTCGCGCAAGTGGATGTGCTTGGACTGGAAGTCGGTTATCGCCTGATTACGCTGGTGGACAAGACGCAGGACGGTGATTTGTTGCGAAGAATCAAAGGGATACGGAAGAAGTTTACGCAGGATGTCGGGTTTTTGCCGCCTTCTGTGCATATTCGCGACAATCTTGATCTGCGTCCGAATGCCTACCGCATCACCCTCAAAGGCGTGGAAATCGGCACAGGCGAGGCTTATCCGCAGCAACTTCTGGCGATCAATCCGGGTAGTGTGACAGGGGATCTGGTCGGCGTTCCGACCCGTGATCCGGCATTCGGTCTGCCTGCCACCTGGATCGATGCCGCATTGCACGATCAGGCGCAGATTATGGGATATACCGTGGTTGATCCCGGTACGGTGGTCGCGACTCATCTGAGCAATTTGCTCAGTACAAGATCCGCTGAACTGTTGGGACGTCAAGAGGTGCAGCAGTTGCTGGATCATCTGGGCAAGACGGCGCCCAAGCTGGTGGAAGATCTGGTTCCCAAGACCTTGCCGCTGGGAACGGTGCAGAAAGTACTGCAAAACCTGCTGGAGGAAGGGATGCACATTCGCGATATGCGCACAATCGTGGAAACGCTGGCGGATAATGCATCTCGTACGCTGGACCCTTACCAGTTGACGGTTCTGGTGCGTGTGGCCCTGGGGCCTGCCATCGTGCAGCAATTTTATCCCTCCGCACAGGAATTGCAGGTAATCGGTATGGATAAAGAGCTGGAGCACATTCTGCTGCAGGCGATGCAGGCGAGCCAGAACGGGATGGGTATAGAGCCGGGTCTGGCTGATACGGTGCTGAGTGAATCGCGTGCCGCAGTGCAGCGGCAGGAGCAAATGGGTTTGCCGACGGTGATGCTGGTTCCCGCGCAATTGCGTGATTTGCTGGCGCGTTTTTTGAAGCGTACCGTACCCAATTTAAGAGTTATTTCGCATGATGAAGTACCGGACTTTAAAACCATCCGGGTGACGTCATTGGTAGGAGGAACAGCATGAACATCAGAAAATTCATTGCCCCGACGGCACGTGAGGCGTTAAAAGAAATACGCAACGAGCTGGGCGAAGAGGCTGTCATCCTGTCGAATCGCAAGACGGAACGGGGCGTTGAAATCCTCGCCATGGCGAATGACGAGATGGCGCGACTGTCAGGTTCATCAGTTCCGGGTTTGAAGCATCCCAGGCTACGGGTTACAGAATCTGTTGTTAAAGGTGCGCCAGTCGACGATTCGGTGAGCAAGCCGCCCTTGCAGCAAACCCAGGCCTCCGCGATCTCTACGCCGGCCGGTGAGGCGGCGATTCTTGGTGAGATCAAATCCATGCACAGTATGTTGCAAAAGCAAATCGAAGCGTTGTCGTGGAATAATGTGCAACAGCGTGATCCGCAACGCGCAGGTTTGTTGCGCCGTATGCTTAATGCCGGTTTTAGCACGCTGCTGGCTCGCCAGCTGTTGGACAAGATGCCGGCTGGTAACGAGAAGGGTGAGTCCTGGATCAAGCACGTACTGAAACGCAACCTGCGTGTTGCGGGTGCGGCCGATGATATCGTCGTCAAAGGTGGCGTATACGCACTGATAGGTCCTACCGGCGTTGGAAAAACCACCACGACGGCCAAGTTGGCGGCGCGGGCGGTAGTGCGTTACGGTGCCGACAAGGTGGCGTTGCTGACTACAGACAGCTACCGGATCGGGGCTTATGAACAGCTCAAGATTTATGGCAAGATTCTGGGGGTTGCGGTACATGCGGTGAAGGGTGCCGATGACCTGCGTCTGACACTTGCGGCCTTGCGCCACAAGCATCTGGTGTTGATCGATACTGTGGGGATGGGGCAGCGCGATGAACGTGTTTCCGAGCAGAGCGAAATGTTTGACGCTGCCAATGTTCAGCGTTTGCTGGTCTTGAATTCAACCAGTGGCGGCGATACGCTGGAAGATGTGGTGCGCATGTATCACAGCAACAAGGTAATCGGTTGTATTGCAACCAAACTGGATGAGGCAGCTAATCTGGGCGCGATACTGGATGTCGTGATGCGTCATCGGCTGGTGATGTATTTCATGGCTAACGGACAGCGCGTACCGGAAGACTTGCATCTGGTTAATATCGATATATTGTTGCATCGTGCGTTTAAACCAGCGGATGAAAAAACCCCGTTTACACTGGATGCGTTGGAATTTCCGACAATAATGGCAGATACGGGCACGGCGGCGTTATCTTCTGGCGAGGTGTCCTATGCACTTTGATGTTGACGAGTTGCAAGTAGACCTGCTGGAACAGCCATTTGATGATGAAAAAGTAGCTGCGCTATCTGCATCGCAAGTGACTTTGCCGCAGCGTCTGGGAGCTGATGATCAGGCCGAGGGTTTGCGTCGCCTGCTAGTTAGCAATCAAACGCAGGTAATTACGCTGGTGGCAGGTAAACAGGGGATGGGACGTACCAGCGTGACGCTCAATCTGGCCGCTGCATTGGCGGGTAGTGGAAAGGATGTGTTGGTGCTGGACGAAAATCCAGCGCCACACAATTTAACAGACAGTCTGGGGTTGGTCGCGCTGCATGATTTGCTGGATGTCGTACAAGGAAAATGTCAGCTTCAGGATGTGCTAATGCCCGGTAAAGGCTATGCCATCTTGCCTGTCTCACGCTTGATGCGTGCGCTGGAAAAATTAACTCATGCGGAACAACTGAATCTGGAAAAGGTGCTGTCTGAAGTGAGCGCTGGCGTGGATGTGATGCTGGTGGATGCCGCGATGCTGACAGGTCAATCTGCTGTCTCAGCCAGTCTGGCGCCGGGTGTCAGATTGCTGGTGGTGATGGATGCGACCCCAAGCGGGATTACGGAGAGTTATTCTCTGATTAAACGCCTGGCGCTGGAAAACGCACGTCTTCGTTTTGAAATCGTGGTTAACAAAGTCGCCAATGAACAGGTAGCCGGGCTGGTGTTCGGTAATATGGAAAAGGTGGCTAAAGCGAAGCTTGCCGCACGTCTCGAGTATTTGGGCTGTATTCCTTTGGATGACAGATTAAAACGCGCGACGCAATTGGCCAGAACCGTGGTGGAAGCGTATCCCGCTTCAAATTCGGCAAAATCCTGTATGGCATTATCGCAAAGCGTTTTAAAAATGACGATGCAGCACGATGAAATGCAAGGCGGTATCGCGCAGATGATGAAAAATCTGATCAAGCAGTTGGCGCGTCAACATGAAATTGAACACGTAGCAGGATGAAAACAGTCGTTAGTCTTTAGTTCTTAGTCTTTAGTTGGTGTTGTCCGCTACGCGGACTTTCTTCTTTTTTGACTCACAACTTACTGCTAACAACTAATTACTAACGTCTATCAACTAACGACTAATTATGTATAACGCTTCCGGATTGCGGGATAAAGATAAGTGCTTGCAGGATTATGCTGCGCTGGTCAAACGATTGGCGCATCAGATGATGAGTAGATTGCCGTATAGCGTGCAAATCGACGACATCATTCAGGCCGGGATGATGGGCTTGCTGGATGCAGCGAGTCGCTATGATGAGATTCATGGTGCTCAATTTGAGACTTACGCGACGCAACGTATTCGCGGTGCCATGCTGGATGAATTGCGCAGTGCAGACTGGCTGCCTCGCAGTTTGCGTCGTGACATGCGGCGAATTGAGCAGGCTGTCAGTTGTTTGCAGCAAAAACTGGGCAGGCCGCCAAATGAAACCGAGATCGCCCGTGAGCTGGATGTCCCTCTCGCTGAATATCAGCAGATGTTGCAGGAATCGCGCGGCGCGCAACTGATTTATTACGAGGATTTTCAGGATGAGGATCATGATGATTTCTTCGAAAGATTTGAATTTTCCAACGACACTGATCCGCTGGCCTTGTTGCAGGATGACCGTTTCAAGACTGAATTGGTGAGAGCAATCGATACCTTGCCGGAACGTGAGCGCATGTTGATGGCGATGATTTACGAGCAGGAGATGAACCTGCGTGAGGTGGGTGAGGTGTTTGGCGTCAGTGAGTCGCGGATTTCACAGTTGCATAGCCAGGCCGTGGGACGTCTGCGCAGTTCGCTGAAGGGTTACTGATGGACAAGCTGACATTGCTAGGTTTGCTTGTCGCACTGGTCGGTATTCTGACCGGGCAGATTCTGGAAGGCAGTAATCTCGCAGTCTTATTTCAGGGGACGGCGTTTCTGATTGTATTCGGCGGCACGCTGGGTGCCGTGATGGTGCAAAGTTCAAGCAAGGTCTTTATGACTGCCGTCAGGATGGGGCGTTGGGTGTTAATTCCGCCCAAGTCCGCAGGACCTGAATTGATCGGTCAGATAACTGAATGGGGTGTGTTGGCGCGTCGCGAAGGTATGCTGGCACTTGAGGCGCGTATTTCAGACATACCCGATCCGTTTTTGAAAAAAGGGGTGCAGTTGCTGGTGGATGGCCAGAGTGCAGAAAAGATACGCGAAGTGCTCGAAATTGATATTAACTCCTGGGAGCAGTTGCGTTGGCAAGGCGCCAGGGTCTGGGAGGCTGCCGCCGGATATTCGCCTACGGTGGGTATTATCGGTGCCGTGTTGGGGTTGATGCACGTAATGCAAAATTTATCCGAACCCAGTAAGCTGGGAGGCGGGATTGCTGTGGCTTTTGTTGCAACCATTTATGGCGTGGCTTTAGCCAATTTTATATTTTTGCCGGTCGCAAATAAGCTCAAGGCCATCATCATGCAGCAGACACAGTTGCGTGACATGGTCGTGGATGGGTTGGGTGCGATTGCCAACGGCGAAAATCCGCGCTTGATCGAACTTAAATTGCAAAGTTATCTGGATTAATTATGGCAGCCAGACGGAAGCGTGCCGAGCACGACAATCATGAGCGTTGGCTGATCTCTTATGCTGACTTTGTTACGCTGCTGTTCGCCTTCTTTGTGGTGATGTATTCGATTTCTTCGGTTAACGAGGGAAAATACAAAACCTTCAGTGACTCTCTGAATAGTGCATTCGACCAGTCCGCCTCTTCAAGCAATGTGATATCTAAGCTGCCGGGACAAGCTCGCAACCAGGTTCTGGTAGATAAACATACCGCTCAACTGGTCGAACAGCAGCGCAAGATACAGGCGCAAATGAAGGCTGTGGACAAAAGCCTGCGTCAGGTAATGGGCCCGCTGATCGCACAGGGGATGGTCGGCGTTCATCAAACCAAACGCGGCGTGGTGGTTGATATTAGCGCCAGCACCCTCTTCAAGGAAGGTGATGAAAGAGTGCAGTCAGACGCTGAGGAAACCTTGCAACAAGTAGCTGCGGTGTTGAGCCGGGAAAATCAGTCTGTCGAAGTGGAGGGACACACCGATGACGTGCCGATCAAGACAGCACAATTCCCATCCAATTGGGAGCTGTCCGCCGGGCGTGCCAGCAGTGTGGTCAGAATGCTTGTCTCGTATGGTGTGTCGGAGAAACGCCTGGCAGCGGTGGGTATGGCGGCAAATGATCCCGTCGTTGATAATGATACGCCGGAGCACAGGGCTAAAAATCGCCGGGTATCCATTACTATTTTATCGCCTGAATTTGACCGCTTTAATCAGGCTGATGATGTGTCTAATCCGCTAGGTAATGACCCGGTCAAAGAGCCTGTTGAGGAAAAAATACCAGTGAAATCAACCGTTAAATCACCGGGGAAATCCCCGGTAAATTAAACGCTGCCGAGCGATCTGCCGCTGCCCGCTGAAAAGTTGGTTTGTCCATCGCGGCCGTACAGATTGGCCTGGCTGACCGCACGCGTCAGTGCGGTGAGGGTCTGCTGATTATGGCGCAACTTCATTTGAATCAATTCACCATTGATTTGATTGAGTTGCCTGGACTGGTTAGCCAATGCGCGTATTTCCTGCCAAAGCGGCAAACCCTCCCTGCAATTAGTCTCAAACCAGCTCTGTATGATGGCATTGTCAGCTGAGGGAGCGGATTGTTCCAGCAGGCGGCGGCAAATCTCGGCCAGGTCGTTGAGGGCTATGGCACGGGCCGATTTTTTCTCGGCAACAACCAGCAGCTGATCGATACTGTTTTCCGTCAGCAATTCCTGCTCTTGCTGCAATAGCTCGACAAAGCTGCGAACGGCCAACAGCTCTTCTGATAGCGCCTTCAGTAACTCCGGGCAGGCAGGATGTGACAAGATTTACGCCTGACCGCTGATGAGATCGCGCACAGATTGAATCAGACGATCAGCTACCATGCCGGAATTAATCTGGAAGCGTCCCTCGCTGATAGCCTGTTTGATTTCGGCTACTTTATTTGCGTCCACAACAGGCGCATTCGACATGTTGGTTTGCATTTTACTTAACTGCGTCGCAGTCGAGCCTAGCGATACACTGGTGCTTGGTTGTTGTGGCGTAGAGCTGGTCTTGGTGTTTGCAGTGCGTGCTGTTGAATCAGCGGTGCGTGCTGTCGCATCATTAGTCAGCACTGGAGGTGGCGCATTGCCAGTTTTTTCAATTTTCACGGTAATCCTCTCAAATCTGACGATGTTAAATTGGTCGTCGCTGCTCTCTATATCGGATAGAACTTGGAAAACTTTAGTGTAATTTAACACTGTTTGCTGAACTACCGTTACATTAACAAAAAATATTCGGTTGTGCTGGCGAATAGGCGGTAGTTTTGCCCATTGTTCCGAAAAACGAATGAATGATTGATGCGGTATGTTAGCCTCCCATACAAGCGGGTTCAGGCTGCAGGCTCATGAGGAAACAGGCATGTTAAAAACATCTGAAGAAACGCTTGATCCGGACAATTGGCAGGATTTCCGGCTGCAAGGGCATCGCATGCTGGATGATATGTTTGATTACATTGAACATTTACGCGACAGGCCGGTCTGGCAACCAATACCCGATCATGTGCGCGAGGTCTTTCAGCAACCGTTGCCTATCCAGTCAGGCGAGTTGGAGGAGGCGCATGCGATCTTCATGCGGGACGTGTTGCCCTACGCGATTGGCAATGCGCATCCGGGCTTCATGGGTTGGGTGCATGGCGGGGGGACGCCAGTCGGCATGCTGGCGGAAATGCTCGCAGCGGGTCTTAATGCCAATCTTGGCGGTCGTGAGCAGATCCCGGTGGAAGTCGAGCGCCAGTTGGTGAGTTGGGTGCGTGAGTTATTTGCTTTTCCCCAAACGGCCAGCGGGCTGTTTGTCACAGGCACCTCCATGGCCAATTTGATCAGCGTACTGGTTGCCCGAACCGCCGTTTTGGGCCGTGCTGTGCGTCAGGTGGGACTGTCCTCCGAATGCCGTCTGACCGCTTATACCTCGGCCAGTGCTCATGTCAGCATTGCTCAGGCGATGGATATGGCGGGTATCGGCACGCAGGCTTTGCGCAAGATTCCGTTGAATTCGCAATTTCAGATGGACACGGATGAACTTGAACGTGCCATCACAGCGGACAAGCAAGCCGGCATGACGCCGTTTCTGATTGTGGCAACAGCGGGTACTGTTGATGTCGGTGCCATCGATCCGCTGACAGCGATTGCTGACATTGCAAAGCGTGACGGGCTATGGTTTCATGTGGATGGCGCCTATGGTGCGCTAGGCATGTTGGCCGCCGATATTGCGCCGCTCTTGCAGGGTATCGAACGGGCTGATTCCATCGCCTTCGATTTTCATAAGTGGGGGCAAGTACCCTATGATGCGGGATTCGTGCTGGTGCGCGATGGCAAATTGCATTACGACACTTTTGCCTCTCCTGCCGCCTATTTGCAACGGGAAGCGCGCGGCATGGCGGCGGGTTCGCCCTGGCCGTGCGACTTCGGACCGGATTTGTCGCGGGGATTTCGTGCGCTGAAAACCTGGTTCACGTTGCAAGTGTATGGCTCGGAGAAGCTGGGGCGGGTCATTTCGAACACCTGTGCGCTGGCCAGGTATTTGCAGCAACGTATTGAATCGGAGGCTAAGCTGGAACTGCTGGCGCCGGTTGAACTGAATATCGTGTGTTTCCGTTATCGCAGTTCTGACCGGATTAACGCGGACATCGTGGTCGCACTTCAGGAATCGGGTATCGCAGCACCTTCTACCACTACGATCAACGGGCAGCTTGCCATTCGAGCGGCCATCGTCAATCATCGCACTAAAGAATGCGACCTTGATGCGCTGATAGAGGCTACGCTGGCATTCGGTGCAGAAATCGAACGTCAGGCCGGACAGAAAAAATAATGAATATGACTCAACAAACTAATTTAAATCAGGATGATAGCCTGATTGGCTTGGCTCATCTGATGCGCATGGCCATATCCGGAGTTGATTTGGCGCCCTTGGGGACGCAACTGATAGCCCGCGCAGGTGCCGATCCGCGCACGGCGAGTGCCAATGCCCTGATGGATTTATCCACAGTTTTGCAGCTACGCGGCGACCGCGACCTGGCCATGGATATCCAGTCGCAGGCACTGGCGATACAGCAACTTTATTCGCCACCGATGTGCCGCAGTCTGGTTGATCGTAGCACGGCGGTTCTGAAGCTGCTCGCCATCATGGGCCCGGGGGATTTGATGGCCAATTCGCCGATCGAGTTATTGCTTGAGGATACCGATGTGGCGCTCGATATCGTGTATGTGACGCATGATCTGGATTTGCCCGAGGTCTTGCCGGAGCATGACGTCCTTTTCATTGCCATCGCTGAATCCAAAGAAAATATTCCACTGCTCAATAAAATTGAGAAAGCCATCGCGTCCTGGCCTCGTCCTGTGCTCAATCGTCCTGAGCGTATCGCCCGTCTGTCACGCGACAACAATTGCGCGTTGCTCAAATCCGTACCGGGATTGGATATGCCTACCACGGTGAGAATTGGCAGGACGTGGCTGGAACAAATAGGCCGTAGCGAGTTGTTGCTCTCTGCCGTACTGGATGACGGCGATTTCCCTGTTATCGTCCGTCCCGTTGATTCTCATGCGGGGAAGGAACTGGAAAAGCTGAATGATGCAGGTGCGATTGCGGACTATCTGAACGGAACGACGAACAGCGAATTTTATATTTCTCGCTTTGTCGATTATCGTGGATTGGATGGTCAATTCCGTAAATACCGTATCGTCCTGATTGATGGGCATCCGTTCGTTTGTCACATGGGCATATCCGAGCACTGGATGATTCATTATCTGAATGCGGGCATGGCTGAAAGTGCAGAAAAGCGGGACGAGGAGGCTCGCTTCATGGCTGATTTTGATGCGAACTTTGCACTCCGTCATGCTGACGCGTTCCGTGCCATCTATGAGCGGGTGGGACTGGATTATGTGGGAATAGATTGCGCCGAGACGGATGAGGGAAAGCTGCTGATTTTCGAAGTGGATAGTTGTATGATTGTTCATGCTGTTGATTCTATTGATATTTTTCCATATAAACAGCCGCAGATGCATAAGGTGTTCAGCGCATTTCGCCTGATGCTGATTCGTGCGGCGCACAAAATTTAACGTGCAATTATCAGAACCTTACTTTGCTGGCCGTACGCAGGATTTCCCGGATACAGAACAGCTGCTGATTTCAGGAGGAGATGCGCGTATCGCACTTGATCCTGTCGGCGGTATGAACAAGTATGGTTGCCAGCCGTATCCAGACCCGACATTGCTCGCCTTTGGTTCTTCTACGGCATCGGTTATTTCACAGGCAGGGTTTGCTGCGGCAAACCAGTTGCGTAACCGGTTGCTGGCGGATTCGGGTGCCGCTTCGTCTGAGGTGATCTATGCGCGCGAGATGCTGCGCATTCGTCAGACATTGCTGTCCGATGTGTCTGCTTCAGGTGTTGAACTGGCATTTGCCACATCAGGCACGGACGCACATGTGCTTGCTGCCCGATATGTCGCGAGCGTTTTCACGCATCCAGTCAGGGTGGTGATGGTGGAGGAGGATGAGACGGGCAGTGGTGTGGCTGCTGCCTTGTCGGCAACAGAGCCTGGTGGTCAGAAGTTATGTGCGATTAATCTGGTGCCGCTGCGTCTGGCTGATGGTATGCCGCGCCGGATTACCGACATCGATACGGAAGTGACTGCCTTGGTGAATGCGGCCGTAGCGCTCGGGGAGCGAGTATTGCTGATCATGGTAGATCAATCCAAGACTGGAATGATTGCGCCCAGTCCGGCTTGCGTTGTGCAGTTGCATCAGCGCCATCCCAACCAGTTGATGGTTCTGGTGGATGCCTGTCAATTCCGTCTGGCACCACCGACTTTGCGTGCCTATTTGCAACAGGGCTTCATGGTTGCACTGACCGGATCAAAATTCCTTACCGGTCCGTCGTTTTCCGCCGCGCTGTTGTTTCCGAAAGGACTGCAAGCAGGGGCGCAGAACGGCGGTGATTGCGGGGAAGTCAATTTTGGTTTGCTGCTGCGCTGGGAAGCGGCGTTGGTCGAGTTGCGCCGGTTTCGCGCTGTACCTGACGCCGAGATCACCCGTTGCCTGGAGGCCTTCGCTATAACCATTCAACATCGCCTGATGAGCGATCCTCATTTTGAATCTTTAGCCGTGCCGCCGCTGGATCGTCAACCATTGCAGATGTCGCAGAGCTGGGATTATCTGCCGACTATTTTTCCGTTTTTGCTATACCACCCGGAAACAGCGGTAGGTCGTGTCCCGCTCAGTCGCGGCGAAACGCTGCAGGTTTATCGGCAGTTGCATGTGTCGCAGCCAGGTTCTTCTGATGACAGTGTTGGTGGGTTGCGCTGCCAGTTCGGGCAGCCAGTCGCATGCGGCATGCGCGATGGCGTTAAAGTGAGCGCATTGCGTCTATGCATCAGCGCCCGGCATATCAGTGAAGCTGTCTCGCGTCAGGGAATCTCAGGTGTGATAGAAGATGCGTTGGCGGCACTGGACAAAACGGCCGGGTTGATCTGATGCGCCTGGCAGCTTGCCCGCCGGTGAGTTAGCCACTGTTACAGTATTTATTTGAATCTGGAAGCAATTTTTGCTTCACGAAATAATTTGGGCCGGAATGCTGTTCAATACCGGAAACTTACAAAAACACAGATTAATCAAATAAATCAGTTTGATAGGTTGTAAAAATAATTCACCTGCCGGGTACATAATGATCGAAATTCGATGGCTCAAGGCTGACGGTCGCCACTGGCAGTGCTTTGAGGACTTTCATAAATTCGAGTCTGGCTATGATTTTTAGCCGATAAACCTGCAAATTTTCAGAGCTTTTCTAAATCCTCTCATCATTTTCTGCTTCTGAAATAGTTAAATCCTTAATTTTCCCTCCGGAAAAATTTTGAAAAAATCAGCATTGCCTTATATTCAATCAGGCAATTGTTAGGGATAATTTGCCCGAAGGTGGTGCAATTCCAGCGTGTTCGATATGGCATGCCAACGTGGCTGCAATTGGTTGATAGAAAACAGATATACAGCGTCCAGATGTCTGGATTTATTTGACACTTGGGCTCGGTTAACTTGTCGATAGATCGGAGACGATCATGTCCATTTCCGGGATTCCTGCATACAGGCCTTATATAACACCTGATTACAGTCCTTTTGTCACAAAAATCATAGCCACTTTAGATTCGCAGACGGCAGCAATACTGCGACCTGTAGAGGGACTGCGCCAAGCGTCTACCAGCTACGACATCAAAATTTCTAATTATGGACAGATTCAAAGCGATCTGGCTGTTTTGGAATCGGCCGCACAAACCCTTAGTGGACCAAATGCATTTTCCCGCTACAGCGCGAAATCCACCAATCCGGCGATTTTAACTTCATACGCACAAGGGGGCGCCTTTCCGGGGGTTTACAACGTCGAAGTAAGCAAGCTGGCGCAAGGAGAGACGCTGGTGTCTGCCGCACAACATGACCTTTCCCTGAGCACAGGCAGCGATCAGCCAGCAACAGTCACGTTCCAATTCAAGAATGGCGACAATATCGCCCTCAATATCAATACCTCGAATGGCCTGCCTGCCATTGCCAGCAGCATTAACCAGGCGCACATCGGCATATCAGCTTCGGTGATCTCCGATGATTCCGGTTTCCGGCTTATGCTCAATGGTTCCAGCGGATCAGCGAATGCTTTCAGCATCGGGGTGAGCGGTAATGATGCTGTCAGTCACCTGCTTTCCTACGCCGATGGCACGACTGATGGTGAGATGTCTAAAACCATGGCAGCACAAGACTCTCAAGGAAGTGTGAATGGCACACCAATCAACGGCAACAGCAACGTACTCACGGGTATTGCCGGCGGGGTTACGCTTAATTTAAAGGGAGTCGGTCACGCCGCTGTCACGGTGTCTCCTGATTTGACCCAGGTCAGCAACGCCGTGCAATCATTTGTCGATGCCTACAATATTGCGCAAAGCGATATTGCCGCAAACCTTAGTGGGGAACTGTCGGGAGACAAGACGTTGCGCGTGGTTAGCGGTCAGCTGTCATCTGATCTGGCTGCAAGACAGTCGAATGGTTCACCAAATAATTTGCTCGCGCAAATCGGGATTGCACTCGACAAGGATGGAACCTTGTTATTTAATGCTCAGGCGTTCCAGGATGCTTTTGCCCAAAATCCGGATGGCGTAGCCCACCTCTTTACCGACAACGGGCATGGCCTCGCCGACCAGATCGCAACGCAAATCCATGAGGTTATTCAGCCAAGCGGAGATATTGCATCGACAATCGACCAATTGTTGTTGAAAATTCAAAAAAACCAGCAAATAGAAAGCAATCTTCAGGATAACGTCTTCCAGAACTTGCAATATTCTGCGCACGAGTATGCGCAGCAATTGGCGATGGTGATCGTTAAACAAATCATGGACTATTTTTTACAATTCACCCAGCAACAGTCGAGCCTGTATCAGACGCCATTGAGTTCAAATAATCCATTGCCGGCCTCACTCATCTCAACACCTTCAACATCGACTTTTTAATTGACGTAAATCAAATCCAAAGAGGGGATGCTTAAGACTCCAATACGCGTAATTCCGCGTTAGTGTAGCGCAACCGACTGGAGAGCACGCTGGCAAGACCTTCCATCAGCCCAAGTGCGAGTTTCTTGTGTTCTTCGGCCAGCGAGTCGAAAGTCTTGCGCGAAAGCGAATATAGTTCGGTATCGGAAAATGCCACCGCATCCGCAGAACGCACATCGCCATCAAGAAAAGCCATTTCGCCAAAGAAAGCGCCTCGTCCAAATGTACCAAGATGATGGCTCATCGTCTCGGAAATGGGGAGCATGACACGCACAGCACCCTTTCGGATCAGGAAGAGTTCGTCGCCCGCCTCGCCGCGCTTGAAAATTTTGTCGCCGGCCTTGTAGGAGCGCTTTTCCATGCACTGCTCCAGCGCAGCAAGCGTTTCCGCCTTGCGGCCTTTGAACAGTTCGATCTCGTTAAGGCTAAGTGCTTCTTGCTCACTAAGCTCGCAGATTGCGTCTTCTAGAATACGGTCCTCGACCCATTCCAGCGCTTCATCCAGTTCGCCGAACACGCGCACTGGGCTTTCCGGCCGCACCAGACCGACCTGGTCGAAATACTGCTGCATGTCCCGGCCTGAAGGCAGGTTCTGCGGCAGGTGGCTGAAGATGAGGAATCCGTGGCGCTCGGCTAGCATATCCTTAACCTGATCCAGCATGTGGGCGGCTGTGACATCGACGGATTGCACGCGACGCATGTCCAGGATGACGTAGTCCCGAGTCTTCAGTTCTGGTTCCAGCGCGGCGTATAGCTGGTTAGTGGTGCCGAAGAACAGGCTGCCCTGAAGTTCGACGACAACGCCCCGCACGCCGCGCGCAACGAGTACTTCCATTTCTGTATGTGTCCGTACTCGTTTCGAAAAGGTCTCGTTGCAACAGACCTTGCGGCGAATAACGGCACCGCCGATCTGCTCGCGGATGAACAGCACCACAGCCAGTGCAATGCCGATGCCCGACGCCGCGATCAGGCTCACGGTCAGTGCTGTGGCGACGACGGCGGTGATGACGGCGAAATCGAGTATTGTGGAGCGCTGCCTGAGGAACTGGAAGCTGTGGCGGTCGATCATGCGCACGCCGACGACAATCAGAATTGCAGCAAGCGCCGCCACCGGCACCCAGGATATCAACGTGCCAAGCATCAGGAATGCGATCAGCGCCAAAATTCCTTCAACGACCCCCGATAATCTGCTCACTGCACCGCTGGACATATTGACCAGTGTCGCACCCATCTGGCCGGCGCCAGGCATACCGCCGATGACGGCGGAGGTCAGATTGCCAAGTCCCTGGGCGATCAGTTCGCGGTTTGAATTGTGGCGCGAGTGTGTCAGCGCATCGAGCACCATGCATGTCTTGAGCGTGTCGATGGAAAGCAGCACGGCCAGCGTCAGCGCGGGGAAGGCGATGCTCTTGAGCTGTTCGAATCCTATGTCGCCCATGGCCTGCCAGCGGCCTGTCATGGCATCGGTGAGGCTGCCGCCATCGCCAAGCGAGCCGACGACGAATGGATTGCCTTCGAGCACGAGAAGCGCCGGGTCCGACAGACCGATTCCGAAATAGGTAAGGACACCCGCCAACAACGCGAGTATGGCTGCCGGCACGACCCGTGTGACCCGTGGCGCAACAAGCATCACCCCTGTCGTCACCACGCCGACGACGATGCTCTGCCATTGCCAGATTCCCGGCGCGGCGAGAGATTTCCAGAGATGCGTGCCCTTAGGCGCGCCGAGAAAGATGGGCACCTGGCTGCCGATGATGATAAGTCCAACGCCGGACAGATAGCCGCTCACCACGGGATAAGGCATGTATTTGATCAGCTGTCCGAGACGCACCGTGCCGAAAAAAATCTGCAACAGGCCTGCCAGAAGTCCCAGCAGTGACAACATCAGGATGGCGGTTCCGATGTTGTTGCCGCCGCCATGCATGAATTCGATGGCAAAGGCAGACAGCACAGCGGCTGCGGGAGCGCATGGGGCCGTGATGAGCCGATTGGTACCGCCCATCGCCGGTGCGATAAGGCCGAGCGCGGTCACGCCGAGGATGCCGGCTAGTGCGCCCTGCGCCGCGTAGGA
The DNA here is from genome assembly GCA_041671725.1 of Gallionella sp. Taxonomy (GTDB): domain Bacteria; phylum Pseudomonadota; class Gammaproteobacteria; order Burkholderiales; family Gallionellaceae; genus Gallionella. Next base: position 35,452 of record JBAZAY010000011.1, on the reverse strand, counting down.
AGCGCCAAGCGGGGAGTAAATGGTGACGCCAAAGGCAATAGCCGAGGGAAGTGCGACAAGCATCGCGGCAAGACCACCCCAGAAATCTCCCGCTTCGGGTTTAGGCAGCTTCATGGTTCATACTCCCGATTCATAGTGAATTCAGCAAATTTTCAGCTATTCACAACCCCCAGCATATCACGTGAGCTACCCGGCACGCAGGGTGCTCGGTTTGTCCTCTGGTATTCTATCAACGCGGCAAAGATACCGGTATCTACTTGTTGTTTGCACCCTATTGCAGTGCCAGTGTTGTTTTATGGTCATGAATGACTGCAATTTCAGGCTTCGAGTGAAACACATTACTTATCAAGCGACGGCATGGTAATAGATGTTGAATAATATCCCTCCGAAACAAACATTTGGTAAAAGAATTACTTCGTAATGTGACGGGCTGCTTGTGACGCAAACTTGCTTGCGAACCCTGCTTTTAAACAGTCTGGCCTAACTTTGCGATTCACGCATAGCTTTGTTCTGTGTTGCTGGCATGTGCGTGATATAGTTTTCGATATGGTTTAACGAAAAGACGCACGAATATTGTTTACCCTTATGAAAGGACAGTGCTGATGCCGAATCCCTTGGTGATTTATCACGGAAAATGTCCCGACGGAATGACTGCCGCTTGGGCTGTCAGAAAAGCGCTTGGCGATGGGGACTATGTTCCGGCCAGTCATGGCGATGCTCCCCCGGATGTAGCCGGGCGTGATGTAGTCGTTGTCGATTTTTCTTATAAACGTGCCGTCATGGAAACAATGGCTGTGCAAGCCCGGTCGCTTTTGGTGCTGGATCATCACAAAAGCGCGCAAGCTGATCTGGCCGGACTCCCCTATGCCATATTTGATCTGGAGCGTAGCGGGGCCAGTATGGCGTGGGATTGGTTTCATCCCGGGCAGGCAAGGCCTGCCTTGGTCAATCTGGTGGAAGATGGCGATCTTTGGCGTCACGCGCTGCCAGATACAAGGAAATTTCAACGGCGGCTGGAGATGGAGTCTATGGACTTTATTAACTGGGACAGGATTGCCGGAATGTCCAAACAGGAGTTTGATGGATTTATCGCCGAAGGAGATATACTCAAGCGTGCTTTCGATAGCGAAGTGGTGACTTTGCTGGAGGATTGTTATCCCGTCACGCTGGGAGGAGAAACCGGTCTGGCAGTCAATGCTTCCGGCAGGTATAGCAGCGAACTCGGCCATGCTTTGGCCATCAAGTCAGGAAGTTTCGGCATGGTTTGGCGTCAGCTTAACGGTGCTTTAAAGATCAGTTTGCGTTCATGCGATGATTACGATGTGGCGCTGCTGGCAGTCAAGTTCGGCGGGGGAGGTCATCGGAACGCCGCGTCGTTTACGCTACCGATCAACATTGAGGGCTATACGCTGCTGGCTGGCAAAACTCAGTCGTAATTCTGACTTGTTCGCTTGCAGCATTACATCTATCCACTCAATCTGAAAAGGGGTTTTCGCTTGGTGCGCGTGGCGCGGTTACGGGTTGATTTGAACCACGCCTTCCGTCCCCGCGATGCCGCTGATTACGCGACCTGAGGAGGTGCGAATCTGGACGGTCTCTCCTTCGCTGGCATTGTTAAGTGCAACGCCAGAACTGCTGAGGCTAAAACCACCGCCCTGTACGGAAAGCTTCACGGATTGTCCTTGCTTGACGCTGTAAGGTGAGCGCAGCATGTCTTCCCGCAAAATATAGCCTGCTGCGATACTATAACGCAGCACTTTTCCGATCACCTGTCTGGCATCCGTTAGCCCGATATTTTGCATGGTTTCGGTGGTTTGACGGGCCAGATCCTCTTCGTGCACGGCTTGCCCCATTGAAAGCGGACGTGCGCTGATTAGCAATTCACGTGTGATCTTGATTTGCACCGGGATGAAAATACTCCAGCCGTTTGGCTCAACGCAACGCACGCCGATGGAAACGCGGCCGATAAGCTGGCTGCCCGCTGGCAGAAAGGCTTCGATTTTTTTGCAGGGACGCAAGTCAATGCGGCGATCTATTTCATTCACATTAAAAGCAGCCTTGCCGGGCAATCCGGCTGTTTGTTCTCGCACAAAGGTATCAACAGTTGCTCTCAATGAAGCGTGGTCCTGCTGAGGCGTCGCGACAGCCGGGGCGCAAAATAAACAGGCGATCAACAGAAGTTTTTTCATGGATGATATTGTGCGTGCCGCAGACTAATAAAGGAAGCGTAGAATAGTACGGAATTGAGGGGGAAAGTTGCCGTTAATCGGCAGATAACAATTTCAAAGCGCGACATATTATGCAAGTTGTGTAAGTTGTATCTGGCAAACAGGAGGACGTGATGATCAACAAATTGGATGAGGCGCTGCGTTTTAACCAGACTGCTTTGAGTTTGCGTGGTGCGCGTCAGGAGTTGCTGGCTTCCAATATTGCCAATGCTGATACACCGGGCTATAAGGCGCGCGACATCAATTTTGCCGCTGCGCTGCAAAATGCCGTCGCCGGAACCTCTGCAAAATTGCCGTTGGCGACAAGTTCATCCCTGCATCTGGAAGGCAATGTCGGTAGTACGGTCATGGGTGCGCCCGTGCAGTACCGCAGGCCGGTTCAGCCCAGTGCTGATGGGAATACGGTAGATATGGATGTGGAACGCGCGCAGTTTGCCGACAACGCCTTGCGCTACGAAGCCAGCGTAAAGTTCACCAGTGATGAACTGAAAGATATGTTGACGGCGTTACAGGGCTAACGTAAAAAAAGGAGAGTATTGTGTCTCTGTTTAATATTTTTAATGTGGCAGGTTCGGGGATGGCAGCGCAGTCGCAACGACTGAACGTAGTTGCCAGTAATCTGGCGAATGCCGATAGTACCACCAGTGCAAACGGCCAGCCCTATCGCGCCAAGCAGGTGATTTTTTCCGCAACGCCGATGGGTGGTGCGGATGTGCAGGGCGTAAAGGTGGTTCGCGTGGCTGAAGACACTTCGCCGATGAAGATGATTTACGATCCCAAGCATCCGATGGCGGATGCAAAGGGTTATGTGGCGATGCCCAACGTGAACGTGGTGGATGAGATGGTAAACATGATCTCGGCTTCCCGCGCGTATCAGAATAACGTGGACGTGCTGAATACGTCTAAAACCCTGCTGTTAAAAACGCTGACTATCGGTCAATAGCAGGCCGGTTAAGGTTTACTGGTTTCGGTTCACGACTAACGACTTACAAGGATATATCATGGTTACCGCAACGACGAATGCAACGAATTCCAGCGCAGTGTTTGCTGCCTTAAATGGAAGTGGTGCTTCAACGGCTACTACGGCGTCAGCAGCGACGGCATCGCAAGACCGCTTCATGAAGTTGCTGGTCACTCAGTTGAAGAATCAGGATCCGCTCAATCCGATGGACAATGCGCAGATGACCTCGCAAATGGCGCAGATCAGCACGGTAAGCGGGATAGATAAGTTGAATGCCACGCTGCAGGCATTGAGCGCCAGCATGACGCCAAATCAGACGCTGCAGGCCGCAAGTATGATAGGTCACGGAGTATTGGTGCCGGGCAATAGTGTGGATTTGGCGGCGGGTGTGGGGCTGGGAGGTTTTGACCTGGCGCAGCCTGTGGATAGCGCTAAGGTGTCGGTTTACGATCAGACAGGTGCGTTGGTGAGCAGTATTGATCTGGGTGCGCACCCGGCGGGTGTCGTCAAGTGGCAATGGGACGGCAAGGATAATGCCGGAGCCGCCATGCCGAATGGTCCTTATACTTTTAAAGTTGATGCGTCCCAGGCAGGTAATACAATTGCGGCGACCGGCTTGCAATATGGCGTGGTTGGCAGTGTCACGCAAGGGGCGCAAGGTGTGGAATTGAGTGTGGGGTCATTGCAAAATGTCGCGCTCGCTCAAGTTAAGCAAATTCTTTAAGGTCAGGAGGCGATCATGGGTTTTCAACAGGGTTTGAGCGGTTTGAATGCGTCGGCGAAACATCTGGATACCATCGGTAACAACGTGGCGAATGCCAGTACGGTTGGTTTCAAACAGTCGCAGGCACAATTTGCCGACATGTTCGCAGCCTCGCTGTCGGGTGCTGGCGGGATGCAAATCGGGACGGGGACCCGGCTTGCAGCTGTGGCGCAACAGTTTACCCAGGGAAATATAACCAATACCAGCAATCCTTTGGATACAGCCATCAGCGGGCAGGGATTTTATCGCCTGACCGATGCTGCCGGCTCGGTCGTGTATAGCAGGAATGGTCAGTTTCAAGTCGATAAAAATGGATTTCTAGTTAATAATCAGGGGCATACAGTTACTGGTTATTTGCCGAATGCGGCAGGTACTATTGTCGCCACCGCTCCTGTGCCGCTGCAAATAAATTCGGCGGATTTGAAGCCCAATATGTCGACGACTGCGGTTGTCGGGGCTAATCTGGATTCGCGCGCTGCTGTGCCGCTGACCCCTGTTTTTAGTACAATCGACCCCACTTCTTACACCAGTTCAACTTCGTTATCGGTTTACGATAGTCTGGGCGCCAGTCATATCGGAACGTTGTATTTTCAGCGGCTGCCGATTACGCCGCCAACGCTGGCTGGAGCAACCACCACGACCTCGGCAATCGTCAGCAGTACCGCAGGTTTGGCAGTTGGCAATACGATGACTTTCTCTCTTCCTGTTCCGCAGACCGCGACCATTTCCGGTTTTGGGCCCGCCGTGGGCCAAGTGAATTTTGCGGCGTTAGGAGCTGCACCGGGTGCCGGGTCGGTCATTACTACCAATGCACCTTCTTCCAATTGGAATGTCTATATAACTGTAGACGGTAATATTGTGCCGGCTGCAGGAACTGCGCTTACGCAGCTTTCTTTTGATTCACTAGGTAAGTTGGCTGCTACTACGCCGGCTTCCACGCCGCTCGGGACTGTGCTTTCGGCTGCATTGTTTCCGACATCGACTACAGTTTCGACTACCCAGACGCTTTCGTTTAACTTTAATTCTCCGACTGCGGCCACGACGCAATTCGGTGGAACTTTTGGCGTCAATACATTGACTCAGAATGGTTACACATCGGGGCGTCTGAACTCGACCAGTACCAGTGCGGATGGCACAATTCTAGGTCGTTATTCCAATGGCCAATCGCGTTCGATGGGGCAAATTTTGCTGGCGAATTTTACCAATGCGCAAGGTTTGCAGCCTGTCGGAAACAACGAGTGGGTGGAAACTTCCACATCGGGCGGGGCGTTGGTGGGTGTGCCGGGGTCAAGTAGTTTGGGGCAGTTGCAGTCATCTTCGACGGAAGACTCTAACGTGGATTTGACCGCAGAACTGGTCAATATGATCACGGCGCAGCGGGTTTATCAAGCCAACGCGCAGACCATCAAGACGCAGGATCAGTTGCTGCAAACGATCGTGAGTCTGAGATAACGCAAGCTAACAGGTGGCGTGGGGCTTGGCACTAGTGCGATCGGGAGAATGTAGTGGATAAGTTGATTTATACTGCGATGACAGGCGCCTCTCATGTGTTGCAGCAGCAGGCGGCGGTATCTGAGAACCTGGCCAATACCAATACGCCAGGTTTTCGCGCGACATTGAATACTTTTCGCGCCGTGCCATTGGTGGGCGAGGGCTTGCCTACCCGAACATTTGTGGTTGACTCTACGGCGGGTTTTGATTTTACGCCAGCCGCTTTTCAGCCTACCGGGCGTGCGCTGGATGTGGCGGTCAATGGCCCGGGCTGGATAGCCGTGCAAGGTGCAGATGGTAAAGAGGCATACACCCGCAATGGGAGTTTTCAAATCAGTTCTAATGGCGTACTGCAAACGCGCAACGGATTGAATGTATTGGGTGATTCAGGCCCGATTACAATCCCGCCGGGTACTCAACTCACGTTTGCAAAAGACGGCACGATTTCGACTGTTCCGGAAGGGCCTCTGGCTGTTTCTGTGGTGGTGGTTGGACGCTTGAAGCTGGTTAATCCGCCCCCGGCGCAATTGGAGCGCAGCGGGGATGGCATGTTTCGTCTGAAGGATGGTTCTGTTGCGCCTGCGGATGTCAAAACGGAAATCGCCCCCGGCACACTGGAAGGCAGTAATGTGAGTACAGTCGAAATGATGGTAGATATGATTTCGCTGGCTCGCAAATTCGATATGCAGATGAAAATGCTGCAAAGCGCAGATAACAATGCAAAGCAGGCCAGTTCGATAATGAGTATAGCGGGTTAAAATCAGTCGTTAGACGTAAGTCGTAAGTAAAAGGCAAGGGCCGCGAAGCGGACAGAACTTACTAACGACTAAAGACTACCAACAGCAACTAAAGGGTAAATATCATGATACGTTCTTTGTGGATTTCCAAAACAGGTCTGGATGCGCAGCAAACCCAGATGGATACGATTGCCAATAACCTGGCCAATGTGAGTACCAATGGCTTTAAGCGTTCGCGTGCGGTATTTGAGGACTTGCTGTATCAGACTATCCGCCAGCCCGGCGCCCAGTCTTCTCAGCAAACTCAGATCCCATCAGGCCTGCAAATCGGTACCGGTGTGCGTCCTGTGGCTGCCGAACGGATCCATACTCAGGGTAATTTGCAACAAACCGGCAACCAGCTGGATGTGGCGATTAATGGTAGCGGATTTTTTCAGGTGCTGATGCCCGATGGCTCGACCGGATATACGCGTGATGGTTCTTTTCAGCGTGATGCGCAAGGACAGTTGGTAACGGCGAGCGGCTTTCCTGTGCAGCCTGCCATTACCTTGCCTGCCAATGCGATTAACGTGACGATAGGCCGGGATGGCGTGGTTTCGGTGACTCAGCCGGGTGTGGCGGCTCCCGTTCAGGTGGGCAGTTTGCAAGTGACGACCTTCATCAATCCGGCTGGTTTGATGAGTCAGGGCGAGAACCTCTATCAGGAAACGGCATCTTCCGGCACGCCGAGCACCAATGTACCGGGCACCAACGGCAGCGGTTTGCTGAGTCAGAATTATGTGGAAACCTCTAATGTCAACGTGGTTGAAGAAATGGTGAACATGATACAGACGCAACGCGCTTATGAGATCAATTCGAAATCCATCACCACTTCAGATCAGATGTTGCAAAAACTGTCACAAATGTAATGAAACTCCTGCGGCGATCGTGTGTCTACGCTTTCGTTGTGTTAGCTTTGCAAGTTATAGCAGTACGGGTATAGCAGGTTTTGCGAGTTATTGCCCACTGGTGAAACAACTAGCCATCTCACTAAGGCAGCAAGCTGCCAAGTGATTGGTTATGGGCAATATCCCGGCGAGAATCATATTATTATTACGGCGGAGGTAATATCCGTTTAAAGGGGCGAGAATTGAGAAGCGACAAACGAGGAACAATAAGTCTATGCTGCCTGACTTTGTCTCTTCTACTGGCGGGCTGTAGCGCTAGCACGCCGCCGACCCGTATTCATCAGCCGATGACGGCGAAACCCCCAAGTCAAGCGGTGGTAGCTCCTGCGGACGGGGCTATTTATCATGCCGGTATCAATGAGCGTCCTCTTTTTGAGGACAGACGTGCGCGCAATGTGGGCGATATTCTGACCATCAATGTGGTTGAGAATACCACCGGCAGCCGCAAGGCGAGCGACGGTTCAACCAGTGCAAACGCGATTAATGCTGCCACGCCCAATGTGACTGTTGGCTCAGCTGGCACGACCGGGGCAGCCGGTGCGCTGTCCAAGCTGCTGTTGAAACCCTTTAATGTGACCAGTAGCAACAGTAACAAGTCATCCACCACGGGGACTGGCGCGGCGAGTGAGACATTGACGGGAACGATTGCCGTGACGGTGATTGAAGTATTGGCCAATGGCAATCTGCTGGTGAGCGGTGAAAAACAAGTGGGATTGAATTCCAGCGATGAATTCATACGTTTTTCCGGGGTGGTCAATCCGGTCAGTATTTCCAATCTGAACGTCGTTCAGTCTACACAGGTCGCCGATGCGCATCTTGAATACAAGAATGCGGGCGCAATGAATCAATTCATGAACGATTCACAGTCGATGGGATTCCTCGGGCGGTTCTTTATGTCGGTGCTGCCGTTCTAAAAACAGGATGCAGGAGTCAGGATGCTGGAATCAGCATATGGCAGGTTTGTGCGCCTGTTTTCTATTAAGGGGTTGAAAATGAAACAAATTTTAGCAGTACTGTTGTTGATGCTGTTGCCGTTTTCAGCCTCAGCCGATCGGATCAAGGATGTCGCGAGCATCCAGGGCGTACGTGACAACCAGTTATCCGGATACGGGCTGGTGTTCGGTCTGGATGGCACGGGCGATCAGACCACGCAAACGCCATTTACCGTGCAGAGCATCATCAGCATGCTGTCGCAAATGGGGGTCAATATTCCTCAAGGCACCAGTTTGCAACTCAAGAATGTGGCCGCAGTGATGGTGACAGCTACGTTGCCGCCCTTTGCCAAGCCCGGTCAGACGATTGATGTCACCGCTTCTTCGATAGGTAATGCAAAGAGTCTGCGGGGCGGTACATTGTTGATGACTCCGCTCAAAGGTGCGGACGGTCAGGTATATGCGATGGCGCAGGGCAATGTGCTGGTCAGTGGTATGGGAGCCTCCTCTGGCGGCGCCTCGGTACAGGTCAATCATTTGAACGTCGGACGTGTGCCTGCCGGTGCGACTGTCGAGCGTGCTGTGCCGACAATGTTGGGGCAGGGGGAGTATATTCATCTGGAATTGCACAGCAATGATTTTACCACTGCCTCGCGTGTTGTTGACGTCATCAATACTCAAGTCGGCCCCGGTATTGCCGTGGCTCAGGACGGACGCATGATAGAAGTGCGCGCCCCACAGGGTAATGGGCTGGTTGCCTTCATTTCCCGGATTGAGAATCTGGAGATCAATCAGGCGCAAGGCGTAGCCAAGGTGATTATCAATGCGCGTACCGGTTCGATCGTGATGAATCAGGCGGTGACATTGGATGCCTGTGCTGTCGCGCATGGCAATCTGACAGTTGTGATTAATACCGACAGCACGGTGAGCCAGCCCAATGCGTTTTCTGAAGGCAAGACTGAGAAAACCGATAAAACCACGATTGATGTTAAGAACGACAAGGGTGGTCTGGTAGAGCTGTCAAAAGGCGTGTCGCTGAGCGAAGTGGTCAAGGCATTGAATGCGATCGGGGCGACCCCGCAGGATTTGCTGGCAATTTTGCAGGCCATGAAGTCATCTGGTGCATTGCATGCCGAGTTGGAGGTGATTTAAATGGTTGCGCGCTCGAATATGGCGGCAAATCCGGTGAATACGTCGGCTAACCTGGCGATTGACAGTCAATCGCTGGCACAGTTGCGCGCACAGGCAAAAAATTCGCCGGATCAGGCGCTCAAGGCTGCCGCGCAGCAATTCGAATCGGTGTTCATGAACATGATGCTGAAAAGCATGCGTGAAGCCACGCCGCAGGATGGCATGATGGACAGCGACCAGACTCGAATGTTCACCGGGATGCTGGATCAGCAATTGTCGCAGAGCATGTCAAGCAAAGGTATCGGTCTGGCCGATATGCTGGTCAAGCAACTGAGTCGTACCGGCTTATCGGTTCCCAGTTCACCGTCCCCGGTTTCCGGATCTCAGTTTCCTCAGTCCTCAGCGCTTAATCCTCAATCCGCAATCCTTCACTCAGAAACAGGCGCTTTAGCTCCGTTGTTTCGTGGGAATGCCCTTGCGGCATCGATCCCCGATTCCAAAGTAGTCCCTTCTGCATATAATGCAACGACCCAGCAAGATTTTGTGAACAAGATGTTGCCGCATGCCCTGCAGGCCAGTGCGGCGAGTGGTGTGCCGCCGCAGCTGATACTGGGACAGGCTGCGCTGGAAAGCGGATGGGGAAAGCGTGAAATTCCTATGCCGGATGGCAGTAACAGCCATAATTTGTTTGGAATCAAGGCGAATGCAGGTTGGCATGGCAAGGTGGCGGAGGTGATGACCACCGAATACAAGGATGGCGTAGCTTCCAGGCAAGTTGAAAAATTCAGGGCTTATTCTTCTTACTCGGAGGCCTTCAAGGATTATGCCGGCATGCTGAGCAGCAATCCGCGCTACGCAGGCGTGCTGCAGCAAGCCGATAGCCTTGCCGGCATGGCGCAAGCCTTGCAAAAATCGGGTTATGCGACTGATCCAAAATATGCCGAAAAATTGGTGAGTGTGATGCGGCAGATGAATGTCGGTTAATCACCCTAAAGAATTATCCGGTCATGCCGATAAACTGAGTGTAGCGTCGGAAGGCTGAAAAGGGGAAGATCATGGGAAGCAATATATTTAGTGCGTCACTGAGTGGCATGAATGCAGCGCAGTTTGGGTTAAACACAACCCAGCATAATATTGCCAATGCCAATACCCCTGGGTATACCCGGCAGACGACGTTGCTAACCGCGCAACAGGCTCAGGCTACGGGCGCTGGATTCGTCGGGCAGGGTGTCAGCGTTGCGGGTGTTGTTCGGGCCTACGATCAGTTTTTGACTACCCAGGTGCGCCAGGAGCAAAGTCAGGCCAGTTACCTGTCTACCTATCTGACATCCATAAAGCAGATTGACAATATGATTGCCGATCCGGCCGCCGGGGTTTCTCCTTCGATGCAGAGTTTTTTCGATGCAACGAATGGGATGGCCAATGCGCCGGAATCCATTCCCGCACGCCAGACGGTATTGAGCACGGCGCAGTCTGCAGTCAATCGTTTTCAGGCAATGGATCAGCGTTTGACGGATATTTCCAATAGCTTGAACGGGCAACTTACCGGCACCATACAAACGGTGAATACCTATGCTACGCAGATATCCACGCTGAATACCAGCATTAAAAACGCGCTTGCCGCAGGTAATGGACAGCAGCCAAATGATTTGCAGGATCAGCGTGATCAAGTTGTTAACTTGTTGAATAAAGAGATAAAAGTATCTGTTCAAACGCAGAGCGACGGGTCGATGAGTGTGTTCATCGGCAGTGGGCAGGCACTGGTGATCGGCGATCAGGCGATGGGCTTGCAGGCGGTGCAGAATCCAAGTGATCCGAGTAAGATCGACGTTGCTTATTTGAATAACGGCAAGACCATTACGCTGCAGCAAACCAGTTTGCAGGGCGGTAATCTGGGTGCGTACCTGGCTTTTCGCGACCAAACTCTCGAACCTGCGCGTAACGCACTTGGGCGTGTTGCAATTGGTCTGGCTACCAGCATCAATCAGCAAAATCAGATGGGGCAGGATTTGAATGGCGCACTGGGCGGCAACATATTAAACGCCGCTGCGCCGCGCGTGAGTATAGGTGCAAACAATACCGGTACGGGTTCTGTGAGCGCGACGATCACCAGTGTGTCGGCGCTGACTACCAGCGACTATCAGCTCAAGTTTGATGGCGCAAACTACTCGGTGACGCGCCTGACGGACAATGTTGTGACCAATCTTGGGGCGACATTGCCCGGGGCGAGTGTGGATGGCTTTACTGTAAATGTCGCTGTCGGTACGGTTAATGCCGGCGATAGTTTTCTGATCCGTCCTACGGCCAATGCGGCACGCGATATCGCTGTGTTGACAACGGATCCGACCAAATTGGCTGCCGCTGCGCCCATGCGTGCCAGTGCAGCCCTGGCCAATATGGGTACCGGCACCATTACTGCAGGTACAGTCAACACGCCACTGCCGCTCAATCCGAACCTGCAGGCACCGGTGAGCATTGCGTTTACCAGTCCAACTACGTTCACTGTGACGGGCGCAGTACCCGCTGTCGGCGCGCAGACCTATACCGCAGGACAAAATATTACTTATAACGGCTGGACGGTACAAATTTCCGGCGCTCCAGTTGCGGGTGACACCTTTAATATTGCATCCAACACCTCTGCAACGGGCGACAACCGTAATGCCTTGCTGATGGCTGGAATGCAAAACCAGAATTTATTGGCTAATGGGACGACCAGTTTTCAGGGGGCATATAGTCAGCTGGTCGGCTCAATTGGCGCCAAAACGAATGAGTTGACGGTAACGAGCATCGCTCAGGATGCCATGGTGACTCAAACTGTCGCAACACAACAATCTGTATCCGGGGTTAATCTGGACGAGGAAGCTGCAAATTTAATGCGTTATCAGAGAGCCTATCAAGCTGCGGCCAAGGCGATGCAAATTGCCAATACCATGTTTGATTCGCTGTTGACATTAGGAAGGTAGGTGTGTGATGCGTGTAAGCTCTAATACTATTTTCGACAGCAATGTGGCGGCCCTGGGTCAGCAGCAAGCCAGGTTGCTACAGACTCAGCAACAGATCGCCAGCGGCAAGCGGCTTCTGACAGCAGCATCTGATCCGGTGGCGGCGACCCGTGCACTGGACATCACGCAGGCGGATGCGATCATTACCCAGCAAACTTTAAATCGCGGTGCTGCACGTGATCCTATCGCAATTGCGGAAAGTACCTTGCAAAGTGTGACCACGTTAATTCAGGATGTCAGGACGGCTGCCGTGTATGCCGGAAATAGTACGCTCACCCCGCAAGATCGCGCTACGCTGGCGACAGATATGAGTGGACGTTTGCAAGAGTTGATTGGCCTGGCTAATAACACGGACGGAACCGGAAACTATTTGTTCTCCGGGTTTCAGTCCAAGACGCCGCCTTTTTCTGATTCACCCGCCGGTGTTATCTATAACGGCGATGACGGCAAGCGCTTAATGCAAGTCAGTTCGGGGCGGCAAATAGCTGCGAATGACAGTGGGGCAGATGTGTTTATGCGCATCAAAAATGGCAATGGTACGTTTGCCACGCAAGCTACTGCTACTAATACCGGCACTGGCGTTGTCAGCCAAGGGGCGG
>JBAZAY010000011.1:0-22651 GCA_041671725.1 Gallionella sp. | reverse complement strand
CAATCCTGCGGCGCTGGTGCCGGGGAATAATTACAGCATCAATTTCACCAGTCCGACTACTTTTGATGTGACCTATACCAATCCGACTGCCACGCCACCTGTTGGGACAACACCCGTTGCGGGCATGACGGCAAAACCTTATGTGAGCGGGCAAGCCATTGCTTTCGATGGTATGCAGTTTGATATTCAGGGGGCGCCGGCTACTGGGGATAAATTTACGGTCAAACCCAGTTCGAATGTTAGTCTGTTCAAGACGCTTTCCGACTTGATTACTACGCTGAACTCGCCAGTGACGGGCGCCAACATAAGCAATGGCCTGAATACCGGCCTCATAAATCTGGATAATGCGCTGACTAGTGTTTTGAATACGCGCGCTACCTTAGGCTTGCGTCTCAATGAAATTGATTCTCTGCAAGTGACGGGGGAAAATATGAGCTTGCAGTTAAAGCAAAGTCTGACCACGTTGCAGGATACGGATTACAACAAGGCAATTAGTGATCTGAGTCAACAGCAGACCACGTTGCAGGCAGCACAAAAATCTTTTGCTCAGGTTTCAAATCTGTCGATGTTCACCTACATGTAATGTTTGAGGAGTCGCTACGTGAGTGCCGCGTAGCGGCGCCTCAGACTTGGCCCCTCTACACTCGTTTTCAGGTTACACTCGGCGACTTTAACCAGATGGGTTGGTGTTAGCCCTGTCCGGCCTGAACCTTCTGAAAAATTACCCAACATGACGCGCGAAGAACCTGCATTTAAAATTAAAACCGGCAACCTTTCCGTGTTGCAGCTGCACATTCTTACTACCGATATGGTTCAGCTTAAACAAGAGCTGGCACAACGCTTGAGTCAAACCCCCGATTTTTTTGCCAGCACGCCTATAGTGCTGGAACTGTCCGCCATTGCTGAGTCGGACGCAGTGCTTGATATCGCCGAACTGGTATCGTTCATGCTAAAACAGGGCATGTGTGCGGCCGGTGTCGTCGGTGGTTCTGTCGGGCAGCGTGAAGATGCCATACAGGCAGGATTGGGGCTGTTTCCGGACGTGGTCGCAAGAAGCCCATTGCGAGGAGCGACCGAGGAGGCTTTTTCCGTAACCGGGATTCACGCAGCGGTAGTGCCTGTCCAGCCTGATCTGCCCGGATTGGATGTGGTATCCGCCAGTGCCGATAAGGAACTGGTCGCACCTCAAATCAAACCTGTGCCCCGGCCAACCATGGTAATTGATAAGCCTGTCCGCACCGGTCAGCGTATCTATGCAGAAGGCGCCAATCTGGTGGTGTTGGCTATCGTCAATGCGGGTGCTGAGTTGATCGCGGATGGTGATATCCATGTTTATGCACCAATGCGCGGTAAAGCCATCGCGGGTGCGCAAGGCAACGAAGCTGCGTGTATTTTTGTACATGGCATGGAGGCGGAGCTGCTGTCGATCGCCGGGTGTTTCAAGGTGTTTGAAGACGGTATTCCGGAAAATGTGCGCGCTAAACCTGCCAGAGTGCATCTGGAAGGCTCTCGGCTGGTGATTCAACCCCTCAATTACTAACGGTAAGTTTTTGATATTAGCGCTTTGCAGGTAAAATGAGCGACTATCATCAATTGTTCAGGAAAATGAAACGTGGCTAAAGTTATTGTAGTTACTTCAGGTAAGGGCGGCGTGGGTAAAACGACCACCAGCGCCAGCTTCTCCAGTGGTCTGGCTATGCGCGGCAATAAGACCGTGGTAATCGATTTCGATGTGGGCTTGCGCAATCTTGATCTCATCATGGGCTGCGAGCGGCGCGTGGTGTACGACATTATCAATGTCATCAATGGTGAGGTGTCGCTCAAACAGGCGCTGATCAAGGATAAGAACTGCGATAACTTGTACATCCTGCCCGCCTCGCAGACACGTGACAAGGATGCGCTCAACCTTGAAGGTGTCGAACGTATTCTGGATGAACTCAAGGAAAGCTTTGATTTCATCGTCTGTGATTCCCCCGCCGGTATCGAGTCGGGTGCGTTCACCGCGATGTATTTCGCGGATGAAGCGCTGGTGGTGACGAATCCTGAAGTCTCATCCGTGCGCGATTCTGATCGTATTCTCGGCATCCTCTCGGCCAAATCAAAACGCGCAGTAGAAGGACTGGAGCCTGTTAAAGAACACCTGCTGGTTACCCGTTATGACCCAAAGCGTGTGAATTCAGGTGCGATGTTGTCGGTCGTCGATATTCAGGAGATTTTGCGTATTCCTCTGCTGGGTGTGATTCCCGAATCCGAGTCCGTGCTGCAGGCATCCAACTCCGGAACGCCTGCCATTCATCTGGAAAAGAGCGATGTAGCAGAGGCCTACCGGGACGTGGTAGGTCGCTTCATGGGTGAAGATTTGCCGATGCGTTTCATTAATGAGAAGGCAGGGTTCTTCAAACGACTGCTGGGAGGAAACTGAGATGTCCATGATCGATGGTCTGATTGACTACCTGCGCGGTACCGAAAAGAAAACCGCTGTCGTTGCCAAGGAGCGTTTGCAAATCATCCTGGCGCACGAGCGCGCAGGAAGAGGCACGGCAACGCCCGATTACCTGCCTGCGCTGCAAGAGGAGTTGATGGCGGTTATTGCCAAGTACATCCATGTGGACCGTGATTCATTCAAGGTTCAACTGGAGAAACACGATCAATATGATGTTCTGGAGTTGAACATTACGCTGCCGGACAAGGTGAACAGCAAGCTGTAATTAGTTTGCCGTTTTCAGGTTTATGGCAACTTCACCAGCTTGAGTGCGGTTGCCAATGCCTCCCCCGTAAGCCTGTCCAGAATGGGGCCGAGGTAGGGCATGGAAAAACTTAGCAGGAAAAAACCGACGGTCAGTGTGATTGGAAAACCTATCGCAAACAGGTTGAGTTGCTGGGCGGCACGTGTCAGTATGCCCAAAGCCAGGTTGGTGATGAGCAGCGCGGCCAGCAAGGGAAGAGATATTTGCAGCCCATAGGCAAAGATACTCGCCCCCCACTGGGCCGCCGTATAAAAGCTCTTGGTGGGCATCATCTCGCCTACGGGGAGCGTATGAAAGCTTTCTGCGACGAGTGACAGTATCATCAAGTGCCCGTTCATGGACAGAAAGGCGAGGGATGCTATGATGCCCAGCCATTGCGCAATGACGGGTGAGTAAGACGCACTTTGCGGATTATAAAAACTCGCAAATCCCAGGCCCATTTGCAGTCCGGCAAATTCGCCTGCCATCTCTACTGCGGTAAAAATCAGGCGCATGGTGAAACCCATCGCGGTGCCGATAATGATTTGCTGAATGATGATGAGCATGCCTTGCGGTGATCCAAGCGGCACAGCCGGCATCGGACCTAGCGTCGGTGCGATGACAATCGCAAGCAACACTGCGAATCCTATTTTCACCCGCCTGGGTGCTTGTTTGTTGCCTAATATGGGCGCGCTGGCAATCAAAGCGAGCAGGCGCACAAATGGGAACATCAGCGTGGCGAGCCAGACATCCAGTTGCGCACTGGTGATGTTAATCACAAATCGAGCCTTCCGAAAACGGCAAACTGAATACTGAAAACATCCTATCCTACCATCCAGGGGATGTTTCCATACAGGCGCCGGATGAAATCCACCATCATGGTGACCATCCACGGTCCCGCGATAATCAGTACAAGAAAAATCCCCACCAATTTCGGAATGAACGATAAGGTCTGTTCGTTGATTTGAGTGGCCGCCTGAAATATGCTCACAACCAGACCAATGGCCAGCGCACTGAGCAACAGGGGGGCGGAAAGCAGCAAGGTCAATTCTATGGCCTGCTGCCCCAGCGTCATGACTGATTCGGGTGTCATTTTCGAGTATGAATTTTGTTAATTAATTGTTGTAAAACACAGCCCACGAAAGAAAAAACATTCTGTCCGCGAAACACACGAAAGGCACGAAATAAACAGGTTGTTTTGATTCGGAAATATATCCGTATTGCGCTGCTTGAAGTCTGTGTAGCTATTTGAATTTATTGGTATTTTTTGTGATTTTCGTGGGTAAATTGATTCTCAAAAGTTAATTCTAAAGGCTAAGTATAAAAGCTTTGTGCCAGTGAGCCGATCAGCAGGTTCCAGCCATCAGCCAGAACGAACAGCATGATTTTGAATGGCAGTGAGATGATGGATGGCGACACCATCATCATACCCATCGACATCAGTACGCTGGCGACCACCATGTCGATGATCAGGAATGGGATGAATACCACGAAACCGATCTGGAAAGCCGTTTTCAGTTCGCTGGTTACGTAAGCGGGAACCAGCAGGCGCAGCGGAACGTCGTCAGCACTTTGCAGTTCATCGCTATTCGATATTTTGACAAACAGGGCGAGATCGGCCTGGCGTGTCTGACGCAACATAAAGGCTTTAAGCGGCACCACTCCTTTTTCAACTGCCTGCTGCAAGTCAAGTTTACTCTCGCTATAGGGCAGGTAGGCCTCAGTATAAATTTTGTCGAGCACCGGTGACATCACGAAGAAGGTCAGAAACAGCGATAAACCGATCAGAACCTGATTCGGCGGGGATGCCGGAGTGCCGAGTGCCGAGCGCAGCATGCTCAGTACGATGATGATGCGGGTGAAGGCGGTCATCATCAGTAAAATTGCGGGCAGAAAACTCAGGGAGGTGAGTATCAGCAACGTTTGCAGGCTGAGGCTGTAGCTTTGTCCTCCACCTGCTGCTGCCTTGCTGGTGATGGCAGGCACGGCAATTTCAGCCCACGCGCCGTGGCTGACACAGATCAGAACGAGGAACAGCGCCAGACTACGAAACATTGTTGTTCCCGGGAGCGCTGCGCGGTTTAAGCATGGAGGACAGTAATTTGGCGAATTTGTTGTCAGCGGTGGCCTGGGCTGGTGACTCGGACGGCCAGGCTTCTGTTTTTGCCATCGTATGTAAAGTGCGTATCTGGCTGGGACCTACCCCGACTAACAGCCATGTGTCGCCCACTTCTACCAGAACCACGCGCTCGCGCTGACCAATCGCGACACTGCCGATGACCTTGAGGAAGTTTCCTGTTCCCTGCTGTGCAAGATTCATGCGTTTGAGCAGCCATGCGACCGTCACAATGGCGGCGAGTACCAGCAGCAAACTTAAGGTGACTTGCATCAGGCTCCCCGCGTTGATCGCGGCAGGAGGCGGGGTGTAGGCGGGGCGAGCGACGTCCAGTGCCATTGCGGCGCTAGAACTAAACAGTAACGCAGTCGCCGCGAGTATCGTTCGCATCATCGGGGGCGGTATCTTTGCCATGTTCGTTAGCGATTAATGCGGCGAAGACGTTCGGACGGCGTAGTGATGTCGGTCAGGCGTATGCCGAGTTTATCGTTGACCACCACGACCTCGCCTTGAGCTATCAGGAATCCGTTAATCATCACATCCAGTGGCTCACCCGCCATACCTGCCAACTCGACCACTGAACCTTGCGCCAATTGCAGCAGATTCTTGATCGGCATTTTGGTGCGTCCCAGTTCAACGGTCAGTTGAACCGGAATGTCCAGAATCATGTCGAGATCATTTTGCGTGGAGGCCCCGCCAGTGGCACCAAATTTTTCAAACACATGGGCTTTGCCCGCTGGCTGGCTGGTTGATGTTTCTTGTTCGGCCATTGCGGCTGCCCAGTCATCGGTACCCGCATCTGCGGCGGATTGTTCTGACATGGCTGCACCCCAATCATCGGCGGTGATGGCGGTTTCTTCAGACATGGCTTTCCCCTTCGTTGGTCGTAAGCATTTTTACTATTTTGAGTGCGTATTGGTTATTGAACACGCCATATTTGCATTCCATTACCGGTACCCCATCTACGGATGCCGTGATATTCTCATTCACTTCCAGCGGTATCACATCGCCGCTGCGCATTTTTAACACTTTTTCCAATGTGATATTGGCCATGCCCAGCGTGGCGGCCAGTTCAATCTCGGCGCATTGCACCTGTTTTGACAGTAATTGTAGCCAGCGTTTGTCCACAGCCAGATGCTCTCCCTGTATGTTGCTGTAGAGCAAATCCTTGACAGGTTCCAGCGTCGAATATGGCATGCAAACGTGGAATGCTCCCCCATTGCCGCCCAGTTCGATGTCGAAGGTGGTAACGATCACGACCTCGTTGGGGGTGGCGATGTTGGCAAACTGAGGATTCATCTCGGAGCGCACAAACTCGAACTCGAGAGGATAAACGGTTTCCCAGGCTTTGGCATAGGTTTCAAATACCACCGCCAGCATTTTTTGTATGATGCGTTGCTCTGTCTGGGTAAACTCACGGCCCTCTACCCGGGTGTGAAAACGACCATCACCGCCAAACATGTTGTCCACCACCAGAAATACCAGATTGGGATCGAAAATGAACAAACCGTTGCCGCGCAAGGGTTTTGCCTGAATGATATTCAGGTTGGTCGGGACGGCCAGATTGCGAACGAATTCGCCGAATTTCAATACCCGTACCGGACCTACCGAGATTTCCGGGGTGCGGCGAATGAAATTGAACAGTCCGATGCGGAACAAGCGTGCAAAACGTTCGTTGATGATTTCCATGGTGGGCATACGCCCACGCACGATGCGTTCCTGTGATGCAAGATTGTATGGGCGAATCTCTCCTGCATCGGCTTCAGTATGTTCTTTGACATCATCCGCTTCTCCATTTACCCCCTTGAGCAGGGAGTCAACTTCATCTTGTGAGAGGAATTCACTCATATTTCTATTGAATAATAAATGAGGTAAACAGCACTTCTGCAATGCCCTTGTTGCTGGGTGATTCTGCTGGTTCGGCAGGAGCGGCAGCTGAGGCGGGTGCTTCTCCTTCAATTGCTGGTTTGCTCGTATGAAGTGCAGGAGCCGACTTGCGCAGACCTAGTACAAATTCGATTTGTGCCTTGATGTCGCTTGCCAGTTTCTCCTTGCCTTCCACGGTGGATAATTCTGAAGGGCGCTTGCTTTGAAGCAACATGTTGATTCGATGTTGGATTTCAGGATTATTTGCCTTTGCCTTTTCCTCCAGTTCCGGTTTTCCGAGCTTGAGCGTGATGGCGACTTGCATGACGCGATCATCTTCTTCACGCACCAGATTAGCGGTAAATGTACCTATTTCAACAAATTTTGGCGGGAGTTTGGATTCTTCTCCACTTTCATCCGTTGGCGTACCTTCGCTTGTTGCCGTCTTGCCGGAATGCGGTTTCATTAAAAAGAAGGCGGCAGCGCCGCCGCCAACCAGCAGGATGACCACGAGGGCAATGATAATAATGAGCATCTTTTTGCTCTTGGGTGGTTGATCAGCAGTTGCTGCGGCTGCAGGTGCTGGTTTTGCTGGTTTCGACATGCTGCGATTCCTTATCGGGGGTTATGAAAAATAAAGGCGGCGGATGATGACACAAATAGTTATGAATTCAACCGTAAAAATAACCTTTATTTGAGTATTCAGGCGAAGGTGTCAACCATGCCATTATGACGACGTGCTGGTATTGCCGGCAAGCTCGCCTGCGTTGTTGAGGTCGTGCTGTTGGCTATTGCGGCATCAGTCCGGGGGTTGGAGCGTTGATTCATGAAATTGCCCGCACCACTGTCGCGTGGTGCCTGATCGCTGACCGTTGCATTGCCCAGCATGATACCGTTTTCGGCCAAACTCTCACGAAGTTTAGGCATGGCGTTTTCAATGGCTTCACGCACGGCGCTGTGAGGCGAGGTAAACAGGGCGGTTGCCTGATTATCCGACACACTAAGAACAACGCTCATGGGCCCTAAATCAGGCGGATTTAAATGCAGTTCTGCGACCTGATTTTGCTGCGTGCTGACCCAGCTGATTTTTTGCGAGAATTCATCTGGCCACGCGCTGCTGCCCAGCGGTGCGGCAATCGTGGTGTTAGAGTTGGAGCTGGTCAAGGTATTTGGCTGCAATCCGGACGCCGTACTCACTGCTTGAGCCAAGGCTTGCGCTGAGGGGACGGAACTTGGCAGGCTGGCTGCCAATTCCGCTACGTTGAAAGTCTCTTTGCCCGTCTTAATGTCTGGCTGTGCTGTAATAAGCGATTCCGCTCTGGTTGATGTGCTTGCAGCCGGATCAAATTTTTCGCGCGCCGAAATCAGGTCGGCCTGATTGGCTGAGCGTGTTGATTTTCCGGAATGGCCGCCAGCATCGCTGCCAGCAGCCGTGACAAGCTTGATTTCCGGATTGGCAAGCAAGGCAAGCGGGTTGGCTGTGGCATCGGGTGCTGTGGCTTGAGGTGTTTGATCCTTGCCGGTTGTAGCATCGCCGCTAGCGGCAGCATCCTTAAGCACCTGATTTCTAAGTAATAATACGGCAAGCGGATTGGTCGTGGCATCGGGAGCGGGGACCTGATCCTGATTCGCTTGATCGTTCACGGCAGTTGATTTTTCAGCTTGAGCCGTTTTGCTCTCAGGCTGATTTCCGGAAGCAGTGCTCCTGTCAGACGCCGCCTTGTCGCTCATTTGTCGCGCCAATACCGCACCAAATCCATCCGGTGTTTTTGTGTCGCTTTGCTTGGCGTTCTGTGCAGGCGGGGCGATTATGTTGAGTACTGGATTGATCATGATATAACTCCGTTGTCCTTTAGTGTGATCGGGATGCCTGCCACGTATCGGGGCAGGCGCAGCCGTTCTATTTTTCAGTATTAAGCATCTTGTAAGCGGTTACGCGGCCGGTATGTTCGTCCATTGCTTTTTGTTCCTGTTTGGCTTCAGCTTTCATTTCAGTCAAAACATGGCGTTGTTGCAGCGTGTCAAATGACTTCAATTCGCGCTGTGTGCTGGAAAATTCGCTGCGCCCCATTTGTACTGATAATTTACTTTGCTCGACGGCTTTTCGTTGTTGCTCGATAGCGCTATCCAGCTTGTAAATAAAGTCCTGGAAATTGCGTAATAAGGCAGGGTCCATGCCTTGCTGGCTGGCCGCTTGCATGCGCGCCTGATAGTCGCGGCGATATTGCAGCAGGGTTTTCAGCTGGGTTTGTTTATCGAACTGCTGCTTGTTGAGTTCACCAAGTCGGCGTGTGGCCGTTTCATTTTTGATCTGCGCCAGATCCAATAAGGGTTGCAAACGGAATGGTTTAGTCATGGCAATTAGTGTACGGGCTCAAACAAGGCCGCCAGCAGCGCGATGCTTGCCTCATAGGTTTCAGGCTGATGCATGCCTTGTTTCAAAAAATGGTCCATTCTCGGGTAGAGTTTGATCGCCTCATCCAGCAGCGGGTCACTGCCGCTGATATAGGCGCCGACATTGATCAGGTCTCGGTTGCGCTGGTAATGTGCATACATCTGCTTGAAGCGCTGTACCAGTTGTGCATGCTCCGGTGTTGCCAGACGCGACATCACCCGGCTGATTGAGGCTTCGATATCGATGGCAGGGTAGTGTCCTTGTTCAACCAGACGACGTGAAAGCACGATGTGACCATCCAGTATGGCGCGAGCACTGTCGGCTATCGGGTCTTGTTGATCATCGCCTTCAGTCAGTACCGTGTAAAAAGCGGTGATCGAACCGCTGCCCTCCAGCCCATTGCCTGCCCGTTCCACCAGTTGCGGCAGTTTGGCAAACACGGACGGCGGGTAGCCTTTGGTCGCAGGGGGTTCACCCACGGCGAGGGCAATTTCGCGCTGTGCCATCGCGTAGCGGGTCAGCGAGTCCATGATAAGCAGTACATTCTTACCCTGATCGCGGAAATATTCTGCAATGGTGGTGGCGTAGGCCGTGCCCTGCAAGCGCATCAAAGGCGAGGTGTCGGCAGGGGTGGCAACCACAACCGAGCGCGCCAGTCCCTCAGGGCCGAGAATGTCGTTGATGAATTCCTTTACTTCGCGGCCGCGCTCACCTATCAGTCCGACTACGGTGACATCCGCGCTGGTATAGCGCGCCATCATGCCGAGCAGCACGCTTTTACCCACACCACTGCCGGCGAACAATCCCATGCGCTGGCCACGGCCTACGCTCAGGAGTGCATTGATGGCGCGTACGCCTACATCCAGCGGAGTATCAATCGAGGCGCGTTCCAGCGGGTTAAAAGGGCGGCTCTGCAGCGGCGCGGATGCGGTTTCCATCAAGGGGCCGAGCTGGTCGAGCGGCTTGCCGGCGCCATCCAGGACACGACCGAGCAACATATTGCCTACCGGCAGATGCTTGGCGTGATCCGACATGCGGCGGCGCGGCGGTTTGCGTTTTCCCGCCAGCGTCAGCACGTGCGCGGGTTCAATCGGCATGACGCGGGCACCGGGAACCAAACCATACACCTCATTTTCCGGCATCAGAAATAGTTTTTCACCGGAAAATCCCACGACCTCAGCTTCGACGGTGGTGTTCATCAGGCGAATTTGGCAGGTGCTGCCCACCGGCATTTGCAACCCGACGGCTTCCATGATCAGGCCTGTCACTTTGGTCAGGTGACCACTTGGTTGCATGGGATTGCAGCTGGCTACATAGTCGCGGCCTTCCGCGAGAAAATCACGCCAGCGCAGGCTGTGTGCATTGGGTCCGTGCTTGAGGGACTCAGGATCAAGGGGGGCAGCGAGTGCCGACAGAGGATCCGCAAATTGTTCTGTCCGCAGTGTCAGGTCTAGGTCGTCAGCCATGATTTATGCTGCCCGATAGATTCCATGACGCGCTGCCAGCGAGCCGGGTTGGTTGCATCGACATTGCTGTGTGCCGTTTCTACACGGCATCCGCCCGGTTCGATTTTTGGATCGGTAAAAATCTTCCATCCCGCGTGAGCGAGGTCTTCGCCCATTTGTTTGCGCACCAGTTCTGCATCCATCGGGTGCAGGATCAAATGTGCGTTCTGGTTGAAGTGCGGCAAACCGCTGATGGCCGTGTTGACAACCTTCAAAATGATCTCGGGTTTGACATGCAGGGCTTCGATGACCATCTTGTGCGCAATTTCCAGCGACAAATCGAGCAATGATTGTGCAAGTTGTTCGTCAATTTGAGTGAGTGCGGTTTGTAAATTTTGCAGCAGGGTTTGCAGTCTGGCCGTTTCACCCTGAGCCTGTTGCATTCCGGCTGCATAGCCCGCCTGATATCCTGCGGCATGCCCCTCGTCATAGGCGCTTGTGCGTAGGCTTTGCAATTGGGCAGCGGATGATTCGGCGGTTACAATGGGTGCTGCAGGTATGGGCTCAACTGGCACTATTTTGGGTGCCGGATCAAAAGAAGCCAGCTCCCAGCGCGCAAACGCGGTGAGTTGCTCTTTGGGAATATTGGATCCCGTCACATCGTCTCTTCTTGATGATGGGCTAGACATAAGCATCTTCCTCGCCCTTGCCACCTAAGGAAATTTGACCGTCATCGGACAGGCGCTTGACGACTTTGAGAATTTCTTTCTGGTTGGCTTCGACCTCGCTGAGCTTGACCGGACCTTTCGATTCGAGGTCTTCGCGCATCATTTCGGCCGCGCGTGACGACATATTCTTGAAAATCTTTTCGCGCAGCTCTTCGCTGGCACCCTTCAGTGCCACGATCAGCGCTTCGGATTGAACCTCGCGCAGAATCAACTGAATGCCTCTGTCATCGATTTCCATAATATTTTCAAAGACAAACATTTTATCTTCGATTTTTTGTGCCAGATCAGGATCAAAACTGCGCACTTTTTCCATCATCTCGGCTTCCAGTGTGCCACCCATGAAGTTAAGAATTTCTGCCGCCGTGGTGACGCCGCCCTTGAGGCTTTTCTTGCCCGTGCCACCGCCGCTCATCAGCTTGCTTAGCACGTCGTTGAGTTCGCGCAAGGCAACGGGTTGCACCCCGTCCAGTGTGGAAATGCGCAGCAGAACGTCGTTGCGGGTGCGCTCGGTGAGCATCTTCATGATGGAAGCTGCCTGATCCGGTTCCAGATGCACCAGTATAGTCGCAATGATTTGCGGGTGCTCGTTGCCGATCATTTCCGCGACTGCGCCAGGATCCATCCATTTTAAACTTTCGATACCGCTGGTATCGCTGCTGTGCATGATGCGATCCAGCAGGCCGGCCGCCTTGTCGTCGCCCAACGCCTTGGTCAGCATGTTGCGAATGAAATCGTTGGAATCCATGCCTATGGTGGTCTTCTCGGAGGCCGCCAGAAGAAATTCGTGAAATACCTGAGAAATTTGATCGCGGGTCAGGTTGTTCAGCGCAACCATCGCCGTACTGATTTTCTGCACCTCCTTGGGTTCAAGATATTTCAGTACCTCTGCAGCCTCATCTTCGCCCAGTGTCATCAGGAAAATTGCACTATTTTGCACGCCATCACTCATTGCCATTCACCCAGTCCCGGATTACGCTTGCTACGATTTTTGGATCTTTTTGTGTGATCTGTCTGGCAATATTGAGATTTTTTTCATAAGGCTCAACAAGGGGGGCGTAGGGGCCTGGTTCGAGCTCGGCCCCGGCACCTTCAGCGCCAGCTGCAAGTCCACCGATTGGATGGCCTTCCGCATCCAGTGCTACATGGTCAATGTCGCTTTCTTCGGTCTTGAACGGCTGCAACGGACGGAAGGCCGGCCTGATGATTTTGAATACCACGATCAACATTACAACGGCGATCATTAAATACTTGGCGAGTTGTTTCGCCAGTTCAATCATGTCCGGTTGCTTCCACAGCGGTACTTCTTCAGTAACATCTTTTTCGTCGTTGAATGCAGCATTTTGCACATTCAAACTGTCGCCCCGATTCTGATCAAAACCTACCGCATCCTTAATCAGGTTGTCGAGCTGAGCCTTTTCTGCATCGCTGAGCGGTTTGTAGCTGACCCTTCCTTTTACATCGGTCAGCTTGCGGTTATTGACAACCACCGCCACGGATAAACGCTTGATCATACCAACGGGCAGCACGGTGTGGCTGATAGTGCGATCCACTTCGTAATTGACGGTGGATTCTTTATGCAGATTATCAAGTTTGGCTGTCGCATCAGTCCCGGCGGGTGTGGCGGGGGCAGAAACTATCGGTGCGGTAGCAGGAACGGGGGGTTGATTGCTCAATGCACCGGGTACCCCGCTTGCATTCAGTCCGGAGCCATTCAGCGTCTCAGAGTTTTGCTGGCTGCGCACGCTGCCCTCAGCCGGATTCTGGTTAGGCTTGAATGTTTCAGCCGTTTGTTCGGTGCGCGCAAAATCGATGTTTGCCGTTACCTGCGCATGTACATTGTTAGCCCCCAGCAGCGGTGTGAGGATAGACTCAATACGTTTGATGTAGTTTTGCTCGATTTGCTGCACATACTTGAGCTGATTGGCATCCAGACCCAGGCCGTTGCTGTCCTGTAGCGAGCTCAGTAGCGTGCCATCCTGATCCACTATCGTGACATTTTTGGCTGACATGTCGGGTACGCTGCTCGAAATCAGATGCACAATCGCAGTGACTTGGGCAGAGTCGAGCAGGCGACCGCCGCGCAGGGTAAGTACCACGGACGCGCTTGGCTTTTGTTGTTCCTTAATGAAAACGCTGGGTTTTGGGATGGCCAGATGAACACGTGCGGCGGCAACCGCACCTATGCTTTGCACTGAACGTGCAAGTTCGCCTTCCAGCGCGCGCTGATAATTGACCTGCTCGGCAAACTGAGTGATGCCAAATTTCTGGTTTTCCATCAACTCGAAGCCCACTGTGCCGCCTTTGGGTAGCCCTTGTGTAGCGAGTTTCAGTCGTGCTTCATGGACTTGATTGGCGGGAATCATCAGCGCGCCACCGCCCTCGGCAAATTTGTAGGGGATATTCAACTGTTGCAACGACTCGATGATTGCACCGCCATCGCGATCGGACAAGTTACTATAAAGTACCCGGTAGTCAGGGGCCTGTCCCCACATCCATGCGCCCGCAATCAGGGCTATTAATGCTGCAATCCCTGCGCCGATGCCCATTTTCTGCTGGGCGGTGAGGTGCTCGAAGCGGCTAAATACGCTTCCTGCGGGGTTTGTGCTGTTTGCTTGTTCGGCCATTATGATTGCGGATGACACCTGAATGCCACTGTGACAGTAAGTGCATTATCTATATCGGTGGTGTTTTTGATGGAGAGAATAAAGGGAAGTTCCCGTGCTTGTTCTTCTGATATTACACGTGTTTGTTCAAGTATTGTGTTATTACTGTAAAACCAGCTTGTAGCAGGTAGTGCGTAGCAGTCTGTTTTGCTACTAACCACCGGCCACCGGCTACCGGCTAGTTTAAGGAGACAAAATGAGCAATATATCAGCGGTTGATGGATTATTGGCGCAAATGCGCGTGGCGGCGGCTGCCGCCGGCTTGCGTGAGCCTGTTCCGGTGGCGGGGGCGGGTAAGGTTGATTTTTCCAATGTGCTGAAGAATGCGCTCGATGGGGTGGCGCAAGCGCAACAAAAATCTGAAACCTTGCAAACGGCATTTGTGATGGGCGACGACAAAGTCAGCCTGAGTGATACCATGATCGCCATGCAAAAAGCGGGTATCAATTTTCAGGCCACTGTTCAGGTGCGCAACAAGGTCGTGCAAGCCTACAACGACATCATGAATATGCAGGTTTAATATGAAGGCTTGTAGCTTGTAGCCCTCATCCGCGCATCGCTTTGCCCTCACCACTATCCGTTCTCGACAGTTGAATGAATAGGGCGCTACCCATTACAAAAGCGACATCAATTCTGGCCTGATTGTCCGTCAGAAACTCATCGCCTGCCCGTTGCGGGCCATCTCCGTATGGTAAAGAAGTGTGGCGGCAGCCAGGCTGCTAGCGAATGCGCTTCAAATATCCATCTGGCGCAACGGTAATGAGCAGTTTTTGGTGAATGCTTTTATCGATCTCAAACTCAGGATGGGTTTTCAAGTATTCCCATACTGCGGTTTTCGGGCTGTTGCCGGGATGCCAAGGGCGATTATCAAAAACATCGGCGGGCACGTCCTCTACGAATGTGTCGAAGACAACGCAATAACTTCCCACACTGGTGAGTGGTGCATACGCCTCCAGTTCGGCGAATACGTGATCGTGGGTGTGATTGGAGTCCATGCAAATAAGTATCCGTTTTTTTTCTTTTGCCTTCGCTTTTACTTGCGCGACGATTTCGGGAGCAATGCTGGAACCTTCAATCATGGTGATGCGCCTGGACATGGGGTGCTCTTCGATCGCCTTGCGGTTGTGTGGGCGAATGTCGATGTCAATACCCAGCACCTCTGCATTGCCAGGGCCGCCACAGGCGGCATTCAATTCCAGCATGGAGGCTGAAAAAATGAGTGAGCCTCCATGCGCAATTCCAGTTTCAATAATCAAATCCGGCTTGACCTCCCATATGATCTCCTGCATTGCCATTATGTCGATTGGATTTTGAATGATGGGGCGGCCCATCCAGGAAAAATTGTACACATAGGATTTGCGCATACTTTCTTCCAGCCAATCGCGCGAACGATTCTGAAATCCGGTGTCATTACCCAATGCCTCTATACGGGCGCTTTTCTCAGCTTCGAACTGCTTAACAAACTCGTTCATCTACGGCCTCATTGTTGTTGGTTAAAGCAACTATACAAATAATCAAATTCGCTGCTCAGACTACTCTGCGCGCCGCCAAATTCCTGCATCAGGCGATGGGTATCGATAATGGGGAATGACCATGTTGGGGCGTTCTCTGCAAAACTTATTGCAATTCCCTTTCGTTCAAGCAGAATAGCAATTTCTGCGTTGCTCGTGTTTTTTCCGCTGGCAACGTTGTAAATGGAATGTGTTCCATGCAACGCAATTTGCGGCAACCATCGCACCACATCAGCCACAGAAACATAATCCTTCGCGGACTCAGGCGCCGTCAGAAACCGCACTCGCCCGGTATTCGCTGCCTCTTGCATTAGCTGCGCCAGAAAATTTTCCTGCCGCACATCTCCGCCAAAAACATTGGAAAGGCGAGCTACTTTTGCCCTACGTCCACCAGCAAGACACAAGGATTCCCCCATCAGTTTGCTCAGGTTATAGAGATGCCCTAGGTTGTCGGGAGATACCTGCAAAACGTTTGCCTCATGTGTCGTTGCGGAACCTTCATACACACGGGTGCTGGACAAATACGTGAGCGACTCAAATCGCGCCTGCTCAAGTATTCGCCGCAATATGCACACATGAGCTTCCACCGTATCGAATGGGCGGTTTCGGAAGTTTGCAGTTAATCCAATACAGTAAAAAACATGGCCCAGATCGCGTTTCAATACCTCGTCAAGAAT
Organism: Gallionella sp.; assembly: GCA_041671725.1. GTDB lineage: Bacteria > Pseudomonadota > Gammaproteobacteria > Burkholderiales > Gallionellaceae > Gallionella. The sequence continues at coordinate 6,524 of JBAZAY010000011.1, read as the reverse complement.
ATCACTCATATCCTGACGCAGCGGCGCATAGACAGTACCCACACGCTTGAGCGCTTCTGCTAACTGGCTGCCGATAACGCCGCCCGCGCCAAGCACCGTGAACTTCATTCACGCCATCCGATGATTTTTAGCGGGTAACCTGCATTGATAGAATAAGCTGATACTTCACCCCGTACGATAGAAGCTGCAGCAATTACGCAACCGCGCCGCAAACACGCCCCATCCAGCAAAACACAATTGGCGCCAATCCAGACATCATCCTCTACGACTATTCCGCCCTTGCTGGGCATAAAGCCTTGCTGGCGAATCAGCTTATTGCGCGATTTGTGCTCGTGGTTGACCGGCGCAAAGGTACAGTTAGCTGCGACGGCCACATCATTGCCGATAGAGATGCCGTTGCCCGTATAAAGCACGGTGCCGGAATTAACAGTCACGTTCTTACCGATAATCAGGTCGCCCGAGCCACCGGCTGGCTTGATTTTGACAAAGCTGTCGATGATTGAGTGTGCGCCCACGACGATACGGCTTCCTTTTACGGAATCCTCAATGTCAGCAAGCGATGAAACTTTGGCGGTATGATGAATATCAATCAAGTCCGCCTCCCATTAATCCTGAAAATATACAATTTTGGCGCGTACCTAGCTACGCAACTTTAATGCTCGGTACTGCCACCACGAACTGCCCGCCCCACTCGCGAATATAAGCCAGTTGAGCCATTACTTCTTCGCGCAGATTCCAGGGGAAGATCACCACATAATTCGGTTTTGTCTGCTTTAAATATTCCTCGGCAACAATTGGAATGCGACTTCCGGGCAGGAATTTCCCCTGCTTGGCGGGGTTACGATCCGCCACATACGACAATAAATCCGGGCGCACACCAGCGTAATTTAGCAAGGTATTGCCCTTGGCTGCGGCACCATATCCAGCTACTGTTTTACCAGATCGCTTGGCTTCCAGTAGAAAAAGGAGAAAGTTATTTTTGACTGTGTCCGCATGCGCCTGAAAACCTTTGTAATAATTTGCTCGGTTCATTCCGGCATCAGCTTCTCGGTTGATGAGTTCGGTTACATTTTCGCTGACAGCATGTGTTCCCGTATCTTTCCTTTGTGCAAAAACGCGCAGGCTGCCACCATGAGAACCTAATTCTTCGACATCAAAAACGGCAAGGCCATTGTCAGTGAAAATCTCTACTACGGCAGTGAACGAAAGATATGAAAAGTGTTCGTGATAAATTGTATCAAACTCGTTACGTTCGATTAATTTCATCAGATGTGGAAACTCAAAAGTGGCCACGCCCTGCGGTTTGAGCAATGCAGCAAATCCTGATGAAAAATCGTTGATATCTGGTACATGTGCCAACACATTGTTAGCCACCATTAAATCGGCTTGCATACCCTGACTCACAAGTCTATTTGCAAGATTACCATCGAAAAACTCCTCAATGGTCTCAATTTCTTTAAGGCGTGCTGCGGCAGATGTGCTGGCGGTAGGTTCGATACCCAGACAGGGAATACCTCGCTGCTTTACATATTGTAGTAAATATCCGTCATTCGAGGCGACCTCAATCACATGGCTGTCAACCGTCAGGCCAAAGCGATCCACCATGGTGTTCACATAATTTTTAGCATGCTTCAGCCACTGATCAGAAAATGAGCTGAAGTAGGCATATTCATCATTAAATAGTTCAGCGGCTCTTGAATACGATTCGGCTTGCACCAACCAACAGGACTCGCAGACTAATACTTTTAATGGGAACCATTTTTCCGGGCGGCGCATGGTTAATTTGGTGAGATAAGCATTGGAAGGCGGTGCTGAACCCAAGTTAATTAGCGGTAAAGTTAACTTGGCCTGACAGTGGCGACATTTCATGATGCGGCTCCCTGAAAATGATTGTCTATGAATGGGCGATTGCGATCGCGTTCGGATAGGCACTCTATCGGCAAAATCCAGGAAATATTTAGTCTCGGATCCGCAACATTGAGCATATCCTCGGCTTCCGGGCGATAAGGCGCCGAGTGCAGATAAAAAAGTTCACAATCATCAGTTAATGCCTGAAAACCGTGCGCGAAACCCTCTGGAATGAAAAGACTTTTTCGGTTTTCGGCTGAGAGGATTTCGCCATGCCAATGCAGAAAAGTTGCTGAGTCGCGTCGAAGGTCAACTGCTACATCGAAAACCTCTCCTTTTAAACAACTCACCAGCTTGGTTTCCATGAATGGGGAATGTTGAAAATGCAAGCCTCGTACCGATCCTTTTTTGTAGGTAAGCGTGTGGTTAATTTGGATGACGGGTTTATTGATTCCAGCCTTGCCAAATTCATCGGCACAGTACAGGCGTGACAAAAAGCCGCGATGGTCTTCTATGGCCTTACGTTGTACCAGCATCAGTCCGGTTAAAGGGGTAGTGATGAAATCGAAACGGGCCATGGTTTTTAGTTTTTTCCAAGGGGGTGGTGGTTGGCGATCTGCGTCAAGATGACTGGTCGTATGTCAATGGTATTTCGCCTTGCAACATTACACATGTTTCTCGCACCAGCGTTGCCACATTTGTCGATATGCATTTTCTATATTATGCACGAACCCAGCTTCATCGAACAGCGCACTGCGCTCCATTTCTCCGCGCAATGCCGAGCGGTGCGCCGCTAATCGACCCAGGTCATTTGCCAGTTCCACAGCCTTGGCGACGTAGTCGGCTTCGCTATTGGTTATCCATTCCGGATGTCCTATCCCCTGCAAGATGCTGCTGCCCAGTCGGCCTACTGAAGGCCGTCCCGCCAACGTGATGTAGGGTACGCCCATATACAGGGTTTCAAACAACGTGGTGCCGGAGTTATGCGGGAAGCAATCCAGACCAATGTCAATGCCGCGCAGTACATCCCATGGCGGGGAGTGGTGGCCGATCTCAAGTCTGTCGCGTGTGATGCCATGTTTAGCAAAGCGTGCCGCCAGTTGTTCTTGTGTCGCAGGATCTTTGAAACAGCCGCTGTCAATGACCAGTCTTGATCCCTCTACCCGTTTCAATATCTCTGACCATACCTTGATAGTGCGGTGATTGATGCGAATTGAGCGGGTCAGCGTGCCGAAAGTGATATAGCCACGCTGTAACGCGGGAAGATTGCTGACTTCGCCCATGCCGGCCGTGGGTTGATACAACCAACCCGGTGTTGCCAGGCGCCAGAGCTGTTCGGCAAACAACCCTTCGCTACCTTCCGGTACGGCAGCAGCGTCTATCAGAAAATAGTCAATGGCACTGAGTCCTGTTGTGTAGCCGAAGCCCAGCGTACTGAGTGAAACGGGTGCCGGCTTGCGGGCAAAGGTAAGCAGACGGTTGCCCACTGTATGCCCGGCCAGGTCAATCAGGATGTCGATGCCGTCTCTGCGGATACGTTCAGCAAGCGCTTCGTCGCTCATGCCTTTGGTCGGTATCCAGTGCTCGACATGGCTTTTGTAGCGCGCAGTCAGCTCATCTTCCTTGCTTAGTTCGGCGTAGGCATACACTTCTACCCGGGTTTTGTCGTGATGCGCCAGCAGCGGTTCCAGAAAAGATTTGCAGGCGTGGTTGCGGAAATCGGGGGAAACATAGCCTATCCGCAAGCGGCGATTCGGCGTTTTGTCATTGGTATAGGTACGCCAAGTTGAACGCAACGGGATGCCGAATTGCGTATTGAATCCCTGATACTCCTGGTAGATATCTTCAGCAGACAGATCAGGATGGTAGTTCAGGATGAACAGAAGGTTGCTATGCGCCTCAACGTAATCGGGTTTGATTTGTAGCGCACGTTGGTAGCTTGTCATTGCCTCATCAAGTTGTCCGAGGGTTTGTAGTAAATTTCCCACATTGATGTGTGCCTCGGTGAAAACTGGATTGATCTGTAGTGCCCGTTGGTAACTGGCCTCAGCCTCGTCTAGTCGACCCAGTTCATGAAGGGCGGCGCCCAGGTTGAAGTGTGCCTCTGAGAGTTCTGGATTGATCTGCAGCGCCCGCCGGTCGCTGGCTTCGGCCTCATCCAATCGGCCAAGCGCTTTGAGGGTGTTGCCCAAATTGCTGTGCGCCTCAGCATAATCCGGGTTGATCTGCAGCGCCTGACGGCAATTGGCTTCTGCTTCGTCTAGCCGCCCCATATCATTAAGGGTGTTGCCCAGGTTGCTATATGCCATAGCGTAATCCGGTTTAATTTTCAGCGCCCGTCGGTAACTGGCTTCGGCCTCTTCTAGCCGCCCCAGATCCTGAAGGATAACTCCCAGGTTGCTATGCGCCTTGGCATCGCTTGGCGACAAGGCTGCCGCTTTTTGCATGGATGTCAGCGCATCCTCTCTCTGCCCCAACTGCTTGAATGCCGCGCCTAACATCTTCCAGCCGAACTCGTTCCGGGGGAATCGTACCGTTAATGCTCGGGCGAGTGTGGCGACTTCTGTATAGTGCCCTTCGTTAAACAAAGCGATCAGGGTCTCAATTTCGTGAGCGTTGGGGCTATGTGTCGATTTTTTGCCAAATTTGCTGGAGTTGTTTTGTTTTATTTTTGTCTGGTTATTCTGCAAGACCGGTGATGAAACAGGGCGCGCCTCATCGGGTGGAGGCATTTGTTCGGTGTTTGAATCTTCTATGGGTTGGGCGGACCCTTGCAAAAGTACTGCCAGCGCTTCCACTTCATCCCCCTGCAACCCTTGCTGTCGGGCCAGGGCCAGCACTTGCCGCGCATCGTCTGGCTGTCCAGCCTGAAACAAAGCCTCGATGTAACTTGTCCAGTATTCTCCTCTTGCCGGGTCGGCATCTAGTGCTGCTATAAAATAGGGTAAGGCGGTCGCTGCATGCTTTGCCTGTAGCGTTAAAATTCCAAGGTCGTAGTTAGCCTGCGAGTGATTCGGATCAATTTGCAAAATAGTCAGATAAATTTTTTCTGCTTCTTCTGCCTGACCTGAATGACGAAACGCGATGGCTTGCTGTATTCCTTGCTCTATCGCCAGTAGTACGGTTCGCTGCGGAAGAATGTCAGTGCCCATTGGGGGGGATTCTGGTGGCAGTCCGCTACACCAGCGTTGCCACATTTGTCGATACGCATTTTCTATTTTATGCACGAACTCCGCTTCGTCGAACAGCGCACTGCGTTCCATTTCTCCGCGCAATGCTAAGCGGTGCGCAGCCAATCGATCCATGTCACTTGCCAGTTCCACGGCTTTGGCAACGTAGTCGGCTTCGCCATTGGCTATCCATTCCGGATGTCCTATCCCCTGCAAGATGCTGCTGCCCAGTCTGCCTACTGAAGGCCGTCCTGCCAACGTGATGTAGGGGACGCCCATGTACAGGGTTTCAAACAACGTGGTGCCGGAGTTATGCGGGAAGCAATCCAGACCAATGTCGATGCCGCGCAGTACGTCCCATGGCGGGCTGTGAAAACCAATTTCCAGTCTGTCGCGTGTGATGCCATGTTTAGCAAAGCGTGCCGCCAGTTGTTCTTGCATCGAAGGGTCTTTGAAGCTGCTGCTGTCGATGACCAGTCTTGATCCCTCTACTCGTTTTAATATCTCTGACCATACCTGGATAGTGCGGTGATTGATACGAATTGAGCGAGTCAGCGTGCCGAAGGTGGTATAGCCACGCTGTAACGCGGGAAGATCGCTGATTTCGCCCATGCCGGCCGTGGGTTGATACAACCAACCCGGCGTTGCCAGGCGCCAGAGCTGTTCGGCAAACAACCCTTCGCTACCTTCCGGGACGGCAGCAGCGTCTATCAGAAAATAGTCAATGGCACTGAGTCCTGTGGTGTAGCCGAAGCCCAGTGTACTGACTGAAACGGGTGCCGGTTTGCGTGCGAAGGTAAGCAGGCGATGGTCGCCGGTATGCCCGGCCAGATCAATCAGGATGTCGATGCCGTCGCTGCGGATGCGTTCTGCAAGCGCTTCGTCGCTCATGCCTTTGGTCGGTATCCAGTGCTCGACATGGCTTTTGTAGCGCGCGGTCAGCTCATCTTCCTTGCTCAGTTCGGCGTAGGCATACACTTCTACCCGGGTTTTGTCGTGATGCGCCAGCAGCGGTTCCAGAAAGGATTTACAGGCGTGGTTGCGGAAATCGGGAGAAACATAGCCTATCCGCAGGCGGCGATTCGGCGTTTTGTCGTTGGTATGCGTGCGCCAGGTTGAACGCAACGGGATGCCGAATTGCGTATTGAATTCCTGATACTTCTGGTAGATATCTTCAGCAGACAGATCGGGATGGTAGTTCAGGGCGAACAGAAGGTTACTGTGCGCCTCAACGTAATCGGGTTTGATCTGTAGCGCGCGTTGGTAGCTTGCCATTGCCTCATCAAGTTGTCCCTGGGTTTGTAGTGAATTTCCCACATTGAAGTGTGCTAGGGTGAAATCGGGTTTAATTGCCACCGCACGACGGAAATTGAGCTCGCCCTCCTTGAGCTTGCCTTGTGCCACAAGGGCTGTGCCCAGATTGATAAACGCTTTGACGTAGTCGGGTTTTATCTCCAGCGCTTTGCGGCAGCTTGACACGGCCTCATCAAATTGTTCGCTGCGCAA
>JBAZAY010000010.1:0-75551 GCA_041671725.1 Gallionella sp. | reverse complement strand
GCACCTACACTCGTCGATTGTTTAATTTTATTTTTTAAAGAGCAGCTGCATCTGCAGCGAAGAGGTCAGCATTATAGAGACTTAAAACTTCTTGTCAACTACATTTTGAAATCTTTGTAACCTTGCCAAACTCAGCAAAACCGAATCAACTTTCTGATTCTTAAAGCTTTTTGGTTACCCATCCAGCTTCGTTTCAAACCTCGTCTCAGCGAAGAGGTGCGCATTATAGAGACTTGAAACTCGTTGTCAACTAAATATTCACACTCTTATTTCCACCTCGCCAGCATCTGAAGAAACATAATCATATTATTGATTATTAAGCAATTTCCGTTTCCAGATATACTTCGTTTCAACCAGCGTTCCGGCGAAGAGGGGCGCATTATAGAGATCTAAACCCCTGCGTCAACACATTTCGGAAATATTGCTGTAATAACTTACTGAACCACTGTTTATATGCACTTTTATTTATACGACGGTGTCTACGAACATACACGGCATCCGGCACTTTGCTGCTTTCGGTCTACACAATAAAAAAACCGCAGGGGGTGCCTGCGGTTTTTTTATTACGAGCTGGATTCCCGCTTGATAAAACAACTAAGTATTGACTAAGCAATCAAGAAACGATTGCAAAGTCACTACTTATGCGCGGGATAACCAGCGACTTGCCAGCTTGCTGACTTAGTCGAATGGCTAGTCGTTTCATCAATGACGACAGCCTAGTGATACTTGCGGCTCAACTCATGCACTGCTTCAACCATAGCCGCGACATTTTCCGGGTTGGTATGTTGCGAGATACCGTGCCCAAGATTGAACACATGGCCGCTGCCATAACCGTAGCTGCTGAGCACTTTTTCAACTTCACCTCGAATCGCGTCGGGTGATGCAAACAACACTGCCGGATCAAGATTACCCTGCAGTGCTACTTTATGGCCAACCTTCTGGCGCGCAACACCGATATCCATTGTCCAGTCCAGCCCGATTGCATCGCAACCGGTATTGGCAATGCTGTCTATCCACAGACCGCCACCCTTGGTGAACACGATATTAGGGATGCGCACGCCGTCTTTTTCCTTGATCAGACCTGCCACGATGCGCTGTGTATAGGGCAGAGAGAATTCATGGTAAGCCGAATGCGACAGCACGCCACCCCAGGAATCGAAGATCATCACGGCTTGTGCACCGGCTTCAATCTGCGCATTCAGGTAAGCAATCACGGCCTGCGTGGTCACTTCAAGAATGTGATGCATCAGCTTGGGTTCGTTGTACATCAGTGTCTTCACCCGTGCGTAATCATCGCTACCGCCGCCTTCAACCATATAGCATGACAGTGTGAACGGACTGCCTGAGAAACCGATCAGCGGAACGCTGCCATCCAGCGTTTTGCGGATCTGCGATACTGCATCGGTGACGTAACGCAAGTCCTTATCGATGTCCGGCACACGCAATGCCATGATGGACGCTTCGTCGCGCAAAGGGCGTTCGAACTTCGGGCCTTCCCCATCGGAGAAATAAAGACCCAGACCCATTGCATCCGGCACGGTCAGAATGTCAGAAAACAGGATCGCCGCATCGAGCGGGAAACGCTCCAGCGGTTGCATCGTGACTTCCGTTGCGAAGTCCGGGTTCTTGCAAAGACCAAGGAAGCTGCCTGCGCGCTTACGTGTTTCACGATATTCCGGCAGGAAACGTCCGGCCTGACGCATCATCCACAGCGGCGTGTATTCGGTAGGCTGACGCAACAATGCGCGCAGAAAGGTGTCGTTCTTTAGATTGAAGTTCATGTATAGCCTTTATTGTTATTTTAACGGAACAAGTCCCGTTTCCCACCCATTAACGCGGTAAAACCGATGAGCCCATCAAAAACTCGTCTACCGAGCGGGCACACTGACGGCCTTCGCGAATCGCCCAGACGATCAGTGATTGACCACGACGCACGTCACCGGCCGCAAATACGCGATCGATGCTGGTGCGGTAATCATCGGTATTGGCACGGACGTTGCCGCGCGCATCCTTTGCCACGCCAAAAGCATCCAGCATTTTTTGCATTGGACTGACAAAACCCATCGCCAGAAACACCAGATCAGCCTTCAGCTCGAATTCACTGCCCGCAACCTCAACCATCTTGCCGTCCTGCCACTCGACGCGGACCGCATTCAGTTTCTCGACGCGACCGTTACTACCGGAAAATCCCTTGGTGGCGATGGCCCAGTCGCGGCTACAGCCTTCTTCGTGCGAACTGGAGGTGCGCAGCTTCATCGGCCAGTTTGGCCAGGTCAGCGGCCTGTTCTCCTGCTCCGGCGCACGCGGCATCACCTCGATCTGGGTGATTGACAGCGCCCCGTGGCGATTCGACGTGCCCACACAATCAGAGCCCGTATCGCCGCCACCGATCACCACCACATGCTTGCCAGTCGCCATCAGCTGTTCGGGCAGTTCATCGCCTGCATTGACGCGGTTTTGCTGCGGCAGAAATTCCATCGCGTTGTAGATACCGCTCAATTCGCGCCCCGGTACCGGCAAATCGCGCGGCGTTTCAGCACCGCCTGACAGCACGACGGCATCGTAATCGGCCAGCAGCTTTTCAGGTGAAATCGTCTCGGTTGCCATGTTATTGACGCTGGCTTCACACCCCGTACCGATAAACGTCGAAGTTTTAAACGTGACGCCTTCAGCTTCCATCTGCGCGATGCGACGATCGATGTGCGACTTTTCCATCTTGAAGTCAGGGATACCGTAACGCATCAGGCCACCGATGCGATTGTTCTTTTCAAACAATGTTACAGCGTGCCCGGCGCGAGCCAGTTGTTGTGCACAGGCCATACCGGCTGGTCCTGAACCAACAACGGCAACCTTCTTGCCGGTTTTCTTTTCAGCGATTTGCGGCACTACCCAGCCGTTCTCCCAACCCTTGTCGATAATCGCGTGTTCTATCGACTTGATGCCGACTGCGTCATCGTTGATATTCAGCGTACAAGCCGCTTCGCAAGGCGCCGGGCACAAACGGCCGGTAAATTCCGGGAAATTATTGGTGGAATGCAACACGTCCAGCGCCTGGCGCCAGTTGCCGCGATAGACCAGGTCATTCCAGTCAGGAATGATATTATTTATCGGGCAGCCCGAGGTGCAGAACGGAACGCCGCAATCCATGCAACGTGCTCCCTGCGTCTTTGCCTGATCATCCGACAGATGCAGTACAAACTCGTTATAGTTTTTGAGACGTTCTGCGACAGGCAGACTTGCCTCGGAAAGACGGCCAAACTCCATAAATCCAGTTGGCTTACCCATTATGCAGCCTCCCCTTGCTTAAGTATTTGCGTGGCTTGCTCCTGCAACGCACGGCGATATTCGGTCGGCATGACTTTGGTGAATTTAGGCAGATAGACAGCCCAGTTTTCCAGAATCAATTCTGCAAGTTCACTGCCGGTATAGAGCAGATGCTTTTCTATCTGTTCGCGCAAAGCATGCTCATCGGCCTTGTTGAGATGATTGAAATGCACGCGACCGTGGCTTGACGGCAAATCTTCGGTGCCATCGATGGTTGCCAATTCTTCTTCAACTGGCTCCAGCGCAACCATGGTCAGATTGCAGCGCTTTTCAAAGTCGCCCGTCTCGTCCAGCACGAAGGCTACACCGCCAGACATGCCGGCCGCAAAGTTACGGCCAGTTTGTCCCAATACGATCACCATACCGCCGGTCATATATTCACAACCGTGATCGCCCAACCCTTCAACGACCGCAATCGCACCGGAATTGCGCACTGCAAAGCGCTCGCCGGCCACACCGCTGAAATAGCATTCGCCTGACGTAGCGCCATACAACACGGTATTACCTACGATGATGTTTTCATGTGCGACCAGATTCGCATCGTCAGGCGGCATGATACTGATGCGCCCGCCACACAAGCCCTTGCCCACGTAATCGTTGCCTTCACCGCGCAACTCAAATGAGATACCGTGTGACAGGAACGCGCCAAAGCTTTGTCCGGCTGTGCCGCTGAACCTCACCTGAATGGTGCCATCCGGCAATCCGGCATGCCCATAACGCTTGGCGACTTCATGCGACAACATCGTGCCTACCGTGCGGTTGACGTTGCATATCTTGCTGTCGATCACCACAGGCGCCTGATTATTAAGCGCATTTTGTGCATCCGAAATCAGCACGTTATCCAGCGCCTTCACCAGCTCGTGATCCTGCGACTCTACATGACGGCGCGCCACACTGGCGGGCATTGCCGGCTGGTGGAATACCTTAGAAAAATCAAGCCCTTGCGACTTCCAGTGCGCTATGCTGTGTTTAGCATCCAGCAGGTCGCTTCGACCGATCAGATCATCGAACTTGCGGATACCCATTTGCGCCATCAACTCGCGCACCTCTTCGGCAACGAAGAAGAAGTAGTTCACCACATGTTCCGGCTGACCGGTGAATTTGCGGCGCAACTCAGGATCTTGCGTGGCAACGCCAACAGGACAAGTATTGAGATGGCACTTGCGCATCATGATGCAGCCTTCAACCACCAGCGGAGCCGTGGAAAAGCCGAATTCATCGGCACCCAACAGCGCTCCGATCAGCACATCGCGCCCCGTCTTGAGCTGACCATCCACCTGCAAGGCAACGCGGCTACGCAACTGGTTCAGCACCAACGTCTGCTGCGCCTCGGCCAGACCCAATTCCCACGGCGTACCCGCGTGTTTAATCGAAGACAGCGGGGACGCACCCGTACCGCCGTCGAAACCGGACACCACAATGTGATCGGCCTTGGCCTTGGACACGCCGGCAGCAACCGTGCCTACACCCACTTCGGACACCAGCTTCACCGAAATTGACGCGGTCGGGTTGGAATTCTTCAGATCATGGATCAGCTGCGCCAGATCTTCGATGGAGTAAATATCATGGTGCGGCGGTGGCGAAATCAAGCCCACGCCGGGCACCGAGAAACGCAACTTGGCAATGTACTCGGACACCTTGTGACCTGGCAGTTGACCACCTTCACCGGGCTTCGCACCCTGCGCCATCTTGATCTGAATCTGATCGGCACTGGCCAGATATTCAGCGGTTACGCCGAAACGACCGGAGGCGACCTGCTTGATTCTGGAACGCAACGAATCGCCCGCCTTCAGTTCGCGATCAGCTTCAATGCGGTTCTTGCCGATGATGTCAGAGAGCATCTCACCGCCCTTGAAAATCGCAAAACGCGAAGCATCTTCGCCACCCTCACCGGTATTTGACTTGCCGCCGATACGGTTCATCGCAATGGCCAGCGTAGTGTGCGCTTCAGTCGAAATCGAACCTAACGACATCGCACCTGTGACAAAACGCTTGACGATTTCTTTCGCAGATTCGACTTCATCCAGAGGCACAACAGCGCCCGCCGGCTTGATCTCAAACAGCCCGCGCAACGTTTTCAGCTTGGTTGACTGTTCGTTGATGAGCTTGGCGTATTCCTTGTAGGTCGAGGCATTGTTGGTGCGCGTGGCGTTCTGCAACTTGGCGATGGAATCCGGCGTCCACATGTGTTCTTCGCCGCGTACGCGGTAAGCATATTCGCCACCCGCCTCCAGCGCATTGGCTAACACAGGGTCCTTGCCGAACGCATCTTTATGCGTGCGCAACGCTTCTTCAGCAACCTCAACCAGACCAATACCTTCAATCTGAGTCGCCGTGCCGGTGAAATAGTTAGCCACAAAGGAAGCATTCAGGCCGATTGCCTCGAAAATCTGTGCGCCGCAATAGGACTGATAGGTAGAAATGCCCATCTTGGACATGACCTTCATCAGGCCTTTGTCGATCGCCTTGATAAAGCGTTTCTTCGCTTCCTTGGCATCGACGCCAGCTGGCAAACTCATGGCTTCAATGGTTGCAAAGGCCAGCCAGGGGCACACAGCCTCAGCACCGTAGCCCGCCAACAGCGCGAAGTGATGCACCTCGCGTGCTGAACCGGTTTCAACCACCAGGCCTGTGCTGGTGCGCAATCCTGCACGCACCAGATGCTGATGCACCTTGGAACACGCAACCAGCGCCGGAATAGCAACACGCGCTGCCGACATCTCGCGATCAGACAAAATCAGCACGTTATAGCCATCAGCAACCGCCTTATCCGCAGCTGCACACAATGCCTTAACGGATGCCTCGCAACCATTCACACCTTCACTTGCCGGATAGGTTATATCCAGAACCAGAGATCGATATCGCCCCCCGGTTAGCTGATCGATGTTGCGCAACTTGGCAATGTCGTCATTCGATAACACCGGCTGATGCACTTCCAGACGCAGCGACGGATTGGTTTCATCGATACCCAGCAGATTGGGCTTGGGGCCGATAAACGAAGTCAGCGACATAACAATTTCTTCGCGGATCGGATCGATCGGCGGATTGGTCACCTGCGCAAACAACTGCTGGAAATAATCGTAGAACGAACGGTTTTTATTCGACAACACCGCAAGGGCGGCATCCGTTCCCATGGAACCTGTCGGCTCTTCACCGGCATTGACCATCGGCGTCAGAATGAACTTGATGTCTTCCTGCGAGTAACCAAACGCTTGCTGGGTATCCAGCAAGGATGCGTTCAATTTCTTTTCGCTGACGGATGTTGGCAGATCACCGAGGAAATAACGCGATTCCTCGATCCACTGACGGTACGGTTTGGCTGTGGCAAGCTGGTTCTTCAGCTCGGCATCATCGATGATGCGGCCGGCTTCCATGTCGATCAGGAACATTTTACCGGGCTGCAAACGCCATTTCTTGACGACCTTGTTCTGTGGAATATTCAGCACGCCCATTTCGGATGCCAGCAATACCACATCGTCGTCGGTAATCAGATAGCGCGCGGGGCGCAGACCGTTACGATCCAGCGTCGCACCTATCATGCGACCATCGGTAAAGGCCACGGCAGCCGGGCCATCCCACGGTTCCATCAGTGCAGCATGATATTCATAGAAAGCGCGGCGTTCTTCATCCATCAATGGATTGCCTGCCCATGCTTCCGGAATCAGCAACATCATCGCGTGAGGCAAGGAGTAACCGCCTGCCACCAGCAACTCCAGCGCATTGTCGAAACAAGCCGAGTCAGACTGACCATCCACGATCAGCGGCCAGAGTTTTTCCAGATCTTCGCCGAGCAAATTGGAAGACATCGCCGCGTGGCGTGCCGCCATCCAGTTCACGTTGCCGCGCACGGTATTGATTTCACCGTTATGCGCAATCATGCGGAACGGATGCGCCAGATCCCAGCTCGGGAAGGTATTGGTTGAGAAGCGTTGATGCACCAGCGCCAGCGCGCTAACCACAGCGTTGTTCTGCAAATCGGGGTAGTACTTGCCTACCTGATCGGCCAGCAGCATCCCCTTGTAAACGATGGTACGTGCAGACAGGGAAGGAATGTAAAAACCCTTGCCCTGCGCATTGGGCAAGCCCTTCACGGCATGTTCAGCCGTCTTGCGGATCACGAACAGCTTGCGCTCGAACGCATCTGCGTCAGTGCAGTTTGCGCCGCGAGCAATGAATACCTGGCGAATCGTCGGCTCGACCAGCTTGACGCTCTCGCCCAGGATGGAGCTATTTACCGGCACATCGCGCCAGCCCAGTACAGACTGACCTTCAGCGACTATTTTATCGACAATGATTTGCTCGCAGGCGGCACGTGCAACTGCGTCCGCCGGCAGGAACAACATGCCCACGCCGTAATGTTCCGGCAATGCCAGGCCCTGTGTCGCGCATTGCGCACGGAAAAACGCATCGGGAATCTGCAACAAAATACCCGCACCATCACCAGCTAACGGGTCAGCACCCGTTGCCCCGCGATGAGTCAGGTTTTCCAGTATCTGCAAACCTTGACTAACCATGTCATGGCTTTTTTTACCCTTGATATGGGCAACGAACCCCACTCCACAGGCATCGCGCTCCTGGCGCGGGTCATACAAACCTTGTTGCATCGGCAAAGAAGAGTTAAACACGGCATTCCTCAATCAAATCAAACTGGGTGTTGAAAACGACGTGACCACGGCGAACTTATGCGGCGCACCGGTCTGCGGTCTGTTTTAACACGCTGTTAATGCAAAAAAATGACGACGCACGTCGCCATACCTACTACCCGTGCTCAAATATAAAAGCGAAAGGGCTGGAATCTTACATCTAATCAGTCCTATCGGCAACCGCAGTGAACATATCGCAGCGAGTTCTCTAAGGCCACAGAATTCGATTCCGCGTTAATAGCGGACTATGCGGATACGTCAAAGAGGCAGCGACAGCGAATTTTGATTCGCCATCGTTTATCAACGAGCTGAGTTAGTTCAGTTTTGGCAATGCACTGGACACTAGCCTGGCATTTGTTTTCAGCAGCGCAACCTCATCGCTGAGAATATGCACCGCTTCGTCAAGCAATACATCCTTGGCGTTTTTCCTGGCTTTCTCGATGGCAAGATCAGCATCGAGGTTACGCTCATTGGCTTGCAGGCCATCATCTTGCAGTGCTGAGTCCCCGTCTGCGATGGCAGCCCCCAGTTTCTTCTCACGCAACTTTACTCGCACTTCCTGCGCTTCGCGCTCATTGCGGCGTTCAGCTTCATTGAGCGTGATTGCGTTTTTCTTTCGTCTGTCGTTGAGTTCAGCAATATCTTCCCGCAGATATTGAAAGTCTTTATCGCCAGCCACGCGCTGGTCGTGCTTTGCAATCAGCCTGGGCACGATACTTGTCAAATCACCGGCTCGCGTATAGTCAGCCGCTTTTATTTGTATCCAGGGCAAAGCGTTGTCATAGCTGGACTCACCAAAATCCTCCTCTCCTATCATTGCAGGCAGGCTGATATCCGGCGTCACACCGCGCAACTGCGTTGTGCCGCCATTGATGCGGAAAAATTGCGCGATGGTCATCTTGAGTTCGCCGTATTTCGGCTTGTCGCTTTTCACCAGTTGATCCAGATTGACCACGGACTGAACCGTGCCTTTGCCGAAGCTGGTCTCGCCGATTACAACGCCACGACCATAATCCTGAATTGCGGCGGTAAAAATTTCAGAGGCAGATGCCGAGCCACGGTTGATGAGCACACCCAACGGTCCATTCCAGACAGCGCCGGCATTCGTGTCATTTGCGACAGTTACCTGGCCTTTGGAGTCACGTTGCAGCACGACGGGACCTTTGTCTATAAACAGACCGGTCAGCTCTATGGCTTCATCCAGCGACCCGCCGCCATTGTTGCGCAGATCCATCAGCACGCTGTCCACCTGGGCTTTTTTGAATTCCTCCAGCAAACGCGACACATCCCGGGTCGCACTTTTGAAATTCTTGTCACCTTTTTGATGGGCAGCAAAATCCTGATAAAAACCGGGCAAGGTGATCACACCGATATGTCGCGTAGCCCCGCCGTCCTTCACCTCGATGATGGTTTTTTTAGCCGCCTGTTTATCCAGGCTAATCTTCTTTCGAACCAGTGAAATAAGCCGGTGTTTGCCGTCGGGCCCCGCTTCCGCAGGCAATACATCAAGACGCACCGCTGTATCCTCGGCGCCTCGTATCAAAGCCACCGTATCATCAATGCGCCAGCCCGTCACATCGGTGGGGGTACGGGTGTTACCCTGACCGACCCCGACAATACGGTCACCAACTTTCAGCTTTCCTGACAGGGCCGCAGGGCCGCCAGCCACCAACTCCCTGATGGTGGTGTATTCATCCTTGTCCTGAAGCACCGCACCAATGCCGACAAGCGACAGTTTCATCGAAATATCGAAATCTTCCGAAGCGCGCGCCCCCAGATAATCGGTATGCGGGTCAATTGCCATCGCATAGGCGCTCATAAAGCGCTGAAATACATCATCGCTTTTAATCTTCGACATGCTGTTCAGGAAATTGTCATAGCGCTTGTTCAGTGTCTCAGCAATGGCTTTGTCGTCCTTGCCGGCCAGTTTTAGCCGCAACCAGTCATTTTTAACTCGACGGCGCCACAAGTCGTTCAGCTCTTCGGTAGATTTTGGCCATGCTGCATTCTTGCGTGCGTATTGATAGTTTTCTTTCTGCGTAAAATCAAACCCTCTGAGCAGCAATGAGCGGGCGAAAGCAATGCGTTCAGTGATGCGCTGCTGATAAAGGTTATAAATGGCGAAAGGAATTCTCAGATCTTCCTTAAGTATCGCGTCATCGAGCCTGGTTCTCGCATTGCCGAATCGATCGATATCAGTCTGCAAAAAAAACAACCTGTCAATATCCAGTGATTTCAGATAGTTATCGAATATTTTCGCAGAAGCCGCATCATCAAGCGGCATGCCTTTGTAATGGTATCGACTCAGCACTTCAGCGGACAACAGTGCAGCCTGAGACTGTTGCGGCAAAGGGGATAGCCCAGTCGCTGCCAGCGTGGTATTAAGCGTAAGTAACGCCAGCACTATCAACAGCAATTTACTTTTCATTGGTATTCCCGAAAATCATTAGAAAATTATAGCTTTCAATGCCTTTTAACCAGAATTTTTTCTGCTTGCAGCAGGTACAGACACGACGAACCTCAATGGGTTCCTGACGGATGGTCAATAAAATTTTGTACAACCCTCTGTCAGCTAAAGAAAATTTTCCGGTGCCGAGTACGGCAGATCAAAGGTATTGGCCACCGCGCGACAAGTGACTTTGCCTTCCACTATATTCAGTCCCTGACGCAACGGCGGGTTGCCTTGCAGTGCCAGTTTCCAGCCCTTGTTCGCCAGCAGCAGCAAATAGGGAAAGGTAGCATTGGTAAGCGCCAACGTGGAGGTGCGCGGCACGCCGCCCGGCATGTTCGCCACTGCGTAGTGAATCACACCATCGACGACATAAATCGGGTTTTCATGCGTGGTGGGATGAGTGGTCTCGACGCAGCCGCCCTGATCCACTGCGACATCGACGATGACCGCCCCCGCTTGCATCAGCTTCAAATCTTCCCGGCGTATCAGCCTGGGTGCGGCAGCCCCCGGAATAAGTACACCACCGATGACAAGATCGGCAGTAGCTATCTGCTCCAGCAGGTTATGTCGATTGGAGAACAGCGTCTGCACATTGGCAGGCAGCACCTCGGAAAGACGCCGCAGGCGTTCCAGCGATACATCCAGCAGGGTGACGCGTGCGCCCATACCTGCCGCCAGACGGGCTGCATTACTGCCTACCACCCCGCCGCCTATGATAACCACATGCGCCGGGGTAACGCCAGGCACTCCGCCCAACAACACCCCTCGTCCGCCGTACAGTTTTTCCAAATATTTGGCACCTTCCTGCACCGCCATCCGCCCTGCCACCTCCGACATCGGGGTCAGCAAGGGCAGCTCGCCGTTGGGCATCGCCACGGTTTCATATGCGACGCAGATCGCACCGGAATCGAGGTGCACCTGAGTCAGTTCACGGTCGGCCGCAAAATGAAAATAGGTGAAGATGATTTGTCCGGCGCGCAGGTATGGCCACTCGGATCTGATCGGTTCCTTGACCTTGATTATCAGGTCAGCCGCAGCCCAGATGGCATCGGCTTGCGTGATAATCTGCGCACCGGCATTCAGATATTGTTCATCGCTGAATCCGCTACCCTCCCCTGCCCCGCGTTCCAGCCAAACCTCGTGCCCTGCCGCAACCAATACAGCTGCGCCAGCAGGTGCGAGTGCGACGCGATTCTCATTCGTCTTGATTTCTTTTGGCACACCGATTTTCATTTTCAAACCTTTCGTTAACTCAAGTCTGTTCCAGAAAACCGCCAGAACGGAATGTCAGCACCAGTGTATCGCGGTATCCGCCTGTCGCTGTCGGCTGGATCGGGGTGGATTCATGAATGACACGCTGATCGTCGAGCACAAGCAGCGTCCACGGCTCGCTCAAGGTAAAACGCTGCCCGTTTGGCCCATCCGCCTCGAAGATACGGCTTTCACCGCCGCTGACGTTGTGACGATCCACCAGCAATATGGCGACAAAATCCACGCCGTCGCGATGCGCGCCTTCCGGAGTCGGGCGACCGATACCGCTAAGCGTGTCGATGCGAAACTGATGCGCTTCGATATACCAGGGCTGCTCCCCCTTGATGGCAGAACAGATGCGTGCTATCGCCAGCAATAATGCCTGCCATACCGGTTGCTGCAGTGTGTGC
Organism: Gallionella sp.; assembly: GCA_041671725.1. Lineage (GTDB taxonomy): Bacteria > Pseudomonadota > Gammaproteobacteria > Burkholderiales > Gallionellaceae > Gallionella. The sequence continues at coordinate 63,471 of JBAZAY010000010.1, read as the reverse complement.
GAGTTTATCGGTTCGAACAAGCGGTGCATACCGCCATGCAGCGCATTGTATGCCAGCGGCTGGTAATGCGCGCGATGTGGAACCTGAAGCAATGCGTGACCGCTTGCAATGAAACAGGAATGCCGTCGGCGGCGATAATGTCCACCGTCTCTGAGGAAGTTATCCGGCGGCAGATCGCTCCAGTCGGCCTTGATCGACTCGAAATCAGAATACCCGATAAAGGAAGCAACACCAGCCGGACTCAATACGCCATAGCCTTGAGACTTCAACACATCTTCAAGATGTTGTGGTTGGATGAATGCAGGTGCCAGTGTCGTGATCGTCATTTTGGGTTATTCATGGTCTTGCGTATCGCCATTCTACGTCAATGCACCGCACCGTTGCCGACAGCAAGCTGTAGATCATCGGCAGCTTGAGCCTTTGTAATGGATTTTATTGAGGAATGTGGCCCCGCCGTTTATCGTCCGTGCCCGTACTTCAGACCTGCCTGGACCGGCATGGTAACGATAGCCACGCTACGCATAAACGAAGAAATTCAGCTTTGCATATTACCCCGCAAGCAGCGAGCTTGCTTATCACATCCCTTTTGCCCGGCACCGCAATTTACATGACCCAATAGCTGATTTCGCCCTATGGTGTATGATGTTTCCTGACAGGTCTCAACCATTTTACAGAAAACTGGCGGACATCGAATTTCGAGCTCGGCTCGCAGTGATTAACTAAACCGGAGTAGTTGATTTGGCTACAGTTAACAAACTATCTGATAAGTGGATATTGATTATTGATGATATGGAAGGCATGCGCTCACAGTTGCGCATGTCTTTGTCGAGTTCAGGCTTTGCCAAGTTACATGTGGTGGCCAATATCAGGGAAGCGCTTGAACGCCTGGCGGCCAACCATTATGACGCCATTCTGTGCGATTACTCGCTGGGCGACAGTACCAACGGGCAGCAATTTCTCGAGTACTTGCGTACTGCCGATCTGATCCATCGCAATACCATTTTCGTCATGATCACCGCTGAACAATCCTATGCGAAGGTGGTCGCCGCTTCCGAGTGTGCGCCGGACGATTATTTGCTCAAGCCTTTCACCGCCGCCGAATTCAATATTCGTTTTGAAAAACTGTTGCGCAGGCAAGAATATTTTACTGCGATAGATCAAGCCTCAGATAAAAAAAATTGGCCGAAGCTGATAGCCGAATGCGACAAGTTGCTAGCCGCCCGTGACAAGTATTACTTTGATCTGTGCAAGATAAAGGGCTCCGCCCTGTTGCATGATAACCAGCTAGCGCAGGCTGAAGCGCTGTACCGTGAAGTCATTGCGATGCGACCCCTAGGTTGGGCCAAATTGGGACTGGCGCGCACGCTGGCAAAGCTCGATAAAAAAGCCGAGGCAGAACAATTGGCGAAAGAAATTCTGATTGAAATGCCGCAATTCATGGCGGCATATGATTTTCTTGGTAATTTGTTGTCCGAATCGGACAACAAAAAGGGCGCTTTAGAGATTTTGATGAAGGCCAGGGAAATTGCGCCCGGCACGATGAACCGGATACGAGAGTTGAGCACACTGGCAGTGAGCACAGGGCAGCCTGAAATTGCTGAAAAAGTCATGCGCGAGACCTTGATAAAACACAAGCATTCACCGGTGCGGCAGGCCAATGACTACGCTGTTTTATCGCGTGCCCTTGTCAATCAGGGCAAGACGCAAGAAGCTTTGAGCGTAGTGCAGGACGCCAACAAAAGCTTTTCAGACAACCAAAGCAAAATCGTGCTTGCCGCGACGGAAAGCACCGTCCATAACGCGGCAGGAAATGAAGAACTCGCTCAGGCGGCATTGGAAAAGGCCATGTCGGCAGGAGACATGGCAAGTTTTTCTGCAGACGCGCTGGTCGCGATGGCTGATGCCTGTTTTGCTCTGGGCCGTGAAGAAGAGGCTACACGATTGCTAAACCATGCCGTGCAGAATAACCATGAAGATGCGGCCATCAAGAATAAGGTGCATGCAGTTATGGTCGCGGCCGGCAAAGATTCCTCTGAAGCTACCGCGTTGATCGAAGCCAGCGCGGCCGAAATAATCAAGTTGAACAACGAGGGCGTTCGCAAAGCACAGGCAGGACAGTTGGCCGAGGCGATTGAATTGCTGAGCGAGGCGGCCAACCGCTTGCCGAACAACGTGCAGATACTCGGCAATGCAGCGCTGGTCATCGCGCTTGATCTGGTGCGCAATGGCCGTGACCCCGCAAAACTGGCTCAATGCATGGCATTTCGCGAATCGCTGGTCAAAAAATCGCCGAGCCATGCCAAACTTGAACAAATAGATGGCATGCTCAAGCAACTGAAGCCGCAACAACCGGTGAATCCACAATGAATGATCTGTATACCGCAATCATGCACGACGTGAAAAACCAACTCGCGGAATTGGCATTGCGTTTGCGTAAACGCGGCGATGCCCGTGCAGAGATGGAAATCGCAATGAATTCATCCCGCCGACTGTCAGAAATGCTGCTGCTCAGCCGTGAAAATAACGATCAGTTGTGGATCAATGCCGACACGGTCAATCCGGCGGACTTTCTGGAAATACTGGCCGCCGAGTACACAGAATTGTTTCCCTCTATTGCCATCCGTGTCGACGTAGCGCGAGCACCCGCCTGCGCTTTCTTTGATAAGGCGCTGATTCGTATGGCATTCGGCAATGCGCTGCACAACGCCTGCCGCTACGCGCGTTCCCATGTTCAACTTGCCGCATTTGAGCAGGACAACATGCTGATCCTGGAAGTTTGTGATGATGGGCCAGGATTTCAGGAAAACGTGCTGACTTCAGGGGGACAGTTACCTGCGGTAGTGACCGGCGCAGGCACAGGCCTTGGCCTGTATCTGGCGAACAAAATTGCCGGGCTGCATCAACTGAAAGATCAGCACGGACACATTGAACTGAGCAACATCGTCAATGAATCCGGCAAGGTTAACGGCGGGCAGTTCCGTATGGTTCTGCCATAGCAAATCGGCAATCTATTGAAGATCGCCGATTTGCCCTGACGGATATCAAACTTTCTTGGTGGCGGTTTTCTTTACTGCAGCGGTCTTGGTTACTTTCGGTTTGGCTGCGGCCTTAGGTTTCGCAGCGGCCTTAGGCTTGGCCTCTGCCTTGGGTTTAGCAGCAGCTTTAGGCTTGGCTGCCGCCTTTGCGGCAGCCTTGGGTTTTGCGGCCGCTGCTTTTCTCGCCGGCTTTTTCCCCGTATCACCCTTCGCGGCCTTGGCAGCAATCAATTCCAGCGCTTGTTCCAGCGTGATCTCGTCCGGCGACACATCCTTAGGCAAAGTGGCATTAATCTTGCCGTGGCGCGCGTAAGGGCCATAGCGTCCGCTGCATATTTCGACCGTGGTTTTGTCCTCCGGATGATCGCCCAGCGTGCGCAAGACAGTGTTGCCATCCTTTGCCTGCGCCAGCAACTCGACGGCACGATCCAGACTCACGTCGAAGATGCTGTCGGTGCGAGGAATGGACTTGAACTTGCCATCATGACCGATGTAAGGGCCGAAGCGGCCGATATTGACGATCACTTTCTTGTTCGTCTCCGGATGTAAACCCAGATCGCGCGGCAGCGACAGCAGTTTCAGCGCACTGGCCAGATCGGCCTGATCGACGGGCATTTCCTTGGGCCAGGAGACGCGCTTCGGTTTCGCTTTCTCGCCTTCAATCACTTCACCCAGTTGCACATAATGACCGTAGGGTCCGCGCAGCAGCAGCACGGCTTGCGCTGTATCGGGATGAGCGCCCAGCTCAACGCGCACTTCCTCCTGAGTCTCGCCGCCTACGCTGCGCTTGTATTTGCATTCCGGATAGTTGGTGCAACTGATGAAGCTGCCGTAGCGACTCAGTTTCTTGGCCAGCGGCTTGCCACATTCCGGACAGGCTTCGTCCAGCAATTCCTGCGGCCGCTCGATGTTGGTTTTTTCCTTGATCAGCGTGGAAAAACCCTTCCAGAATTCATCCAGCACACCGACCCAGTCGCGACGGCCTTCGGATACATCATCCAGCTCATCTTCCAGCGACGCGGTGAAGTTGTAATCGACATAACGCGTGAAATGATCGGTGAGGAAGCGCGTGACAACGCGCCCCACATCGGTGGGCATGAAGCGCTTCTTGTCGAGAATGGCGTACTCACGGGTTTGCAGCGTGGAGATGATGGTCGCATAAGTCGAAGGACGACCGATACCGTATTCTTCCAGCGACTTGACCAGGCTAGCTTCCGTGAAGCGTGGCGGCGGCTGAGTGAAGTGCTGTTCGCCGAACAGCTTGTCCACCGGCAAAATATCACCTTCGACCAGCAGTGGAAGTTTGCTGCCCTGCTCTTCTTCCGCATCGTCCACATCTTCCATGTAGACGCTGATAAATCCAGGAAAAACAAGCACTTGACCATTTGCCCTGAACAAGGTGTCATCGCCGCCTAAGCGGATATCGGCACTGACGGTGTCATAACGCGCAGGCGTCATCTGGCAGGCCAGGGTACGCTTCCAGATCATTTCGTACAACCTGGCCTGGTCGACCGTCAGACGGTCGCGCAGACTGTCGGGAGTGCGTGCAATCGAAGTCGGGCGTATCGCCTCATGCGACTCTTGTGCATTCTTGGTCTTGCTCTTGTACGTTGGCGGCGTGCCGGGCAAATAATCAGCGGAAAAATTGTCGCCGATGTAATCGCGAATCTCGGCAACAGCCTCTTTTGCCAGCGTCACCGAGTCGGTACGCATATAGGAAATCAGACCGACGGTCTGACCACCGACGTCCACACCTTCATAGAGCGATTGCGCGGTGCGCATGGTTCGTTCGGCGGACATGCCCAGCTTGCGCACGGCTTCCTGTTGCAAGGTCGAGGTGGTAAACGGCGCAGCGGCGTAACGCTGCTTGGCCTTCTTTTCAACCCGCACTACTTTGGGTGGCAATTTGGCGTCGTTTAACTTCGCAAAGATGGCATCGTATTCGGCCTGATTGGCGATGGAAAGCTGATCGAGCTTCTTGCCCTGATACTGGAACAATCGGGCTGAAAACGGCAGATGATCCTTGTGACTATCCAGATGCACGGTCCAGTATTCCTGGCTTTTAAATGCCTCGATTTCCAGCTCACGCTCGACTATCAGGCGCAACGCAGGGCTTTGTACGCGACCTGCGGATAAACCGGGACGAATTTTGCGCCACAACAGTGGTGATAAGTTAAAACCGACCAGATAGTCCAGTGCACGCCGCGCCTGTTGCGCGTTGACCAGCGGCATGGCGATTTCACGCGGGCTGGCGACCGCTGCCTGAACCGCCGATTGCGTGATTTCATAGAACACCACGCGCTTCATGTTCTTCCCTTTAAACCCCCGCTTGGCTTTAAGCAGCTCGGCGATGTGCCATGCGATGGCTTCCCCTTCGCGGTCGGGATCGGGTGCGAGCAGGATATTTTCAGCCGAGGCGGCGGCTTTGGCAATCGCATCCATGTGCTTGCTGTTGCGCGCAATGGTTTCGTAGTTCATCGCGAAACCGTTTTCGGTATCGACCGCACCACTCTTGGGAACGAGATCGCGCACATGCCCATAGGAGGCAAGCACTTCGAAATCATTGCCCAGATATTTCTTAAGCGTTTTGGCCTTGGCCGGAGATTCTACGATCAGAAGATTAATTGCCATGCGTAGTGTTTAATGTAATTGGGTGGAAGTTATCGGGACAAGCAACTCTTCGATCAGCAACGGGCTTAGATCCTGATGGCGATCCCACAGTACGATCAGCATGATGAGTTTGAGCTTGTCCAAGCCTAAGTCTTTTTGTTGCAGGGCGACGGCCCGGTCGATGATGATCTCGCGCTCGATGGCAGAAATCATCTTCTGCTGTTCTGCGAACATCAAGAATTGACGCGCCTCGGCGCTGATGCGATCAAATTCCAGATCGGCAAAGAAACGCATCCCTGAATGTTCCAGGATGGCAGGATAACTATCTGAATTTTGCAGGCGCAATGCCGACAACCAGGACAACGCCTCGTCTATATCTTCGCCTTCAAAACCGGCGGCAGAAAGTTTACGCGATAGTTTATCCGGTGCAGGGTAGCTGCCCGCATCAATATAGCTTTCAAACAAGTACATCAGGATTTCAAACATAATTTTAGCGTCATTTAGTGTATGCGTTGGAACAAACCGCCGGGAAGTGCAGCAATGCGACCTTCCAGTTCAAGCGTCAACAGCATGGCGGATAGCTGACTAACCGTCAAGCCACTGCGTAGACAAAGCTCATCCATACTGACAGGATCAAAGCCAATTTGATCCAGAAAACCAGCGTCTTCACCGGAGTTTGCTGTTTGGGCTTTGCCTGGCACGGACATATGCACCCCCGCCAGTTCTTCGAGTATATCCTGCGCCGTCTCTACCAGTTTTGCGCCTTGCTTGATCAGTTTATGGCAACCACGGCTTTGCGGCGAATGGATTGAACCGGGAATGGCGAATACGTCTCGGCCTTGCTCCATCGCCTGTCTCGCCGTGATAAGCGAGCCGCTTTGCAGCGAGGCTTCCACCACCAAACAACCGGCACTCATGCCGCTGATGAGGCGGTTGCGGCGAGGAAAGTTACTGCCGACAGGCGGCGTGCCTAGCGGGAACTCTGAAATTAGCGCGCCTTGTTTGGCAAGCGCATGAGCCAGATCTCGATTGGCGGCGGGATAAACCTTGTCCAGCCCCGTCCCGACCACCGCGAGGCTGCCGCCCTGGCCGCGCAATGCACCACGATGGGCTGCCGCGTCGATACCGTGCGCCATACCGCTGATGATGCACAGCCCGGCATCGCTTAACGAATTGGCAAATTCTTCGGCATTGTTGACACCCTGCGGCGTGGCGTTGCGGCTGCCGACGATAGCAAACGCAGTGCTATTGAGCAAATCGAGTCGTCCTTTGACATAGAGCAAAAGTGGCGGGTCAGTAATATTGAGCAGGGATTGTGGATAATCGCTATCACCCAGGGTGACAATATGATTTTGGTCATCTTCCAGCCAGACGAGTGCAGATGCCAGCGCCTCATCCGCTACGCCCCTGACGACTGCGCTGGCGGCCTCGGGTTTGACGAACAACTTGAGTGAACCGGGCGACGCGGCTAAAACCGCTTCAGGCGAGCCGAATTCACGCAGCAAATGGCGCGCGCCCTCACCTCCCAGGCCCTGTATCAGACTAAGTGTCAGCCATGCCTTGGTCGAGGGGTCAGCGGACATGTCTAATCTGGAAAAAGTGACCGACCACAAATAACACAGAAAAATACATTAAAAACAAATAGTTATAGCAGATCACCCGCGCACCTTCCGGGTGCACCCACGAAAAGCGGATAAACCCTGGAAAGCGCTGTGCTCCCTGAGAGCTCTGCTGCTGCAACTCAATTCTTGCCAGGAGCGTTGCTCTTGCAATCATTTATGTGGCTTGCATTCAGGTTGTTATGGGGTTTGTGCGAAATCCAGCAGTTGCACAGGCAGGCGTGTTTGCATCACCAGTGCATAGGATACTTTATCGAATACACGGAATACAAACAGCAAGCCGTAACGCTCGTCAGGCATGGCAACATCTTTACCCTCGCTTTTAACGATACGGCCTTTGCTGCTCAACGCCAATACATGACCGCTTTGCAAGCCATCACGTTCACCCTTGTTGAGGGTGATGACGGTATTCTGCCCGCCTTGGGTTACGCCGCCATAAATTGAAATCACGCGGGCGTTAATCTGGCTTTCGGGGGCGCGAGGCAGGTAGTTGCGGGCGGTTACTGCAGCTGGTGCGACCAGGCGATCGCCCAGATTGATTTCACGTTTTGCATCCGTCACAACGGCCGTGCTTATATCGCCAAATTTCCTGATCTCAACTCCGCCGAGATAGATAGCTTCATAACCCAGAACTTCATTGGTGTCCGGATCGACAAAAGTTTTGCCGGGCCGGTATACCTGCCAACGCTTACCCATGCCTTCAGTCAATCCCTTTGCGTAGACAACATCACCGGTGCCTACAATAACCCGTTCTTCAGGCAAGCCAACCAGGGTTGGCGCACCTGCCAACAACGCGTCCGACACCACCAAAGGCTGACTCAAAAATGGCTCAATCGCCTCGGATGGAATGCTGGGAATGGCATTTTGCGTACTGCTTTCCGAACGCACTTGCGGTGACAGCCTGATCACATCGCCTCTGGATGAACCTGCCTTTCCACCCATGCTTAAGGTGCCGTTGGCACGATCCAGCACGATGGTTGCCCCCGGGTAAATCCAGTGAGGATCCTTGATTGCATCTTTGTTCATGCCCCAGATATAGGGCCATCTCCAGGGGTCTTTGAAGAACATGCCCGAGATACCCCATAAGGTGTCGCCTTTGACGACAACGTATTGGTCTGGTGCATCGCTACGTAACTGTGGGGTTGATTCAGTTTGACCTGCAAAAGCCAAAACAGGCAACAAAAAGCAAATCAGCGATATAATCTTGCGCATGGGAAACCCCGAAAGAATCAATGACAAAGGCGCACGGCTCACCGTGGCGCGTCAAATTCTGCATCCAGTCAATTAAATTAGCAAGCATTATGGCAATCTTACAAATTTTGCAGTATCCCGATGAACGTCTGCACACAATCGCCAAGAAGGTTGTGCAGGTGAATGACGTCACCCGCAAGTTAGTGAAAGACATGGCGCAAACCATGTATGCTGCACCGGGAGTCGGTTTGGCGGCAACCCAGGTGGATGTACATGAACAGGTCATCGTGGTGGATGTATCAGAGACACACGATGAGTTGCGTGTGTTTATCAATCCGGAAATTTTATCCATCAGCGGCGAAATTGAAGGCGAAGAAGGCTGTCTGTCGGTACCGGGCATCTATGAAAATGTGCGGCGGGCTGACAAACTGACGGTACGTGCACTTGACCAGAATGGCGATATCTTCACACTGGAAGCGGAGGGCTTTTTAGCCGTTTGCATCCAGCACGAAATGGATCACTTGCGCGGCAAGGTATTCGTCGAATACCTGTCGCAACTCAAACAAACGCGTCTGCGCGCCAAGCTGAAGAAGCGGCGACGCGAAGCGCTCTAATTAAAAAGCGGTTATCCGCCGATTAAATGGATTAACGCAGATTAAATAAATATGCATGGACAGCTTATCTGATGGATGCGGCAAAAAATATGTCAGATTGGAAATCTGTGTGAATCTGCGTAATCTGCGGATTGGAACGTTTTTAGGATAATTCAGTGAAAATAATTTTTGCCGGTACGCCGCACTTTGCGGCCAGCGCCCTGGAAGCATTACTCAAGGTACATCAAGTCGTCGCGGTATTGACCCAACCTGACCGGCCAGCCGGGCGCGGCATGCAGCTCACGGCCAGCCCGGTAAAACAACTCGCGTTGCAACATGGCTTAACCGTGTTGCAACCGGACACCTTGAAGACAGAACAGGCGCAGCTCGAAATCGCAGCGCTTGAAGCTGACGTGATGGTGGTGGCCGCTTACGGCCTGATCCTGCCAAAAGCAGTGCTGGATATGCCCCGACTCGGCTGTCTTAACATCCACGCCTCGCTGCTGCCGCGCTGGCGTGGTGCCGCACCGATACAACGCGCGATTCTGGCGGGGGATCGTGAGACAGGTATCACAATCATGCAGATGGATGTGGGCCTGGATACGGGCGACATGCTGCTGCAAAAGAGCTGCCCGATTGCGGACAACGACAACGCGCAAACCCTGCATGACAAGCTGGCGGACTTAGGCGCTGCCAGCATCCTTGAGGCGCTCACTTTACTTGAGAAAAACGGCCTGACGCCGGTTGTGCAGGATAATGATGCGGCGTGTTATGCCGCCAAGCTCCTCAAGGGCGAGGCTTTAACTGATTGGCGGCAAGACGCAGAACAGGTTGCCCGCGCGGTACGCGCCTATAATCCCTTTCCGGTGTGCCAGGCAAAGATACACGACGTCGTGTTGAAAATCTGGCAGGCCGAACCGCATTCAGAACAGCACGGCAGGCCCGGCGAGGTGTTATCCGTGGACAAGCTGGGCATTACAGTCGCCTGCGGCCAAGGCGCGCTGCAACTGCAAGTGTTGCAACGCCCGGGAGGCCGGGCACAACCCGCTATGCAATTTCTGCAAGCGATGCCGCTTCATCCCGGCGACAATTTTCAGGTTCCTTAAATGCATAATATTCAACTCGCAGCAACCCAGATCGTCCAGCAAGTACTGGTGGACGGCCGCAATCTCAATCAGGTACTGGATGAATCGCTGCGCAGAAAATCGGTCTGGACACCGGCACAGCGCGCCGCACTGCAGGATTTGAGTTATGGCACGTTGCGTTTTTATGGGCAGTTAAACGCCGTGCTTGATTTACTGCTGCACAAGCATATGACGGATAACCGCATCACCTATTTGCTGCTGGTAGCCTTATACCAGCTTCAATACAGCCGTGCGGCCCAGCATGCGGTGGTCGATCACGCCGTGCGCTCGGCAGACATACTGAATCCGAAAATCAGGGGGCTGGTGAATGCAATTTTGCGCAACTTTTTGCGAAATCAGGCCGATTTGCTGGCACAAGCCTCACTTAAACCGGAAGGACGATATAGTCATCCACAATGGTGGATTGACGAATTAAGCGTGCAGTATGGTGAGACGGCGACGGCAATACTCGACGCGGGTAATGGACACCCGCCGATGACGCTGCGGGTCAATCAGCGGCGCGGCACCACGGCGGACTATCTGGCGAAATTGATCGGTCAGGATATCCCTGCCAGGCTGATCGCACCCGATGCGCTGCAACTGGATAAAGCGGTGTCAGTGGACAAATTGCCCGGCTTCTTTGAGGGCTTCGTATCGGTGCAGGATGCAGGCGCTCAGTATGCCGCACGTCTGCTGGATGCCAAGACCGGCATGCGTGTGCTGGATGCCTGTGCAGCCCCGGGCGGCAAGACCGCACACATACTGGAGCTGGCTGACGTTGATATGATCGCGCTGGACAAGGATGAGAAGCGCTTACTGCGCGTAAACGAGAATTTGCAGCGTCTGGGATTATCTGCAACGTTATTGGCAGGCGATGCGGCCACCCCTGCCCAGTGGTGGGACGGCAAACCGTTCGAGCGTATTCTTGCCGATGTACCCTGCTCCGCCACCGGCGTGGTGCGCCGCCATCCCGATATAAAATGGCTGCGCCGCAAGAAGGATATTGCCTCTTTCGCCGAACAGCAGTCGGATATCCTGCAATCGCTATGGCAACTCCTGGCGCAAGACGGCCTGTTTCTCTACGCCACCTGCTCCATATTTAAACAAGAAAATCAGGATGTTATAGACAAGTTCCTGGCGAAAAATCCACAAGCACGACAGCTGGAAACAGAACTGCCCGGCGGACAATTATTACCGACTGATCAGCACGATGGATTCTTTTATGCCTTGTTGCAAAAAACTGTTTAAAGTCCTGCTGGGGCTGGCCATCTGTTTTTGCGCCGTTACGGCGCATGCGGATGGCATAGACGTAAACAAGGCTGAGATGCGGTTCTCTGAGGACGGCTATCAACTCGCGGCAGACTTCGATGTCAATTTGAATTATGTTGTGCAGCAGGCCTTGTCGCTGGGTGTGCCGCTCTATTTCGTGGGCGAGTTTTCGCTGACTCGTTCGCGCTGGTATTGGCTGGATGAACAAGTGTTCCAAAGTGAACAATCGGTCAAACTATCCTATAACGTTCTCACCCGCCAGTACCGGATTTCACGTGGTTCGCTGTTCCAGAACTTTGCCAGTCTCGAAGAAATGATGCGTATTCTGGACAGGCAAAACTCAGCCTATATTCCAGCAGAGGCGATGAAAAAGGATGGCAGCTATGTTGCCGCCGTGCGCTTGCGCCTGGATACCAAACAACTGCCTAAATTGATGCAGGTGAATGTGTTGACCAGCAAGGACTGGGATTTCGATTCGGGCTGGTATCGCTGGGTGATACGTCCTGCAGAAGGTGCTGCGCGCAACGCAGGCAAAACGGAGTGATGGCGCAGTGAAATACCTGATCATCTTGAGCGTCATTGCAGGCGCCGCCTTGCTGTATCTGCTATCGAGCAACAGCGTTAACACGGAAGTGTTTTCCATCAATTATTACGGCTTGCTCGGCCTGATGGGCTTGCTGGCCGCCGGTTTATTGGGGCTGGTCGGCTATCAAATCTGGCGCCTGCGCGAGAAGTTAAAAAAGAAGGTATTTGGCGCAAAACTAACCCTGCGTCTGGTGCTGTTTTTTACCTTGATCGCCGTTTTACCCGGCATATTGCTCTATGCCGTCTCGGTCAATTTTTTGTCCAAAAGCATCGAGTCATGGTTCGACGTACGCGTAGAAAAGGCGCTGGAGGGCGGTCTGAATCTGGGCCGTAGCGGGCTGGACAACAGCCTGAAGGAATTGTCGAAAAAAACCCAGTTCATCGCACTCTTGCTGTCAGAGAAAAATCCTGCTCAATTTCAAAATGCACTGACTCAGTTAATAGATGAAGGTGTCGCACAGGAAGCAGCCCTGTTTGACACCGGCGGAAAGATGCTTGCCTTTGTCGCCAGCGACAACGCCTTGTTGCCTGACATTCCCGGTGAAAATGTACTGCAGCAGGTAAGGAAAAAAGGACAATACTCAGCCATTGAATCTACGCCAAACAAGGCAATGACGCTGCGTGTGCTGGCTCTGGTGAATGCCAACAGTTACTCGAAAGAGAACTATGTCCTGCAATTTAATCAGGCCGTGCCGAAGCAAATCGAAGCCGATGCGGAAACAGTGCAAGCGGTTTATCGCGATTATCAGGAGTTGACCCTGTCCAGACTGGGTTTGAAGCGGTTATATGGCATCACGCTGACGCTATCCTTGCTGGTAGTCTTGCTGACAGCCATATCGGCTGCATTTTTCATCAGTGAACGGATAGGTTCGTCGCTGGAAGCGCTGGCCGAGGGTACGCGCGCGGTCGCGCAAGGCGATTTTAGCGGCCAACATCCCATCCGCAGCAGTGATGAACTGGGCGCGCTGACCGGCTTGTTTAATCAAATGACACGCCAGCTGGCTGATGCGAGACGGGCCAGTGAGCAGCAACAGCGCGAGGTTGAAAGCGCAAAGGGTTATCTGGAAAGCGTGCTGACGCATCTGTCCTCCGGGGTGATCGCGCTTGATGATGAGTTTCGTCTGCGCTCGGTGAACACCAGTGCTGCACATATTCTGGGGGCCCCCTTGCAGGAGCTGCAGCGCATGTCATTGCAGCAAATTGCAGAAAAATACAGTTTGTTAAACTCCTTTTGCCAGACCATCACCGATGCGTTTGCACAAACCAATAACAGCGAATGGCAGCGTCAGATTGAACGGTTAAGCCGCAATGGCACACAGATTCTGCTGATGCGTGGAACGAGTCTGCCACAAGGCGCCGAAGCGGGGTATGTGATCGTTTTCGATGACATCAGTCACTTGCTGCAAGCAGAGCGCCAGGCTGCCTGGGGTGAGGTGGCGCGGCGTCTGGCCCATGAAATCAAGAATCCGCTCACCCCGATCCAACTATCGGCAGAGCGTTTGCAGTACAAGTTAAGTGCCAAGCTGGATGAAGCGGATGCGAAGTTATTGCAACGCGCCACGCAAACTATCGTCAGTCAGGTTGCTGCGATGAAAAACATGGTGAGCGACTTTGCCGATTATGCACGTGGCCCGGTGTTGAAATTGACCCGACTGGATTTGCACAGGCTGATCAAGGAAGTGCTCGGATTGTACGAGGCCAATGCCGTTCCGATAAAATTGACCTTACAGGCAAGTCGCGCCGAGATCAACGGCGATGCAACGCGCCTGCGTCAGGTATTGCACAACTTGCTGCAAAACGCTCAGGATGCGCTGAGCGGCACGGCGCAACCGCAAATAACATTGAGCAGCGAAATAGTGCAGAGTGAAATTCATTTGCAGGTACTGGACAATGGCAGCGGTTTTTCCGAAAACGCCTTGTCACGACTTTTCGAACCGTACATGACAACCAAAACCAAGGGCACCGGTTTAGGCCTGGCAATTGTCAAAAAAATCATCGAGGAGCATGGTGGACGAATAACTGTTGAAAATCATGCAAATGGCGGCGCGTGTGTAAATATCAGCCTGCCGCTGACGGAAGGAGGCGAAGAATGAGCAAACAGATTCTGGTAGTGGATGATGAAGTGGGCATCCGTGAATTGCTGGCGGAAATATTATTTGACGAAGGCTATCAGGTTCAGCTTGCCGAAAATGCCGAACAGGCGCGCAGATTCAGGCACGAAAGCGAACCCGATCTGGTTTTGCTGGATATCTGGATGCCTGACACCGACGGCGTGGCACTCTTGAAGGAGTGGGTCGAGCAGGATTTGCTGACCATGCCCGTGGTGATGATGTCAGGTCATGGCACGATAGAGACGGCTGTCGAAGCGACACGGATCGGTGCAGTGGATTTTCTGGAAAAACCGATTTCAATGCAGAAGCTACTGATTACAGTAGCAAAAGCGATCAAGGAAGGGGCAGCAAGACCACAGCCGCTCATTGTCGAGACGGTACAGAACCTGACCGTTGAAATTGGTGGTGCAACCAGGCATTTCCCATTGCCGTTGGATTTGCCGTTGCGCGAAGCCCGCGAGCATTTTGATGCCATTTATTTTGACTACCATTTGCAAATGGAAGCCGGCAACGTGTCGCGTGTGGCAGAAAAAATAGGTTTGGAGCGCACTCATCTGCATCGCAAGCTTAAACAGCTGGGCATTAAAATCAACAAAAAGAGTGGCGAAAGTGAGCCATAGCATCGTTTATCAGCACATTTTTCCTGTTTATTAACCAAGACCTTGCCATTAAATCGGCAAGCTTGTTGATGTATTGCGGGGTGTGCGGCATAATTCCGCCTATTAAAATTAGGCATTAACCATAAACCCGTCCCTATGGGATGTTTCGGAGGAGTCAGTAAATGACAACAAATCGTAGCATTACACAACCAAAGTTCAATGACATAACCGGCGCAATCCGCATGCTGGCAGTAGATGCCGTGCAAAAAGCCAACTCCGGCCACCCGGGCGCGCCTATGGGCATGGCAGAGATCGCTGATGTGTTGTGGAACCACCACCTGCGCCACAATCCAGCAAACCCAAAGTGGCCTGGTCGCGATCGTTTCATGATGTCCAATGGTCATGGTTCGATGTTAGTTTACGCTTTGCTGCATTTATCCGGTTACGATTTGCCGATCGAAGAACTCAAGCGCTTCCGTCAAATGCATTCCAAGACACCAGGCCATCCTGAATACGGTTACACCGCAGGCGTAGAAACAACCGGTGGTCCGCTTGGTCAAGGCATCACCAATGCCGTTGGTATGGCAATGGCAGAAAAATTGCTGGCTGCAGAATTCAACAAGCCAGGACATGAAATCGTCGACCACAACACCTACGTGTTTATGGGCGATGGCTGCATGATGGAAGGTATTTCCCATGAAGCATGTGCATTGGCCGGCACCTGGGGTCTGGGCAAGTTGATGGCATTCTGGGATGACAACGAAATCTCGATCGACGGACACACCAACGGCTGGTTCACTGACGACACAGCAAAACGCTTTGAAGCTTACGGCTGGCACGTCATTGCCGATGTACAAGGTCACGATGCAGAAGCTATTGATGCTGCGATCCGTGCCGGCAAAGCCGTTACCGATAAGCCTACCCTGATCTGCTGCAAGACCATCATCGGTGCAGGCTCTCCTAACAAGGAAGGCACCCACGACGTGCACGGTGCAGCACTCGGCGATGCTGAAGTGGCCGCAACTCGCGCGCACATCAACTGGAACTACGCTCCGTTTGAAATCCCGGCTCATGTGTATGAAGCATGGGATGCACGTACGCGCGGCGAAGGCCTGGAAAAGTTGTGGAACAACAAGTTTGCTGAATATAGCGCAGCTTACCCTGCTGAAGCCGCAGAGTTCACACGTCGCACCAAGGGTGAATTGCCTGCTAACTGGGCAGCACACGCAGCAGCAGCCATTGCTCAGATCGACGCAAAGGGCGAAACCATTGCAACCCGCAAGGCTTCGCAAAATGCGATCAACGCACTGGCATCCGCATTGCCTGAATTTTTGGGCGGCTCAGCCGATCTGACCGGCTCAAACCTGACCAACTGGACAGGCTGCAAGCATGTTCACGGCAAAACGACTGGCAATTACATCAGCTACGGTGTACGCGAATTCGGCATGTCGCACATCATGAATGGTATGGCTCTGCATGGTGGTTTGCTGCCATTCGGCGGCACCTTCCTGATGTTCTCTGAGTACGCTCGCAATGCCTTGCGCATGGCAGCACTGATGAAACAGCGCGTGATCTTTGTTTACACCCACGATTCCATCGGACTGGGCGAAGACGGCCCGACACATCAACCTGTAGAACAAACAGCAACATTGCGCCACATTCCTAACATGGAAACATGGCGTCCATGCGACACGGTTGAATCTATCGTTTGCTGGGTTGCAGCCGTCGAACGCAACGATGGTCCTTCCAGCCTGATCTTCAGTCGCCAGAACCTGCAATTCCAGAAGCGTGATGCGGCGCAAATCGCCAACATCCGCAAGGGCGCCTACATTCTGTCTGAAGCAGCGGGCGGCAAGCCACAAGCTGTGATCATCGCAACGGGTTCCGAAGTTGACCTGGCTATCAAGTCCCAAGCGGCACTGGCGGCAGAAGGCATCAACGTACGCGTGGTATCCATGCCTTCGACTAACGTATTTGACAAGCAAGACCAGGCTTACAAGGACAGCGTATTGCCACGCGGCGTGAATCGCGTTGCAGTAGAAGCTGGCGTGACCGGCGGCTGGTACAAGTATGTTGGCCTGGAAGGCGCGGTAGTGGGTATGGATTGCTTCGGTGAATCCGCTCCGGCACCGGAACTGTTCAAGCACTTCGGCTTCACCGTGGAAAATGTGGTGAAAGCTGTCAAGGGCGTGCTGTAAGGTTGCAAGACGACAAGTTTTAATAACTATAACGGGAGAAATAAACATGGCAATTAAAGTTGGCATCAATGGTTTTGGTCGTATTGGTCGTATGGTATTCCGCGCGGCAACAAAAGATTTTCCTGAAATCGAAGTCGTAGCGATCAACGACTTGCTGGAGCCTGACTATCTGGCTTACATGCTGAAGTATGACTCCGTGCATGGCCGTTTCAATGGCGATGTTGCGGTCAGCGGTAATAATCTGGTAGTCAATGGCAAGGAAATTCGCCTGACAGCAGAACGCGATCCTGCAAATCTGAAGTGGAATGAAGCAGGCGTGGACATCGTGATCGAATGTACCGGCTTCTTCCTCGATGATGCAAGCTGCCAGAAGCACATTCAAGCTGGCGCGAAAAAAGTGGTTATGTCGGCTCCTTGCAAAGACACTACACCAATGTTCGTTTACGGCGTGAACCATGAAACATACAAGGGTGAAGCGATCGTATCGGCTGCATCATGCACGACCAATGCATTGGCTCCAGTTGCAAAAGTGTTGAATGACACGTTCGGCATCAAGCGCGGCCTGATGACAACCGTACATGCAGCAACGGCTACTCAAAAGACAGTGGACGGTCCATCCAACAAGGATTGGCGCGGTGGTCGCGGTATTCTGGAAAACATCATTCCTTCCTCGACTGGCGCTGCCAAGGCGGTAGGCGTGGTATTGCCAGCATTGAAGGGCAAACTGACCGGTATGGCTTTCCGCGTACCAACTTCTGACGTATCTGTGGTTGACCTGACAGTTGAACTGAACAAGGAAGCCACCTACGCTGAAATCGTGGCTGCAATGAAGGCTGCATCAGAAAGCGGTCCATTGAAAGGCGTGCTGGGCTTTACCGCAGAAAAAGTGGTTTCCACTGATTTCCGTGGCTACACCTGCCCGTCCGTTTTCGATGCCGAAGCAGGTATTGCACTCGATCCTACCTTCGTCAAGGTTGTGGCATGGTATGACAACGAGTACGGTTACACCTGCAACCTGATGCGCATGGTTCGTCACATCGCCAAGTAATACGTTTGACAAAGGGCTGGCACGGTGCCAGCCCTTTTGCCTTTATAGTTCTATACAAAGGGATAAAAATGTCCGTAATTAAAATGACCGATCTGGATCTCAAGGGCAAACGCGTCCTGATACGTTCCGATCTGAATGTGCCTGTCAAAGACGGTAAAGTCACCTCCGATGCCCGCATCACCGCTTCCATGTCAACGATCAACGCCGCCATCAAAGCGGGTGCACGCGTGATGGTGACGTCACATCTGGGCCGCCCTACCGAAGGTGAATATTCCGAAGAAAATTCACTCAAGCCCGTTGCAGACACCATTGCCAACAAGCTCGGAAAGCCAGTGCGTCTGATCAAAGACTGGACCGATGGCGGCTTTGATGTGGCAGAAGGTGAGTTGGTATTGCTGGAAAACTGCCGCTTCAACAAGGGCGAAAAGAAAAGCACTGACGAACTGGCAAAGAAATATGCCGCTTTGTGCGATGTGTTCGTCATGGATGCATTTGGTACGGCTCACCGTGCCGAGGCTTCAACTCACGGTGTAGCAAAATTTGCACCTGTTGCGGCTGCCGGCATTTTGCTGACTGAAGAACTGGAAGCATTAACAAAGGCACTGTTAAACCCTGCACGCCCGATGGTTGCCATCGTCGGCGGCTCCAAGGTTTCCACCAAGCTGACAGTGCTGGAATCTTTGTCTGAGAAGTGTGAACAACTGGTGGTCGGCGGCGGGATCGCCAACACCTTCCTCAAGGCAACCGGTCATCCGGTCGGCAAGTCACTGTGCGAGAACGATCTGGTTCCAACCGCGCAAGCCTTGATCGAAAAAATGAAACAAAGAGGCGCTATCATCCCTATCGCGACTGATGTCGTGGTGGGTACGGCAGCCCCCTTCTTGCCTGGCAACGAAAATACCCCGGCAATTTTGAAGTCAGCTAACGATGTTGCAGATGACGAAATGATTTTCGATATCGGCCCTAAGTCAGCACAAGAAATCGCCGACATCATCATGAAGGCAGGCACTGTAGTCTGGAACGGTCCAGTAGGCGTGTTTGAATATGACCAGTTCGGCGAAGGCACTAAAACCATAGCAAAAGCGATTGCTGAAACCAAAGCCTTTACACTGGCTGGCGGCGGCGACACGATTGCGGCAATCCAGAAGTACGACATCTTTGACAAGGTTTCATACATCTCCACCGCAGGCGGTGCATTCCTGGAATTCCTCGAAGGCAAAACTTTGCCGGCGGTAGCGATTCTGGAAGAACGCGCCAAGAAATAACCAATTAGGACTCACATGCTGCGTAGAACCAAAATAGTTGCAACGCTGGGGCCAGCCTCCAGCGATCAAAAAGTCCTTGAGCAAATGATTCGTGCCGGAGTCGATCTGGTGCGTATGAATTTCTCGCATGGTTCGGCTGCTGATCACGTGAAACGTGCAGAAGTCGTGCGTGCGGCGGCAGCGGCCGTCGGACGCACCGTGGGTATTCTGGCCGATTTGCAAGGACCAAAAATCCGCGTAGGTAAATTCGAAAACGACAAGATCGTGCTGAACAAGGGCGATACGTTTGTTCTCGATGCCGAACTTGAGGGTTTGGGTAATCAACAATGCGTAGGCCTTGACTACAAGGAATTGCCTAACGATGTCAGCGCAGGCTCGGTATTGTTGCTCAATGATGGCATGCTGGAATTCGATGTAGTCGAAGTTCAGGGAACCCGTGTGATATGCAAAGTCGTGCGTGGCGGTGTGTTATCCAACAACAAGGGTATCAACCGCAAAGGCGGCGGCTTGACAGCGCCCGCCCTGACCGAAAAGGACATGGAAGACATCAAGACAGCAGCGCTGATCAAGGCTGACTATCTGGCGATCTCTTTCCCGCGCAGCGGAGACGACATGCGTTTTGCGCGCAAGTTGATGCACGAAGCAGGTGGTCAAAGCCTGCTGATGGCCAAGATCGAACGCGCAGAAGCCATTCCGGCGTTAGCTGACATCATCGATGCGTCTGATGCCATCATGGTGGCACGTGGCGACCTGAGCGTTGAAGTCGGCGATGCAGCCGTGCCAGGATTGCAAAAGCGCATGATCAAAATGGCGCGCGCCAAGAATCGCCTGGTGATTACCGCCACGCAGATGATGGAATCCATGATCACCAATCCTATCCCGACACGTGCAGAAGTATCGGACGTGGCAAATGCGGTATTGGATGGTACGGATGCGGTAATGTTGTCTGCTGAAACCGCTGTCGGTGATTATCCGGTGGAAACGATCGAGGCAATGGTACGCATTTGTCTGAATGCTGAACACCAGTTTGAAGACCATGCGATTGATCAGCGTGCTGTGGCGCATAAATTTACCCGCATCGACCAATCCATCGCAATGTCTGCGCTGTTTGCCGCATCACACTTCAAGGTGAAGGCAATTGTGGCACTGACACAATCCGGTTCAACGGCCTTGTGGATGTCACGCGTAAATGCAGGCGTACCAATCTTTGCGTTGACGCCTGTCGAGCAAACCTTGACCAAGGTGACGTTATTCAGTGGCGTGCATCCGGTATTGTTTGCTAACCGCAATGCGAAACAGCCCGCTCAGGAATTGATCGACGCTGAACAGAAACTGCTGGAAATGGGCTGTGTTCAGGATGGTGATCTGGTAGTGGTTACCGTTGGCGAAGCCGTCGGTCAGTCTGGTCATACCAACACCATGAAGATCGTGCGTATCGGCGATCATCATAAAAACAGCCTTTAAGCGGCCCTCAAGGCAGAATAGTAAGAGTTCATAATTAATTTAATCAGGAGATAAAAATGGCATTAGTATCATTGCGTCAACTTCTCGATCACGCGGCTGAACATAGCTACGGCTTGCCGGCATTCAACGTCAACAACCTGGAACAGGTCAAGGCGATCATGGAAGCGGCTGACGAATGCAACAGCCCGGTCATCATGCAAGGCTCCGCCGGCGCGCGCAAGTACGCAGGCGAACCGTTCCTGCGCCACCTGATCGAAGCAGCAGTTGAAATGTACCCGCATATTCCAGTCGTTATGCACCAGGATCACGGCGCATCCGAAGCAGTTTGTATCAATGCGATTCGTTCCGGCTTCTCCAGCGTGATGATGGACGGTTCTCTGATGACTGACGGCAAAACACCGTCTACATTCGAATACAACGTCAACATCTCACGTCGCGTAGCTGAAATGTCACACGCGGTTGGTGTTTCTGTTGAAGGCGAATTGGGTTGCCTGGGTTCTCTGGAATCCGGTGAAGGCGAAAAGGAAGATGGTCACGGCGCTGAAGGCGTTTTGAGCCACGACCAGTTGCTGACAGATCCTGAAGAAGCTGCTGAATTTGTGCGTCAAACCGGCGTGGATGCCTTGGCTATCGCCATCGGCACCTCACACGGCGCATACAAGTTCACACGTCCTCCTACCGGTGCTGTTCTGCGTATCGACCGTATCCGTGAAATTCACGCACGTCTGCCTAACACCCACCTCGTAATGCACGGCTCATCGAGCGTGCCACAAGAATGGCTGAAGATCATCAACGAATTCGGCGGCACTATGGGCGAAACCTACGGTGTTCCAGTCGAAGAAATCGTTGAAGGCATCAAGAACGGCGTGCGTAAGGTTAATATCGACACCGACTTGCGTATGGCTTCTACCGGCGCTACCCGTCGCTATCTGGCACAAAACACCAAGGACTTCGATCCACGCAAGTTCCTGGCTGCAACAACCGTAGCGATGAAGCAAATCTGCAAGGCTCGTTACGAAGCCTTCGGTTGCGCGGGCCAAGCTTCCAAGATCAAACCGATCTCGCTGGAAGCAATGGCAAACCGTTACGCTAAGGGCGAGTTGAACGCCATCATCAAGTAATTGGTGTTGTCTTAGTTGTTAAAAAAGCGACCTTCGGGTCGCTTTTTTTTGGGTATGCGCGTGAATTGGTGACGCAAATAGATAACAAACTGCCCTGCAAGTTATCATTGACCGTAGAATCACCAACCCCGGACGCCGCAAGCATTTTGCCTGCATGCCCCGTACTGTTATTTATTGGAAATTTATGAGCCGTAAACTATTGCTTAGCTTGGTATTGTTGTTGTCAGGACTCAGCGGGATTTCATATGAGATCCTCTATGGGCGAATTCTGGGCGGGATACTGGGAGATCAGTTTGCCGTATCTTCAGCCGTTCTGATCACCTTCCTGCTCGGTATCGGGCTGGGAGCCAGGTTCGCACATCGCCTGTGGCGCTGGCTCTGGGCAATAGAGGCGATGATAGGCGTTTACGGAATCGCGTTCGTTTTATCCAGGAATGCCATAGAAAGCCTGCTCTACAACGGCATGGGCTTCCTGCCCAGCCTCGCGGGCCCCATCTTGCTCTGTACGACTTTACTGTTGTTCCCTGCGCTGCTGTTAGGCTGCAGCGTACCGCTATTCGCTGGCTATTTGAGCCGGATGAACGATGGGCCGGTTTTTTCACGGGTTTACGCGGTCTACAATCTGGGCGCGGCGGCAACGGCTTTGCTGATCGAGTTCTGGCTGATACGCAGATTCGGCGTTACTGGAACGGTCATTGTTTTCGGTGCAGTCAACTTGATGGCCGCCAGCCTGCTATTCTTCGCCGGCAAGCCGATAGCCACCTTGCCTCCACCGCCGGATGCTCACGTCAAACTGCCTCGCAACTACCGCATCTCATTGATTCTGGTCAGCATCGCCTCCGCAGTTTTTCAATTGTTCATGGTGAAAATATCGGAAATGATGTTCGGGCCGTTCCGGGAATCTTTTGCGCTGGTATTGTCCATCATTCTGTTTGGCATCGCTTTCGGTTCATTTCTAGTGAAGCGGCTGAACATACGCTACGCAAAATTGTTATTGATCAATGTAACAGGATTGCTGCTGTTTCTACTTTTCTATCGTGATCTGCTATTCATCTATGCCGATCTATATGAAAAAGCAGTGGAGCATGGCGCAGCTATATTGCTTCTGAAGGGTGTGATTCTCGTACTGCTGATGGGACTTCCTGCCATTACCTTCGGCGCAACTATTCCCGCCCTGCTCAATAATAATCGCGAGGTTGCCAGGGAATCGGGCACACTGCTCTATATCAGTTCGCTTGCCAATGTAGGAGGGTTCCTGCTGATGGCGCTGGTACTGCACCAGTATCTTGATTATGGCGTTCAGTTGCTGGTTATCTCGGCGCTGGTAATGGCAGCCATGGTGTTTTACACATGGGATAGTATTTACCAATGGCGCAATACCCGTCTGCCAATCGCGACAGCGGTGGTTTTTCTGACGAGCGTGGGTCTTCACCACTGGAAATGGGATGAAGATTTACTCTATCTGAGTTACACCTCATTTCATTCCGCCCGCGACATGACCGATGATCGCAAAGCATTCAATTTCCCTGAAAAGTTCAAGGGCTACCAGGATGTGTTTTCAATCAACTGGTCAAATGGCAATCCCTATTTTTTTATCAACGGTTACATCAGCATTCCGATGAACAACCCATCTGAAAAAATAGTCGGAACCGCAGGCCCAATGTTCTCTCCGAAAACCAAAGAAGCGCTGGTACTGGGGTTGGGCAGTGGCGCTACGGCATCAGCGGTGGGCTTGCTGTTCGACCATACAGATGTGGTCGAAATCAATCCGGTAGTGCGCGACAACCAGTTCCGCATGAAGCAGTGGAATTTCGACATCGAGCACAACCCGCGCGTCAATATCGTGGTTGACGATGCGATTCACTACATCCAGTCTGTACCCAATACCTACGACATGATCCTGAACACGGTGACGTCGCCGCTGTACTTCAGCTCATCAAAACTCTATACGCTTGATTTTTTTGACAAAGTTAAACGCAGACTGCGTCCGGATGGCGTCTACGTGACCTGGATGGATACACGTATCGGCAGTGAAGGGGCACGTATCGTGCTCAGCACCCTGAAGCAACGCTTCAAGCATTGCTCAGTACTTTTCATCAAATCAGGCTATTACCTGTTGCTGGCCTCGGACAATCCGGTGAGATTGCAGCATCCCGACCTGGTCGACAAGTCCATTGCGCTTAAGACAAATCTGCTGCAGAACAAGATCATTCCGCGTCAGTTAGCCTATAACGTTCTTACATCCGAAGCGTTCACGGCAAAAGCAAAGTTCACCGCACCCATCAACACGATAGACCGGCCTGTGCTTGAATTTGAGATGGCCAGTCTGAAAGCGAAGGAATTCAGCGATTTCCAGAAACAGCTGTTTGATACGCTCAGCCTTGACGATGTGGCAACGGCCGTAGAACCCGCGATTAAATACGATCCGGTTGAACATATCGCCCATGTCAAAATGGCGCTGAAGAACTCGAAAATTACGACACGTTTCGAGCAGTTGGGACGCATCTATGTCAAGGATCTGGACAGCCGTACGGATGATGCCGCACTGGCAATATATCAGACCATTGCCAAATCGGTGAATGATGCCGAAGCACATCATCAACTCGGCGATCAGTATCGTCTGCGTCAACGATATGACGAAGCCTTGATCGAATATCGGCAGGCCTTACAGCTGGATGCAAAGCACAAAGACACCCTGTTCAATATCGGCGCCTGCCAGGAGTACCTGGGACAACTGACAGAAGCCCTGGATACATACATTAAGGCGAATCAGCAAAATCCGGATGATATGGATACGGTATACCGCCTGGCGAGGGTAAACATGAAAATGGGCAATCAGGCAGAGGCGCTGGCATTGCTGGAACAATCGCTCAGGGAACAGCCTGATGAAACAGCATTGGCGCTGAAAGCGCAAATTCTGCAGAAATCGGGTAAACAGCGCGAGGCGGATGCTGTCTACCTTGAGTTACTCAAGTTGAATCCTGATAATACGGATGCTCAATACGAACTGAACAAATCAATGGCCAAGTGGTAGCGGTAAAGGCGCTGGGAGAATTAGCGTAAAATTGAAACAGGGCGGATTTCTCCGCCCTGCTGTTGCTTCAAACGGCTTGCCGCATTTGCGCCGGATTAAAGTTTTCTTGACCCGCCACGAGTTGCACCGCCACCGCTTGTCGCTCCACCGCTGGTGCCTTGGCTTGCTCCGGAAGATGGCAGACTAATTGACACATTGCTGCTGTTAAGCCCGGCTCCCGGATAGCTTATTCCACCAACTGTAAAGTTGCTGCTGGCAGGCCCCTTCAGACAGCTAATTTGGCTTGGTGTAAGGCCGGCATGGAAGCCTGCATCGGATGCGGAAATCTTCTTGTCGCTATCCTTCCTGGTATCATCATCCTTTGCTTCTTCAAAATCAGCACAGCGACCTATGGTATCCAATGCGTGCTTGGAATGCCCACTCAACCAGCCGTCATTGGCAACCGTCAGTGAAACCTCAGCTCCGCCCATGCGATGGCAGATGGATATCTTATTGCCACTTGAATGATCGGCATGGTCTTTATGACTGTCTTCGGCGCGTTCACGGTCATTCTTGTTGTCCCCGCCAGACTTGGTATCCTTGGCCTTAGACTCATGATGGTCGTCATCTGATTCTTCGCTCTTGGTTGCCGATGAGACTGTGGTGGCGGTGCAGGTTGTCTTATAGACTTTTACGCCGCAAGCCATAATCCACTGGCCAGTACAACCCGAACTCGCCGCACGGTCGGCTGTATCCTTGGAATCCTTTGCATCCTTGGAATCCTTTGCATCCTTGGAATCCTTGGATGAGTCAGCAAGTGCCTGGGTTGAAACAAACGCCATACTGCTAAGTCCGAGCAGCATAGCCATCAAGAGTTTTGCGGGTTTGGTATTCATGATATTTCCTTTTTAGAGTCAATAAATAAACAAGCTAATAAAACAAATGCATAGAGCAGCGGTAAAGCAGAGTGCGTATTGCGAGTTATCACCTTATGCGAGAATCAGTTCAATGTCATTGATAGCGCCTCCTGGGTTGCACCGGTTACGTCTAATTTATAAACTGTCTGGCACGCCATAAAAATACTGGGATTGTGCGACCGTATTTCTCGGCCCGGTTGTTTGAACTGTCACGCGATAAAACAGTTTTCCCTCACTTGGCGTGCCATCAGCACCTTTCGGCCCATCATAATTTAGTATGGCAGTGCAGTCGGCAAACGTAGCCGGCACTGCAATAGTCTTGCACATACGCTCAATCCTGTACTGAACCTGGTAACTTGCCGTCGCACTGACTTCCCCAGGCAAAGGCAAAGGAATCTGCGCTGACCAGGGTAGTACACCTGTTGTACCAAGCAACTTCAGCGAATAGTAGGACGGGCAGTTGGCAGCAAATTCACATCCGGTATTATTTGTCGCATAAGGCGAAATAAGATTTGGGACAGCGTCATGCTGTAAATACAAATTTGTATTAATTTCAGCATAAGCCAATTCTGCACCGAGGTCCGCCATCTGTGTCGTGGTTTCGTTGAAAGCGATATTTCCCGAAATCACATTACCGGTGTCCACGGTTCGCATCAGTGCGACGCCCGCCAAAGAGATGGCGACCAAGGCAATGAGCGCGATAACCAGCACCACCCCCTGCTGTTTGTTGCGGTAACTGTGTTTCATAACAGATTCCCCCATATCACGGTACGAATCGGTATGATGGTTTGATAGACCTTGTATCGGTAACAACCCCAGTCGTTGCCACTCAGCGTGATCGCAGGGCCGCCAGTCCAGGTGACGGGCTTGTTGGCATTGGTCGTAGTGGTGCAGGCTGCTCTTTGCTCGCTTCTGGCAACGATGGCAATCCGGATGGACTTGATGCGAGAAATGTCGGCTGCCGGAGGGGTGCTCCAATTTGTTCCGGGACAAGTGGTGCTGTTATTAACAGCGTCTGTCCAGCAAGCAACAGTCTGGCTGCCAGCAGCGGCGACCCCGTATTGCACTTGCATGTTCACAATATTGCTCGCGACGTCATTCCAGCTGTTGCCGTTATCAACCGATTGTTGCAAGTTGTTGGCATTAATCCGATATTGCGTTGTAGTAAACGTAGGGGCTTCCGATCCCAGGTCGATGATGTTAATCGGCATGGGCGGCGTGCCTGTCGTGGTTGCCGGCACGCCTGATGCAGTTTCCGCAGGATAGGTCGCGGTCGCTGCAGAACTCGAGCAGTTCTTGGCCGCATCCGGAACGAGCAGATGATCGCCAGCGTGTATAGCCTTCCTTGTATCCACAGTGATTGGCGACACGCCCAGCGCTGAGGTAAGTCTGGCAGCCTGCGCCCCTGTCACTATTCCGCCAAAATTAGACCTGAGACTATGAGTCGTAATCGCGTCGGAACCCGTGCCGCCGTCAGTAATGGTGACCGGCGCCGTGTCGGCACCGTCTACCTGAGTGCATGGCATGGTGCCTGGTTTCGTGCTGGCATCAATCAGCCCAAAACCTGCCACACGCATATCCTGTTCTATAGAATAAAGTGCCAGCAAGCCGTTTTGCTGCATCTCGGAGCCACTGCCCGTAGCGCGTCGCTGCGCCTCGAAAGTGGAGATGGTTGAAAAAATCGCCAGCGATGCAATCAGGCCGAGTGCCAAACCGATCATCAGCTCAATGAGGGTAAAGCCACTGTGCCAGTATGATTTGCAGGTTCTCATAGTGTCAGTCATAAAATATCGTTAAACTTGATTTCTGTTTTCGTCACGTAATTGTGAGAAATCGCCGTGCTTTTTGGTGATTGCCAATTTATGGTTACAGTAACCTGATTACCAGTGATGACAACGCTGGGTTGATTGGCTGTACCGCTTGTTCCGCCGGGCAGAAATCCAGACTGTATTTGTGCAACCCAGCCCCGGGTATTTGCATTGCCATTGCCGCTGGTGCAGGGGTCGCAGGCGTAAGTTGGTTGGATGACATAGCGAGGTTTTGCCGGATCTGTGACGAAATCAAGCAAGGGATCGCCCCATATTTGCGCGATGATCTGGTTTGCCAAAAAGGCCGCATCGGTACGGTAGCGCGCATCCAGCGTGTTGTTGATGACCGTGGCCTGCAAGCCGATCACGCCGAGTATGCCCATCGAAAAAATCAGAAATGCGATCAGCGCTTCCAGCAACACCGAACCTTGTTGCGTTTGTTTTAGTGATCGTTTGAGTTTGATGTTCATCATAATTTCCTCACGGGCAGCCTTGCGGATTGCTCGATGGTAAGCTCGGTCTGCACAACTTCGCCGATCCGGACGGCGAAATCAGGATCACCCTGCGGCGGCTCTTTTCTTCTGTGTTTGCATCGGTATCGCCGACTTTGATTACGTCGATTCGGGAAAGGGTAGTAACTGATGGATCAGACACCACCTGACCGAAGGCATTAAACACTACGCCGGGTTTTGGTGCCGCGCTCATATCGATCGGTGTTGTAATAACGTTCGTGCAACAATTTGTTGCTATTACCGCCGAACTCACCATGAGACGGGCATTCGCGCCCATTTCAGATGCGCCCGCCTTTTGGATTTCTGTTGCACCATCTGCGAGAGCAAACGAACCCGGTACACTGGAAGATGCCGTAACAATCGTCCAGTCTGCAGTACCAGCTGCATTCCCTGTAAGCGTGAACTGTGCCAGATTGTTTTGCCTGACCGCTTCACCACGCGCTAATTGCAGTCCTGTCAACACGGATTCGGCAGTTGACATTACCTGGGAGTTTTGTAGCCAGGTTGATAGACTGGGAACACCTACTGCCATCACAATCGCAATGATCGCAACGGACACCATGACCTCGATCATCGTGATGCCGCGCTGCATGGAGAGTAGGTTTTTCATCACTTGCTGATCCATGTGGTGGCGCTGGTCCTATTGCCGGGAAATGCAGTGGTGGCTTTGGTGTTGTTTTGATCTATGGTGTAAGCATAGCTTCCCGCAGCGCCGAGACCTTGATTCGCGGCGTTGCTGGCCGTGATGGTGTAGGCGTTTACAGTGGGCGTTCCGCAGTCATAAGTGAAGTAGGCGGTCGCAGCAGGGCAGGTTCCGCCAACATAGGTACGATGGTCCTGATAGTACTGTTCCAAGGCCATGCGTGCAGTGGTAAGCGTGGATTGTGCATCGACAAGCTTGCCCCTTGCCATGTAAGAGGAATACATCGGTATCGCAACTGCGGACAGGATGCCGACGATTGCCACCACAATCATGATTTCAATCAGCGTAAATCCTCGTTGCATTTTCATCTCTTTCTCCTTGTTAGTGCGCATATTAATGTGCGCAAGTTAAGTGTTGCTACTGCAAACCGACTGGTGGCCGATCAATTTGGACGAGCGGCAGGATAATGCAGATTAACGCGATTGTCAGGCCATAGCGGGCGCTGAATACAGCGAATTCCGCCTTTCACACCGCGTCCCTCACCCTGCCCAGCTCTTTTACCGCTTCGTTCAGCAGAAACTCCTTGAATGCCAGTGCGGCACTGGACAGGCGTTTGTTGCTTCGATGTGCGACGAACCAGTGGCGCAACAGCGGGAAATGTTCGACATCGAGCACCACTAAGCGACGCGTTTCCAGTTCCAGCTCAATGCTGTGCAGTGACAGAATGCCCAGCCCCATCCCCGCCTGCACGGCTTGCTTGATCGCTTCATTGGTTTCCATTTCCATGCTGATGCGCGGCTGGACACCATGAAGGGCAAACACACGCTCCATCGCGCTGCGCGTGCCGGAGCCCTTTTCACGTGACAAAAAAGTCTCCGTGGCAAGCTGGGCAAATTTGATGTGGGCGATTGTGGCTAACGGATGACCGGGGGCGGCAATCACCACCAGAGGGTTGTCCAGAAAGGATTCGGCAACGATATCCATGCCTTCAGGCGGCTTGCCCATGATGGCAAGATCGGTGCTGTTGTCGCTCAGTTGTTTGAGTACTGCACCGCTGTTGGCAACTTGCAGTATTACATTGATGTCGGGGTGGCGCTGACAAAATTTGGCCAGGAGTTGCGGGGTGAAATAGTTGGCGGTGTTGACCACCGACAAGGTCAGTTTGCCTTTCCCCAGGCCTTTCATCTCGTCAAACACCGCTTCCATTTCCGTCAGTTGTTGTGCGATGTTGCGGGCGTAGTGAAATAACTCACGTCCGGCCTCGGTGAGGTAAATCTTCTTGCCCATTTGCTCAAACAGCGGCAGTCCGACATGCCCTTCTAACTGCTTGATTTGCATGGACACCGCCGGTTGTGACAGGTATAGTTCTTCGGCTGCGCGCGAGTAGTTCAAATGACTGGCCACTTTCTCGAATACCTGTAATTGCCGTAGCGTAAAGTGGAGCATGGTCGGGAGGCTGGGATAGTGGTTTCGTGATTGCACGATTATACATAACCATAAGAATTGCTTATGGTTTCAATAAAAATAATTGACTATCACTTATGTAAAAAGAAATTTATAGTGCCAACCAGTCGCACAAATATTCGGTATGCAGCATAATCGACCGGTAGTCTGGTGAAACTATAAATAACTAGGAGAGGTAAATATGGATCAATCCAATCGTTACGCGAATCTGAATCTCAAAGAAGAAGATTTGATTAAAAATGGCAAGCACCTGTTGGTCGCTTATAAGCTGATTCCGGCCAAAGGCCACGGATTCCTGGAAGTCGCTGCTCACGTTGCAGCTGAATCTTCTACCGGCACCAATGTGGAAGTGTCCACCACCGACGACTTTACTCGTGGTGTAGATGCACTGGTGTACGAAATAGACGAAACCGCGTTTGGTGACGACCCTGTTAAGGGTGGCGGCTTGTTTAAGGTCGCTTATCCCGTCGAATTGTTCGACCCGAACCTGACTGATGGCACTTATAACATCTCCCATATGTGGTCTCTGATCCTGGGCAACAACCAGGGCATGGGCGACCATCAAGGTCTGCGTATGCTGGACTTCTTGGTTCCCGAGATTATGGTCAGGAAATTCGACGGCCCGTCCGCAAATATCACCAATCTGTGGAAGGTGTTGGGTCGCTCAGAAACCGACGGTGGTTACATCGCCGGTACCATCATCAAGCCTAAGTTGGGTCTGCGTCCTGAGCCATTCGCTAAAGCATGCTACGACTTCTGGTTGGGTGGCGATTTCATCAAGAACGATGAACCGCAAGCCAACCAACCATTCTGTCCGATGGAAGTGGTTATGCCTAAGGTCGCAGAAGCCATGGATCGTGCGCAGCAAGCGACAGGTCAGGCTAAGCTGTTCTCGGCTAACATCACCGCCGATTACTACAAGGAAATGATCCATCGCGGTGATTTCGTGCTGGAAACATTTGCCAAGTACAATTCCGCTAACCATGTGGCCTTCCTGGTGGACGGCTTCGTGACCGGCCCGGCTGGTGTAACCACTTGCCGCCGCGAGTTCCCGGATACATTCTTGCACTTCCATCGCGCAGGCCACGGTGCCGTTACTTCCTACAAGTCGCCAATGGGCATGGATCCACTGTGCTACATGAAGCTGGTGCGTTTGATGGGTGCGTCCGGTATGCATACAGGTACCATGGGCTACGGCAAGATGGAAGGTCACGGCAAGGAAACTGTGCTGGCCTACATGCTGGAACGCGATGAGTGCCAAGGCCCTTATTTCTACCAGAAGTGGTACGGTATGAAGGCAACGACTCCGATCATCTCCGGCGGTATGAACGCACTGCGTCTGCCAGGCTTCTTCCAGAACCTCGGCCACGGCAACGTGATCAATACCTGCGGCGGCGGCGCCTTCGGTCATATCGACAGCCCTGCAGCCGGTGGTATCTCACTCGGTCAGGCATACGATTGCTGGAAAGCGGGTGCTGATCCGATCGAATACGCGAAGACTCACAAAGAATTCGCCCGTGCGTTCGAATCTTTCCCGAAAGATGGCGACAAGCTGTTCGCTGGCTGGCGCGAAAAGTTGGGCGTGCACAAGTAAGCATCGTCCGGCAGCATCGTCGTGACAAAAATGCGCCCCCACACGATGGGGGCGTTTTTTTCCAGGATTCCAATTCCCTCTTTCTTCAAGGAAGAGGGCTAGGCGGGGGTGGTAAAAATCCTCCCCCCTCTCAATTCCCCTTGTTAAGGGGAGCTTTAGGAGTTTAGTGATGACAAACAAGAACCAGTACATCGTTAGCAAAGAACCGTTCTATCAGGCGCAAGGCGATGAGGTTGCTCTCTATGAGGCGGCCTATGCGGCTCGTCTGCCGGTGATGGTGAAAGGGCCAACCGGTTGCGGTAAGTCGCGTTTCATCGAATATATGGCGTGGAAACTGAATAAGCCGCTGATCACCGTTGCGTGCAATGAAGACATGACCGCATCCGACCTGGTCGGACGTTATTTGCTGGATGCGAACGGCACGCGCTGGCTGGATGGCCCGCTGACCACGGCTGCACGCATCGGTGCGATCTGCTATCTGGACGAGATCGTCGAGGCGCGCCAGGACACGACCGTGGTAATCCACCCGCTGACCGATCACAGGCGCACGCTGCCGCTGGATAAAAAAGGTGAGTTAATTCAGGCACATCCGGATTTTCAATTGGTGATTTCCTATAACCCCGGCTATCAAAGTCTGATGAAGGATCTGAAGCAATCGACCAAGCAGCGTTTCACCGGATTTGAATTCGATTACCCGGATGCAACCCTGGAATCGGAAATTCTGGCCAAGGAAACGGGGCTGGATATTGAGGTCTGCGGCAAGCTGGTGCAAATCGGCCAGGCGGCTCGCAATCTTAAGGGCCACGGTCTGGATGAAGGTATTTCCACGCGCCTGTTGGTTTATGCGGCGATTCTGATCAAGAACGGTGTCGATGCTAAGGCCGCATGTCGTATGGCGTTGGTGCGCCCGATTACTGACGATGCGGATATTCGCGACACGCTCGATCACGCGATCGATGCTTCGTTCGCCTGAACCTCGCGCGATTAAACCTTCGAAGGGGCTGAGCGATGACTGAGATCGTGACACAGAGAACGGAAGAGCTCTCGATGCACTGGGAGAAGCTGGGATGCAGATTTGCCCGGGTGGATGCCGTCTTTGATGAGTGCATGAAGGAAGCCCAGGCGCTGCTCTCGAAGGCGGGCCTTGAGGCCTATATCGAGAATGCTCGCATCATCGGCAAGATGGGGCGTGGTGCGGAACCGTTGCTGATCTATCTGGAAGAAGCGCCGGGTGTGGCCAGCATCATTGGGGAGCATGCGCTGATCAAGCTGCGGGAATTCTCTGAGTACCTGTCTACGCATACCAACTTTAAGGCGATCGTGCCGTTCCTGCAGTACAGCGGTGCAGTGGCCCGCCGTCTGAACAACGACAAGATGTACTGGCGCTACATTGAGCTGATCCGCGACATGCTGGATCGCACCTCGGGTTCGATTCATGGTCACCACACGACCTTTGCCAGTCCGGGTTTGCCTGAACTGCTCAAGCAGGCGCCTAAGTTGTTGGGTGTGCTGTCGCTGCAGGGATTGCAAAACTGGATCGAGTACGGCATTAAGTACTATAACTATCACCCGGAACGGCAGGAAGAATATTTCCGGCTGGAATCTGCCGATGCGGTCGCGGTCATGCAACGCGAGCGGCACGGCACCTTGCTGGTAAACAACGAACGCAAACTGGATACCTACATCCGTGCGTTGTGGAACGACAGCGACTATCTGATTCCCTATCCGGTTGCGTTCGATGAACAGCGCAAGCCGATGCCTTACTACACTGATGACGGCATACGCTTGCCCGATGTTTATGACGATTTTAACGGTGTGTCCGGCATCGACCGTTATCGTGCCGCGCTTGCGCATATGGCCGCACATCGTCGCTGGTCGCAAAAGATGATCGTGGACAACTGGAGCCCGTTTCAGCGCGCTAGCGTCGAAATATTCGAGGACTCCCGCGTGGAGTACCTGGCCTGCCAGAAATATCCGGGCCTGCGAAAACTGTTCCTTGCGCTGCACCCGATCCCAAAAGAGGAATACCTTCAGCTCGAAGAGCAAGGCATCTCGGTATTCAGATTAAGACTGGCCATGCTGTCGCGTGCCATCCTCGATCCGGCTTACACCTGCCAGAACGAGCATGTCAGGGAATTCGTAAAACGTTTCCATGAGCTGATGGCAGGTGGTGAATCAACCAGCGCGGCGATGGCATCGGTTGCCTTGGCCTTCATTGCGCGCACACGCGGCCAACGCGATTTGTCGGCCAATATGTATTTCGACAATACTGAAGTGGACTACCGCGACGATAACCGGCATCTGTGGATTTATATCGAAGAGAGCGATGAAGACGAAATGTTCGAGCATCTCGATCAGCGCAAAAATCCGGAAGTTGAATTGCAGGCGTTGCCCCCTCGCCACTACGACGAATGGGACTACAACACGAAAAGCTATCGCCCGGACTGGGTGAGCGTGTATGAAGCATTGCATCCGCGTGGAAATCCGGCCGTGATTGACAATCTGCTGGCCAAGCATGCGGCACTGGCTAAGCGCTTAAAGAAGATGCTCGATCTTTTAAAGCCACAGGACAAGGTGCGCATACGCTATCAGGAAGAGGGTAGCGAGCTTGATCTGGATGTGGCTATACGCTCTTTAATCGACTTCAAGGGGGGCTCTTCACCTGATCCGCGCATCAATATGAGCCATAAAAACGACGGTCGCAACATTGCAGTGACCGTGCTGCTGGATTTGTCGGAATCGCTCAATGAAAAAGCCGCAGGCAGCGATCAGACGATACTGGAACTCAGTCAGGAGGCGGTATCATTGCTTGCCTGGGCCATCCAACAACTGGGCGACCCGTTCGCCATCGCAGGCTTTCACTCCAACACGCGTCACGACGTGCGCTATATGCACATCAAGGGTTTCAGCGAGCAATGGGATGACGAAGTGAAGGGCCGGCTGGCGGCTATGGAAGCCAGCTATTCCACGCGTATGGGCGCGGCGATGCGTCATGCAGCGCACTATCTGGACAAGCAGCAAGCCGATAAGAAGCTGATGCTGATCCTGACCGATGGCGAACCGGCCGATATCGACAGCAAGGACGGACGCATTCTGATTGAAGATGCAAGGCTGGCCGTCAAGGAACTGGACGGTCAGGGTATCTATGCGTATTGCATCAACCTTGATCCCAAAGCGGATGAATACGTGAAGGATATTTTCGGCAAGCAGTACACGATTATCGACAAGGTCACGCAATTGCCCGAAAAGCTACCCAAGCTTTTCCTGTCCTTGACGAAGTAAGCGCATGAAGGGTGGCTTCCTGCAGCCAAAAATGGCCTGTTCATTTCGCCGACCAATTAAACAAGGTTGACGAGCAGAGCAAGGCAGAAAACGGTAGAATCACGGGTCTAGAATTTAGTATTTATAACTGAGGAGAAAGCATGAGTAAGAGTCTGATTCAATTCATCATTGAAGAACAACGCAACATTCCTAACGCCAGTGGCGATTTTACCGGATTGCTGAGCGACATCGTTTCAGCTTGCAAACAGATCGCTCATGACGTAAACAAGGGCGCGCTGATCGGCGTGCTGGGCAGCGCAGGCAGCGAAAATATCCAGGGCGAAACACAAAAGAAGCTGGATATCATCACCAATGAAATTTTCATTAAAGCCAACGAATGGAGCGGTCACCTGGCTGCTATGGCCTCCGAAGAGATGGAGGACATCTACGAGATTCCAAAGCAATATCCACGCGGCAAGTATCTGATTACATTCGATCCTTTGGATGGCTCATCCAACATCGACGTGAATATCTCCGTCGGTACGATTTTCTCCATCCTGCGTTGTCCTGAAGGCGTGACCAACCCGACTGCGGCCGACTTCATGCAGCCGGGCACCAAGCAGGTTTGTGCAGGTTATGCACTGTACGGCCCGAACACCATGATGGTGATCACCACCGGTAACGGCGTGAACGGCTTTACGCTGGATCGCGACGTAGGCGATTTCTTCCTGACCAATCCTGACATGCAAATCCCTGTTGATACGCAAGAATTCGCGATCAACATGTCCAACCGTCGTTACTGGGAAGAGCCAGTACAACGTTATGTTGAAGAGTGCATCAAGGGTAAGGACGGCGGTCGTGAGAAGAATTTCAACATGCGTTGGGTCGCTTCCATGGTTGCAGAAATTCACCGTATCCTGACTCGCGGCGGTATCTTTATGTATCCTTTCGACAATAAGGAAGCTGGCAAAGCCGGTAAGCTGCGCCTGATGTACGAAGCCAATCCGATGTCGTTCATCGTCGAACAAGCTGGCGGCGTATGTTCTACCGGGCGTGAGCGCATCATGGAACTGCAACCTACTGGCCTGCATCAGCGCGTGCCTGTCATCATGGGTTCAAAGAACGAAGTAGATCGCATTGTGGGATACCACAAGGGCGCGTAATACCTTTGAATGCCCCCGTGTTCGGGGGCATTTTCACGTCTGAGATTTGAGGAAGCAAAATGTCAAAACCGCTCGTATCCATTATCATGGGCAGCAGCAATGATTGGGAGATCATGAGTCAGGCCGCTCAGCAGCTGAAAGATTTCGGCGTAACTTACGATGCCAGGGTTATTTCCGCACACCGTTCGCCCGATTTGCTATTCGATTACATCAAGGAAGTCAGTGCGCAAGGCGTACAATGCTTCATCGCGGGGGCTGGCGGTGCCGCACATCTGGCGGGTGTAATTGCCGGAAAGACTACGCTGCCGGTGTTGGGCGTGCCGATTCCGTCCAAGTATCTCAAGGGCATGGATTCACTTTTGTCTACCGTACAAATGCCTAAAGGCATTCCAGTTGCCACGTTTGCAATTGGTGAAGCAGGCGCAGCTAATGCCGGACTGTTTGCCATTTCCATGCTAGCGTTGAACGATGCGCAATTAGCCCTTCGTCTGACCGAGTATCGAAAAAAACAGGCGGTCATGATTGCCGAGACTGTATTGCCCGAATTACCTTAACGGTTCGCCGTTCACCGTTTACCGTTTACTGTTTACTGTTTACCAAGGAAACACTATGTCTGCACTGCACGAATCCACAATAACCAGCTTGCCTCTGTTGCATCGCGGCAAGGTGCGCGATCTCTACGAAGTCGATGCGCAACATTTGTTGATCGTACAGACCGACCGGTTGTCGGCGTTCGACGTAATTTTGCCAGACCCGATTCCCGGCAAAGGTGAAGTGCTCACGACCTTGTCGAATTTCTGGTTTGAAAAATTAGGTCATATCATCCCTAATCACCTCTCCGGCATTTCGCCTGAATCGGTGGTAAGTGGTGAGGCGGAGCAGGCACAGGTGCGCGGCCGTTCCTTTGTCACAAGAAAACTCAAGCCCTTGCCGATAGAAGCCATCGTGCGCGGCTATCTGGTCGGTTCCGGCTGGAAAGATTATCAGAAAACCGGCACGATCTGCGGACTCGCGTTACCAGCCGGCTTGCGTGAAGCAGAAAAGCTGCCAGAACCCTTGTTTACCCCTTCTACCAAGGCCGCTGTGGGCGATCACGACGAGAATATTTCTTTTGAAGAAGCCGTTAAGTTGCTGGGCGAAGCCCGTGCGACCGAGGTTCGCGATGCAACGGTTGCGTTATATGTCGAAGCTGCGAATTACGCGGCAACCAAAGGTATCATCATCGCCGATACCAAGTTTGAGTTCGGCGTAGATGATGAAGGCACCCTGTACCTGATCGATGAAGCGCTGACCCCGGATTCATCGCGTTTCTGGCCTGCCGAAGCCTATCAGGTAGGAAGCAACCCGCCCAGCTTTGACAAGCAGTTCGTGCGCGACTGGCTGGAAACCTCCGGCTGGAACAAGCAGGCTCCGGCACCCCGTATTCCGCAGGAAGTGCTGCAAAAGACGGCGGACAAGTACCATGAAGCACTACAACGCCTGATGGCTGCATGAGTGATTTCCCTGCAGCTTGCGGAGGCACTGCGGACGCATCCGTCCGGCAGATGGACGCGCCCAAAAAGGGAGCCGGTGCCGAGCGCTGGCCGCAACCGCTGATTGAGGGATTCCTGCGATTTCGCGACAATCATTTTCCGAGCGATGATATTGAGTATTTACGCCTGTTCGCGGAAGGCCAGAAACCAAAATTTCTGGTCGTGGGATGTTGCGATTCAAGGGTTGATCCCGCCATCATTTTCAATTGTGCACCGGGTGAGCTATTTGTAGTGCGCAATGTGGCCAACATTGTGCCGCCAAATGAGGAACGCATCGGCCACCACGGAACCACCGCCGCACTCGAATACGGCGTATGCAGTTTGGGTGTGGAGCACATCGTGGTGCTGGGGCACGAGCACTGTGGCGGCATTCAAACACTGATGCAAACTGGGGTGGAATCCAACCCCGATTCGTTTATTGACGACTGGATGAAACTAGTCGAGTCCGCGCGCGTGAGCGTGGAGCGGGACTATGCGGATGCCGACAAAGAACAACGCCAGCGGGCATGCGAGCAGCGTGCAATCCTCGTTTCGCTGGAAAATTTACTGACTTATCAATGGATTGCTCAGCGCGTCGCGTCAAAAACGCTCAGAATACACGGTTGGTATTTCGATATTAAACAAGGGCAATTACTCGGATATAACTCGAAGACCGGCCAGTTCGAACCGCTGTAGTTATTTTCCGGTCAACTCCTTGTAACGCGCTTTATCTGCATCGTAACGCGCATCTACTGCCAGCTTTTCGGCCTTGTATTTTTCCAGGTCTTGCTTCAAGCGATCCACGCGCCCCTGCGCTTCGCTAATGTCATCGTGCAAAGAGGCGGGTATTTTCCCTCCGGCTTTGCTTCGTTTATCTGCGTCTTTTTGTAAACCAAGCAAATTACCGCTGGCCATCTTAAGCTGAGAATGGATGCTGTTGATACGGCCATCGACTTGCTGGAGATTTCGGCTGCGGGACAGTTCAATTTCTTCAACGCTGCTGTAGGTATCAGTCAGTGATTTGTCGTGCAGGCGCAGGTCTCTGTTCACCGCCTCTTCAGCCTGCATTTTTGCCGTCTCTGCCTCTTTGGCGCGCCGCTCCTCCGGGGTCAGGACATCCTGAGTTTTTACAACCACCCCGGACTTGTTAAGCAATTGGCGGTCTTTGTTCGCATATTCAGCCGGTATAGTCTCACCATAGTGGGTCGTACCCTTGTCATCCACCCATTTGTACATCTTGGCAGCGGCCGGCAAACTAAACACCAGACCGGCCAGCAGCGTGATTAACAGACCCGATTGAAAGCCGGCAGTCGCTTTAGTCATTTTCCACTCCAAAAAGATCCCGATAAGCCCGTACCGCGCTCAGATTCGCCACCATTTCGTCCTCGCCCTGCAGGAAGCCAAGCAGGTCATTCAGGTTGGCAATCGCCACCACCGGAATACCATAACTTTCTCTGACTTCCTGTACCGCAGACAAATCGCCCAATCCCCGCTCCATGCGGTCCAATGCGATCACGACCGCACAGGGTTCTGCGCATGCACCGCGTATCAACTCGATGGATTCACGGACCGATGTACCGGCAGAAATGACATCATCAATAATGAGCACCCGGCCTTGCAACTTTGCACCTACCGTCGTCCCACCTTCGCCGTGATCCTTGGCTTCCTTGCGATTATAGGCGTACGGCACATTGCGGCCCTGCTCCGCGAGCGCGATGGCAACACCCGTTGCCAGCGGTATGCCTTTATAGGCCGGACCAAAAATCATGTCAAATGGAATCTCGGCAGCCATAATGGCCTGTGCGTAAAACTGTGACAGATTGCGCATTGAATCGCCGTCATTAAACAACCCGGCGTTGAAGAAATAAGGGGACATGCGCCCTGCCTTGGTTTGAAATTCGCCGAAGCGCAACACCTGCTTTTGAACGGCAAAACGAATGAAATCTTGTCTGAAATTGAACATGGTAAGTGCCCGAGTGGGATATGACAGAGAGAATCATTATAATCGCGTGCCCTCCTTCATTGCATTGGAAATTTTGTGCGCATCATCTCGGTAAATTTAAACGGTATACGTTCCGCCGCCAGCAAAGGTTTTTATGAGTGGCTGGCACTTCAGGATGCCGATGTTATTTGTTTGCAGGAACTCAAGGCGCAAGCCGCCGACATGACGGAGCAAATGCTGAACCCGCATGGCTATCACGGCTATTTTCACTATGCGGAAAAGAAAGGTTACAGCGGCGTAGGCATCTATTGCCGCAAATTGCCGACGCAAGTCACCGTCGGGCTGGGCATCGCTGAATTTGACGCGGAAGGGCGCTATTTATGTGCTGATTTTGCAGATTACAGCGTAGTATCGCTGTACCTGCCCTCCGGTTCCAGCGGCGAGGAGCGTCAAGCCGTAAAGTTTAAATTTATGGCGGCTTTTCTGCCGCACCTCCGTAACATGATGGGAGACTCTACAGTATCAGATGGAGATGCGACGCGGCGGCTCCCGCAATCGGCTGACTTCGTCAGTAACGTGTCACAGCCGCACCTGCAAGAACTGCGCGCCAGCGGCCGCGAGGTGATTGTTTGTGGCGACTGGAACATCGCGCATAAAGAAATCGATCTGAAAAACTGGCGCGGCAATCGGAAAAATTCCGGGTTCCTGCCCGAAGAGCGCGCCTGGCTGACACATTTATTCGATAAGGTAGGCTTTGTCGATGTGTTTCGCAGTGTACATCCCGAACTGGAAGCCTACACCTGGTGGTCAAACCGAGGCCAAGCCTGGGCGAAAGATGTCGGGTGGCGCATCGATTATCAAATTGCCACGCCAGGCTTGGCTCAACGGGCGCAGTCGGCCAGCATTTACAAAGAGCAACGCTTTTCCGACCATGCACCGTTGACCATCGATTATCTTTAGCAGTCATTTTGTTCGGCTCAACATTCAGGATTAAATAATGCTTTCAATTTCGGCGCTGACCCTCAAAAAGACCATAGCGCTTTTAGTGCTGGTGGGACCCGTTTCCATGGTTCCTGTTTTTCTCGCCGCAACCGAGGGGCTTGATCTGCCCGGCAAGCTTCGCTTTGCCAGGACGATAGGTGCAAGCGTCACGTTAGCGTTGCTGGTTGCAACGTTTTTGGGCATGCCTGTTCTGGGATTGCTCGGTGTCTCGCTGGGCGCTATGCAGGTAGGTGGCGGGATTATTGTCCTGTTGCTGGCAATCGCAATGGTTCTTGGCAAGGAGTCGACCTTCAAGGGACTGCCCTCCGCCACGCCGGAATGTGGTGTCCGGCAAGCATCCATCGTTCCTCTGGCAATCCCCTTGCTGGCAGGTCCCGCAGCATTCAGCTATGTCATGGGCAACAGCGCATGGCATACCTATGCAGACCTGATCCATGTCGTCGCGCCTATCCTCATCGCAGGTGTCGTTTGCTGGATCACTTTCCACATAGCCTGCGAGGCGGAAAAGAAAATTCGCCAATCCACTCTGGATGTGGTCGAACGCGTTGGGGGATTTATTCTTGCGGCAATGGCAGTCGAAATGATGGCCAGCGGCTTGCGCAGCTTGTTTCCCATGCTGACTTCGTCATAGCGCAAAATTACACCAACCATCTGATTTATTGAGTATTTACAATGCACAAATACCTGCTGACACTCATTCTTACTTTGCCGGCGGCAGACGCTACAGCCGAATGGCAAAGTATCGGAGAAAACGCTGATGAAACAGCCTACGTTGATGCCGACCATATTCAGCATGGCAAACACAGGAAAATGTGGGCATTGTTTGATTTAAAAACGCCGCGCACGCTGGGCGACAAGCGCTATTTATCGATGAAGATTCAGCGGGAATATTCGTGTCATGGCAAAAGGTCCAGAATAACCACGCGCCGGGCTTACTCAGGCAATATGGCAGCGGGTGATCTTATTTACAGCAACGATAAGCACGACAACTGGGTGGTTATTCAGCCTGACAGCGCCGAAGAAGCGCTGTTGAATATGGCTTGCGAGAAGAAGCGGGAGTGATCAATAAACGATGCTATTGCATGAGCAAAAACTGCGACCGCGAATATTAATGCCTGGTGACGGCAACCGGGAATGTTGCAGAGTGCATTCGTGACTTTACCGTCAATCGGGTCAAGCTGGAAAATGCGCTCGCAGACAGCTTACAAACTGGTTAACTTTGCATCCAGGGCAAACCGGCAGCACGCCAGCCATCCACAGTGTTGCGATGTTCATTGGCATCCTTATCGCCTTCAAAACCCTCCAGCACATTGTAGCAATCGCGGTAACCGGCAGAGGTAGCCGCGATAGTCGCTGCATTGGAGCGCGCGCCGCTGCGGCAGATAAATAACACCAGTGCTTCCTTATCCACCTCTTGCTCAAGTGAAGCAATAAAGTTTGGATTGGGCTTCATGCCGGGATAGCTCATCCATTCAATTTCGACGGAATTCGGAATGTGTCCGACCCAGTCCAGCTCGGCACGACAACGAACATCCACCAGTCGGGCACCGGGTGCGGATTGCAAAATTTCGTAGGCTTCATCCGGGTACAGCGCCCCTTCATAAGGCAGATTCTTATCCTTGGCGCGCTGTTGGGCAGCTTGCAGAATAGAGGTGATTTTTCCCATGATATTTCTTCCT
Source organism: Gallionella sp. (assembly GCA_041671725.1). GTDB lineage: Bacteria > Pseudomonadota > Gammaproteobacteria > Burkholderiales > Gallionellaceae > Gallionella. Next base: position 21,130 of record JBAZAY010000010.1, on the reverse strand, counting down.
TTAAATGTATTGGCTATTCTTTAAAAAAGATCATCCACAGATGACGCAGATTAATCAGGATTAAAAACCGGGCAACGAAACCAAACCTAATAAAATGTTGGGTGGGGAGGCTAGCATCGGCAACGGCCTCTACGTTTGTGTGAATCCGTATAATCTGATGAAACGACTGACCATTTGACTAACGCCTCAAAAAACGATGCTCAAATCGCAGGTCAGACAAATTCAATCGTAGTGTCCAGGTTTAACGAATCATGCGCAAATGTTATGCTGCGCAGCACAGTCGCATACTAGCTCAACCAAAATGAAAAATCACACGCAACATTCAACTGACGGCAAAGAAGTTTTTGAACCTACCCATCCCGAACGTTTTGCCGCTGCGCAAAAAAGCACCTGGGTAAGTATCTTTATCAATTTGTTGCTGACGATGTTTCAGGTCGTAGGTGGATTTTTTGCGCATTCGCAGGCTTTGATGGCAGATGGTCTGCATTCGCTGTCGGATTTGCTGTCCGATGTCCTGGTGCTGTATGCCAACCGGCACGGCAATCGCCATGCCGATGCCAATCACCCTTACGGTCATGCGCGGGTAGAGACTGCCGCCACCTTGATACTGGGCGTTTTTCTGGCGGCGCTTGGAGTTGGATTGCTGGTGGCTGCTGCGCTGCGCTTGCAACATCCCGGAACGTTACAGGCAGTCAGTCCGATGGGGCTTGCCATCGGTGTTTTTGCACTGATTGCCAAGGAAGGTATGTTTCGCTACATGCTCGCCGTGGCCCTTCGGGTGCGCTCCCAGATGCTGGTCGCTAACGCCTGGCACGCCCGCTCTGACGCCGCCTCGTCACTGGTCGTGGTGGTCGGGATTATCGGCAATTTGCTGGGCTACACCTTTCTGGATCTGGTCGCAGCCGCCGTTGTGGGTGTAATGATTGCGCACATGGGCGGCAAACTGGCACTGGAAGCACTGGCAGAACTCATCGACACCGGCCTTGAAGCTGAAGAAGTTGAAGCCATTCGGCAAACCTTGCTGAACACCCACGGGGTGCGCGGTCTGCATGAATTACGCACCCGCAAGATGGCGGACAACGCGCTGGTTGATGCCCACATCCTGGTCGATCCCAAAATCAGTGTTTCAGAAGGACACTACATCGCCGAATCGGCGCGTCATGCCGTACTGAAGAACCACCACGTACTCGATGTGATGGTACACATTGACCCGGAAGACGATATGCAGGCCGGCCACAATGCCAAATTGCCCGGCCGCCCCATTTTACTGTCCCAGCTTGCCGAGCGACTCAACGATGCAAGTCTGCTGAATAATCGTGTAGTCTTTCATTATCTGGAAGGCCGTGTGGACGTGGAGTTATATCTGCCTGCCGAAAGTCACGATCGTGCAAAAACCTTGCAGACGCGCTGCGACGAGCTGGTTCGCGATGACCCTTTGTTCCGCGCCATACATATTCACAACGCACTACAATAGTGCACGAACAAACCATCTTCGCCCACATTTGGTGCGATTTATTTTTGTGTTACTTCGCAGGCTTATGGCACAATGCCAGCTTGACATGCAGAACGGGTTGGCACGCTTTCTGCATATGAAAATTCGTGTTGTAATTCACTGTTTGATTGATACTTTGGGAGAGAGTTATGTCGTTGTCGGCAAATGATGTATTGCAAATGATTAAAGACCACGATGTTAAGTTCGTGGATTTCCGTTTTACCGATACACGAGGTAAAGAGCAGCACGTCAGCGTGCCAGCCAAGTACGTCGGTATGGACAAGTTTGAAGAAGGTCACGCATTCGATGGTTCTTCGATCGCCGGCTGGAAGGGTATTCAAGCGTCCGACATGTTGTTGATGCCTGATGCTGCTACCGCTTACCTCGATCCGTTCACGGAAGATGTGACGCTGATCATCACCTGCGACGTGGTAGAACCAACCGATGGCAAGGGCTATGACCGCGATCCACGCTCCATCGCTAAGCGTGCAGAAGCCTATCTGCAATCCAGTGGCGTGGGCGATACCGCTTACTTCGGTCCTGAACCAGAATTCTTCATCTTTGATTCAGTCAACTGGAAGATCGACATGTCCGGTTGTTCGGTAAAGATTAACTCAGAAGAAGCAGCCTGGTCTTCCGATGAAAAATACGATGGCGGCAATACCGGTCACCGTCCAGTGGTCAAGGGCGGCTACTTCCCGGTTCCTCCTGTAGACAGCCTGAATGACATTCGCGCCGCGATGTGTCTGATCCTGGAAGACATCGGCATCGAAGTCGAAGTCCATCACCATGAAGTCGCAACAGCCGGTCAATGCGAAATCGGTACCAAGTTCGATACATTGGTGCGTCGTGCCGATCAGACTCAAGCGCTGAAATACGTTGTACACAATGTTGCACATCAACATGGCAAGACTGCAACCTTCATGCCTAAGCCTATCGTTGGCGACAACGGTTCGGGTATGCACGTGCATCAGTCGATCTGGAAAGATGGCAAGAACCTGTTCGCAGGTAACGGCTATGCAGGCCTGTCCGAAACCGCGCTGTACTACATCGGCGGTATCATCAAGCACGCCAAGGCACTGAACGCGATTACCAATCCGGGCACCAACTCCTACAAGCGTCTGGTTCCTCACTACGAAGCGCCGACTAAACTTGCCTATTCGGCCAAGAATCGTTCCGCTTCGATTCGTATTCCACACGTTGCCAGCGACAAGGCGCGCCGTATCGAGACTCGCTTCCCGGATCCTACTGCCAACCCTTACCTGTGCTTCGCAGCACTGATGATGGCAGGTCTTGATGGTATCGCGAACAAGATTCACCCTGGCGATCCAGCTGACAAGAATCTGTATGACTTGCCACCGGAAGAAGACGCAAAGATCCCAACCGTTTGCTCATCTCTGGATGAAGCATTGAATGCACTGGATAAGGATCGCGAGTTCCTGACCCGTGGCGGCGTGTTCTCCAACGACTTCCTCGATGCATACATCACATTGAAGATGGAAGAAGTTACGCGCCTGCGTATGACTACCCATCCGGTTGAGTTTGAAATGTATTACAGCATCTAATTTGTATTTTTAGGTGGTGAAGAAAAACGGGGCCTTGTGCCCCGTTTTTTTATTCGGTAAATGGCAACGCCTCGCCGCGAAAAGTTTGTCACAGACAGTGGCTTGCCCTATACTCATTCAGCATTTTTGCAGGAGCACGATTATGAAACTTGGATACTTGCTGTTGTGCCTGATTCCCTCATTGGCACTGGCTGACATATACAAATCCGTTGACGCCGACGGACACGTGACCTATTCCAGCTCCCCGATCAAGGGCAGCAAACGCGTCATCATGACGGCACCCATAGCGGCAGCTGCACCCGCGCGCAGCAGTGCTTCTCCACATGACTTTCCTAAAATAAATGAGGAAACTCAAAAAGGAAGAGATGGATCGCGTCGTAAAATTCTGGAAGATGAACTTAAAACCGAAGAAGGCCTGCTGAATACGGCTAATCAAAGCCTGCAAGTGGTGGAAGAACATCGCCCGAGGGATGACGGCAAGATCAAGGAGCTGCACAAACAAGCCGATTTGCATCAGGGGAACGTCACCGCACTTAAAACTGAAATATCCAAACTGAAGTAATTAATGCCGGGCATGATTATTGCTTTAATAACAGCATGTCTGACCTAACCCATCTCACCCTCGACCACCTAACTACCGCCGTCATCCTGCTGGATGATGGGTTGCTGGTTATCTATCTGAATCCCGCTGCGGAAAATCTGTTTGAGGTCAGCGGAAAAAATCTGCTCGGCAATCAGCTGCAGCAGGTATTCGCAGATAACAGCCAGCTCGCCAGCGCGATGCAACGCGCATTGGCAAATGGGGTCAGCTATATCGAGCATGATCTGATGCTGGTGACACATGCGCACAACAAGCTGCACGTGCGTTGTACCGTAACGCCGCTGCAGATTGGCCGGCTGTTGCTGGAATTTCATCCTATGGACAGGCCGATGAAGCTGGCGCGGGAAGAGCAGATGCTCGATCAGACTCAGGCCAATCGCCTGCTGCTGCGCAATCTCGCCCATGAAATCAAGAATCCGCTGGGCGGCATACGCGGGGCAGCGCAATTGCTCGAACAGGAGCTGGACAGACCCGCTCTGCGCGAATACACCCAGGTCATCATCCAGGAAGCAGACCGGCTGCGTTCTTTAATGGAAAAGTTGCTCACGCCACAAAGCCATGTCCAGCACAGCGCACTGAATATCCACGAAGTGCTGGAACGAGTTCGCTCTGTCGTTCTGGCAGAGATGCCTGAAGGACTTAAGATACAGCGCGATTACGACATCAGTCTGCCCGCGCTGATCGGCGACAAGGAGCAGTTGATCCAGGTGATACTCAACATCGTGCGCAATGCCGCACAGGCGATGCATGGACACGGACGCATTATTTTGCGCACCCGCATCGCTCGTCAGGTGACGCTGTTCAAACAACGCCATCGTCTGGCCGTAATGGTGCAGATTATCGACAACGGTCCGGGTATTGCACCGGAATTGCGCGACAAGATTTTTTATCCACTGGTTTCAGGACGTGCCGATGGACATGGACTAGGGCTGACGCTGGCCCAGGACTTTGTCAGCCAGCATCAGGGCACGATAGAATTTGACAGCGAACCCGGATGTACACGCTTCACCGTGATGTTGCCGTTACAGGCGGGCCAGTAGCTAGTGGCCCGTAGCGGGTAGCCAAGCCTTGATACAAGCTACCAGCCACAAGCTTTTTCAAAAATAATATAGTTATAGGTCGATAATCTTATGAAACCTGTTTGGATAATTGACGACGACCGTTCGATACGCTGGGTACTGGAAAAATCCCTGACGCGTGCAGACATCGAATTTGAGAGCTTTGCCACGGCGGATGATGCGCTGCGCGCCTTGAGTCACCATCAGCCGCAAGCGGTGGTGAGCGACATCCGGATGCCGGGCCGCTCCGGGCTGGATTTTTTGCAGACACTGCATCAGCGTCACCCGCTCATCCCGGTCATCATCATGACCGCCTATTCCGATCTGGAAAGTGCCGTCTCGGCATTCCAGGGGGGCGCGTTTGAATACCTGCCCAAGCCGTTCGACATCAATCACGCAGTTGACCTGATACGCCGTGCATTAGAGCAGAGCCGTCGCAAATCCGCAGAAATTGGACAAGTCGAAGTCGCAGCGGACATTCTCGGTCATGCGCCTGCCATGCAGGATGTTTTTCGCGCCATCGGCCGTCTGTCGCAGTCCCATGCTACGGTGCTGATTAACGGCGAATCGGGAACCGGCAAAGAACTGGTGGCACATGCGCTGCACCGTCATAGCCCGCGCGCTGAAAAACCTTTCATTGCGATCAACACCGCAGCAATACCCAAGGACTTGCTCGAATCCGAACTGTTCGGGCATGAGCGAGGCGCATTCACTGGTGCGGCCGCCACGCGCCACGGACGCTTCGAACAGGCTGAAGGGGGCACATTGTTCCTTGATGAAATCGGCGACATGCCGTCAGAACTGCAAACCCGCTTGCTGCGTGTGTTGTCGGACGGTAATTATTACCGGGTAGGCGGACATCAGCCGATCAAGGCGAACGTGCGCATTATCACGGCGACCCATCAAAATCTCGAAGAGCGGGTTAAACTCGGGCTGTTCCGCGAAGATTTGTTTCACCGATTGAACGTAATACGGCTGCGCCTGCCGCCGTTGCGTGAACGACGTGAAGACATCCCGCTGCTGGCCAAATATTTCCTGCAGAAAAGCGCTGTCGAATTGGCTGTCGATCAGAAGCAATTTAGCGACGCGACCCTGCAACATCTCAGTGCGCAGGATTTCCCCGGCAATGTGCGGCAGCTGGAAAACCTGTGTCACTGGCTGACCGTAATGACGCCATCGCAAGTAATCGAAATCGCCGACTTACCCCCTGAGTGGCGCAATGTTGTCGAGAGTTCTATGGCAACGGACTGGAGTTCAGCTCTGGCAAGTCAGGTTGAGACGGCCTTGCAGCGCGGCGATGAGAGCATCATGGACAGCTTCGTTGCGCAGTTTGAACGCACGCTGATCCTGCAAGCGCTGCATCATACCAACGGACGGCGCATCGAAGCCGCCACACTGCTCGGCATCGGCCGCAATACCTTGACCCGAAAAATACAGGAACTGGGGCTGGAAAATCAGGAAACATAGGTGATGTTGTCATGCCCGTAGCTTGGGTCTGCAACTCTTTATTCGGTTGTCATGCCGGGTTGCGCTCTAAAGTCTTGCATATCTTTTCTAACCCTGAACCAGTGATGCGCACAAACATTGACGCGCATGGACTGGCACCGTACTATCGCAAGCTATACGTATAAGGAGGCGTTCTGTATGCAAAGAAGAATGACTATCTCGATTGACGAGGCGGTGTATCAGGGCTTGGTTAAGGTGATCGGGCGGCGCAAGATCAGCCGCTTCCTCGAGGATTTGGCTCGCCCCATCGTCGTACCGGATGACCTTGAGGCAGGCTATCGGGCCATGGCGGCGGATGTAGATCGTGAGCAGGAGGCAAATGTATGGTGCGAGGCCTTGCTTGGGGACGGGGCGAATGAAACGCGGTGAGGTGTGGTGGGTGGAGTTCGATCCGGCAGTTGGCAGCGAAATCCGCAAAACCCGGCCTGCCATCATCGTTAGCAATGATGCGGCCAACCGGAATTTGGCACGCGTACAAGTCGTGCCGCTCACCAGCAACACGGAACGGCTTTATCCCGGTGAGGCTCGTGTCAAGGTGGCGGGGCAGGAAAGCAAAGCCATGGCGGATCAGATTATGACGGCGGACAAGCGGCGTCTGAAGAGCACTCTCGGCCAATTGTCCATCGAAGATATGCAGTCTGTCGAAAAAGCCATTCTCACCCAGCTGGGAATAAAGTCGTAACAATCGAGTCTGTTAACAAATATTGGAATGTGTGATCTTGCAGATCACACATTTATGACGTTACGCCAATCTCTTCAGCAGTTTGTCGTGTATCCCGCCGAATCCACCGTTGCTCATTATCAGGATGTGATCGCCGGGCAGTGCGCTGGTCGCAATGGCTTCGATCAGCGCGTCGAGATCGTCGATGACAATTGCCTTGTCACCCATAGGTGCCAGTGCGCCCAGCGCATCCCAGCCTAAGTTTCCTGAATAGCAGAACACCCGGTCGGCGTCTTTCAGGCTGCCGGGCAGCGCATCTTTCATCACGCCCAGCTTCATGGTATTGGAGCGCGGTTCCAGCACCGCGTGTATGCGTGCCGAGCCTACCTTGTGGCGCAACCCTGCCACGGTGGTATCGATGGCCGTGGGATGATGGGCGAAGTCGTCATAAACGGTAATGCCGTTCACCCGGCCTTTCACTTCCATGCGGCGTTTCACGTTCTTGAATTCAGACAACGCCTCCAAACCTAATGCGACAGGCACACCGACATGGCGCGCGGCGGCAAGGGCTGCCAATGCGTTCATGCGGTTGTGTTCGCCCAGCAGCTCCCAGTTCAGCACGCCTTGCAGCTCGCCGCTCAAGGTCACGCGATTATCCGCGTCGATATTCCATCCGCTGTCACAACCGAACCGCTCCACCGGCGTCCAGCAACCGCGCTGCAACACGCGATCCAGCGCCATCTCGCGGCCGTTGCTGACAATCAGGCCATTGCCCGGCACGGTGCGCACCAGATGGTGAAACTGGGTTTCAATCGCAGCCAGGTCGGCAAAAATATCAGCGTGGTCAAATTCGAGATTATTCAGTATCGCGGTGCGCGGGTGGTAATGCACGAACTTGGAGCGCTTGTCGAAGAATGCGGTATCGTATTCGTCGGCCTCGATGACGAAGAACGGCGAGTCGGTGATACGCGCCGAAATGTCGAAGTTCTGCGGCACGCCGCCGATCAAAAAGCCGGGATTGAGCCCCGCATGCTCCAGTATCCAGGCCAGCATCGAAGCGGTGGTGGTCTTGCCGTGTGTGCCCGCCACGCCCAGTACCCACTTGTCGCGCAGCAGCGTGTCTGCGAGCCATTGCGGGCCGGAGACATAGGGCAGGTTGCGATTAAGGATTTCCTCCATCAGCGCATTGCCGCGCGTGACCACGTTGCCGATGACATAGATATCCGGGTTGAGCTCGAGTTGCTCGGTACCGAAGCCGGAAATCAGCTCTATACCTTGCGCTTCCAGTTGCGTGCTCATCGGAGGATAGACGTTGGCATCGCACCCCGTAACGCGGAAGCCTGACTGTTTGGCGATCGCCGCGATGCCGCCCATGAAGGTGCCGCAGATACCGAGAATATGGATGTGTTTGAATTTATTCATTATTTTAAAAAGTTTTTTATCCGCAGATTAAACGGATTACCCCGATTAAAAGCATCTAGATATTCAGTTATTTTTTGGAAAGGCCTGCATTTTTTGCCAAATAAATCTGCATGAATCTGTGTAATCTGCGGATTGGATTGAAGTTTAAAGTTGCGCAATCAAGTTCTGAAAATAAAATACACCGCGCCCATCATGCACAGCGCGGCATACAGGTAATCCCACTTCAATGGCTGATTCATGTACATCACCGCGAACGGCACGAACACCGACAGCGTGATGACTTCCTGCAAGATCTTCAGCTGACCGAGGTTAAGTTCGGTATAGCCGATGCGGTTCGCCGGGACCTGAATCAGATACTCAAACAGCGCGATGCCCCAGCTCACCAGTGCGGCGATATACCAGGGCGAAGCGGACATATTCTTCAGGTGGCCATACCACGCAAAGGTCATGAACAGGTTGGAGACGGCGAGCATCAGTGCCGTGACCAGTAAAGGTTGCGATACCAGCCCCATCAGGTCTCTTCAGGCACCATCTTGATCGCGCCGCACGGACACTCTGCCTCGCACAGGCCGCAACCCTTGCAGTAGTCGTAGTTGAACTGAAAACCTTTGCCCGGGCCCAGCTTGATCACCGCATTGTCAGGGCATACGCCGTAACAGTTGTCGCATTCGAAGCAGTTGCCGCAAGACAGGCAACGGCGCGCTTCGAACAAGGCGTTAGTCTCGTTAAGGCCGCCCTGCACCTCATCGAAGCTGGTCTGGCGACGGATGATGTCCAACATCGGACGCACGGTCTTGTCGGCGTCGGAGTAGTACCAGGGATTGAGTTTGTCGAACGTGGCAATCTCGGGTTTCGGCGCCGGTTCATAGGTTTTACCCTGCAGCCAGGCATTAATATTGCGCGCCGCCTTTTTACCGTGCCCTACCGCCACAGTGACGGTACGCTCAGAGGGCACCATGTCGCCGCCGGCGAAAATTCCGGGATAGCCGGTCATCATGTGCGGTGAGACTTGCACCGTACCGTCCTTCACTTCCAAACCGGCCACACCTTCGAGCAACGACAGATCGACATCCTGACCCAACGCCAATACCACCGAGTCGGCAGCTAGCGTTTCATATTCGCCAGTCGGCTGCGGGTAACCCTTGTCGTCGAGCTGCATTTTTTCGACTGTGATCTCGCCTTCGCCGGCCTGCTTGATGGTGGACAGCCACTTGATCATCACGCCTTCCTGCAAGGCTTCTTCCACTTCGAAATCGTGTGCAGGCATTTTATCGCGGGTACGGCGATAAACAATGATGGCTTCTGTCGCCCCCAGGCGTTTTGCAGTGCGCGCCACGTCGATCGCGGTGTTGCCGCCGCCATACACCACCACGCGGCGACCCAGCATCGGTTTGTCCTCGCCTTCCATCGAGCGCAGCACCGAAACCGCATCTACAATCTTGGTCGCATCGCCAGCGGGAATAAAGGTGCGCTTGCCAATATGCGCGCCGACCGCCAGGAAGGCCGCATCGAAGCCGCCTTGTTTCATGCTCTGTTCGATGTTTTCGACCTTGGTGTTGAGTCTGAGCGTGACGCCAAGATCGAGGATGCGCTGCACCTCGGCATCCAGCACCTCGCGCGGCAGGCGATACTTCGGAATACCGAAGCGCATCATGCCGCCCGCCAGGGGACCCGCTTCCTGTATTTCGACAGCATGCCCCAGACGCGCCAGATGATATGCGGCGGACAACCCGGAAGGGCCGGCACCTACCACCAGCACTTTCTTGCCGGTAGAGGCGGCGGGTGCGTCGAATTTCCAGCCTCGTTTGATCGCCTCGTCGCCCAGGAAACGTTCCACCGAGTTGATACCGACCGATTCATCGAGTTGGCCGCGATTGCATGCGCTTTCACATGGGTGGTAACACACGCGCCCCATCACGGCTGGCAGCGGATTATTTTCTACCAGCACGCGCCATGCCTGCTGGTAATCGCCGGATTCGGCGTGAAACAGCCAGCCCTGGATGTTCTCACCTGCCGGGCAGGCGTTGTTGCAAGGCGGCAGACGGTTGATATACACAGGGCGCTCGGTGCGCCAGGTACCGGTCAGGTTGGCCAGCGAGGTGCCGGGTTTCAGCGTTATTGCAAATGGCTTGGACATGTCAGTTAACCCCTTCGTTAACGTGAAACTCGCGTAGCGATTCGTTTGCTTCCTCGCCCTCCGGGAGAGGATTGAGGTGAGGGAAACGGGCATGACAAGTTTCATCATCTGCGGGGTCATCAATTTCATGCCCGTTCAGCAAACCATACTTGCGGATATTGCGGTCGGCAATCGCCTGGATGCGCGCCACCATATCGGGACGTGCGTGCGTGCCGAACAGATGTGCGAAGCGCTTTTGCGGCTTCAGATACTCTTCAACCGGAACCTTGTGGCGTATTTTCAGCACGCCGGTGACCTCGCCATGCTCGGCCTCGAACACCGGGAACATGCCGCTCTCTTTAGCCAGCCGCGCCATCCGTATGGTGTCACTGGATGCGGTACCCCAGCCCAGCGGACAAGGAACGAACAGATGAATGTAACGCGCGCCGTGCATCTTCATCGCGCGGCGTACCTTGTATTCCAGGTCGCGCAGATCGGCCACCGTCGCCGTGGCTACGTAGGGAATGCCGTGCGCCATGGCGATTTCAGGCAGGTTCTTGCCCTGACCGAACACGTTGCCGGGCTCAGAACCCACCGGCATAGTGGTTGCGGTGCGTGCGGCAGGCGGTGTGGCGCTGGAACGCTGCACGCCGGTGTTCATATAGGCCTCGTTGTCATAGCAGATGTACAGCACGTCATCGTTGCGTTCAAACATGCCGGACAGACAGCCGAAGCCGATATCTGTGGTGCTGCCGTCGCCGCCTTGTGCCACCACGCGCACCTCTGTCCGCCCCTTCACCTTCATCGCTGCCGCGACGCCGGTAGCGACTGCCGGCGCATTGCCGAACAGCGAATGGATCCATGCCACCTGCCATGAGGATTCCGGATAGGGTGTAGAGAACACTTCCAGACAGCCGGTAGCATTCACCGCGATCAGCTGGCCGTTGCTCTCCGCCATCGCCGCGTCGATCGCATAACGCGCACCCAATGCTTCGCCGCAGCCCTGACAGGCTCTGTGACCGGAGTTGATGGAGTTGCTGCGCGTCTGGCCTGCCTGTACGCTGCGTTCATCGGCTGCCAGCAGACGGTTGCCGACGGTGAAGGTGCCGGTCTGATAGAACTTTACTGGTTGAAATCCCACGCTAACCTCCTAACCAAACTTGGCCGAGATGATGCCCTTGTCGTGCAGCATGTTCTCGGCGACAGGGCCGGAGCGACGGGTTTGTCGCTCGCGTTCCAGCTGTTTGTTGACTGCGTCCCAGTCCAGATCGAGAAAGGTGACGGGGGGCAGTTCTTCCTTTTCGAGTTGACCGAACAACTTGTGCAGCGAGGCTTTGGTAATCGGTCGTCCGCCCAGTCCTGCAATGGCGGTAAAGCCTTTCAATCCTGTGCCGGTCACGGCCATGCGCACGTCGGTGGCGACGATACCGCCCATGCCCACCGCGAGGCTCTTTTCCAGCACCAGGAAACGTTTGCTGTTAATCAGTGCGGCGCGAACCTGTTCGAGTGGAAATGGCCGGTAGCTGATGATGCCGAGTACCCCGATCTTGTGGCCCGCCAGACGCATCTCGTCCACCGTATCCTTGATGGTGCCGAGCACCGAGCCCATCGCGATGATGATGGTTTCTGCATCCTCTGTGCAATAGGTGCGCACGAGGCCGCCGCTGTCGCGTCCGAATGCCTGTTTGAACTCGGCAGCCAGCTGCGGAATCCGCTCAATTGCCTGCATCTGTTTGGCATGCGCCAGGTAGCGCACCTCCATAAAGGCTTCGGGACCTACCATCGCTCCGATGGAAACGGGTTGCGCAGGATCAAGTACCTGTCGTGGTTCGAACGGCGGCAGGTAGGCATCAACCTGTTGCTGTGACGGAATATCCACGCGCTCAAAAGCGTGGGTCAGGATGAAACCGTCCATGCACACCATGATGGGCATGGACAATTCCTCGGCCAGACGAAACGCCTGGATGTGCAGATCGACCGCTTCCTGGTTAGTCTCCGCGAACAGTTGCATCCAGCCGGAATCGCGTTGCGACAGTGAATCGGAATGGTCGTTCCAGATGTTGATCGGCGCGCCGATGGCACGGTTCGCCACCGTCATCACGATAGGCAGACCAAGACCGGATGCGTTATACACCGCCTCGGCCATGAACAGCAGTCCCTGAGAGGCGGTCGCAGTGTAGGAACGCGCTCCCGCTGCCGAGGCGCCGATGGCTACCGACATCGCGGCAAATTCGCTCTCGACATTGATGAATTCGCAGGGGGCCAATTCGCCAGATTTCACCATCTCGCCCAGCCCCTCGACGATGTGTGTCTGAGGCGAAATCGGATAGGCGCAGATAACTTCAGGGCGGCAAAGTGCAATGGCCTCGGCGACAGCCTTGGAACCTTCGGTCTGTTTAAGCATGGCTGACTCCCGTCATCATTTCTTTCACCAGATGGTAGGCTTCTGTCGCTGCAGCGATGTTGCCCGCCGCCACCTTGCCCGCAAACTTTTCATTGATCGCCTTGATCACCGATTCCAAACGGATGATGCCTGACAGCGCGGCGAATCCAGCCAGCAGAGGTACATTGGGGATGGGACGACCGACATGCTTGAGCCCGAGCTCAGTCGCGGGCAAGGTACAAAACCGCTCAGCCTGGCGACCTTTGACAAGTTCATTCAGACCGAGTTCTTCAATGCTGTGACGCGAATTGAGCAGTACGTAGCCATCAGGTTTTAATCCGGCGAACACGTCGATCTGATGCAACAGGGTGGGGTCCTGAATGATGACCGCATCGGGTTCCACAACAGGTTCACGCAAGCGAATCTCGCGATCGGAAATACGACAAAATGCAACCACAGGCGCGCCGGTGCGCTCCGAGCCGAAACTGGGAAAGGCCTGCGCATGGCGCCCCTCCTCGAATGCCGCGACCGACAACATCTCAGCAGCGGTCACTACGCCCTGACCGCCACGCCCATGAACACGAATCTGGAACATCCGAACCTCCCAATTGTGTATTGACTGGCGTAGGATTCTACGCCAGTTCGGGCGAAAGGGTTTAGTTTACGCCCAGCAATTCCACGTCGAACACCAGTGTTGCATTCGCCGGAATCACACCACCCGCGCCGCGCGAGCCGTAGCCCATCGCTGATGGAATAGTCAGCGTGCGTTGACCGCCTATCTTCATACCTTCCACACCCACGTCCCAGCCCTTGATCACATGCCCTGCACCGAGTGGGAACTCGAAAGGCTGGCCGCGATCGCGTGAGCTGTCGAACTTCTTGCCCTTGTGCTCTGGTGCCGCTTCGTCATACAGCCAGCCGGTGTAATGCACGGATACGTTTTGTCCTGGTGCGGCCTCTTTGCCTTCGCCCAGCTTGATGTCAGTCTTGATCAGTTCACTCATATTGCTCTTCTCCATTGCGGGTTTTGATGATGCGGCTTGTTCAGAGCACGCGGTGGTTGAAAAAATGCCGGCAGACAAAAATACTGCCAGAGGTAAAAAAGTCAGTCGTTTCATTATAAATCCCAAGTTATTGATTTAAAGAATAATATTTCGTTAGTAGCTCAACACCGGCGCCAGCCAGCGCTCCGCTGTTTCGATATCCCAGCCCTTGCGTTCGGCGTAACTTGCGACCTGATCGCGGCCTATCTTGCCGGTAGCGAAATATTGCGCCTGCGGGTGCGAGAAGTAAAAGCCGCTGACCGCTGCGGTGGGCATCATTGCAAAACTATCGGTGATCGTAATGCCGGCACGGCGGGGGGCGTCCAGCATGTCGAACAATGGGCCTTTTTCGCTGTGTTCAGGACAGGCGGGATAGCCGGGCGCGGGGCGGATGCCGCGATATTTCTCTGCGATCAACGCATCATTGTCCAGCCCTTCGTCCGACGCATAGCCCCAGAACTCGCGGCGCACACGCTTGTGCAGCAGTTCGGCAAAGGCTTCGGCCAGACGGTCGGCCAGCGCTTTGAGCATGATCGCGTTGTAGTCGTCATTTTGCCTCTCAAATTCCGCAACGTGTGCATCGATGCCGATGCCGGTAGTAACAGCAAATCCGCCGATATAATCCGCCACGCCCGAATCTTTTGGCGCGATGAAATCGGCCAGACAGTAGTTGGGAATATTTTCCGGCTTCTTGGTCTGCTGACGAAGGTTGTGCCAGGTCATCGCAAGTTCTGAACGCGTCTCATCGGTATAGATTTCGATGTCGTCGCCCTGTCCGGCACCAATGGCCACGGTATTCGCCGGGAACAGGCCATATACGGCATTCGCGGTGAGCCACTTCTCAGCGATGATTTGTTTGAGCATCGCCTGCGCATCGACAAACAGCTTGGAAGCCTCTACACCCACCACCTCGTCCTGCAAAATCTTCGGGTAACGCCCGGCCAGCTCCCATGCCTGGAAGAATGGCGTCCAGTCTATGTATTCGGCAATTTCGGACAATGAGTAGTCGCGCAGCTCCTTCACGCCGATAAATACAGGTTTTGGAGGCGTGTAGTTGTTCCAGTCCGTTTTCAAACCATGAGCCCGCGCCTGTTCCAGCGAGACGTATACGGCCTTCGATTGCCTGGACTCATGCTGTTCGCGCGCGTCGGCGTAGTCGGTTTTAATCGACGCGACGTATTCATCACGCAAGGTGTCGGAGAGCAGGTTACTGCACACACCCACCGCGCGCGAGGCATCGGTAACGTACACCGTGACGCCGGAGGGATAATTCTGCTCGATCTTTACCGCCGTATGCACGCGAGAAGTGGTCGCACCGCCGATCAGCAACGGAATCTTGAAGCCCTGACGTTCCATCTCTTTCGCCACATGCGCCATTTCTTCAAGAGACGGCGTAATCAGCCCGGACAGACCGATGATATCAGCGTTGTGTTCGCGCGCAGTGTCGAGGATCTGCTGGCACGGCACCATCACGCCCATGTTCACCACCTCGAAGTTATTGCACTGCAACACCACGGTAACGATGTTTTTGCCGATGTCATGCACATCGCCCTTCACCGTCGCCATGACGATCTTGCCCTTACTGCTGGTGTCGCCGGAACGCAATTTTTCCGCTTCGATGTAAGGAATCAGATGCGCCACGGCCTGTTTCATCACGCGTGCGGATTTCACTACCTGCGGCAAAAACATCTTGCCCGCGCCGAACAAATCGCCGACCACATTCATGCCGGTCATCAGCGGGCCTTCGATCACCTCGACCGGCAGCCTGGCCTGCAGGCGCGCTTCTTCAGTGTCTTCAACAATATACGTGGTGATGCCGCGCACCAGTGCGTGGGTCAGTCGTTCCTGCACCGTGCCTTTGCGCCATTCCAGATCTTCGATTTGCTCCTTGCCGCCGCCCTTTACGGTATCGGCAATCTTGACCAGTTTTTCCCCAGCTTCCGGGTTACGGTTCAGCACAACGTCTTCGACCGCATCGCGCAGTTCACGCGGAATTTCTTCGTAAACGCCCAGTTGACCGGCATTGACGATGCCCATGTTCATGCCCGCTTGAATCGCGTGATACAGGAACACGGTGTGGATCGCTTCGCGCACCGGCTCGTTGCCACGGAACGAAAACGAGACGTTGGATACACCACCGGAGATCTTGGCGTAGGGCAGGTTTTTCCTGATCCAGGCGCAGGCTTCGATGAAGTCCACCGCGTAATTGTTGTGCTCCTCGATACCGGTGGCGATCGCGAAAATGTTCGGGTCGAAGATGATGTCTTCGGGCGGAAAACCTACCTGGTTTACCAGAATATCGTAACTGCGTTTGCAGATATCAATTTTGCGCTGGTAGGTATCCGCTTGCCCCTGTTCATCAAACGCCATCACCACCGCCGCTGCGCCGTATTGGCGGACAAGGGTTGCGTACTTGATGAAGTTCTCCTCCCCCTCCTTCAACGAGATGGAATTGACAATGGACTTGCCCTGCACACATTTCAATCCAGCTTCGATGATGTTCCACTTGGAGGAATCGATCATCAACGGCACTTTGGAAATATCGGGCTCTGAAGCAACCAGGTTGAGGAACTTGACCATCGCGGCTTCGCCGTCCAGCATCGCCTCGTCCATGTTGACGTCGATCACCTGCGCGCCGGTTTCCACCTGCTGCTTGGCGACTTCCAGCGCCTCGTCGTAATTTCCCTCTAAAATCAGGCGCTTAAACTTAGCCGATCCGGTGACATTGGCACGTTCGCCGACGTTGACAAACAGCGAGTCTTCGCCGATATTGAACGGTTCGAGCCCGGACAATCGGCACTCGACCGGATTCTCTGGAATCTTGCGCGGCGCGATGTCCTTGACCGTTTCGGCAATCGCCTTGATGAAGGCAGGCGAGGTGCCGCAGCAGCCGCCGATAATGTTGAGAAAGCCGCTTTCTGCCCATTCCTTGATGTGGCCCGCCATATTTTCCGGCGTATCGTCATAGCCGGTTTCGGCCAGCGGGTTGGGCAGACCGGCGTTAGGGTGCGCGCTCACATAACAGTTGGCGACTCGCGATAGTTCCTGCACATACTGACGCAATTCTTCCGCGCCGAGCGCGCAGTTCAGGCCGATAGAGATGGGATTGGCGTGAGCCAGCGAATTATAGAACGCTTCGGTTACCTGGCCGGTGAGGGTGCGGCCCGATGCATCGGTGATAGTCCCGGAAATCATGATCGGCAGCGATGTGCCACGCTCGGCGAACACGGCCTTCACCGCGAAGATGGCCGCCTTGGCGTTCAGCGTGTCGAAAATGGTCTCGATCAGAATGGTATCCGCGCCGCCGGCCATCAGTCCGCGTGTCGCGTCGGCGTAATCCGCTACCAGCTTGTCGAAAGTGATGTTGCGCGCCGCCGGGTCGTTCACATCAGGTGAAATAGTGGCGGTCTTATCCGTTGGTCCCAGCACCCCTGCAACGAATCGCGGCTTGTCGGGTGTGGCGTAAGCATCACATGCTTCACGTGCCAGGCGCGCACCGGCAACGTTCAGCTCGTAGTTGAGCGATTCCATGCCGTAGGCGTGCAGCGTGGTGGCATTGGCGCCGAAGGTGTTGGTTTCGATGATATCCGCGCCGGCCTGAAGATACTCGCAATGGATGGCCTTGATCACCTCCGGTTTAGTCAGCACCAGCAGATCGTTATTACCCTTGAGGTCACGATGCCAGTCTGCGAAACGCTCGCCGCGATAATCCGCTTCGGTCAACTTGTAGCGCTGAATCATCGTGCCCATAGCGCCGTCCAGAATCAGGATGCGTTGCTGGATGATTTTTTCGATTGGGTGTTGGGTCATGGCAGGTGGTTTTTGAAAATTAGTCGGGCATTTTACCATGAGGCCGACAGCACGGTAAGCCGCTGGATTTGCGCCAGAATTCAGAGCAAATCAGTGCGAAACTTCTGCCACTCGCAACTATTTTTTCTCTACATGCACGGCTTCGCTTGGCTCCGAAGAGCTCACCAGTTTGTAGACGACGCCGATCACCAGCAGCGCCGCCAGCAACAGTCCATAGTGAAGCGGGTTAAAGCTCACGTCATGCCCGCCGGGAGTGGTGACGACTTGCACCGGCTGCACGATCATTTCGCGGATGACTGAAATCATGGCGACCTCGACAAATACGCGCACGGAAGTACGTCCCGTCTGCAAGTAGTTCATCTCCGCCGAAATCAGCGTGGAGAGTGTCCACAGAATGAATAAGGAGCCGAGTGCATGGAAAAATCCGCTGGTTGCATTCCCCGCATTCCAGGCATCGACAGCCCTAGCGCCGAAATCCCAGATCACCATGACACAGGCTATACCCAATGCCAGCGCCAGCAGAACGTGGATGAACTGGTTAAAGTTTTTCATGCTGCTGATCAGTTTCTGTTCAAACATGGTGTTCTTTCTTTTTTAAAATTGTCTGTCCATGCGCCGATACTGGACCGCTTCGGCGATGTGCATGGTCTGAATAGCATCGCTGTCGGCCAGATCGGCGATGGTGCGGGCCATTTTGAGAACCCGATGATACGCGCGCGCCGAGAGATCCAGGCGCATGATGGCCCGTCTTAGCAATGCCTCGCCTTGAGCGTCGGGCACGCAGAACGTGTCCAGTTCGGTGACGGAAAGTTGTGCGTTCGGTTTATTTTGCCTTGCCAGCTGGCGCCGGCGGGCGGCTTCCACGCGGGCTTGAATCGTGGCACTGCTATCGCCATCGGCTTGCCTGAGCAGATCCTGCTGCGTTACGGCAGGCACCTCGATCTGAATATCGATACGGTCCAGCAACGGGCCTGAGATTTTGCCGCGATAGCGTGACACCTGATCCGGTGTGCAGCGGCATTTGCCATTGTAGTGACCGAAATAGCCACACGGGCAGGGATTCATCGCGGCGATGAGTTGAAACTGCGCAGGAAACTCGGCACGCCGGGCTGCACGTGAAATGGTGATATGTCCCGATTCCAGTGGCTCGCGCAATACCTCCAGCACGCCGCGATCAAACTCCGGCAATTCGTCTAAAAACAACACGCCATGCATCGCCATGGAAATTTCGCCGGGACGCGGATTGCTGCCGCCACCGACCAGCGCCACGCCGGAGGCGGTATGGTGCGGTGCGCGATATGGGCGGGTTTTCCAGCGGCTCACATCAAAACTGCCATCCAGTGATTGCAAGGCCGCACTCTCCAGCGCTTCCTGTTGCGTCATCTGCGGCAGGATGCCGGGGAAGCGCGCCGCCAGCATGGACTTACCCGTACCCGGCGGGCCCATCATCAGCACGCTATGCCCGCCTGCAGCGGCAATTTCCAGCGCGCGTTTTACCTGTTCCTGCCCCTTCACCTCACTCATGTCGGGATAGTGGGGCGAAACTGTCTCTGGCTGACTAACATAAGGCTGCATTGCTTCCCGTCCGGCCAGATGGGCCGCGACCTGCAACAGCGTTTTGGCCGGATAAACCACGGCGTCTTCCACCAGCGCGGCTTCCGCTGCATTCACAGCGGGCAGGATGAAAGCCCGACCTGAGTTGGCGGCGCGATAGGTCATCGCCAGCGCACCGCGTATTGAGCGCAGCTCTCCTGTCAGCGCAAGTTCGCCGGCATATTCATAGTCTGCAAGTTTATCGGCAGGAATTTGCCCGGTTGCAGCCAGTATCCCCAACGCGATCGGCAGATCATAGCGCCCGCTTTCCTTGGGCAAATCGGCAGGCGCAAGGTTGACAGTGATGCGCCGGGCCGGAAAATCGAACTGACAATTTTGCAGCGCGGCGCGCACGCGGTCTTTGCTTTCCTTGACTTCCGTTTCCGGCAGGCCAACGATGGTGAAGCTGGGCAAGCCGTTGGCAAGATGCACCTCGACGGTCACCAGCTCGGCTTCCATGCCGGATAATGCGCGGCTGTATAACACCGCGAGGCTCATATCGTCATTCCCGCGAAGGCGGGAATCCAGCATATCAAGAAGTGTCCACTTAGTGGACAGCACCTTGATGTTGACGTGCAAAGCGCGACTTTGTTAAATAACTGGATTCCCGCTTTCGCGGGAATGACAGAAGCAAAAGAAGTCGCCTGTAACATTAAAATTATTTGCGCTGTGCTTCCAGCTCGGCAACGCGCGCTTCCAGTGCGGACAGTTGTTCGCGGGCGCGCAACAGCACCTGTGCCTGAATATCAAATTCTTCTCGTGTCACCAGATCTAGCTTGCTAAAGCCCTGCGTCAACAAGGCGCGCATGTTTTTTTCGATGTCTTTGGCGGGGCCACTTTCGGCTACTGCACTTATTTTTGCGGAAAGATCTTCAAAAATTTTCGGGTTCAGCATCGTACAACTCCTTATAAATTATAGTTTCCTGTTCTGTGAACCATAAACTGAAAACTTGTTTTTTGCCAGTGTAGCAAAACTGGTGAGGTGGTGCACACTACTGGTGCGTTTGCGGGTCATGTTGCGTTTGCATGGTGCGCAGGGCAAGTGCAAAAAATAACAAAACATTTACAACATATTGTTTAATAACAATTAAATATTAATGGCACGCATCCTGCTTATAGTCATGTGCGGGAAATGCGTTTTATTTTTAATCTCAAGAAAGGAATCATCATGTTGCACAGCAAATTATTGAACACCCTGATCCTGGCCGCTTTGGCTGTGCCTTGCGTCGCAGTGGCGGCTGATGCAGCGCCAGCCTCCCCGCATACCTTTACCGCAAATATCGGCGTTACTACCGACTACATCTTTCGCGGTATTACGCAAAGCCAACACAATCCGGCTATTTCTGGCGGCGTGGATTACAGCCATGCGAGCGGGTTATATGCAGGTACTTGGGTATCAACCCAACAATGGGTAAAAACCGGTGGCACTGACGCTGCCAACGATCCATACAAGACCAACAGCAATTTAGAGGTGGATTTGTACGGCGGCTATAGGGGTACCGTGGGCGATGTTGGTTATGATGTTGGCGCAATCTATTACTACTATAACGGTAATAAAGTCGCCACACAGGTCTCACCAGACACAACAGAGGTTTATTTGGGCGCGAGCTACAAGATGGTGTCGGTGAAATATAGCGAAGCTGTTTCCGACTACTTCATCGGTTGGGGCACACTCAATACCACGAAGACCAAGGGTAGTAACTATCTGGAGTTGAACCTTTCCCAGGATATGGGTGACGGCTGGGGGCTGCTGGGCCATGTCGGTAGCCAGAAGGTTAAAAATGTTCCCACAGCCGACTACACCGATTGGAAGGTCGGCGGAACCAAGGATGTTGGTTTCGGCACGGTGACTGTGGCTTATTCGAAGACGAATGCCCAGG